>NZ_JBVKAU010000020.1:0-158743 GCF_055657525.1 Streptomyces sp. NPDC107522 | reverse complement strand
GGGGTATCAACATATCTGGCGTTGACTTTTGGCACGCTGTTGAGTTCTCAAGGAACGGTCGCTTCCTTTGTACTCACCCTCTCGGGCTTTCCTCCAGGCGCTTCCCTTCGGTCTTGCGTTTCCGACTCTATCAGATCTTTTTCGGATCCGATTCCCTGTCGGCGGGATGTCGGGAGGCTCTGGGCTTTCGCCCGTCGGCCTTTCGACATTCACTACGTTAGCCGATTCCCCCGCCCGATTCATAATCGGGATCGGCGGGCTCGAATTCAGGCATGCGAGCACACCAGAATTGACCCCGCTGAGGGGTTCTCGTAGGTAGTGGGTTCGCCGCTCCGGCTGCTGACTAGCGCAGTACCCGGTTCAGCGGCTCGGGCTACGTTACGCGCCTCGCAAGGGCGCGTCAACTTCGGCGGCGCCTCGGGACGTGGGCCCGATAGGGGCTCACCGTGGGGTCGTTGGCGATCCAGAAGCGCCAGGGGTGAATGTCCCCGTTGCCGCCGTCGCCCGCCACGCCGGTGCGGGGGCCGTTGCGTACCTGGTCGGAGGGCACTGGGGTGCCGGTGAGGATCCTCAAGGGTGTCTCGCCGGAGGCGCAGGCGTCCGTGCCGTCCAGGGCCCGGTCCACGCCCAGGGCGGTGGCCAGGCGGGCCGGGCCTTTGGCCAGTTCCTTGTCGTTCCGGGCCGAGAGTCGACGCTTGCGGGCGAGCTCGGCGCCCTCGACGATCTCGCCGGCCCGGAGGAGGACCGCGCTCGCCTGACCGTCGGGGCCGCACACCAGGTTCATGCAGTGCCACATGCCGTAGGTGAAGTAGACGTAGACATGTCCGGGGGGACCGAACATCACGTCATTGCGGGGCGTGCGGCCGCGATAGGCATGGGAGCCGGGGTCGTTCGGGCCGTCGTAGGCCTCGACCTCCGTGAGGCGGAGGGCGATCGGACCGTCCGGTGTCGTGCGTACGAGGATGCGGCCCAGGAGGTCGGGTGCGACCTCCAGGACGGGCCGGTCGAAGAAATTTCTGGGGAGGGGCGTACGGTCGGGGGTCACGATCATGCCGTCCGAGGGTAGTGCAGACGGGTGGTCGCAACGGGGTGGTCAGAGGGCCTGCGCCTTGCCAGTGTGGGGCGCGGAACCGGCCACGGCCGGATCGCGTTTGTAGGGATCAGGGATCCACTCTGAGAAGAGGAGAGTCATGGCGTTCAAGAAGCTGCTCGCGAGCCTGGGGGCCGGCGGTGCTTCGGTCGAGACGGTGCTGACTGAGGTCAACGTCGTTCCGGGCGGTGTCGTCCAGGGTGAGGTGCGGATTCAGGGCGGGTCCGTGAACCAGGACATCGAGGGACTGGCCGTCGGCCTTCAGGCACGTGTCGAGGTCGAGAGCCAGGACTCGGAGTACAAGCAGGACATCGAGTTCACGAAGGTGCAGCTCGGTGGTGCCTTCGAGCTCCAGGCCCAGGCCGTGCACGGGGTGCCCTTCACGCTGGACATTCCGTGGGAGACGCCGATCACCATGATCGACGGGCAGGCGCTGCGCGGGATGAACATCGGTGTGACGACGGAGCTGGCGATCGCTCGGGCCGTGGACTCCACCGACCTGGACCCGATCAACGTGCACCCGCTGCCCGCGCAGAAGGCGATCCTCGACGCCTTCATCCAGCTGGGCTTCCGCTTCAAGAACGCGGACATGGAGCGCGGCCACATCCGCGGTACGCGGCAGAAGCTGCCGTTCTACCAGGAGATCGAGTTCTTCCCGCCACAGCAGTACCGCGGTATCAACCAGGTCGAGTTGAGCTTCGTCGCGGATGAGCACGCGATGGACGTCGTCCTCGAAATGGACAAGAAGCCGGGGCTGTTCAGCGAGGGAAGCGACACCTTCCGGTCGTTCCAGGTGGGTCTGAACGACTTCCAGGGGACCGACTGGGCGGCGTACCTCAACCAGTGGCTGTCCGAGGTCGGCAGCAAGCGCAACTGGTTCTAGGCTCGGAACTGCTGATTCCACTGTTCGTCAGGAGGTATCGAAGTGACCGAGCTCAAGAGGCGGCCGCTGCCCCACGACTTCCATCCGCCCGTGCCGTCCTTCACGGTCGTGAGCGAGGACGTCGAGCACGGCGGGACCCTCAAGGACGCTCAGGTCTACGCGGCCGGCAACACCTCGCCGCACCTGCGCTGGGAGGGCTTCCCGCCCGAGACCAAGAGCTTCGCCGTGACCTGCTACGACCCGGACGCCCCTACGGGGAGCGGGTTCTGGCACTGGGTCGTGTTCGACATCCCCGCCTCGGTGACCGAGTTGCCGACGGGTGCGGGCAGCGGCAAGTTCGAGGGACTGCCGGAAGGTGCGGTCCAGGCTCGTAACGACTACGGGTCGAAGGACTTCGGCGGTGCCGCGCCGCCGGCCGGGGACGGGCCGCACCGCTATGTGTTCACGGTGTACGCCGTGGACCAGGAGAAGCTCGGTCCGGACGCGGACGCCAGCCCGGCCGTCGTCGGGTTCAACCTGCGGTTCCACGCCATCGCGCGTGCCCATGTGATCGGTGAGTACGAGGTGCCCGCCGAAGCCTGACGTTCATGGAACGTTTGCCCGCCCCTGGTCTTGGAAGTGATCAGGGGCGGGCATTTTTTATTTCGTTGTCCATCTCGGCGTGCCCGGCCAGAGTTGATCCCAGCCCGCCAGGGGGTGGGCAGGTGCACACGGGAGGTGGGCTGGTCATGCGGGACACGCTGGTACTGAATGCGAGCTTCGAGCCGCTGTCGACGGTGACGTTGAACCGAGCCGTCGTTCTGGTGCTTCAGGACAAGGCCGTCGTCGAGCAGGCCCACCCCGAACTGCGGATGCGTGGAGCCGCCGTCGACATACCGGCGCCCCGGGTGATTCGGCTCTGCAGGTACGTACGGGTGCCGTTCCGAAGACAAGCGCCGTGGTCGAGGCGGGGTGTTCTGGTGCGGGACCGGCACCGGTGCGCGTACTGCGGGCGCCGGGCCACGACCGTGGACCATGTGGTGCCGCGGTCGCAGGGTGGGCAGGACACGTGGCTGAATACGGTGGCCTCTTGTGCGGAGGACAACCACCGGAAGGCCGACAGGACGCCTGAGGAGGCCGGTATGCCGCTGTTGCGGGAGCCGTTCGAGCCGACGCCTGCGGATGCGATGTTGCTGGCGCTGGGGGCCGACGATCTTGCTGCGCTGCCGGATTGGCTTGCACTGGACGCGGCCTGACCAGTCGCCGTAGGGCCATGTGTGGTTCGTGGGCTGCGGGTTCGTGGTCGCCCCTGAGGCACGTCTGGGCCCGCCTTCCTGAGAAGGCGGGCCCGTTGTCGTACGGCAATCCTGTGTCAGTCGATCGACGGCTTCTCTCGGCGTTCCGTGCCCGTGCCGCCGTTGCCGGAGGCTCCGTTGCCTGAACCGCCGCCCAGGCCGCCCAGGTTGCCCATCGCGCCCGACAGGCCCTTGAGGGCGTCGCCGATTTCGCTGGGGACGATCCAGAGCTTGTTGGCGTCGCCCTCGGCGATCTTCGGGAGCATCTGGAGGTACTGGTAGGACAGGAGCTTCTGGTCGGGGTCGCCTGCGTGGATCGCTTCGAAGACCGTGCGGACCGCCTGGGCCTCGCCCTCGGCGCGCAGGGCGGCCGCCTTGGCCTCACCCTCGGCGCGGAGGATCTGGGACTGCTTCTCACCTTCTGCGGTGAGGATCGCGGCCTGGCGCGTACCTTCGGCGGTGAGGATCGCGGCGCGCTTGTCACGGTCGGCGCGCATCTGCTTCTCCATCGAGTCCTGGATGGAGGTGGGGGGTTCGATCGCCTTCAACTCGACGCGGTTGACTCGGATGCCCCACTTGCCCGTCGCCTCGTCGAGGACGCCGCGCAGGGCCGCGTTGATCTCCTCGCGGGAGGTCAGGGTCCGTTCGAGGTCCATGCCGCCGATGATGTTGCGGAGCGTGGTGACCGTGAGCTGCTCGATGGCCTGGATGTAGCTGGCGACCTCGTAGGTCGCGGCCCGGGCGTCGGTCACCTGGTAGTAGATGACCGTGTCGATGTTCACGACCAGGTTGTCCTGGGTGATCACCGGCTGGGGCGGGAAAGGCACGACCTGTTCACGCAGGTCGATGCGGTTGCGGATGGTGTCGATGAACGGCACCACGATGTTGAGGCCCGCGTTGAGTGTCCGCGTGTAGCGACCGAAGCGCTCGACGATGGCCGCGCTCGCCTGCGGGATGACCTGGATCGTCTTGATCAGGGCGATGAAGACCAACACCACCAGAATGATCAAAACGATGATGACCGGTTCCATCGTCGTTCCCCGTACCCTTCTCCGCCGCGGCGTCTTCGGCAGATCTTATGGTTGTTGAAGATCTTGCTGGTCGAGTCTGACAGACCGTCGTGTGGCTCGTGTGCTGTTCGCGCCACTTACGTCGTGCGAGGTCACATGACGATCGCCGTGGCCCCCTCGATGTCCACGACGTCCACTTCCTGGCCTACTTCGTAGGCGCGGTCGGTGTCGAGGGAGCGGGCCGACCAGACCTCTCCGGCGAGCTTGATACGGCCGCCGGAGGCGTCGACGCGCTCCAGTACGACGGCCTGTTTGCCCTTCAGTGCCTCGATGCCGGTGGCGAGTTGGGGTCGCTGCGCGCGATGCCGGTTGGCGATGGGCCGTACGACGGCGATGAGTGCGGTCGAGACGACGACGAAGGCCACGACCTGGACGACGGCGTCACCGCCGAAGATGCCGGCGATCACCGCGGCCGCGACGGCGCCCACCGCCAGCATGCCGAGTTCGGGCATCGCGGTGATCACGAGCCCGATGCCGAGCGCTGCCGCGCCGATCAACCACCAAACCCACGCGTCGATTTCCACATGGTCATGGTAGGGCTGCGGGCCCTGTCGCGGACAGGGCGCCGATCAGTTTGAAGGGCCTTCTTACCGGGGATTCGCCGAGGTTTCGCGGGGTGAAGGGCGGGGTCAGGAGAGGGGGAGGCCCTGTGCGGTCCAGCGTTCGCCGACCTGTTCGACGACGAGGGGGAGGCCGAAGCAGAGGGAGAGGTTGCGGGAGGTGAGTTCGAGCTCCAGCGGGCCTGCGGCGAGGACCTTGCCCTGACGGATCATCAGGACGTGGGTGAAGCCCGGGGGGATCTCCTCGACGTGGTGGGTGACCATGAGCATCGAGGGGGCGATCGGGTCGCGGGCGAGGCGGCCGAGGCGGCGGACGAGGTCCTCGCGGCCGCCGAGGTCGAGGCCGGCGGCGGGCTCGTCGAGGAGGAGCAGCTCGGGGTCGGCCATCAGGGCGCGGGAGATCAGGGTGCGCTTGCGCTCGCCCTCGGAGAGGGTGCCGAACTTCCGGTCGAGGTAGTCGCTCATGCCGAGGCGGTCGAGGAAGGCGCGGGCGCGCTGCTCGTCGATCTCCTCGTAGTCCTCGTGCCAGGTGGCGGTCATGCCGTACGCCGCGGTCAGCACGGTCTGCAGGACGGTCTGGCGCTTGGGCAGCTTCTCGGTCATGGCGATGCCGGCCACGCCGATGCGGGGGCGCAGCTCGAAGACGTCGGTACCGGGCTTGCCGAGGGTCTCGCCGAGGATGGTGGCGGTGCCCGTGGTCGGGTAGAGGTAGCTGGACGCGACGTTCAGGAGGGTGGTCTTGCCGGCTCCGTTGGGGCCGAGGATGACCCAGCGCTCGCCCTCCTTGACCGACCAGGAGACCTGGTCCACCAGAGCCCGGCCCTCACGGACCACGGATACGTCCTGAAGCTCCAGAACATCGCTCATGAGCGCGTTGTCTCCCCTTGCAGTGTGACCGGTCTCGGCGTCTCGGCGGCTAGGCGTCTCGGTGGTCGCGTGCGCCTGTGGGCGCAGCCCTCAACGAAATCTACGCCACCGGTCCAGCGGTTCATTCCATCGGTCCGGTCCTTAGGGTGGGGGCATGCTCTCGGAACCACGTTCAGGACGCCTTGCGGCTTGGGGAAATGCCCTTTTGGCCGGACTTGTCTCGCCGGATGACGCTGTGCTCGAGATCGTCGGGGACGACGCCGTGCACCGGGTGGAGGGGCTGCCGGGTGAGTCGGCGCCCGTCGGGCTCACGCTGGCGCTGGGGCGGTTGCGGGCGCTCGGGGTGAGCGGGCTGCGGGTCGCGCTGCCGGCGCCGGGGCATCCGCTGGGGCTGAGCGGGCCGCCGGAGTTCAACGCGCGGGCGTTGGATGCCGAGGAGGCGGTGATCTGTCACGGCGCCGCGTTCGGGCTGGTGCCGGAGGTGTACGAGGCCGGGCCCGACGGTGATGTGCATGTCGAGGTCGTGTGGCATGTGCTGGGTGTGCGGGAGGCGCCGCCTGCGGATGTGCCGTCGTTGGGTGAGGCCGAGCGGGAGCTGGCGGAGGCGCTGCGGGAGGCCACCGAGGTGTTGTCGCGGCTGGATGTGGCCGGGTCGGGGCCGGTGGCGGAGGCGGCGATCGATGCGTATCGGGCGCGGGCCGAGCGGGGGCGGGAGGTGTTGGCGCCGGGGTATCCGCCGCGGGCGGTGCGGGTGCTGGAGCTGGCGCAGCGGGTGGGGTTGTTGATCTCCCTTGCCTACGGGAACTGGCACGGCGGGGCCACGAGCGCGTCCGAGATGGCGGCACGGTCCGAGGCGTTGCGGCCGGTTGAGCGGACTGCTCGGCGGGCGCAGGTCGCTGCGTACAACGCGTATGTGGAGGAGCGGGAGAGGGGCGTGCGGTGAGCGGCGGCTGAGCTGGTGCCGGCGTGGGCGGGGTGGGTCGCGCGGCCCGGCGCTGACGGGGTGCCGCCTCTCTTTGGGACGGGAGCCGCCCAAGCGGCACGACTGCCCGCAGGCTGCGCCGACTGCCGGCACCGAGGGGCTGCGGGCGCGCAGGTCTCCGCGGAGCTACCTGAGGGGCACCCAGTAGCACCACCGGCCGCAGGCTGCGCCGGCTGCGGGCGCCGAGAGGCTGCCTAGGCTGCGCATGCCGAGAGGCCGCGGGCGCCGCGAGGTTGCAAAGGGGCGCGCAGGTCTCCGGGGTGGCCTGAGAGGCGCCGTCTCAGCGGCGCGGGCGGCTGCTGGCGGCGCGGGCTGTGGCGCCGAGAGGTTGCGCGCGGTGTGTCGCTGCTTCGTGGCCGACCGGGTGGGTGTCGCTCCAGCGGCGTGGGGCTCGCGGACCGCGTCAGCTGTGGCGGAGAGGACCCCGAGAAACTGACCGGCCTCCCGGAGGCGCCCGGGAGGCCGGAGGTCACTGCTTGCGGGGTGGTCGTCAGTGGTTGACGGCCAGGTTGTCGTGGGCCGGGTTCAGCAGGCCGATGACGTTCACGGTGTTGCCGGAGACGTTGACCGGCACGTCCACGGGGACCTGGACGAGGTTGCCCGAGGCGACGCCCGGGGAGCCCACGGCCTTGCCGTTGGCGTGCGCACCGTCGGTGGCGGAGGCCATTCCGGCACCGGCGGCCAGCAGGCCACCGGCCACCATCGTCACAGCCGCTGCCTTCTTCAGGTTCTTCACTTCTAAGCCCTCCTTGCGATTGCCGCGGCAGTCGCCGCAGCACGCACTGGAGAACGGTGGAGATCCACGGAGGATGCGCCATCCGGGGGACATTCCCACGACGGTATGAATCTCAGCCCGGAGGGGAACCCTCCGAATTGCCGTGAGTCATGTCCTGCGCAGAGCGTTTCAGCCGGTCACGCCATGGCGTACGGCCCACAGCGCGGCCTGCGTGCGGTCCGCCAGGTCGAGCTTCATCAGGATGTTCGAGACGTGGGTCTTGACGGTCTTCTCCGACAGGACCAGGGCTCTGGCTATCTCGCGGTTCGAGCGGCCGTCCGCGATCAGGCCGAGGACCTCGCGCTCCCGCTCGGTCAGCGAGCCGCCTCTCCCCTGCCCCGAGTTGGCTTCCTCCTGGGACAACAGGGCGCCCGCGACCTCGGGTTGGAGCAGGATGTGGCCGGCGTGGACCGAGCGGATGGCTCCGGCGAGCGCGTCCGGGTCCACGTCCTTGTAGACGTACCCGGCGGCGCCCGCGCGCAGGGCCGGGATCACCGTGCGCTGTTCGGTGAAGCTGGTGACGATCAGCACGCGCGCGGTGTTGTTCAGTTCGCGGAGCTTGCGCAGGGCGTCGACGCCGTCCATACCCGGCATCTTGACGTCCATGAGGACGACGTCCGGCTTCAGTTCCTCGGCGCGGGCCACTCCCTCGGCGCCGTCCGCGGCCTCGCCCACGACCTCGATGTCGTCCTGCACTTCCAGGAACGTGCGCAGGCCCCGGCGGACCACCTGGTGGTCGTCGACGAGCAGCACCTTGATTGCGTCAGCCACCGGGGACCTCCATCTCGATCGTGGTGCCCTTGCCGGGCGCCGATTCCACGGTCAGCGTGCCGCCGACCCCGCTCGTCCGGTCCCGCATGGAGACCAGGCCGAGGTGGCGTCCTGCGCGGCGTATCGCCTTCGGGTCGAAGCCGCTGCCGTCGTCCGTGACCCGCAGGACCGCTCCGCCGCCGCGCCGGTCCAGCGTCACGTCGACGTGCTCGGCTCCGGAGTGCCGCAGGGCGTTGTGCAGAGCCTCCTGGGCGACGCGCAGCACGGCCTCCTCCTGGGCGGAGGGCAGGGCCTTCACTCCGCGGCCGGCGAAGCTCACGCGCGCGGTGTGGGCGCGGTCGAGGACCTGGATCTGGGTGCGCAGGGTGGCGACGAGGCCGTCCTCGTCGAGGGCGGCGGGGCGCAACTCGACGACGGCGGCGCGCAGTTCGTCGGCGGCCTCGGCGGCGAGCGCGGCCACTTGGTGCAGCTCGCCCTTGGCCCGGGCCGGGTCGCGGTCGATCAGGGCAGCAGCGGCCTGGGCCGTCAGGCGCAGGGAGAACAGCTTCTGGCTGACCGCGTCGTGCAGTTCGTGGGCGAGGCGTGAGCGCTCCTCGGCGATCGTCAGCTCGCGGCTGCGCTCGTAGAGGCGGGCGTTGGTGAGGGCGATCGCGGCGTGCTGGGCGAGGATGCCGAGGAGTTCCTCGTCCTCCTGCGTGAAGCCGCAGCTCCCTTCTGGCTTCGGGCAGTTCTTGTTCGCGAGGAACAGTGCTCCGATGACCTCGTCGCCGTCGCGGATCGGCAGGCCCAGGAAGTCGGCCATGTCGGGGTGTGCCGACGGCCAGCCCTCGAAGCGGGGGTCCTTGCGGACGTCCGCGAGGCGCTCGACCTTGGCCTCCTGGAGCATCGCGGCGAGGATGCCGTGCTGGCGGGGCAGGGGGCCGATAGCCTTCCACTGGGCGTCACTGACCCCGTCGACCACGAACTGGGCGAAGCCGCCGTGGTCGTCCGGAACGCCGAGCGCGGCGTACTGCGCGTCGAGCAGCTCGCGGGCGGAGGCGACGATCGTCTTGAGGACGTCGCGCACCTCGAGATGCCTGCTCATGGCCAGCAATGCGGAGCTCACCGCCGCTAGGCCGGACCTGGGGCCTTGACTCATGCCCTCACGGTACCGGCGGGGTGTGACAGCCGGATCGGACCTGTGGCGGCGGCCGGCTGCGGCGAGGGACCTAGGTCTGCGGTCCCGGCCTCGGCGGCCTAGGACGAAAGGCCCACGGTGCGCGGCGTAGGACGAAGGGCCCCGCGGCTTTGCGGCCCGCGTCCGAGGCGTGGCGGGTGGCCCGGTTCCTACGTTGAGGGCACCGCCGATCGGAGGCGGGCTGGAACGAGGGGACGGTTGTCATGCCGGTAGCGATCATCACGGGGGCCTCGAAGGGGCTGGGGCGGGCGCTCGCCGAGGCGCTGGCCGCGCGCGGCTGGGATCTGGTGCTGGACGCCAGGACGGCGGAGGTCCTGCAGGAGACGGCGGCCGGGCTCCAGACGCCCGGCACGCGCGTGACGGCGGTGCCGGGGGACGTCACGGACGCCGGGCACCGGTCCGAGCTGGTGGCGGCCGCCTGGAAGCTGGGCGGCGTCGACCTGCTGGTGAACAACGCCAGCGCGCTGGGCGCCGAGCCGCTGGTACGGCTGGACACACTGCCGCTGGAGGGGTTGCGCCGCGCCCTGGAAGTGAACGTGGTCGCCGCGCTGGGCCTGGTCCAGGAGGCGTTGCCGCTGCTGCGGGCGTCCGGGACGGGCGCGGTGATCACGGTCAGCTCGGACGCGGCCGCCGAGGCGTACGAGACGTGGGGCGGGTACGGGGCGTCGAAGGCCGCCCTCGACCATCTCGCGGCGGTGCTCGGGGAGGAGGAGCCCGGGCTTCGGGTGTGGGCGGTCGACCCCGGGGACATGGGCACGGACCTGTACGCGGCCGCCGTACCGGACGACGACGATCCACGGCCGACGCCGGCCAGTGTGGTGCCGGCCTTTCTGCGGCTGCTGGACGAGCGGCCGGCCAGCGGTCGCTACGGGGCTCCGGCCCTGCTGGAGGGGCGGCGATGACCCTGGTGGTGAGGGTGCCGGAGGAGTTGTCGGCGCGGATCCCGGCCGAGCAGCGCGGGCCGGGGCTGGACCGGGATGCCGTACGGCTGCTGGTGTCGCGGGGCAGCGAGGTGTCGCATCACACGTTCCGCGAGCTGCCGCTGCTGCTGCGGGCCGGGGATCTCCTGGTCGTCAACACGTCGGAGACGCTGGCCGCCGCCGTGGACGGGCGGATCGGGCACGCGCGCGTGGTGGTGCACTTCTCCACGCGCGGGGACGACGGGCGGTGGGCGGTCGAGCTGCGGGATCCGGATGAGCGGGGCACCACGCGCGCGCGTGCGGGCGGGCCTGCGGGGACTGAGGTGCGGCTTCCCGGGGGTGTGCGGCTGGTGCTTGAGGAGCCGCTGAGCGAGGAGGGCGAGCGGCTGTGGTGGGCGCGGGTGGCCGGGGCCCTTGAAGGCAGGGGAGAGATCCAGGCGGCCGGGGTTCTCAGGCTGATGCGTGAGCACGGGCGGCCGATTCGTTACTCCTATACGGAGCGGGACCAGCCGTTGTCCGTGTACCAGACGGTGTTCGCGTTGCCGTCGGCCGACGGGACGGGCAGCGCGGAGATGCCGAGCGCGGCGCGGCCCTTCACGGTGCGGATGGTGACGGAGCTGGTGAGCCGGGGTGTGCAGTTCGCGCCGATCACGCTGCACACCGGGGTGGCGTCGGCGGAGGCGCACGAGCCGCCGTATCCGGAGCGGTTCGCGGTGCCGGAGGCGTCGGCTCGGCTGATCAATGCGGCCAAGGCGGGCGACGGCCGGGTGATCGCCGTCGGGACGACCGCCGTGCGGGCCGTGGAGTCGGCGGTGGACGCCGACGGGGTCGTACGCGCGCGTGAAGGGTGGACGGATCTCGTCGTCACCCCGGAGCGCGGGGTACGGGTGGTGGACGGGCTGCTGACCGGGCTGCACGAGCCGGAGGCCTCGCATCTGCTGATGCTGGAGGCGGTCGCGGGACGGGCCGCCATCGACCGCAGCTATGACGAGGCGCTGCGCGGGCTCTACCTGTGGCACGAGTTCGGCGACGTCCATCTCATCCTCCCGGCGGAGGGCCCTCACGCAGAGCATTGCTCCAGCAACTGCCGGTGAGACCGTTACCCGGGCGATGTGAGGCCGCCAATAGGGCTCAGATCACATACGAAAGGGAGTAGGAGATAAAGCGCCCCTTTTGACCGGGGCGCACATTCCCATCTGTCCCGTTTTGCGCCTCCCCGATCCACTATCGAGGATCGTACGTCACACCTTTGCCTGGCGATTTTGCGGCCGCTAAGAATGGCTCACGTCGCTCAGCGCCGCGGGTTTCGTCCGCGGCGCTTGTGCCGGAAGCACCCGTGTCCCACGCAGGACAGCGAGCGACCTCCGCGCTATTCGAAGAGGTCCATCTGCCATGCTCAAAAACACCTTCAACCGCGGTCACAGTCGTGCGCTGACCAAGCGTCACAAGATCGCGATCGCCGGTGTCGCCACCCTCGGCGCCGCCGCCCTCGCCTTCACCGCCGTCCCCGGCGACGCACAGACGACCACGGCCGAGGCCCCCACGGGCCGGGTGGCGTACAGCAGTGAGCAGATCAAGGATGTCAAGGCCAGCGTCACCGACCAGCTCGCCTCCGACAGCGTGAAGGCCGAGGAGATGTCGGCCAAGCACAAGGCCGCCGTGGCTGCCGCCAAGCACAGGGCCGCCGTGGCCCACGACAAGCACGTGGCTGCCGAAGCCGCCGCCAAGAAGAGGGCCGCCGAGGCCGCCGCCAAGAAGAAGGCCGAGGCCGCGCGCAAGTCGAAGGAGGCCGCCAGCCGGTCCGCCGAGCGTGTCCAGGTCAAGCCGGTCGCCGCGAAGACCTACGCCAACAACCTCGACGGCTGGATCCGTGAGGCCCTGGACATCATGAAGAAGCACGACATCCCGGGCACCTACAACGGCCTGTACCGCAACATCATGCGGGAGTCCTCGGGCAACCCGAACGCGATCAACAACTGGGACATCAACGCCCAGAACGGTGTCCCGTCCATCGGTCTGCTGCAGGTCATCAAGCCGACCTTCGACGCCTACCACGTCGCCGGCACCGCCTGGAGCCAGTACGACCCGGTCGCCAACCTCACCGCCGCCGCCAACTACGCGGCCGACCGGTACGGCTCGATCGACAACGTCAACAGCGCGTACTGAGGCAGGCACGGGCCTCCGGTCGCGTACGCCGAAGGGCGGCACCCTCCTGACGGGGTGCCGCCCTTCGGGCGTCGTACGACAGGGATCAGTTGCGCATGACCTCGGGCTCGTGGCGGCGCAGGAAGCGGGCCACGAAGAAGCCGCAGATCACGCCGAGGGCGATCAGGGCGAGCATGTCCATGGTCCAGGCGCCGACGGTGTGCTCCCACAACGGGTCATTGCTCTCGCCCTTGGCGGGCGGGCTGATCCTGTTGAAGTCCAGCGTGGCGCCCGCGGCGCCCACCGCCCAGCGCGACGGCATCAGGTACGAGAACTGGTTGACGCCGATCGAGCCGTTCAGGGCGAACAGGCAGCCGGTGAACACGACCTGGATGATCGCGAACATGACCAGCAGGGGCATCGTCTTCTCGGCCGTCTTCACCAGCGCCGAGATGATCAGGCCGAACATCATCGAGGTGAAGCCCAGCGCCATGATCGGCAGCGACAGCTCCAGGAGCGTGAGGTGGCCGAGGACCAGCCCCTCGTCGGGGATCACGCGGCTGGAGAAGCCGATGACGCCGACCATCAGGCCCTGCAGCACGGTGATCACGCCGAGCACGAACACCTTGGACATCAGGTACGCGGACCGGGACAGGCCGGTCGCGCGCTCCCGCTCGTAGATGACCCGTTCCTTGATCAGCTCACGTACGGAGTTGGCGGCACCGGCGAAGCAGGCGCCCACCGCGAGGATCAGCAGGACGGTCGTGGCCGTGCCGTTCGGGACGGGCAGGCCGGTCTTCGGGTTCACCTCCGTGTTCACCAGCAGGTCCTTGTCCGCGTCGATGAGCAGGCTCACCGCGCCCAGGACGGCCGGCAGGATCACCATCAGGGCCAGGAAGCCCTTGTCGGAGGCGATCACCGAGACATAGCGGCGCACCAGGGTCAGGAACTGGGACATCCAGCCCTGTGGCTTCGGCGGCTTCATCGCCTGCATCGGAGGCATCTGTACGGACTGCGGAGCTATCGCGTCGATGTCCGCGGCGTACATCTGGTAGTGCTGCGAGCCCTTCCAGCGTCCCGCCCAGTCGTAGTCGCGGTAGTTCTCGAAGGCGGAGAAGACGTCGGCCCAGGTGTCGTAGCCGAAGAAGTTCAGCGCCTCCTCGGGCGGGCCGAAGTACGCCACCGCGCCGCCCGGGGCCATCACCAGGAGCTTGTCGCACAGCGCCAGCTCGGCCACGGAGTGGGTGACGACGAGGACCGTACGGCCGTCGTCGGCGAGGCCGCGCAGCAGCTGCATGACGTCGCGGTCCATGCCCGGGTCGAGGCCCGAGGTGGGCTCGTCGAGGAAGATGAGCGACGGCTTGGTGAGCAGCTCCAGGGCCACCGAGACGCGCTTGCGCTGGCCGCCGGAGAGGGAGGTGACCTTCTTCTCCTTGTGGATGTCCAGCTTGAGCTCGCGCAGGACCTCGTCGATGCGCTCCTCGCGCTCGCGGGCCGTGGTGTCGGCGGGGAAGCGGAGCTTGGCCGCGTACTTGAGGGCCTTCTTGACGGTCAGCTCCTTGTGCAGGATGTCGTCCTGCGGGACCAGACCGATGCGCTGGCGCAGCTCGGCGAACTGCTTGTAGAGGTTGCGGTTGTCGTAGAGGACGTCGCCCTGGTTGGCGGGGCGGTAGCCGGTGAGCGCCTTGAGCAGGGTCGACTTGCCCGAGCCGGACGGGCCGATGACCGCGATGAGGGACTTCTCCGGGACGCCGAAGGAGACGTCCTTGAGGATCTGCTTGCCGCCGTCGACCGTGACGGTCAGGTGGCGGGCGGAGAAGGAGATCTCACCGGTGTCGACGAACTCCTCGAGGCGGTCGCCGACGATGCGGAACGTGGAGTGGCCGACGCCCACGATGTCGGTGGGGCCCAGCATCGCCGAGCCGCCCTTGGGGATCGGCTGACCGTTGACGTACGTCCCGTTGTGGGAGCCGAGGTCGCGGATCTCCATGCGGCCGTCGGGCGTCGAGTGGAACTCGGCGTGGTGCCGGGAGACCTGCAGGTCGGAGACGACCAGTTCGTTCTCCAGGGCACGGCCGATGCGCATGACGCGGCCGATCGAGAACTGGTGGAACGTGGTCGGGCTGCGGTCGCCGTAGACCGGCGGCGCCCCCGCGCCACCACCGGGGCCCTGCTGCGCCGGGATGTGCGGGGCGGCCTGCTGCGGCTGCTGCCAGCCGGCCTGCGGGGCCTGCTGCTGCGGAACCTGCTGGGCCGGTGTCTTCTGCACCGGTACCTGCTGGGCCGGTGCCTGCTGGGCCCAGCCGGCCTGCGCGCCCTGCGCGGCGTACGGCTGCTGCTGCGGCTGGGCCTGCGGCGAGGCGACGGCGGCCGCGGTGCCGGAGAGGTTCAGGTGCGGTCCGTCGGTCGCGTTGCCCAGGTGCACGGCCATGCCCGGGCCGATCTCCACGTGATGGACCCGTTGGCCCTGCACGAACGTGCCGTTGGTGCTGCCGTGGTCCTCGAGGACCCAACTACGGCCGCTCCAGCTGACCGTGGCGTGCCGCCAGGACACCCTGGCGTCGTCGAACACGATGTCGCCCTGCGGATCGCGTCCGAGGGTGTAGGACCTGGACGGATCGAGCGTCCAGGTCCGTCCGTTCAATTCCAGTACGAGTTCCGGCACTCCATGCCCCACTGAGTAGTCCCCCGAGTTACCCCCATCAGAGGGAGTCTAGGGATGTCGAACATCGTCGGGAACTATTTCAGGCTCCGCCCCCTGACTGAAAGTCGGGCCTTATGACTAGCACGCGCGCGTGCTTCGACCGGTTCCGTTGACGGGGTTGAAACCAGCCCGGAGAGTGGTAATCCACGCGAGGGGGACATGCGCGGCGAGCCGGCCGCGCCGCGGATCGGGGGGTCTGCATGAGCGCGTCCACGAACATCGAGACCGCGAGGCACGGCACGCGGCTGCCGTGGGGGGACATCCTGCTGTCCGCGATCGCCTCTGTGAGCTGGGCGTTGATCGGGATGGCGGGCACTGCGGCGCTCGGACTGCATCTGCTGGAGGCGGACACCGCGAGCTCTCTGGGCCCGATGACCGCGGCGGTGGTGGCCCTCGGGGCGGGTGGTTCGATCACACCGTCCGGTGATGTGTCCGCTTTCGGGTTGACGGGCGCGGAGGCTGCGACGGCCATCGAGATCACGCCACTGGGAGTGAGCCTGGTCGGCGCGCTACTGCTGTCGTGGTTCTTCCTACGGTCCTTGCGGGGCGCGGGAGTTGTGATCGCGCCGACCGAACTCCTCGCGCGCGCGGGCGCGGTGGTCGCGCTGTTCGTGGCGATGCTGGGCGGACTCGCCTGGGCGGGTCACGACGTCATCACGATCGACGGCGGCTCGCTGGGGCTCGACGACCTGCCGGGCGGAGGCGGGGGCGGTGGTCTCGAGATCCCCGGCGTGGGCGACATCGGGGACATCGGCGGGCTGCTGCCCGACCAGATCGGCGACCTCGTCGACGCGAAGGCGGCGGTCGGCTTCACGGTGGACACGGCGCCGACACTGCTCGGTGGCATGGGCTGGTCCGCCGGCATCCTCCTGATCGCCCTGCTGGCCTCGCGCCGCACGCCGCTGCCGCGCGGCTGGGAGGCCGTGCACCGCGTCGTACGCCCCGCCGTGTCCGCCCTCGTCACGGTGCTGCTGGTCGCGGTCGCGGCCGGGCTCGCGGCGGCGGCCTACGCGGCGATCGGCGACGCCCACCCCAAGCGCATCGCGGGCGCCGCCCTGCTCGGCGCCCCGAACGGCGTGTGGCTCGGCGTCCCCATCGGCCTCTTCGTGCCGTTCGACGGCAGGGCGACCGGGGTCCTGGCGAGCCTGTTGCCGGATCCTCTGGACGACCTGCTGAACAGCGACTCCGACCAGACCGTGACGCTGAGCAGGCTGGCGGAGCTGGACGGACGGGTGTGGCTGCTCGGGGTCGCGACGGTGGTGATGATGCTGCTCGCGGGGGTGCTGACTGCGGTGCGGACGCCGGTGGAGGAGAGCGCCCATGCCGGTGGCCGGGGCGGGGGACGGGGCGGAGAGGCCGGTGAGGCTCCGGGGGCGCGAGGCAGGACAGCTTGGGGGGCCGGGGCTGGGCCGGGGGCGGGGGCCGGACCGCTTCCCGGCGGGGTGGGCTCGGATGCGAGGCCGGTGGGTGGATCGGGGGGTTCCTGGGGCGTACGGGCGTCGGGTGCCGGTGGCGTCGAAGGGCTGGATGCGGGTGTCGTACGGCAACCCGGGGACCCCGCCGCAGGAGGGCCAGGCACCTGGGGCTTACGGGACCCGGGGCCCCTCCGTTTCGCCGGGCGGTGTGCGCTGCGGCTCGGTGTCGCCACGGCGTTGGCGCTGCCCCTGCTCGGGTGGCTGACCGAGGTGTCGGTGGACGCCTCGCTGTCGGTGTTGGGCTTCGACGCGTTCGGCGCGGGGGTGCAGCTGACGGGAAACCTCGGCATGGCGTTGGTCCTGGGGGCGGCGTGGGGCGCGGGAGCGGGTGCCGTGGGCGCGCTACTCGCCCGGGCGACCGGGGCCGCGGGGCGGCGGGCGACTGCGGCGGCACGGGGCGAGGTGGCGGTGGGTACGAGGCCGGGTGCTGCGGGAGCGGCGGGAGGTGCCGGTACGGCGGGCACGGTGGCGGAGGGTGCCAGTGGGGCGGGCACGCCGACGGAGGGTGCCGGGCCCTCGCCGTACGGGAGCCGGTCCGGGCCGTACGCGCCCGGCACGCCGTATCGGCCACCGAACCCGGCGACGAACCCCTACCTGCGCGTGCCCGAGGAAATGCGTGAGCCGGAGGACGCCCGGCCGCCGGACGTGGCCCCGCCTTCCGGAGGCGCACGACCGTCCGACGGGGCGCGCGGAACCGACGCGGGGTGGAGGCGCGACGCACAGTCGGGGTCAGGACACGGGTCGGGGTACGGGTCGGGGTCGGGGTACGGGACGGGACCATCACAGGGGCCAGGACCAGGGGGCGACCCAGAGGCCGAGCATCCGGCAGGGCCAGGACGCGACGCGCGGTCGGGGCCCGGATACGGGCCGGAGTCCGGACACAGGCTGGGACCATCACAGAGGCCAGGGCCAGGGGACGACCGGGGGGCGGAGCCTCCGGCAGGGCCAGGACGCGACGCGCGGTCGGGGCCCGGATACGGGCCGGGACCTGGCTACGGGCCAACGTCCGGATACGGGCCGGAGTCCGGACATAGGCCGGGACCAGAACGCGGCCCACGGGCGGAGCACGCGGCAGGGCAAGGACGCGACGCGCGGTCCCAGCGGAACGTGGGGTCGGGGTCCGACGAGGTACGGCGGCCCGGTGACCCGCAGTCCACTGAGCCGCCGTCCGGTCGGGCGCCCGGTGAGCCGCCGCGCGCCGGGGATGACGACATGTACGGCGCGCCCACGGTCATTCGGCCGATCGGGCCGCCCCCCAGGCCGCCCCGGCCTCCTCGGCGGCGTGGCAACCGGTCGTCGTCCGGAGCGGACGAAGGGCCACCGCCTCCGCCACCGCCACCCCCTCCCCCGCCGCCGCCGGGGAAGCCGAAGGGGCGTTCGTGATCCCGTGATCCACCGGGCCCGCCAGGACAGACCCGCCGTACGGCTGCGGAGGTGGCCGGGCGACACCATCGGGCGCCCATGGGGACGCGGCGCCCATGACACCGTCTGTTCGTCTGGCGCCGAGGATGTCGCGCAAGCGCGACCACTGCAGGACGGCCTCCTCGACGGAGACCGGCGCGTCTGGCGGGAGCTCACCGTCGTCGACATTCACCGGAGGGGCGCCTGCGCCCGCAGCTCGGCGACGATCGCGCCCAGCCGGATCTGGACGGTGGCCTTCGAGCGCACCGCGGTCGCCTTCGCGCTTGCACCGCGGCCGCCCTCAAGCCGGCATCACGGTCGCCCCCGGCCTGGCACCACCACCACCCCGATCTGCCACCACGGTCGCCCCCGGACTGGCACCACCACCCCGATCTGGCACCACGGTCGCCCCCGAGCCGGCACCGCAGCCGCCCTCGAGCGGCCAGGGAGCCCACGGGACGCGAGTCGGTGAGCCCGGCCCGCAGGTGCCCCTGTGGCGGCTCACAAGTACTGGTGCAGCCGTGGCCGGAATGTAAGACCCGGGCCATCCGACCGACACCCACTGTTCCGTGTCCGCTAGACGGACCTCAGGGGCGCCAGGCACTGAGTGCCGGATACGGTGGAAGCACCATGAGCGCTTCGCAGACCTCCGACATCCCCACCCTTCTCGTCAAGATCTTCGGGAAGGACAGGCCGGGCATCACGGCCGGCCTCTTCGACACGCTGGCCGCCTACTCCGTCGACGTGGTCGACATCGAGCAGGTCGTCACCCGTGGCCGGATCACGCTGTGCGCGCTCGTGACGCAGCCTCCGGCCGGGCTGGAGGGTGATCTGCGCGCGACCGTCCACAGCTGGGCGGAGTCGATGAAGATGCAGGCGGAGATCATCTCCGGCCGCGGCGACAACCGGCCCCGCGGGCTCGGACGCTCCCTGGTGACCGTGCTCGGGCACCCGCTCACCGCGGAGGCGACGGCCGCGATCGCCGCCCGGATCACCAAGTCCGGCGGCAACATCGACCGTATCTTCCGGCTCGCCAAGTACCCCGTCACCGCGGTGGAGTTCGCTGTGTCGGGCGTGGAGACCGAGCCGCTGCGCACCGCGCTGGTGACGGAGGCCGCGGCACTGGGTGTCGATGTCGCCGTCGTCGCCGCCGGACTGCACCGGCGCGCCCAGCGGCTCGTCGTGATGGACGTGGACTCCACGCTCATCCAGGACGAGGTGATCGAGCTCTTCGCCGCGCACGCCGGCTGCGAGGACAAGGTGGCCGAGGTGACGGCGGCCGCGATGCGCGGGGAGCTGGACTTCGAGCAGTCGCTGCACGCGCGCGTGGCGCTGTTGGAGGGGCTGGACGCCTCGGTGGTGGAGAAGGTGCGCAGCGAGGTGCGGCTGACGCCGGGCGCGCGCACGCTGATCCGTACGCTGAAGCGGCTCGGCTATCAAGTCGGTGTCGTCTCGGGTGGGTTCACCCAGGTCACCGACGATCTGAAGGAGCGGCTCGGGCTCGACTTCGCCCAGGCGAACACGCTGGAGATCGTCGACGGCAGGCTGACGGGCAAGGTCACCGGCGAGATCGTGGACCGGGCGGGCAAGGCGCGGCTGCTGCGCCGGTTCGCCGCCGAGGCGGGGGTGCCGCTGTCGCAGACGGTGGCGATCGGTGACGGCGCCAACGACCTGGACATGCTCAACGCGGCCGGGCTGGGCGTCGCCTTCAACGCCAAGCCGGTGGTGCGGGAGGCCGCGCACACGGCGGTGAACGTGCCGTTCCTGGACACGGTCCTGTATCTGCTGGGCGTCACCCGCGAAGAGGTCGAGGCGGCGGACATGCACGACGATGCCTGATGAGCGGCATCTGATGACCCGGAGCTGACGGCGGCCCGCACACCCGCGTCCGCCGGCTGCACGCCTAGGGCCCGGCACCACCACGGTGCCGGGCCCTACGCGTGGGTCGGTCACTCCGAGGGCGCCCAGTAGTCCAGCAACGTGGCCACGCCGGGCTCCAGCGTCTTCCAGGTGCCGCTGAAGGAGAGGACGGCGAAGGCGGCGGCCGGGAAGCCGCGGCGGCTCATCCGCTCGCGCGCCTCGTCCTCGGCCGAGCCGGACAGGATCTCGGCGAGGCCTTGCACGCCCGGGTTGTGGCCGATCAGCAGGACGTTCTGCACGTCGTCGGGTGTTTCGTTGAGCACGGCGATCAGCTCGCCGGGCGAGGCCTCGTAGACCCGCTCTTCGTAGATGGTTTTCGGCCGGTGCGGGAACTCGTGGACGGCGAGCTTCCAGGTCTCCCGGGTCCGGGTCGCGGTGGAGCACAGGGCCAGGTCGAAGGGGATGTCGGTGTCGGCCAGCCTGCGTCCGGCCTCTGCCGCGTCCATTCGGCCCCGGTCGGCGAGCGGCCGCTCGTGATCGGTCACCTGTGGCCAGTCGGCTTTCGCATGCCGGAAGAGGACAATCCTGCGGGATTCTGCGACGCTCATGAGACCCAGCTTCGCATGAAACAGGCCATGGGGCGCAGGGAGTTGACGGGCGGCTCCGCCCGTGCTCAGCGCATGATCAGCTGCTGTATGCGCTCGAAGAGCTGGGTGATCGCCGGCTCGGCGGTCGCCGCCTGCGCGTCGGACGGGTTGAGTATCAGCGTCAGCAGAGTGACGAAGGCGAGCGTCGGCAGGGCGAGGGCCCACCAGGGCAGCCGGATGTCGGCACGGCCCGTGGACGCCGGGTGGGGCGGGGTGTGCGTGCGGGCCGACATGATGCCTCCGGGAGTCCTCGAGCGGTCCGTGTCCGCCTCTCGCGGTCACACTTCGAAGCTACGGAACTCCGGGCCCTCAACCCATCCGGTGATCCACCCAGTTGACCCTGACACTCGCCCCCTAGGGGATGGTGGGGCCAGCCCCACCATCGGCATGCCGACGTGCGTCAGTGGGTCGACGTCAGTGCGTCCCCCGTCAGGGAGAGGCGATCGTCGCGATGACGGCGATGATCACGAAGATGGCGAAGAACGCGCCGAAGACGAGCAGCATCTTCTTCTGGCCGTTCTGGGGGTTCGGGTCGAGCACTGGCGACATACGGCAAGTCTCGCACCCTTCGCCCCGGCGCGGCCCTCCGGGGTACGGCTCAGCGGGCCGCCTCGTCCTCCACCGTGCGGTTGCGTCCCGCCAGGACACCCACCGCCATCTGCGGGATCATCAGGCCGGCCATCAGCGCGATCGGCAGCCCCCAGCCGCCGCTGTGCTGGTAGAGCACGCCCACCAGGAGCGGGCCGGGGATGGAGAGCAGATAGCCGGTGCTCTGCGCGAACCCCGACAGCTGGGCCACTCCCGCGCTGGTCCTGGCCCGCATGCCGACCATCGTGAGGGCCAGCGGGAACGAGCAGTTGGAGACGCCGAGCAGCAGGGCCCAGGCCCAGGAACCGGCGGCCGGCGCGAGGTACAGGCCGGCGTAACCGACGAGGCCGCAGGCACCCAGCACGAGCACGATCGGCCCCTGGTGCGGCAGCCTGGTGGCGACGCGCGGGATGACGAAGGCCAGCGGCACGCCCATCACCATCGTGACGGCGAGCAGCAGCCCCGCCGTGCCGGCGGGCACTCCGGCATCGCGGAAGATCTGCGCCATCCAGCCCATCGTGATGTAGGCGCCGGTGGCCTGGAGCCCGAAGTAGACGGCGAGGGCCCAGGAGGTGCGGCTCCGGGTGATCCGCAGCGGGGGCGCGTCCACGCGCGCGTGGTTCTCTTTCGCGGAGGCGGAGGGCGCCTGCGCGGAGGCGGCGGGCGCCCTCCCACGGTCCCGCACGGCCGCCCCCCGGTCCCGCACGAAGGGAATCCAGGGCACTACGGCCGCCGCCGCGAGCGCCGCCCACACCGCGAGTCCGGTGTGCCAACTCCCGCCCAGCGCCTCGGTCATGGGCACCGTCACCGCCGCCGCGGACGCGGTGCCGAGCGCGAGGGCCATCGAGTACAGGCCGGTCATGGAGCCGACCCGGTCGGGGAACCAACGCTTGACGATGACCGGCATCAGGACGTTGCTGACGGCGATGCCCATGAGGGCGAGCGCGCTGGCGGCCAGGAAGCCGGCCGTGCCTCCCGCGTACGGCCGTATGAGCAGGCCCGCGGTGATGGCGAGCATGCCCGCGCACACCACCGCACCCGGGCCGAAGCGGCGCGCCAGACGCGGGGCCGCGACGCCGAAGACGGCGAAGCACAGTGGGGGCACGGAGGTGAGCAGCCCGGCCACGCTGCCGCTCATGCCGAGCCCGTCGCGGACCTCCTCCAGGAGGGCGCCGAGGCTGGTGATGGCGGGGCGGAGGTTCACCGCGGTGAGCACGATGCCGAGCACGAGCAGCCGCATCGTCCACGCGCGTGTGGCGGGCTCGGAGGTGGTGTGTGTCTCAGGTGTGCCTATCCGCATGGACGTCACCGTCCGGGTTTCCTCGCTTGCCATGAGGCCCATCATAGAATCATGGGATGATTGACTGTCCACCCCGGGGCTTCGCCGTCCCGGCCTCCCCGTGCGAAGGTGTGCCATGCCCCTGAGCCACCCCCGCCGCTCGGCACTGTCCGAACAGGTCATCGCGGCGTTGCGGAACCAGATCACGTCGGGCGAATGGCCGGTCGGCTCGCGTATCCCGACGGAGCCCGAGCTGGTCGAGCAGCTCGGCGTGGCCCGCAACACGGTCCGCGAGGCGGTCCGCGCCCTCGCGCACAACGGCCTGCTGGACATCCGCCAGGGCTCCGGCACCTATGTGGTGGCGACCAGCGAGCTGGCGGGCGTCATGCACCGCCGCTTCGCCGACGCCGACCCCCGGCACATCGCCGAGCTGCGCTCCACGCTGGAGTCGGCCGCCGCGAAGCTGGCCGCCGAGCGGCGCACGGAGAAGGACCTCAAGCAGCTGGACACACTGCTGGTGCGGCGCGAGGAGGCCTGGGAGTCGGGTGACGCGGAGGCGTTCGTGACGGCCGACACGACCTTCCATCTGGCCGTGGTGGCGGCCTCCCACAACGACGTGATGACCGCGATGTACGCCGACCTGGGCGAGGTGCTGCGGGACTGGCTGCGCGAGGACGTCGGCGAGGAGCTGACGCCGGAGACGCACATGGACCACGGACGGCTGGTCGACGCGATCCGCGCCGGCGACGCGGCCGCGGCCGCCGCAGAGGCGGCGAGCTATCCGTTCCTGTGCCGTCCGGGGCGTTTCAGCGCTCCCGCCGGTGACTGATCCACACCGAGCCGACCTCTTTCCAGCAGCGCCCGGTCAGCCGCACGGTCTGTGCGGGCCCGGCCTCCACCGGAGAGCTGTCACTGTCGAGGTCCCACCAGCGGGCGCACTCGACGTGCAGAGTCACCCGGTCGATGCCCGGATAGGGATTGTGGCAGTACGCGGTCACGTGGGAGCCGGTGACGCGGATCCGGCACGCGGCGCCGAAGGGCTCGTCGGACTCCACTTCCGCGGCATGCACGCGCGCGTGGGGTATCGCCTCGTACGAGACGAGCAGCAGGAGAGCGACGGCGACGGTCGTTGAGGCCAGGCTGTGGGACAAGCGCACAAGGGGACCTCCTCGGCCGTGCTGGGGAGGGGCTCGCGTAGTGAACGCGTAATCCAGAGTGCGCAGTTGTGGGTCTCCCCCGCCCGGCCGGGTAGGCCGAACGGGTGACGCCCCGCTCCCCGCGCGCTGCGGGAAACGGGGCGTCGACGACGTACCGGAGGATCAGGCGCCGATGGCGTGCAGGCCGCCGTCCACGTGGATGATCTCGCCGGTGGTCTTCGGGAACCAGTCCGACAGCAGCGCGACGATGCCCTTGCCCGCCGGCTCCGGGTCCTCCAGCTTCCACTCCAGCGGGGAGCGGCTGTCCCACACCGACGCCAGCTCGGCGAAGCCGGGGATGGACTTCGCGGCCATGGAGCCGATCGGACCCGCCGAGATCAGGTTGCAGCGGATGTCGTGCTTGCCGAGGTCACGCGCCATGTAGCGGTTCGTCGCCTCCAGGGCGGCCTTGGCGGGGCCCATCCAGTCGTACTGCGGCCAGGCGAACTGGGCGTCGAAGGTGAGGCCGACGACGGAGCCGCCCTCGGTCATCAGCGGCAGCAGCGCCATGGTCAGCGACTTCAGGGAGAAGGCGGAGACATGCATGGCGGTGGCCACGGACTCGAACGGCGTGTTGAGGAAGTTGCCGCCGAGCGCGTCCTGCGGCGCGAAGCCGATGGAGTGCACGACGCCGTCGAGCCGGTCGCCCAGGTGCTCCCGGACCTGGCCCTCCAGGCGGGCGAGGTGCTGGTCGTTGGAGACGTCGAGCTCCAGGACGGTGACCGGCTTGGGCAGCTTCTTGGCGATGCGCTCGGTCAGCGTGGGCCGGGGCCAGGCGGTCAGGATGACCTCCGCGCCCTGCTCCTGGGCCAGCTTGGCGGCGTGGAACGCGATGGAGGACTCCATCAGCACACCGGTGATGAGGATCTTCTTGCCCTCGAGGATTCCAGCCATGGTGATCAGTGACCCATTCCCAGTCCGCCGTCAACGGGGATGACGGCTCCAGTGATGTACGAGGCGTCGTCCGAGGCGAGGAACCGCACCGTCGCGGCGATCTCCTCCGGCTGCGCGTAACGACCGAGCGGCACCTGCTTCACGATGTTCTCGCGCTGCTCGTCGGTGAGGACCTTGGTCATGTCGGTGTCCACGAAGCCGGGCGC
The DNA here is from genome assembly GCF_055657525.1 of Streptomyces sp. NPDC107522. Lineage (NCBI taxonomy): Bacteria > Bacillati > Actinomycetota > Actinomycetes > Kitasatosporales > Streptomycetaceae > Streptomyces > Streptomyces sp. NPDC107522. The sequence goes on along the minus strand of NZ_JBVKAU010000020.1, from coordinate 133,979 downwards.
GACGACGTTGAAGGTGATGTTGCGCGAACCCAGCTCACGGGCGAGGGAGCGCGCGAAGCCGACCAGGCCGGCCTTGGAGGCGGCGTAGTTGGCCTGGCCCGGACCGCCGTACAGACCGACGACCGAGGAGATGAGAACGACGCGGCCCTTCTTGGCCCGCAGCATCCCGCGGTTGGCGCGCTTGACGACGCGGAAGGTGCCGGTGAGGTTGGTGTCGATGACCGAGGTGAAGTCCTCCTCGGACATGCGCATCAGGAGCTGGTCCTTGGTGACGCCGGCGTTGGCGATCAGGACCTCGACCGGGCCGTGCTCGGCCTCGATCTCCTTGTAGGCCTGCTCCACCTGCTCGGGGTCGGTGATGTCGCACTTCACCGCGAGGAAGCCGGCCGGCGGCTCACCCGAGCGGTAGGTGATGGCGACCTTGTCGCCGGCGTCGGCGAAAGCACGGGCGATGGCGAGGCCGATGCCCCGGTTGCCTCCGGTGACGAGAACCGAGCGGCTCAACGGATCACCCTTTCGATAGGGGTCTGACACACCCGCCCGAACACGTGGATGGCAGGCGGCTTCCCCGAAAACCTATCGGTCCGGTCCCGGCCTCGGACATTCGGGCACCGACAGTGGCGTAGGGGTGTCACTGTCGGATCCCTACAGAAAGGCGCGGACTCCCGCCGGAAACGTGTGGTCCACGGCCCCGCCCGCGCGACATGATCGGAGCCGACAGGCCACGACAGCAGGGAGACCTCCGTGCCTCATACGATCGACGAAGCCTTTACGGCGCTTCCGCTACGCGCCCTGGCCGACGCCGCGCTGGCACGCGCGCGTGCGCTGGGTGCCGAGCACGCGGACTTCCGGTTCGAGCGGGTGCGCAGCGCGTCCTGGCGCCTGCGGGACGCCAGGCTCGCCGGGTCGTCGGACACCACCGACCTCGGGTACGCGGTGCGCGTGGTGCACGGCGGGACCTGGGGGTTCGCGTCCGGGGTGGATCTGACGCTGGACGCCGCCGCCAAGGTCGCCTCGCAGGCGGTGGCGATGGCGAAGCTGTCCGCCCAGGTGATCAAGGCCGCCGGGTCGGACGAGCGCGTGGAACTCGCCGACGAGCCGGTGCACGCCGAGAAGACGTGGATCTCGTCGTACGAGATCGATCCGTTCACCGTTCCCGACGAGGAGAAGTCGGGACTGCTGGCGGAGTGGAGCGCGCGGCTGCTGGCGGCGGGCGGGGTCAATCACGTCGACGCCTCCCTGCTCACCGTCCATGAGAACAAGTTCTACGCCGACACCGCCGGGACCGTGACCACCCAGCAGCGGGTACGGCTGCACCCGCAGCTGACCGCCGTGTCGGTCGACGAGTCGAGCGGCGAGTTCGACTCCATGCGCACCATCGCGCCGCCCGTGGGACGCGGCTGGGAGTACCTGACGGGAACGGGGTGGGACTGGGAGTCCGAACTGGCGCAGATCCCCGAGCTGCTCGCCGAGAAGATGCGGGCACCGAGCGTCGAGGCGGGGCCGTACGACCTCGTCGTCGACCCCTCGAACCTGTGGCTGACCATCCACGAGTCCATCGGCCACGCCACCGAGCTGGACCGCGCCCTCGGCTACGAGGCCGCCTATGCCGGCACCTCCTTCGCCACCTTCGACCAGCTCGGCAAGCTCAGGTACGGCTCCGAGCTGATGAACGTCACCGGTGACCGCACCGCCGAACACGGCCTGGCGACCATCGGGTACGACGACGAGGGCGTCGAGGGCCAGTCCTGGGACCTGGTGAGGAACGGCACCCTCGTCGGCTACCAGCTGGACCGGCGGATCGCGAAGCTGACCGGCTTCGAGCGCTCCAACGGCTGCGCCTTCGCCGACTCCCCCGGCCATGTGCCCGTGCAGCGCATGGCCAACGTGTCGCTGCAGCCGGATCCGGCGGGGATGTCGACCGAGGATCTGATCGGGAGCGTGGACCGCGGGATCTACGTCGTCGGCGACCGGTCCTGGTCGATCGACATGCAGCGCTACAACTTCCAGTTCACCGGGCAGCGGTTCTTCAAGATCGAGAACGGTCGGATCACGGGCCAGCTGCGGGACGTGGCCTATCAGGCGACGACCACGGACTTCTGGGGCTCGATGGCCGCGGTGGGCGGTCCGCAGACGTACGTTTTGGGCGGTGCCTTCAACTGCGGCAAGGCCCAGCCCGGGCAGGTCGCCGCGGTCTCGCACGGCTGCCCGTCGGCCCTCTTCAAGGGCGTCAACATCCTTAACACCACCCAGGAGGCCGGTCGATGAGCGCTCACTCCAGCAAGGCGCACAAGCCGCACGAGATCGTCGAGCGGGCCCTGGAGCTGTCGCGGGCGGACGGGTGCGTCGTCATCGCCGACGAGCAGTCGACCGCCAACCTGCGCTGGGCGGGCAACGCGCTGACCACGAACGGCGTCACGCGCGGGCGGACGCTCACCGTCGTCGCGACCGTCGACGGCAAGGAGGGCACGGCCTCCGGGGTGGTGTCGCGGTCGGCGGTGACCGTGGACGAGCTGGAGCCCTTGGTGCGGGCCGCCGAGGCCGCCGCGCGCGGTGCCGGGCCCGCCGAGGACGCACAGCCGCTGGTGACGGACGTACCGGCGTCGCCGGACTTCATGGACGCCCCGGCCGAGACGTCGTCGGCTGTGTTCGCCGACTTCGCTCCGGCGCTCGGCGAGGCGTTCGCACGCGCGCGTGCGGGCGGACGGGAGCTGTACGGCTTCGCCAACCACGAGCTGGTGTCGACGTACGTGGGCACGTCCACGGGGCTGCGGCGGCGGCACGACCAGCCCAACGGGACGCTGGAGCTGAACGCCAAGTCACCGGACCGTACGCGCTCGGCGTGGGCGGGGCGCTCCACGCGGGACTTCAAGGACGTGGACCCGACGGCGCTCGACGCCGAGCTGGCCGTACGCCTCGGCTGGGCCGAGCGGCGCCTGGAGCTGCCGGCGGGCCGGTACGAGACGCTGCTGCCGCCGACCGCCGTGGCCGACCTGCTGATCTACCAGATGTGGTCGGCGTCGGGGCGGGACGCGGTCGAGGGCCGGACGGTGTTCTCCAAGCCCGGCGGCAGGACACGCGTCGGCGAGAAGCTGAGCGACCTGCCGCTGACGTTGCGCAGCGACCCGAACGAGCCGGGCCTGGAGTCCGCGCCCTTCGTGATCGCGCACTCCTCCGGGGGCGACCAGTCGGTGTTCGACAACGGACTGCCGCTCGCGGCCACGGAGTGGATGCGCGAGGGCGAGCTGAAGCACCTCATGACCAGCCGGCACAGCGCGGGGCTGACCGCTCTGCCCGTGGCGCCCGGGATCGACAACCTGATCCTGGACGGCGGTCAGGACCGGTCGATCGAGGAGATGGTCGCGAACACCGAGCGCGGACTGCTGCTGACGTGCCTGTGGTACATCCGCGAGGTCGACCCCGCGACGCTGCTGCTGACGGGCCTGACCCGGGACGGGGTGTACCTCGTCGAGAACGGTGAGGTGACCGGCGAGGTCAACAACTTCCGGTTCAACGAGTCGCCGGTCGGCCTGCTGGGGCGGGCCACGGAGGCGGGGCGTACGGAGAAGACGCTGCCCAGGGAGTGGAGCGACTGGTTCACCAGGGCGGCGATGCCCACGCTGCGCGTCCCCGATTTCAACATGAGCTCTGTCAGTCAGGGCGTATAACCTCGTAGTCGGCTGTCACCCGACTGCCCGAAGATCATCAAGGAGACACGAGAACCGTGACGGACATCGTCGACGAGCTGAAGTGGCGCGGCGTGATCGCCCTGTCCACTGACGAGGACGCATTGCGCAAGGCGCTCGCGGACGGTCCCGTCACGTTCTATTGCGGTTTCGACCCGACCGCGGCCAGCCTGCACGTCGGCCACCTGGTCCAGGTCCTCACCATGCGCCGCCTCCAGCAGGCGGGCCTGCGCCCGCTGGCGCTGGTGGGCGGCGCCACGGGCCAGATCGGCGACCCGCGCCCGACGGCGGAGCGCACGCTGAACGACCCGGAGACGGTCGCGAACTGGGTGAACCGCCTGCGCGCGCAGATCGAGCCGTTCCTGTCCTTCGAGGGTGAGAACGCCGCGGTGATGGTGAACAACCTGGACTGGACGGCCGGCATGTCGGCCATCGAGTTCCTGCGGGACATCGGCAAGCACTTCCGTGTCAACAAGATGCTGACCAAGGACTCGGTCGCCCGTCGGCTGCAGTCCGAGGAGGGCATCAGCTACACGGAGTTCAGCTACCAGCTGCTGCAGGGCATGGACTTCCTGGAGCTGTACCGGCGGCACGGCTGCACGCTCCAGCAGGGCGGCAGCGACCAGTGGGGCAACCTCACGGCGGGTCTGGACCTGATCCACAAGCTGGAGCCGCATGCCAACGTGCACGCTCTGGCGACGCCGCTGATGACCAAGGCCGACGGCACCAAGTTCGGCAAGACCGAGGGCGGCGCCATCTGGCTCGACCCGGAGATGACGACGCCGTACGCCTTCTACCAGTTCTGGCTGAACGCGGACGACCGGGACATCTCCACCTACATGCGCATCCTCTCCTTCAAGTCCCGTGCGGAGCTCGAGGAGCTGGAGAAGCAGACCGAGGAGCGCCCCCAGGCCCGTGCCGCTCAGCGCGCGCTCGCCGAGGAGCTGACGACGCTGGTGCACGGTGCCGAGCAGACGGCCGCTGTGATCGCCGCGTCCAAGGCCCTCTTCGGCCAGGGCGAGCTGACGGATCTGGACGACAGGACGCTGGCGGCGGCCCTCTCCGAGGTGCCGCACATCCAGGTCGACCGGCTCGGCCCGGTCGTCGACCTCTTCGCCGAGGTCGGCCTCGTGGCCAGCAAGTCCGCCGCACGGCGCACCGTGAAGGAGGGCGGGGCCTACGTGAACAACGTGAAGGTCGCCTCCGAGGACGCGGTGCCCGCGAAGGAGGACCTGTTGCACGGGCGGTGGCTGGTGCTGCGGCGCGGGAAGAAGAACCTGGCGGCGGTCGAGGTGACCAGCGGCTGAGCGGACATATGAACGGGGCGGCTCCGGTGCCGGAGGCCGTCCCGTTCGCCGTATGCACCGTCAGGCTCTCCGCCTGCTGCCCCGGGCCGCCGTGTATGCCCTGTCGCCGAGGCCGACGAGGATGACCGCGGCCACGAGCTGGAAGGCGTGGCGCCACCAGTCGATCCCGTCAGTCGCGTCGACACCGGCCGCCCGTGCGATCGCGTTGCCCCCGATGGCCCCGATCATGCCCAGAATGGTGGTCAGCCACAGAGGGATGTGTTGCCTCCCCGGAATGACGGCCTTGGCGATCAGGCCGAGCACGAGTCCCACGATGATCGCCCACAACCAGCCCATGGTGGCCTCCTCGTACGGCTCGACGTGAGCACTAAGGCCAGTGTCGGTCCAGGCGCCTTACGCCGCATGCCGGGTATGGCTGTACGCGTTACGGCTGAGAGCGTTCGCCCAGGTGGCAGGGGCCCCGGTCTCGTAGGCGGCGCAGGCGAGGCGTACCGTGGGAGGTGTCCTGGCCCGGGCTCCCGACCGGGGGCGGACGGGTACGGGCAGGGGGAGAGTCCGATGCGGGCGGATGGTGGAATGTGATGCGGAAGCTGCACGCGGGCAACACCGAGGTCTTCCGGATCACCGGGGCCAGGGCGGGTCTCCAGGACGATGTGCGCGCCCGGCAGCGCCGGTACGTCATCTCGATGTCGGTCCGTACGGTGTCGGTGATCCTCGCGGCATCGCTGTGGAACGTCGAACGGCACGTCGCGATCGTGGCGTTGGTGCTCGGGGCGGTCCTTCCGTACATCGCGGTGGTGATCGCCAACGCGGGGCGGGAGAATGCGCCGTCCCTGCCGTCGACGTTCGTGACGGCGCCGATACGGCCGATGATCGCGCCGCCGCGGACGAACGACGGTTTCGCGGAACCTGTCGCGGAAGATGTGGCGGGTGACTCCGCGCCGGGCGCACAAAGCAAACCGGGCGACGGGGTGTGATCCTTCGGAGCGTCGTCCTCCGGAACTCTCCGGGAGTCGAGTCCGCGCCAAGCTCAGGAAAAGCTCAGATCAATAGTGTTGTTCCGGTGCCGGGGGACGGGTTACCCGTGACATACTTCGTGGACGCTCCGCATCCCCCGTCGGAGCGATGGACCGACGCCGGGCAGCTCCCCCCGTGGCTGCTCGGCGTCGCCTTTTTGTGCGCGAACTGTGAGACGAAGCTGTGAGTGACGAGACGCCGATCTGCTCCGCCAAGGGCTGCCGTGCCGACGCCGTGTGGGTGCTGGCGTGGAACAACCCGAAGATTCATACGCCGGAGCGGCGCAAGACGTGGCTCGCCTGTGAGGAGCACCGCGAGCATCTTTCGCAGTTTCTCGGGGTGCGGGGGTTCTTGAAGGACGTGGTCCTGCTGAAGGAGTGGGAAGAGCCCTCTTCAGCCACCGATCGCTGACATGGGCCTGTCCGGCTGGACGAAGCTCGGGTCGTCCAGGCCCGCCCCCGCCTTCTTGCCCCACATCGCCAGCTTCCAGATGCGGGCTATCTCCTCGTCGGGGGCGCCCGAGCGCAGGGCCGCGCGCAGGTCCGTCTCCTCCGTGGCGAACAGGCAGGTGCGGACCTGACCGTCGGCCGTCAGGCGGGTGCGGTCGCAGGCCGAGCAGAAGGGGCGGGTGACGGAGGCGATGACGCCGACCACGTGGGGGCCGCCGTCGACCAGCCAGCGCTCCGCCGGGGCCGAGCCACGCTTCTCCGCGCCTTCCTCGGTGAGCTCGAAGCGGGTGCGCAGGGAGGTCAGGATGTCCCCGGCGGTGATCATGCCGTCGCGCTTCCAGCCGTGCTGTGCGTCCAGGGGCATCTGCTCGATGAAGCGCAGTTCGTAGTCGTGCTCCACCGCCCAGGCGAGCAGGTCCGGGGCCTCGTCGTCGTTGAGGCCCGGCATCAGGACCGAGTTGACCTTGACCGGGGTCAGGCCGGCGTCGCGGGCGGCGTGCAGGCCCTCGATGACGTCCTTGTGGCGGTCGCGGCGAGTGAGGGTCTTGAAGACGTCCGGGCGGAGGGTGTCAAGGGAGACGTTGACCCGGTCCAGGCCCGCGGCCTTCAGGGCGGCCGCCGTGCGCTTGAGGCCGATGCCGTTCGTCGTCAGGGACATCTGGGGGCGGGGGTCGAGGGCGGCGACGCGCTCGACTATGCCGACCAGGCCGGGGCGCAGCAGGGGCTCGCCGCCGGTGAAGCGGACCTCCTCGATGCCGAGGGAGGTGACGGCGATGTCGATCAGGCGGACGATCTCGTCGTCCGTGAGCAGGTCGGGCTTGGCCAGCCACTGCAGGCCCTCTTCGGGCATGCAGTAGGTGCACCGCAGGTTGCAGCGGTCGGTCAGCGAGACCCTCAGGTCGGTGGCCACCCGGCCGTAGGTGTCGATGAGCACGTGGGCCCCCTCCCTCGTCACGGACCAGAATCTTCTTCCGTCACCTGTGAGCCTACGTGACGGCACTGACAGCGACACCAGCCCGATCCCACGACGTAAGACACGGCCGCGTCGTAGAGACCTACGACGCGGCCGCTCAGGGGGCGTGCTCAGTGGGCGTGCTCAGTGGGCGCCGGTGCCGGTCAGGGACCGGACCTCCAGCTCCGCGTACTTGCCGGCGTCGGGCTCTTCCTTGGACAGGACCGTGCCGAGCCAGCCCATGAAGAAGCCGAACGGGATCGAGATGATGCCCGGGTTCTTCAGCGGGAACCAGGCGAAGTCGACGTCGGGGAACATCGCCTTGGGGTCGCCGGAGACGACGGGCGAGAACAGCACCAGGCCGACGGCGACGATGAGACCGCCGTAGATCGACCACAGCGCGCCCTGGGTGGTGAACCGCTTCCAGAACAGGCTGTAGAGGATCGTCGGCAGGTTGGCGGAGGCCGCCACGGCGAAGGCCAGGGCGACCAGGCCGGCGACGTTGAGGTCGCGGGCGAGGGCGCCGAGGAGGATGGAGACGGCGCCGATGCCGATGGTGGCGAGGCGGGCCGCCCTGACCTCCTGCTTCTCCGTGGCCTGACCCTTCTTGATGACGTTCGCGTAGATGTCGTGGGCGAACGACGAGGACGAGGCCAGGGTGAGGCCGGCGACGACCGCGAGGATCGTCGCGAAGGCGACCGCCGAGATGGTGGCGAGCAGGATCGCGCCCCACGCCGAGTCGACGCCGCCCAGGTGCAGGGCGAGCAGCGGGGCGGCCGTGTTGCCGGACGGGTTGGACGCGATGATCTCGTCCTGGGAGATCAGCGCGGCAGCACCGAAGCCGAGGGCGATGGTCATCAGGTAGAAGCCGCCGATGATGCCGATCGCCCAGTTCACGGACTTACGGGCGGCCTTGGCGTTGGGCACCGTGTAGAAGCGGATCAGGATGTGCGGCAGGCCGGCGGTGCCTAGGACCAGGGCGATGCCGAGGGAGATGAAGTCCAGCTTGGAGGTGCCGGTCGCGCCGTACTGCAGGCCGGGCTCCAGGAAGGCGGCGCCCTTGCCGCTGTTCTCGGCGGCCTTGCCGAGCAGGTCGGAGATGTTGAAGTTGAACTTCAGCAGCACCAGGAAGGTGATCAGGATGGTGCCGCCGATGAGCAGGACGGCCTTGACCATCTGGACCCAGGTGGTGCCCTTCATGCCGCCGATGGAGACGTACACGATCATCAGGACGCCGACGAGGGCGACGATGAGGATCTTGCCCGCGTCGGAGGTGATGCCGAGCAGCAGCGAGACCAGGACGCCGGCACCGGCCATCTGGGCGAGCAGATAGAAGATCGACACGACGATCGTGGACGTACCGGCCGCCGTGCGCACCGGGCGCTGGCGCATGCGGTACGCGAGGACGTCACCCATCGTGTAGCGGCCGGAGTTCCTCAGCGGCTCGGCCACCAGGAGCAGGGCGACCAGCCAGGCGACCAGGAAGCCGATGGAGTACAGGAAGCCGTCGTATCCGAAGAGGGCGATGGCGCCCGCGATGCCGAGGAAGGACGCGGCGGACATGTAGTCGCCGGAGACGGCGAGGCCGTTCTGGAAGGCGCTGAACGACCGGCCGCCCGCGTAGAAGTCGGCGGCGTCCTTGGTCTGCCGGCCCGCCCAGACGGTGATGAAAAGGGTCGCGACCACGAAGAGCGCGAACAGGGTGATGATCAGCGGCCGGTGCTCGCTGGCCTCGTTGGCGGCGAGTTGGACCTGGGTCATCGCGGGGCTCATGCGCCGCCCTCCATACGGGTCTTGATGGCCTCGGCCTTGGGGTCGAGCTTGGCGCCGGCGTGGCGCGAGTACCACCAGGCGATGAGGAACGTGGTGACGAACTGGGCGATACCGAAGACGAACGCGACGTTGATGTTGCCGAACAGCTTGGTGCCCATGAAGTCGCCCGCGTAGTTGGAGAGCAGGACGTACAGCAGGTACCAGGTGATGAAGGCGACGGTCAGCGGGAAGGCGAAGGAGCGGTAGGAGCGGCGCAGTTCACCGAACTCCGCACTCTGCTGCACCTCGGCGAACTCCTCGGTGGAGGGGAGTTTGTGCTGCTCTTTCGAGGGGGGCGGTGCGTCGGTAGCCACGGAGTCTCCTCGCGTTGCGGGCGCTGTTGCGACAATGGACGGGGATGGATGGGGGGTTGGGGACGGATCAGGTGGGGACGAATCGGGTACGGGCATGGCGGCTCTGTTCCTCGCAGTGACGTGGATCACGTGAGCCGGGTGGCGATGTTAGGGCCACAGCGCGTGATCCGACAGGGGGCTCGATCCTGCTCGCGCCTCCTTCCCAAGGTCACGGCGCCACGCGAGGACCGGTTCAACTCCAAGGGCTTCTTTCCGAAGTCGCTCGGATCAGTGATTGCTGGCCAGGAAGATCAGGGATAGCTTCGCTCCTGCACCACTGGCATGTACCTGCCTGCGTCCCATCCACGCCTCGGGCAGTTTCCCGTTCCGGATGATGTGGAGAACCCATGGTTCATCTGCGGTCCAGACGCCGACTCGGCGTCGCCGTACCCCTCGTTCTTTCGCTGACCGCCTCGCTCGGCTTCCTGCCGGCGGCGGCCTCGGCCGCACCGCTCGCGGAGCCCGCCGCACAGACCGCGGACGCCCCCAGCCTTGCGTATGTCGTCAACACCAAGACGGACCACCGCACGATCGAGTCGGTGAAGAAGGCGATCGCCGCGGCCGGCGGCACCGTCGTCGCCACGTACGCGAAGATCGGCGTGATCGTCGTCCACTCGGCGAACCCGTCCTTCGGCGCCCAGATACGCGCGGTGCGCGGGGTCCAGTCGGCGGGCGCCACCCGTACGGCTCCCCTGAGCGCCGCGGGGTCGACGGACGAGGGCCCGGCGCAGAAGCTGTCGCACGCACAGGGCGCGAAGCTCGCGAAGGCGTCCGCCGCGACCGAGGGCAGCGAGCCGCTCGAGGCCGACCAGTGGGACCTGCGGGCGATCGGCGCCGACAAGGCGGCCAAGATCAACCCGGGCAGCTCGAAGGTCACCGTCGCCGTCATCGACACCGGCGTCGACGACACCCACCCGGACCTGGCCCCGAACTTCTCCGCGTCCCAGTCGGCGAACTGCGTCGGCGGTGTCGCGGACACCAGCGAGGGCGCCTGGCGGCCGTACACCGCGGAGGACTACCACGGGACGCACGTCGCGGGTGAGATAGCCGCGGCCCGCAACGGCATCGGCGTCGCGGGCGTTGCGCCGGGTGTGAAGGTCGCCGGCATCAAGGTGAGCGACCCCAAGAACGGCCTGTTCTACCCGGAGAACGTCGTCTGCGCCTTCGTGTTCGCTGCCGACCACGGCGTGGAGATCACGAACAACAGCTACTACGTCGACCCGTGGCTGTACAACTGCATGGACGACCCCGACCAGAAGGCCATCGTCGACGCGGTCAACCGGGCCCAGCTCTACGCCCAGAAGAAGGGCACGCTGCACCTGGCCTCGGCGGGCAACTCCAACCACGACCTGGACACCGACTCCATCGTGGACGACACCAGCCCCGACGACTCCACGCCGGTGCCCCGTACGATCGACCCGCACACGTGCTTCGACGTGCCGACCCAGCTGCCGGGCGTGGTGACGGTGACCGCGACGGGCGTCAAGAACGTCAAGTCGTACTACTCGTCCTACGGTTACGGCGTGGCCGACGTCGCGGCCCCGGGCGGCGACCGGAAGTTCCAGATCCCGACGGACACCCCGTCGGCGAACGGCCGCATCCTGTCCACCATGCCGAACGGCGAGTACGGCTGGCTGCAGGGCACCTCAATGGCCTCCCCGCACGCCGCCGGCGTCGCCGCGCTGCTGAAGTCGAAGTACCCGTACGCGACTCCGGCCCAGCTGCAGGCGCTGCTGAAGGCCCAGGCGGACAACCCGGGCTGCCCCGAGTCGTACGACCAGGACGGCGACGGCACGCAGGACGCGGTGTGCAAGGGCGGCAAGCGGTACAACGGCTTCTACGGGTTCGGGATCGTCGACGCGCTGGATGCCGTCGACTGAGTTGACCGAAGTGGATTGATCGGGGGGTCACATGTAGCCCGGCCACTGGTCAGGCGACCCTCCGGTCAACATGTTGATCGAGTCAACACTGCATAGTGCAGTCATGACTGGAATCAACTCCGCTTGGTCCGCGGTGGGCGGCGATCACTCCCTTCTCCCGCGGGTGTCGGCCGTAAGGCGGGAGGGCGCGCTTCATGCGCGCCTTCCCGTACGGGAGTTGGCGCGCGCGTGCGTGGGCGCGTGCGCGTTGGCGGCAGCCGAGCTCGGGGCGCGGAGAGGCGGGCTCGCCCAGGTGCCGAGGGTGCGGCTGGACGACGGGGCGATCGCCACGGCGTTCGTCAGCGAGCGGCATCTGCTGGTCGACGGGCGCGCACCGGTCACCTTCGCGCCGCTGTCGCGGTTCTGGCGGACGGCGGACGGCTGGGTGCGCACGCATGCGAACTATCCGCATCACCGCGCCCGGCTGCTGGCCGCACTGGGTGTGGCGCAGGAGGATCCGGACGCCGTGGGGGCGGCCCTGGCCGAGCGGTCCGCGCGTGACGTGGAGGAGACCGTATACGCGGCCGGCGGACTGGCCGTGGCGCTGCGGACGCCCCAGGAGTGGGCGGCGCACGAGCAGGCGGCCGAGGCGGCCCGGCGACCGCTCGTCGAGCACGAACGGCTGGACACGGCACGCGCGCGTGCGCTCCCGCCTCTCGGCGGTTCTCCCCTGCTGCCCGCCGCCGGAGTACGCGTGCTGGACCTGACACGGGTCATCGCGGGACCGGTCGCCACGCGCACGCTCGCGCTGCTCGGCGCGGACGTCCTGCGCGTGGACGCGCCACAGCAGCCGGAACTGGCCGACCAGCACGCCGACACGGGCTTCGGGAAGCGGTCGGCGACACTGGACCTGATGACCGACCGGCGCGCCTTCGAGGACCTGCTCGCGGCGGCGGACGTCGTAGTCACCGGATACCGGCCGGGCGCCCTGGACCGGCTCGGGCTGTCGGCGCGGGAGCTGGCCGAGCGGCGGCCCGGGCTGATCGTGGCGCAGTTGTCGGCGTGGGGCTCGTACGGGCCGTGGGGTGAGCGGCGCGGGTTCGACAGCCTCGTACAGGCCGCCACCGGAATCGCCGTGATCGAGGGCCCGGCGGAGCGGCCCGGGGCGCTGCCCGCGCAGGCCCTCGACCACGGGACGGGGTATCTGCTGGCGGCGGCCGTGCTGCGGGCGCTGACCGAGCAGCGGGAGCAGGGGTACGGCCGGTGCGTACGGCTGTCGCTGGCGCGCACGGCGGAGTGGCTGCTGAACGGGATCGAGCCCGGCCCGGAAGGCAACCCGGCGGCTTACGACGCACCCGACACCTGGCTCACCGAACGGGACAGCACGCTCGGGCGCCTGCGGTACGCCCTGTCGCCGGTGTCCTTCGCGGGCGGTCCGGTCGACTGGGCACGGCCGCCGGGGGTTTGGGGGGCGGATGCGGCGCGGTGGGCCTGAGCGGCGGAGACCGGGGAGGGCGCGTGGGGGGGCTGAGCGGCTGGAGCCTGCACTCCGCGCATGGCAGGCTTCGACGGCAGAGGCGGCATGCCATGACCCGGCGGTTGGAGTCCGCGCGGTGAGTCTGAACGGCGGAGGTCGGCACTCCGTGTGGTGACGCTGAGCGCCGGGGTCACCCGAGCCGTACCCCTGGGCGGAATGCCGTAGCCCCACTTGTTTACCGGCACTTGCCCGGCTCTGAGATATTTTGTGAAGATCACGAGGTGACGTTGACGAAACCCTCCCCCGCCCCCTCCGACGGGACTGGGCCCAGACCCCGCCCCGGCGTGGGCCGGGCCGTCGCCGTTCTCGGCCTGGTGGGGCTGGCGGCGCTGATCCCGCTGCTCGGGCCGTCGGCCGCGCTGCACGGCACCGGGGAGGCCGCCGCGCCCGGCACCGGTGGGATCGCGCTGCTGCGTGCGGTGCTGTTCGCGGCGCTGTGCGTCCCGTTGGGCGAGGTGTTCGTGAACCGGCTGGCCCGTGCCGTGCCCGGCGCTCCCCCGGCCAGGCCCGGCAGTTGGGCACCGTACACGGCCGCCGTCGGTTTCATCGCCGCGCTCGGCCTCGCCTCGGTCGTGTCCACGGGCAATCTCGTGCCGCACAGCCCCGCCGACCTCGACATCGGCGGCCTCTACGACTCGCGCGACGGCAAGCTCGCGCTGCTGGAGGTCAACGCCTTCGCCGTGGCCGGGCTGTGCGCCCTCTCGCGTCGGCCCGCCACCCAGGTCTGGCCGCTGGCGGCGGTCGTGGTCGCCGAGGCGCTGCGGGCGCACCCGCCGACCGAGCACCATCCACTGCTGGGCTCCGGGCTGACGCTGGTGCACCTGATCTGCGCGTCGCTCTGGGCCGGCGGACTGCTGTACGCCCTGCGGACCCTGCGCGGATGGGGCGTCAGGGAGGCGGGCGCGGCCCTTCTGGGCCTCTACGCGCGCGTGGCGGCCGTACTGCTCGGCGCCATCACGGCGACGGGCGTGTGGAGTTCACTGCGCCGGATGCCGTCGGACACGGTCCTGGAGCAGCTGACCGGGACGGCGTACGGGCGTGCCCTGCTGGCGAAGGTGGTCCTGGTGGCGGCCGTGGCCGCGCTCGCCCTGTGGGCGCGGATCCGGCTGCGCCGGGCACCCGACCCGCTGACCGCCTGCTCCCCCGCACGGGCGGAGGTCGTCGCCCTGGGAGTGGTGGTCGCGCTGTCGGGGCTGCTGACGGCGCTGCCGGTGCCGATCCGCTGGTGAACGCCCGTCAACGGGCCGGCGAGCGTCAGTTGGTGACGAGCACCTTGAGCGCGGTGCGCTCGTCCATCGCCTTGTAGCCGGCGGGAACGTCCTCCAGACCGACGGTCAGGTCGAACACGGGCGACGGGTCGATCGTGCCGTCGAGGACGTCGGGCAGCAGCTCGGGGATGTACGCACGGACCGGTGCGACTCCCCCGCGCAAGGCGATGTTGCGGTCGAACATGACGCTCAGATCCAGTCCCGTACCGCTGCCGTGCGGTACCCCGACCCACCCGATGGTGCCGCCGTCGCGGGCGATCCCGACCGCCGTACGCATGGACTGTTCGGTGCCGACGGCCTCGACGACGGCGTGTGCGCCCTGCCCGCGCGTGAGTTCGCGTACGGCCTCCACGGCCGCGTCCCCGCGTTCGGCGACGACCTCGGTGGCGCCGAAGCGGCGCGCGATGTCGGTACGGACCTGGTGGCGGCCCAGCGCGATGATGCGCTCGGCGCCGAGGCGCTTGGCGGCGAGCACCGCGCACAGCCCGACGGCACCGTCCCCGACGACGGCGACCGTGGCCCCTGGGCGGGCTCCTGCGCCGAGGGCGGCGTGGTGGCCGGTGCCCATGACGTCGGACAGGGTCAGCAGGGCGGACAGCAGGTGGTCGTCGGAGGCGGCGTCCTTGGGCAGCTGGACGAGGGTGCCGTCGGCGTGGGGGACGCGCACGGCTTCGCCCTGGCCGCCGTCGGAGCCGACCGAGCCCCAGAAGCCGCCGTGCTCGCAGGAGGTGGTGAGGCCCTCGCGGCAGTAGTCGCAGACGCCGTCGGACCACATGAAGGGCGCGACGACGAGGTCGCCCCGCCGCACGCCGGTCACCTCGGAGCCGGTCTCCTCGACGACACCGAGGAACTCATGGCCGATCCGCTGCCCCGGCTGCCGGGCCGCCTCCCCCCGGTACGCCCACAGGTCGCTGCCGCAGATACAAGCGCGCAGCACCCGCACCACGGCGTCGGTGGGCTGCTGCACCACCGGATCGGGCACGTCCTCCACGCGCATGTCGAAGGGGGCGTGGATGGTGGTGGCGCGCATGGCGAGGGTCCTTCTCGTCTCTGGTCGTACGTGCGCTCGGGGGGTGGTCGAGCGCGCATCCCACCGTACGTCGCCGTCGGCGCCCGGCGCGCTTCGAGGGCTCCGAGTGTGCCAGCGGCCTAAGGGAACCGCGGGCAATATCGGCGCCCTCCTCTGCGGCCCGCCCCTACACGCCCGCCACGTCCAGCAGCGACCCGGCCGCGTAGGTGACCCCCATGGCCAGCGCGCCGCCCGCCATGTTCCGAAGCACCGCGCGAGCCGGGGCGGCGGCGCCCAGGCGGGCGCTGCTCCAGCCGGTCAGGGCGAGGGCGGCCAGCACGGAGGCGACGGTGACCGCCAGCCGCCAGTCCGCCGGGGGCAGCACCATCGCGAGCAGCGGCAGCAGCGCACCGGCCGTGAAGGCCAGGAAGCTCGCCCACGCCGCGTGCCACGGGTTGGTCAGCTCGTCCGGGTCGATACCGAGCTCCACGCGCGCGTGCGCCTTCAGGGCGTCCCGTTCCGTCAGCTGGACCGCAGCCTCCCGGGCCACGTCCCGGGACAGCCCGCGTCGCTCCAGCAACTCCGCCAGCTCCGCGAGCTCCTCCTCCGGCCGCTCCCGCAACTCCCGCTTCTCCACGGCCAACGCGGCCTTCTCCGAGTCGCGCTGTGTGGACACCGAGACGTACTCCCCGGCCGCCATCGACATCGACCCGGCGAGCAGTCCGGCCAGCCCGGCCGTGAGCAGGGCCGCGCGGTCGTCCATGGCGCCGGCCACGCCGACGACGAGTCCCGCGGTCGACACGATGCCGTCGTTCGCTCCGAGCACGGCCGCCCGCAGCCAGTTCAGCCGCTCGCCCAGGGCGCCGCCGTGGGCCTCGTCATGCGTGGGTTCGGTCACATGCGGAGAATCGCACCACGGGAGACATCAGGGACGTACCGACGCTCCCGGGCAGGCATCCGGCCGACCTGGGCACAGCAACCCCGCGTGTGCGCCGACGCGTTGACGTCCTTGTGTTCGGAGCGCCCGAACGGGCGGGCGGGGCAAGGCACCTGACGGACAGGACTGTCAGTCCCGGCCCGTATCCTCAGTGACCATGCTCGAAGACCATGTGACCGCAGCGTCCTCCGCCACGGCGTGGCCGGCCGCGTATCCGCAGGGATACGCGGTCGTTGACGTGGAGACCACCGGCCTGGCCCGGGACGACCGGATAATCTCCGCGGCCGTCTACCGGCTGGACGCGCGCGGCGAGGTCGAGGACCACTGGTACACGCTGGTCAACCCGGAGCGCGACCCGGGCCCGGTCTGGATCCACGGTCTGACGAGCGAGGCACTGGAGGGCGCTCCCCTCTTCCAGGACATCGCCGAGGAGTTCTCGGCCCGGCTGGACGGCCGCGTGCTCGTCGCGCACAACGCAGTCTTCGACTGGCAGATGATCGCGCGGGAGTACGCGCGCGCGGAGCGCCAGGCCCCGGTGCGGCAGCGGCTGTGCACCATCGCACTGTCCAAGGAGCTGGGGCTGCCGCTGCCCAACCACAAGCTGGAGTCGCTGGCCGCGCACTTCGGCGTCGTACAGCAGCGCGCGCACCACGCGCTGGACGACGCGCGCGTGCTGGCGGAGGCGTTCCGGCCGAGCCTGCGGGCCGCCGCCGCGGACAGCGTACGGCTGCCGCTGCAGGAGTGCCGGCCACTGACCGAGTGGCGGGACACGGCCGCACCGCGGATCGGACAGCAGGCGGGCGGAAGCGGGGGCTACGGCGGCTCCAGCAGCTATCGGCCGACCAGTTGGCGTCCGTCCCGGAAGAGGCCCGCCTGCCCGTACCCCAACCCGGGACGCTACGAAGAGGGCAAAAGACTCAAACAAGGCATGCGGGTCGCCTTCTCCGGAGACACGTCGATCGAGCGCGATCTGCTGGAGGACCGGGCGATCGAGGCCGGGCTGCATGTGTCGACGAGCCTGTCCCGGCTGACCAGCCTGCTCGTCACGAACGACCCGGACGCGGGTACCTCGAAGGTGGTCAAGGCCCGGCAGTACGGGACGCCGGTGGTGGACGAGGCGGCGTTCGGGCAACTCCTCAGGGACGTGGAACCGGCGTCGGAGCAGTGACCGTACGGACGGGTGATTGCCGCGCGACTCGCCCGGAGCCCCCTCGCCCGGGCCGCGGTGACGGCTCACCCTGTGGCGCATGGCGACATGTGAAGTGTGCGGAAACGACTACGGCATGACCTTCGAGGTGCACGCGCAGGGCGCGGTGCACGTCTTCGACTGCTTCTCCTGTGCGATCCACCGCATGGCACCCGTCTGCGAGCACTGCCGTGTCCAGATCATCGGGCAGGGCGTCGAGGTCGAGGGCCACTGGTACTGCGGTGCGCACTGCGCCCGCGAGGAGGGGAAGGTGGGGATCGTCGACAAAGTGTGAGCCCGGTCCGGACCCGGACCCGGACGCGGACCCGCCTGAGATCACCCCACGACCGAGTTGTACGGTCGTGGGGTGTACCGCTTCCTGTTGTCCCGGCAGTGGGTGATCCTCACGCTGGTCGCCCTCCTCCTCATCCCCACGATGATCAGGCTGGGCATCTGGCAGATGCACCGCTACGAGGAGCGCTCCGCACGCAACCAGCTGGTCGCCGACGCGCTGGGCGCGAAGCCGGTGCCCGTGGAGAGGCTGACCTCCCCGGGACACACCGTCACCTCCAAGGAGCGGTACCGCTCGGTGACCGCCGAGGGCCGCTTCGACACCGAGCGGGAAGTCGTCGTGAGGCGGCGCGTCAACGCCGACGAGGAAGTCGGCTTCCACGTCCTGACCCCCTTCGTCCTGACGGACGGCAAGGTGCTGCTGGTCAATCGCGGCTGGATCCCCGCCGACGGCCCGAGCCAGACGGCGTTTCCCAAGGTCCCCGCGCCGCCGAGCGGCCGGATCACCGTCACCGGTCGGCTGATGCCGGACGAGACGACCGAGGCGAGCGGCATCAAGGACCTCAAGGGCCTCCCCGACCGGCAGCTCATGCTGATCAACAGCGAGCAGGAGGCACAGCGCCTCGACGCCCGGGTGCTCGGCGGTTACATCGTGCAGACGGCACCCGAGCCCGAGGGCGACACGCCGGAGCTGATCGGCAAGCCCGGCAACGAGAACGCTCCGCTGAACTACGCGTACGCCATCCAGTGGTGGCTGTTCGCGGCGGGCGTTCCGATCGGCTGGTTCGTCCTGGCCCGCCGCGAGGCCCGGGAACGGGCGCAGGCGGCGGCACCGGAGGAGACGGAGACGACGCCGGCCCCGGTGTAACGGCACCGGTTCCACCGCTTTCAGCCGCGGCGGCGGCCGGTCAGCTGGTCGCGCCAGTAGACGAAGGTGCGTTCCGGCTCGGGCAGCAGGTCCCACGGGTGGCGGGTCATGTGGCGGCCGATGCGCTGGAAGACCCGGCCCGCGTCGTCCGGGCGGTGGGCGCGGGTCAGGGCGAAGGCGAGCAGGTTGAGGTCGGTGACGGCTTCGGCGTGCGGGGCCGCGGCGGTGTGGAACCAGCGGGAGAGGGCCGTGTCGATCTCCCGTACCGCCCTGGGTTCGTTCCAGTGACCGCTCGCGCCGAGCGCTGCGACGCCCGTCCGGTCCTGCTGGTGGGCGGCGAGTTCCACGCGGGCCGCCACCGGCAGCAGGGCGATCGGGGATCCGTGCGGTGCCTGGAAAGCGGTCTGCCAGGCGAAGTCCATCATGTCGGGGACCGCGCCGTGCCCGCGCGGCGACAGGTAGCGCAGCATCAGGTGGTAGGCCGTGCGATGCCAGGGCGCCCGGTTGACGGCCTGGGTCCACACCGGCACGGCGTCCCGCACCGGTACGGCACAGGCGTGCATCAGGGACAGCAGCGCCAGCCAGGGCGTGGGGTCCTCCGGGCAGGCCGCAGCGGCACGCAGACACGTCTGCTCGGCACGGCGTACCGCGGGGTGTCCCTCGGCCGGGGCTCTGGCCGACTGCACGAAGGCGCGCAGGACCAGGGCGTCTCCGTCGTCGGGGCGGTCGGTGGCCCATCTCTCGGAGACGGCGACGGGTAGCTCCTGGGCGAGGACGGAGACCCGGTGGGTACGGCGGTCCCAGTCGCGTCCGGTGGTGTGCAGCAGTTCCGCCACGGGTTCCCATGCGGGGCTGGAGCGGCCGGCACCGAGGCCGTGGAGCTGCTGGGTGGGGCGGAGGTCGCGCAGGGTTCTGTGGAGGGGGTCGTCGTCGAGTTCGGGGCGGATGAGGAGGGATGGTCGGCGTCTCAGCATGTGGGTCCATGTCTCGCCGTGGGGGTTCTGGGTTTCGGGCGGCTGCGGGTAGTCGGGGCTGGTCGCGCAGTTCCCCGCGCCCCTACAGGTGCGTCCACTGCACGCACTCAAGGGGCGCGGGGCTGTGTCGCCATGCGGCTCCGCCGCGCGGGCGCGAGCGACCACGAACCACCCGCAGCCGCCCTCCGGCATCAGCAGCAGCGGCCCTCCGGCTGGTCCTCCCGGTGCAGCAGGCTCAGTACGTCCATCAGCTCACGCACATACCACCGCACCCACCGCACCGCCCTCATGACCGGACCCCCACCAGCGGCTCACCGGCCTGCTCCGGCACGTCGATGCGGGACTCGACGTACGGTGCCTCGGTCGTCGGCAACGGCTGAGGGGCGCGGACGGCGCGGACGCAGACCACGGCGCAGTTGACCAGGACCGTGAGGACGAGCAGGAGGAAGACGGCCATGATCACGCCGTCGACCGTGTTGTTGACGACGATGGTGTGCATGTCGTCCATGTTCGTGGCGCCCGGGAGGAGCTGACCGTCCTCGATGGCCTGGGCGTACTTGTCGCGCAGGGCGAAGAAGCCGATCGCCGGGTTCTCGGAGAAGATCTTCTGCCAGCCGGCGGTGAAGGTGACGGCCACGTCCCAGGCCAGCGGGATGCCGGTGACCCACGCCCAGCGCAGCTTGCCCGACTTGATCAGCACGGTGGTGGTGACGGCGAGGGCGACGGCGGCGAGCAGCTGGTTGGCGATGCCGAACAGCGGGAAGAGCTGCTTGATACCGCCGAGGGGGTCGGTGACACCGGCGTAGAGGAAGTATCCCCAGGCGCCGACGACCAGGGCGCTGGTGATCCAGATGCCGGGCTTCCAGGTGACGCGGCCGATCGGCTTCCAGACGTTGCCGAGCATGTCCTGGAGCATGAAGCGGCCGACGCGGGTGCCGGCGTCCACCGTGGTGAGGATGAACAGCGCCTCGAACATGATCGCGAAGTGGTACCAGAAGGCCTTCATCCCGGCGCCGCCGAACACCCCGGCGAAGATCTCCGACATGCCCACGGCCAGCGTCGGCGCGCCACCGGAGCGGCCCACCAGCGTCTCCTCCTCGACGGCCTTGGCCGCGGCGGTGAGCTGGTCCGGGGTGATGGTGAAGCCGAGGTTCTTCACCGCTTCGGAGGCGGTGTCGACGGTCGGGCCGAGCAGTGCGGCCGGGGAGTTCATGGCATAGAAGAGGCCCGGTTCGAGGACGCAGGCGGCGATCAGGGCCATGACGGCGACGAAGGACTCCGTGAGCATGGAGCCGTAGCCGATCAGCCGGACCTGGGACTCCTTCTGGATCAGCTTCGGCGTGGTGCCGGAGGAGACCAGGGCGTGGAAGCCGGACAGGGCGCCGCAGGCGATGGTGATGAAGAGGAAGGGGAAGAGGGAACCGGCGAAGACCGGTCCGGCGCCGGTGGAGGCGAAGTCGGTCACCGACTCGGCCTTGAGGTTCGGGGCGGCGATCACCACGCCGACGGCCATCAGGGCGATGGTGCCGACCTTCATGAAGGTCGAGAGGTAGTCACGGGGCGCCAGCAGCATCCACACCGGCAGCACCGAGGCGAAGAAGCCGTAGCCGACCAGGCAGAAGACCAGGGTCTCGGGGCTCCAGACGAAGTACTCGGCGAGCGAGGAGTCCTGGATCCAGCCGCCGCCGAGGATGGCGAGCAGCAGCAGGGCCACGCCGATGAGGCTCGTTTCCACGACCCGGCCGGGGCGCAGGTAGCGCATGTAGAAGCCCATGAAGAGGGCGATCGGGATGGTCATGGAGACCGAGAAGGTGCCCCACGCGGACTCCGCCAGCGCGTTGACGACGACCATCGCGAGGACCGCCAGCAGGATGATCATGATGGCGAAGACGCCGATCAGCGCGGCCGCACCGCCCACCTTGCCGATCTCGTCCCGGGCCATCTGGCCCAGGCTCTTGCCGTCCCGGCGCATCGAGAGGAAGAGGACGATCATGTCCTGCACCGCACCGGCGAAGATCACGCCCGCGATGATCCAGATCGTGCCGGGGAGGTATCCCATCTGCGCGGCCAGGACCGGGCCGACCAGCGGGCCGGCGCCGGCGATCGCCGCGAAGTGGTGGCCGAACAGCACCCGCTTGTCGGTGGGGTGGTAGTCGACGCCGTCCTCAAGACGTTCGGCGGGAGTGGCCCGGGTGTCGTCGACCTGGAGGACCCGGCGGGCGATGAACCGCGAGTAGAAGCGGTAGGCGATCGCATACGAGCCGAGGGCCGCCACGACCAGCCAGACGGCCGAGATCTCCTCGCCCCGCGACAGGGCGAGCACGGCCCAGCCGAGGGCCCCGGCCAGGGCGACGGCACTCCAGATCGCGACCGACTTCGGCGCCATTCGTGACTTTTCCGGCGCCGAGCGGCCGGATTCGGGCATGGCTGATGTGGGCATGGCGGCTCCTGACCTCAACAGGTGGGCACAGCAGGGGGTGACGCGAAACAGGGCAGAACAGGGGCAGAGCAGGGGTGAAGCAGACCGGCGGTGAAGCCGTAAGGGAACGTGCGGCTCAGCGATGTCGATGTCGGTCCGTCAGCGCGTACGCCGCGAGCAGGCAGAGGCCGCACCCCGGCACCCAGGCGAGCTGGTACCAGTAGAAGAACGGCGTCCCGGCCAACCGCGGTTCGGCACCGGCGTACCAGGGGACCCACAGCAGGCCTGCGGCGGGCGCCAGAAGCAGTACGGCGATCGCGACGCGCCGTAGCCGGTGATGCCCGGTCCGTGCCATGACCTGCGCTCCTCTCCCGCTCGCTGTCGGTCTGTGCAAGAGTTGCCCACCCGCGGGATCCGGTTGACAGCGAATTTCCAGAAGATTTCCCCCCGGTTTTCTGTCATCCGTTCCGGCCGCTCGCGCAACTACTCGCGTGAGGGCACAGGCACACCAAGGACGGTGACCCATGGCCGATGGCGCCATGACCGCGACGTTTCTCGCCGTGATCGGCGGAGCGTCGCTGCTCGCCGTCACCGCGCGGCGCCTGCGTACGAGCGATCGCCTGCCGTCCCTGGAGGGCTGGGCGCTCGCCGACCGCAGCCTCGGCCCGGTGTGGACCTGGCTGCTGCTCGGCGGCACGATCTTCACCGCGTACACCTTCGCCGCCATACCGGGCCTGGCCTACGGCAACGGCGCCCCCGCCTTCTTCGCGGTGCCGTACACCGTGATCGTCTGCCCGATCGCCTTCGTACTGCTGAGCCGCCTGTGGACCGTGGCCCGCACGCACGGCTACGTCACGGCGGCCGACTTCGTGCGCGGCCGGTACGGCTCGCCGCCGCTGGCGCTGGTGGTCGCGCTGACCGGGATCCTCGCGACGATGCCGTATCTCGCGCTGCAGCTGCTCGGCATACGGGCGGTGCTGGCGGCGGGGGGTGTGTATCCGCGGGGTGCGGCCGGTGATCTGGTGATGGTGGCGCTGTTCGCGGGGCTGGCGGTCGCCACCTACCGGCACGGGCTGCGCGCCCCCACCGTCATCTCCGCGCTCAAGGCCGTGGCCGTCTTCGTCTCGCTGACCGCGGTGACCTGGCTGGTGCTCGACCGGCTCGGCGGCCCGGGCGCCGTCTTCGACGGTGCGGCCGAGCGCCTCGGCGGCCCGGCGCTGCTCCTCACCCCCGAGCAGCAGCCCGCCTACGCCACCCTCGCCCTCGGATCGGCGCTCGCGCTGCTGATGTACCCGCACGTCCTCACCGCCGGTTTCGCCGCCGACGGCCCGCAGACGCTGCGCAAGGTGTCCGTGGCCCTGCCCGCCTGGACCGGGCTGCTCGCCCTGTTCGGCTTCCTCGGCATCGCGGCCCTGGCGACGGGCGTGCGCGCCCCGGCCGGCGGCGCCGAGGCCGCCGTACCGATGCTGGTCGACCGGCTGATGCCGGGCCCGCTGGCCGGGCTGGTGTTCGGCGCGATCACCGTCGGGGCGCTGGTCCCGGCGGCGGTGATGTCGATCGCGGCCGCCACGAGCTTCGTGCGCAACGTGTACGTCGAGTACGTCCATCCGACGGCCACGCCCAAGCGGCAGGTGCGCATCGCCAAGGCGGTGTCGCTGACCGCGAAGGTGGGCGCGGTGGCGTTCGTGTTCGGGCTGCGCGACCAGGACGCCATCAACCTCCAGCTCCTCGGCGGGGTCTGGATCCTGCAGATCTTCCCGGCCGTCGCGGTCGGGCTGTTCACCGGGCGGCTGCATCCGCGGGCGCTGCTCGCCGGATGGGCGGTGGGCATGGTGGCGGGGACCTACATGGTCGTACGGGAGGGGTTCTCGTCGATCGTGGCCCTCGGCTCCGGGCCGGAGATCTACGCCGGGCTCGCCGCCCTGCTGCTCAACCTGACCGTCGCCGTGGCCGGGACCGCGATGCTCGAACGCCTCGGCGTCCCGCGCGGCGCCGACCTCACCGACCTGCCGTCACGCCTGAGTGTCAGGCGGCGCCCCGAGACGGGAGCGAACAACCCGTGAGACAGCATCTGAGACGCGAAACGGAGACTCAATCAGAGACTCCCGTACCGGCCGTGCCCCTCGCCCCCGCGGTGAGCGACCCGGCGGACCTGGAGCGCGAGGCGGGCCTCGCCCGCCTGTTCGAGCTGCACTACTCCTCGATGCTGCGCCTCGCCGTCCTGCTCGGTGCCGACGACCCGGAGAACGTGGTCGCGGAGGCCTACTACCAGATCTACCGGAAGTGGCGGCGGCTGAGGGACATCGAGGCGGCGGAGGCGTATCTGCGCTCCACCGTCTGTAATCTGACGCGGATGCGGATACGGCATCTCCAAGTGGCCCGCAAGCACGTGGAGAAGCCCGCCGAGGAGCTCGTCGCCTCCGCCGAGAGCACCGCGCTGCTCCACGACGACCAGCGCGTCCTGATCGACGCGCTCCAGCAACTGCCCGCCCGGCAGCGCGAGGCGCTGGTGCTGCGGCACTGGCTCGGGCTGAAGGAGAGCGAGATCGCCGCGGCGATGGGGATCTCCTGCGGTTCCGTCAAGACCCATACGGCGCGCGGCCTCGCCGCCCTGACCCAGGCGATGGAGGCCCGGCGATGACGCATCGAGACGCGACTGGGTCGCGGGGCACCGGTCCGGACCGCACGGAGCAGGAACTTCGCGAGGCGCTCTCCGCGCTCGCCGACGGGGTGCAGGCGGCGCCCGACGCCTATCGCACGGCGCGCGGCGAATGGCTGCGCCGGGAACGCCGGCGCCGGCTCGTCCTCGCCGTCCTCGTCATGGTCGTGTTCGCCCTGGCCACGCTGATCGGCCTGTGGGTCCTCAACCAGGCGCCGGCGGACCCCGGCGTGATCTTCTCCGGCACCGGGTCCGCGGCGGGCGCGTCACTCCCCCGGCCCCACCCCTGATTGGCCTACCGGCCCTCGGGGAACCCGCACTTGCGTGCACCCGCGCATCGAGGACTACGCCCTCATCGGCGACGAGCAGACGGCCGCCCTGATCGGCAGGGACGGCTCCGTCGACTGGCTGTGCCTGCCCCGCTTCGACTCGGGCGCCTGCTTCGCGAGGCTCCTCGGCGACACGGACAACGGCCACTGGCGCATCGCCCCCAAGCACGCGAAAGGCCCCTGCACCCGCCGCGCCTACCGCCGGGACACCCTGGTCCTTGACACCGAGTGGGAGACCGACGAGGGCGCGATCCGGGTCACCGACCTGATGCCCCAACGCGACCGCGCCCCCGACCTCGTGCGCATCGTGGAGGGCCTGCGCGGCCGTGTCACCGTGCGCAGCACCCTGCGGCTCCGCTTCGACTACGGCTCGATCGTCCCCTGGGTGCGCAGGTCCGACGGGCACCGGGTGGCCGTCGCCGGCCCGGACTCGGTCTGGCTGCGCAGCGAACCCGAAGTGCACACCTGGGGCAAGGACTTCGGCACGCACTCGGAGTTCACCGTCGACAAGGGCGAGAAGGTCGCGTTCGTCCTCACCTGGCACCCTTCGCACGAGCCGCGCCCACCGCTCGTCGACCCGCACAAGGCGCTGCGCGCCAGCGTGCGCGACTGGCGCAAGTGGGCGGGGCGCTGCCACTACGACGGCCCGCACCGCGACGCCGTCGTCCGCTCCCTGATCACCCTCAAGGCCCTCACCTACCGGCCGACCGGCGGCATCGTCGCCGCCCCCACCACCTCGCTCCCCGAGGAGCTGGGCGGCGTCCGCAACTGGGACTACCGCTACTGCTGGCTGCGCGACTCCACCCTCCTGCTGAACGTGGGACTGTCGGCGGGCTACCGGGAGGAGGCCGAGGCCTGGCGCAACTGGCTGTTGCGCGCGGTCGCCGGTGATCCGGCCGACCTGCAGATCATGTACGGCCTGGCGGGCGAACGGCGGCTGCCCGAGTTCGAGGTGCCGTGGCTGTCCGGCTTCGCCGGCTCCGTTCCCGTACGCATCGGCAACGAGGCCGTGAAACAGCTGCAGTTGGACGTGTACGGCGAGGTCATGGACACGCTGGCCCTGGCCCGGGACGCGGGCCTGCCCATCAAGCCGCACATGTGGGCGATCCAGGCCTCCCTCATGGAGTGGCTGCGCTCGGCGTGGCGCCAGCCGGACGAGGGACTGTGGGAGGTGCGTGGCGGCCGCCGTCACTTCGTGCACTCGAAGGTGATGGTGTGGGTGGCCGCGGACCGGGCGGTGCGCACTCTGGAGAAGAACCCGAAGCTGCAGGGCGACCTCGACGGCTGGCGGGAGTTGCGCGACGAGGTGCACCGCGAGGTGTGCGAGAAGGGCTACGACGCCGAGCGGAACACCTTCACGCAGTTCTACGGCTCCCGTGAACTCGACGCCGCGCTGCTGCTCATCCCGCGGGTGGGCTTCCTGCCGCCCGACGACCCGCGCGTCCTCGGCACCATCGACGCGATCCGCGCCGAGCTCAGCCATCAGGGCTTCCTGCGCCGCTACAGCACCGACGGCACGACCGTCGACGGGCTGCCGGGTGACGAGGGCACGTTCCTTGCCTGCTCGTTCTGGCTCGCGGAGGCGCTGCACATGACGGGGCGTACGAAGGAGGCACGTGAGCTGTTCGACCGGCTGGTGGGTCTCGCCAACGACGTGGGCCTGCTGTCCGAGGAGTACGACCCGGTGGCCGACCGCCAGCTCGGCAACTTCCCGCAGGCCTTCAGCCACATCGGCCTGGTGAACACCGCCCTCGCCCTGTTCGGGGGCGACGGGGCAGGATAGGGGCCATGGATCTTGGACTGAAGGACCGGGTGTACGTCGTCACGGGGGCCACCCGCGGACTGGGCAACGCGGCGGCGCGTGAGCTGGTGGCCGACGGGGCGAAGGTTGTCCTGACGGGCAGGGACGCCGAGCGGGCCGGCGCCGCGGCTGCTGAGCTGGGGTCGAATGCCGTGGGTGTGGCCGTCGACAACGCCGATCCTGAGGCGGCGGCGCGGCTGATCGCCACGGCGGGTGAGCGGTTCGGCGGGTTCGACGGCATTCTCGTCAGTGTCGGTGGGCCGCCTGCCGGGTTCGTCGCGGACAACACGGACGAACAGTGGCAGGCCGCGTTCGAGTCGGTGTTTCTGGGCGCGGTCCGGCTCGCGCGGGCGGCAGCGGCGGAGCTCGACGAGGGTGGCGTCATCGGGTTCGTGCTGTCGGGTTCGGTGCATGAGCCGATTCCTGGGCTGACGATTTCAAACGGGCTGCGGCCGGGGCTCGCCGGGTTCGCCAAGTCCCTTGCGGACGAGTTGGGGCCGCGGGGAATTCGGGTCGTGGGGCTGCTTCCGTCCCGTATCGACACGGATCGGGTGCGGGAGCTGGACGGCATGTCCGCCGACCCGGAGGCGACTCGGGCGGCGAACGAGGCGCGCATTCCGCTGCGACGGTACGGGACTCCGGAGGAGTTCGGGCGTGCGGCTGCGTTTTTGTTGTCTCCGGCCGCGTCTTATCTGACGGGGATCATGTTGCCTGTGGATGGCGGGATGCGGCACGGGTTTTGAGCGCCATTGCCGTCTGACGGTTTGTGGGGCCTGATCGCGCCCGCGCGGCGGAGCCGCATATCGATACAGCCCCGCGCCCCTGTCGGGGCGCCTCAACTCACCCTCTCAGCACGGCGCTTGACGCCCTTCAAGCGGACCTCGGTCGGCAATTGCGCCAAGCCCGCTGAATTGCGGGCGTGGGTGAGGGCCTGTGCCGTGAGGCCGTTCAGTGCCGTCCCGGGATCCACGTGCGGCTCCAGCAGCAGCCGTACCCGGGTCTCGGGTGCGCTGCGGCGGCCCCACAGGTGGACGTGGGCGCGGTGGACACCCTCCATAGTCGTCGCCTCGTTCGCCAGGACGGTCTCCAGAGCCCGGCCCCGCAGCAGTGCGCCCTCGCCGTCGCCGGTGTCGACGAGGACTTCGGTGAGGCGGTGCCGACGCAGGTTCGCGGTCAGCCACCACAGGGCGAGCAGGACAAGGACGGCGAGTACGGCGATGACCGTCGGCCACCACCAGCCGTCGTCCCGCCAGCGCGTCCGTTCGGCTTCGCTGAGCAGGACGTCGTGCCGGCTGTCGTGGATCCACCAGGACGGGGGGTCCAGCCCGAGTCCCACGGCCAGTACGGAACCGCCGATCACGAGCAGCACCAGCCCGACCAGCCCGATCAGTACCCGGTTGACCACCCTGAGCACGGCACTCACCCCTTCCGTCCGAGCCGCCGTACCCGCACCGACAGCGCGGGCGGCCGGGTCAGGCCCAGGCCCCTGATCGCGTCGGCGAGCGTGGCGTCCAGGTCGGCGCGTACGTCGTCCAGCTCGCGGAAGTGGGAGACGGCGCGGACGTCGGCCCGCCTCCGGCGCATCCGCACCCGGACCGACTGGACGCCGGAGACCTCCATGGCCCGGTCGCGCAGCACGAGGGCGGCCAGCTCTCGGTGGAGGCCGGCGCGTACGTCGGGGTGGGTGCGCCGCATCGGCAGGACCGACCGCAGCCCGGGCGTGGTGGCCAGGACGAGCAGCCAGAGGCCGAGGACGGCGGCGACACCCGCGCCGACGAGCACCCAGGTGTCGTCGAGGGGGCGTTCGGCGAGTCCGCGGGCCAGTTCCCGGCGCCAGCGCATGGCTGGCCGGTCGGCGCGCACGGAGGCGATGTCGTACAGGAAGAAGCCGGCGACGACGAAGAGCAGCAGAGCCGTGATCGCGGCCGGGATGCGGCGTGCCGACCAGAAGCGGCGGTTCGCGCCGTCCTCGCCGTCGAGTGCGGGTGGGGGCTTGTAGTCCGCCGCCGACGCCGACTGGTCGAGGGTGTCGGGGCCGGTCTCCTTCTCGATGACCGGCAGTCGCTGTGTGGTGCCTTCGGAACCCTGGGACTCGCTCATCGCGTCCTCCCCTGTGCCGCGCCCTGTCCGGGCGCCGGGTGCAGCCGCTCCACGTGCACGGCGACCTCCGGCACCTCCATGCCCACCAACGCGCCTACCCGCTCGGCGACATGCCGACGCACGGCCGCGCAACGCGCGCCGATGTCGGTGGGGTACTCGAGTTCGACGTGGACGCGGACCCGGGCGGTGTCGTGGGCGACGACGACATTGGCGTACGGCCGGGCGGCGTCCGCGGGCGGCTTCCCCACCGCCTCGCGCGCGGCCTGGGAGGCGACCTTCGCGACGACCCGGTCGGCGATCCGGGTCGCCCCGCGCTCGCCCGGCGGGACGACGGGAAGGGGTCTGCCGAGTTCACCGGCCCCCGTGCTCACCGGCGTCACCGCCGCCGTTCGTCACGGCGCCGGAAGAAGTCACCGAGCTCGTACTCCCCTTCCAGGAACCGCCCGACGACGAAACCGACGGCGCCCAGGGCCGCCACCAGCAGGAAGGCTCCGAATCCGCCGAAATACCCGGCGAAGCCCAGTGCCATGCCGGCGATCATGCCGACCACGGCCATGCTCATGGTGCGCTCCTCAGCTCCTCAGCAACTCCCCGGCCCTTGCGTCGTCCGGTCGCCGGCGCCTCACTGGATCCGACGCTCCGGTTCCTCTTCCTCTTCCTCCGGAAGCTTCACATCACTCACCGCGATGTTGACCTCGACGACTTCGAGGCCGGTCATCCGCTCGACGGCGGTGATCACGTTCTCGCGCACGTCCCGGGCCACATCGGCGATCGACACGCCGTACTCGACGACGATCTCCAGGTCGAGCGCGGCCTGTACCTCGCCGACCTCGGCCTTCACCCCGCGCGTGACCGCCTTCGTCCCGCCCGGGACCCGGTCGCGCACGGCCCCGAAGGTCCGCGCCAGTCCGCTGCCCATGGCGTGCACGCCGTCCACGTCGCGTGCGGCCATCCCGGCGATCTTCTCCACGACGCCGTCCGCGATGGTCGTCCGCCCCCGTGAGCCGGGGTCTCCCCCGCCACGCCTCGTCTGAGCCTTCCGTGTGATGGGGGCCTCGCCTTCCGTCCCCCGGTTCTGCTCCGTCATCTCAGTCATGGCCGCACATCCTTTTCGGTTGTCGTCCTTTGACCACGTTAATCACGGTTACGCGATCGCGCGCCAGGGATACGGCAGGCTGGAGGAATGACGGCGGAAAGATGGACGCAGGCAGTGAAACGGCAGCTCGGCCTCGGCAGGCTCCTGCCCCTGGGCGGCCCGCGCGACGGCGCGTGGATCGCCGAGGCGGCGGCCGAGGCGGTGCTGCGGCGCGCGGCCGAGGACATGCGCGGGGTACGGCTGGGCGTGCTGCGGATCGCGCTCGTCGACCCGGACGACGCCGGAGAGGCGGCCGTACCACCGCCGCCGAGCGCCCTGCCGCCGGGTCCCCTGCGGGTGACGGCGGATTTCGCGGCGACGGCGACCGAGCCGTTGCCGGCAGCGGCGGACCGGCTGCGCGAACTGCTGGCCACCGCGGCGACGGAACGCCTCGGCCTGACGGTGGCGGAGGTCGACCTACGGGTGACGGCCCTGCTCGACGACGACGTGGAACCCGCTCCCGTACGGCAGCCGGAACCGACGCGGGCCGCGGAGCCCGGGAACCCCGACGAGGAGCGCGTCTGCGCCGCGGCACAGGCGGTCCCGGGCGTGACCCGATTGACGGGCGCCTTCGGCGGGTTGGCCCGAGCGGTGCACATCGAGGAGCGGCAGGACGAGGCCGCCCTGCCGCACCGGCACGCGCGCGTCGAGATCGCGGTGAGCGCGGACCACCGGGCCGTGGAGGTGGCCCGTGGGGTCCGCAGGAAGGTGGGAGAGGCGCTGCCGGATCACCCGACGGTGGCGGTGCTGGTCACGGCCGTCGGCTGATCGGCGCATGACTCATCGCCACGTGACGCGTCAGCGCACGGCTCACTCGCCGAGGCCGGCCAGATCCCGCAGCCGCCGCGCCTGCGCGGCCCGCTCGGCGCCGCGCTGCTCGTCGTACGTACGGTCCACGGCACCACGAAGCAGCGCCTTGGTCTCGATCACGGCATCCCGCGGCGCGGACACGATCGCCCCCGCCAGATCCCGTACGGCGTCCTCGAGCTGCTCGGCGGGCACCGCGAGGTTGGCCAGCCCGCTGCTGACGGCCTCCTCGGCCGACACGAACCGCCCCGTCACGCAGATCTCCAGCGCGCGGCCGTAGCCGACCAGCCCGACCAGCGGGTGCGTACCCGTCAGGTCCGGCACCAGCCCGAGGCTGGTCTCACGCATGGCGAACTGCACGTCGTCGGCGACGACGCGCACGTCACAGGCGAGCGCGAGCTGGAAGCCCGCCCCGATGGCATGGCCCTGTACGGCGGCGATGGACACGATGTCGTTGCGCCGCCACCAGGTGAAGCCCTCCTGGAACTCGGCGATGGCAGCGTCGAGTTCACCGTCGCTGCTGCGCGCGAGGTCGATGAACGAGGACTCGCCCTCCATCCCGTCGGGCGTGAACATCTGCCGGTCGAGTCCGGCGGAGAAGGACTTACCCTCTCCGCGCAGCACGACGACCCGCACGCTGCCCGGCAGGACCCGCCCGGCCTCGGCGAGCGTCCGCCACATGGCGGGGCTCTGTGCATTGCGCTTGGCCGGATTGGTCAGGGTCACCGTGGCGATCGCGCCGTCGACGGTGAGCCGTACGCCGTTCTTGTCGAGCAGGGGAGCCAGTTCCTGGTCGGACGAAGCCATGGGGTGCCTCCGATGAGTGCGGTCATCATGGGATGCCCGGAAGGGCACCCCCTAAGTGACTGCACAGTAACCACCCGGTCGATCAGCCGACCGACCGGGTGGCCACCATCGAAGCCGATGGGCCGCCCGGGCTCAGGACGATGCGGCCTTCTTGCCCCGTGTCGCCCCGCCACGCCCACGAAGCGTGACGCCCGATTCGCTGAGCATCCGGTGTACGAAGCCATACGAGCGGCCGGTTTCCTCGGCCAGTGCCCGAATGCTCGCACCGGAGTCGTACTTCTTCTTCAGGTCTGCCGCGAGCTTGTCGCGCGCGGCGCCGGTTACCCGGCTGCCCTTCTTCAGAGTCTCGGCCACCCGTGCCTCCTCATGGGAAGTGCGCTCTGGTCTCCTCATGATCACCCCTCCGGAGCTTCATGGCCACCCATTCGGCAAGGTCCGTGAGACAAGGTTTTGACGACAGGAGCGCATCCCCACATGCGGAATCTGAAATTCCGGCGGGTGGTGTCCGTACGGCCGAACGGGTTCTTTCGCGAAGTGGCAGGTCAGAGACGCGCGACGGCCGAGCCCTTGTCAATAAAGGACTCGGCCACGAAATCGATGTAGTACACACCTCGGTACGAGGAGATCTCACACAGATGATGGATCACCAATGGGCCGAATGATCCATACGCCGGTGATCACGCATTCGATCAAGCCAGGGCGACGAGATCCGCGTAGTCGGCGCCCCACAGGTCCTCGACACCGTCGGGCAGCAGAATGATCCGCTCCGGCTGCAGTGCCTCGACGGCGCCCTCGTCGTGGGTGACGAGCACGACCGCGCCCTTGTAGGTGCGCAGCGCGCCGAGGATCTCCTCGCGGCTGGCCGGGTCGAGGTTGTTGGTGGGCTCGTCGAGCAGCAGCACGTTCGCCGACGACACCACCAGGGTGGCGAGCGCGAGGCGGGTCTTCTCGCCGCCGGAGAGGACGCCCGCCGGCTTGTCGACGTCGTCGCCGGAGAACAGGAACGAGCCGAGCACCTTGCGGACCTCGACGAGGTCCATGTCGGGGGCCGCGGAGCGCATGTTCTCCAGGACCGTGCGGTCGGGGTCCAGGGTTTCGTGCTCCTGGGCGTAGTACCCGATCTTGAGCCCGTGGCCGGGGATGACTGCGCCGGTGTCCGGCTGCTCGACGCCCGCGAGGAGCCTCAACAGGGTCGTCTTTCCGGCGCCGTTGAGCCCGAGGATGACGACCCTCGACCCCTTGTCGATGGCCAGGTCGACGTCGGTGAAGATCTCCAGGGAGCCGTACGACTTCGACAGGCCCTCGGCGGTCAGCGGGGTCTTGCCGCAGGGCGCCGGCTCCGGGAAGCGGAGCTTGGCGACCTTGTCGGACTGGCGGACCTCTTCCAGGCCGGACAGCAGGCGCTCGGCACGCCGGGCCATGTTCTGCGCGGCGACGGTCTTGGTGGCCTTGGCGCGCATCTTGTCGGCCTGCGCGTTGAGCGCGGCGGCCTTCTTCTCGGCGTTCTGCCGCTCGCGCTTGCGGCGCTTCTCGTCGGCCTCGCGCTGCTGCTGGTAGAGCTTCCAGCCCATGTTGTAGATGTCGATCTGGGCGCGGTTGGCGTCCAGGTAGAACACCTTGTTGACGACCGTGTCGACCAGGTCGACGTCGTGGGAGATCACGATGAACCCGCCGCGGTACGTCTTCAGGTAGTCCCGCAGCCAGATGATCGAGTCGGCGTCGAGGTGGTTGGTCGGCTCGTCGAGCAACAGGGTGTCCGCGTCCGAGAACAGGATGCGGGCGAGCTCGATACGGCGGCGCTGACCGCCGGAGAGGGTGTGCAGCGGCTGGCCGAGCACCCGGTCGGGCAGGTTGAGCGCGGCGGCGATGGTGGCGGCTTCGGCCTCCGCGGAGTAGCCGCCCTTGGTGAGGAACTCCGTCTCCTGGCGCTCGTACTGCTTGAGGGCCTTCTCGCGGGTGGCGCCCTTGCCGTTGGCGATGCGCTGTTCGTTGTCGCGCATCTTGCGGATCAGTACGTCCAGACCGCGCGCTGAGAGGATGCGGTCGCGGGCGAGGACGTCGAGGTCGCCGGTGCGGGGGTCCTGCGGGAGGTAGCCGACCTCGCCGGAGCGGGTGATGGTGCCGGCGGCGGGGATGCCGTCGCCGGCGAGGCACTTGGTGAGGGTCGTCTTGCCGGCGCCGTTGCGGCCGACCAGGCCGATGCGGTCGCCCTTGGCGACGCGGAAGGTCGCGGACTCGATGAGGACGCGCGCACCGGCGCGCAGCTCGATACCGGAGGCGGAGATCACGGACAGACTCCAGGGCGGGGGTAGGTGGCGGGATGGGCGGCTGAGGACGTTCCCGCCGTCTAATGCGCGAGGAGAATGGCCATGGGAGCCAGTCTAACGGGGCCGTGCAACCACTTTTTCTGGGTTCACGTGTTCGGACCCCGGCTCGCCGCCGTCCCCTTGCGGACCTCGTTGCCGAGCGGTCTGCGGTGCGGGGCGATGCGTCCCAGGTCGTCCATGGCGATGAGCTGTGCGGTCCAGGCCGCGCGGGGGCAGGGCTGGGCGACGAGGAGCGCCCTGCCGTGACGTACGGCACGCGCGGGTTCGAAGGCACAGCCCTCACGGGCCGGCAGCACCCAGCGCAGGTCGCCGTCGGCGATCCGGTACGCGGAGACGCGGCGGGGCGTCACGACGGCGAGGATGCCGCGGCCGAGGGGGCGCAGGACGCCGGTGCCGCGGTGGGCCGGGAGCCAGTCGCGGGCCGCGGGCAGGGCGCGGTGCCAGCGGACGGTACGGCCGTCGGTGTCGGTGACCATGCCGTCGTCCCACAGCGTGATCACCTCCACGCGCGCGTGGGGCGAGGTGACGCGGAGAGAGGTCAGCGGGCGCCGGCCTTCCCGGGTGTAGCGCCAGTGGGTCGTCCCCGTGCGGGGGGTGTAGGCCTCGACGGCCGTTCCGCGCGTGCGCAACCGGGTCGTCGTCGGCTGCTGTGCGGTGGTGTGCCGTACGCGCGCGTGGACGGTGAGGTGGTCGCCGTAGGGGGTGGGGCGGGTGTGGTGGGCGGCGGTGAGGAGCGGGGCTGCGAGGAGGAGGACCAGGGCGGCTGCGCGGAGGGGGCGGGGGACGTGGAGGGAGCGGCGTGAGGTGGTGCGCGGGGTGGGTTCCGGGAGGTGCTCCGGTCGGGAAGGCACGGCGGTGCTCGTGCGGCCGCCCGGTTCGAGGGTCATCGCTGCGTCGCCTCGGCCGGTAGAACAACCACCCACGCCCCCTTGGGACCCTTCGTGGGGCCTCTCGGCCCTCTCCCGACGGCTGCTTCCGGCGGATCAGGCGCAGAGCGTAGCCATGCCCGGTGCGGGTGGCGGGGCATGCCTTCGGGACACGGCGCGTCGGCGGAGGTCTCTCCCCCGTTCGGCCCTGCGGCCGGGCCGGGCACCTCGGCTCACGGGCCGTTGTCAGTGGTCGCTGCAAGACTGGTCTGCGGGTCGGAATCCGGCATGTTCCGGCGTGTGACGGCAGGTGACAGCGATGGATCACGAAGGGGTGGTCGGCATGGCAGACGCGAGCGGTGGGCGTCCGAGCATCTACCCGACGCTGCTCTACGCGGACGCGAAGGCGGCGATCAAACAGCTCACGGAGGCCTTCGGGTTCACCGAGCTGTCGGTGTACGAAGGCGAGGACGGCTCGGTGCTGCACGCCGAGCTCGTGCAGGGCAACGGCGCGGTGATGCTCGGTTCGAAGGGCCGCGGCGGCGTCTTCGACGCGGCGATGAAGGACGCCGGCACGACCGGGGTGTACGTCGTCGTGGCCGACGTCGACGCACACCACCGGCGGGCCGTGGAGCACGGCGCGGAGATCCTGATGCCCCCGACGGACCAGGAGTACGGCTCACGGGACTACATGGCCCGGGACGTCGAGGGCAATGTGTGGAGCTTCGGCACCTACGCGCCCGCGATTCAGGGCTGAGCGCCGGTCCGGCTCAGTTTCCCCCGGTGTGCACCTGGAAGGCGGCGCGGCGTACGGCCTTGGCGAGGGCGGGGTCGGGGTGCGCGGCGGCGAGCGCGACCAGGACCTGCACGGTGCGGGGGTGACCGACGGCGCGCACCTCGTCGAGGAGCGCGGGGACGGTCGGCTGGAGCGCGGACTCCAGGTGCCGTACGAGCATCGGGGCCTCGCCGTGGTCGGCGACGGCGGCGGCGGTGTCGACCCACAGCCAGGTGGCCTCCTCCCGGGTGAGCACCTCGTGGGCGTCCTCGGGGTCGACGCCGTCGTGCTCGGCGAGCCACAGCAGGGCGTACGGCCGTAGCGTCGGCTCCTCGACTACGGCGCGTACGTCGGGCTCGGCGGGGGCGCCGACGACGCGCAGCGCCTCGAAGGCGAGGCCGCGCAGCAGGGCGTCCTCGCCGCGCGCGGCGGCGAGGAGTTCGGTGACGGCGCTGCCGACGGGGCGGGCGGCGAGCCAGGCGCGGTACTCGTCACGGGCGGCGTTCGGGCGGAGCTGGGCGCAGCCTCGGAGCATGTCCTCGGCGGACTGCTCGATGTTCCCGGCGGGGCTCTGGGCGGCGACGCAGATCTGCTCCAGCTTGACCCAGACCGCCCAGTTGCCGAGGGGGGTGAGCGTGGCCTGTCCGTCGCCGTAGGTGAGGGCGCCGACGGAGGCGAGGGCGTGCAGGGCCCAGTCGAGGAGGGGGGCCAGAGGGGTGTCGTCCGCGGGTGTTGCGGCGTGGGCGACCGGCTCGGGCCGGGGACCGTAAGTGATCTCGCAGCGCTCGGTGCGCAGTTCGGTGACCCGCTGCTCCAGCAGGTCCAGGAGCTGCTCCACGGGGACCGGACCGGCGGACAGCTGCAGGAAGGAGAGCACCTGGGGCATGGCCGAGACGACGTCGGCCACGGCGGCGGCGTGCTCGTGCTGCTCGGGTTCCGGGTGGGCGAGCGACCAGGCGTCGAAGAGGGCGACCCAGCCGCGCAGAACGGCACTGTCGTCACGGTCCCAGGCGCGCAGCCGCCAGCCGGGGCGGGCGCTGTCGCCGTGCACCTCGACGAGGCCGGCGAGGCGGGCGGTGTCCCAGTCGGCACGGACCTGAGCCACGGTCAGGCCGAGGTCGTGGGCCGCCCGTTCGGCAGTCGCGTCGGAGAGCGTGCCCTTGCCGTCGGAACCGGCGCCGTCACGGCCGGGGCGCAGGGCGGTGTCGGCCCAGTGGGCGACGCGGGCCGCGGCGGCGAGACCGGAGCGAGCCATTCTGGCCAGCTCGGCCCGGGCCGGTGTGCCCTCCGGGGGGCGCGGTGCGGGGCGGCGTGGGCGCCGCTGGTTCACGGCTCTGGGGGCGGCGGCCAGGGGTCGCGGGCGGACGAGTCGAAGCCTGGAGTCGCGCGGGATACGGGACGTCACGGGTGCAGTCTTCCGGTTGACGGTCCGAAAACCCAAACGGAATGTCACGAGGGGCGACGGGGATGGCCAACGCACGGGGTGCTGCGGGCGGCGAGGGACCGATAACAGGCCAGTGGTACGGGGTTAAACGGAATCTGTGGGACCGGTACGGAGGGGAGGTGACCGAGGGTGGGAACGGCGCGTAAGGAGAGCGTACGGAGCGACTGACAGAGTCCTGCCGCCGGGAAGGTGCGGAGTGGGCCCTGGGAGAGGTCGGCGAGCCGGCGGGGTCACATGAGGGGTGTCATGAAGCGGCGGAGGGCTTCTTCGTAGGCCTCGGGGTCGGCGTTCCACATGGCTGAGTGGGGGGCGTTCCTGACCGTGTGGAGGGCCACCAGGTTGGGGTGGGCGTCGGCCAGGCGGCGGGAGAGGGCCCAGGGGGCCACCCTGTCGTCCGGGCCGTGGAAGATGAGGGTCGGCACCGTGAGGCGGTCGGGGGCGCCGTCGCCGCGTGCGGTGTCCAGGCCTGTGCGGCCCTGGGCCGCGCGGACCGCGAGCGGCAGCAGGGCGCTCGGCGTGTGGCGGGCCCTGGCGAGGGCACGCAGGGTGGTCTCCCAGCTGAGGACCGGGGAGTCCAGGACGAGGCCGGAGACACGGTCACGCAGACCGGAGTGCGCGGCGGCACGCAGCGCCATCGTCGCGCCGGTGGACCAGCCGAGCAGCACGAACTGCTTGGCGCCGTACCGCACGGCGTACCGCATCGCGGCGTCCAGGTCGCGCCACTCGGTCTCGCCGAGGTGGTTCAGGCCGTCCGGCGGGCGGGGTGCGCCGAGGTCGCCGCGGTAGGCGAGGGCGAGGACCGGGAAGTGGCGGCCGCTGAGGAACCGCATGACGTTCATGGCGTGTTCGCGGGTCGTGCCGAGGCCGTGCACCGCGATGACCCAGGTGTCCCGTGTGGCGGGGACGAACCAGGCGGGCAGGGAGCCGAGTTCGCCGGGGACGTCGACATCGGCGTGGTCGAGGCCGAGGGCGGCGCTCGGGTTGCCGACGTACACGTTCGGGGTGAGCCAGACGCTGTCGCCGGGCCGGAGGGTGCCGTGGGTGACGCGCTCCAGGCGGCGTACGACGGTGTCGGCGGAGTGGTTCGCCGTGGCGAGGACGGGGCCGACGACCGCGTGCGAGGCGTCGCCGGCAAGGCCGTAAGTGCCGGGGCGCAGGGAGGCGAGGTCTCGGGTGAGTGCGATCTGACCGGCGGCCGTGGCGTGCACGGTGAGCCGGGGTTCGGTGGGCAGGGGCCGGCCTGGGGGCGCCGTCAGCGCGGCGCCACTGGCGAACCGGCCGGCGGCGACGCTCGCGGCGCCGGCGGCGAGAGCCACGGTGACGGCAGCGGCCGTCGCTTTGACAGTGCGCACGGGTCCAGTGTCCGGGCGTATGGGGGGAGCGGCCAGTGGGAGGGCGGCATGGAGTGAGGTCCGGTGGGGGTGCGGGGGTGCCGTCGCCGTGGGCTTGCGAGGTGTACGGCGCTGTGGCCGACCGGGGGGGGCGCGTGGCCCGGCGCCAAGGGCGTGCCGCCCGCGTCCTGGATTTTCTCGCCCTCGCCGCCCCTACCCATCCCATACTCCAGGGGCGCTGCCCCTTCGACCCCGGCTCCTGGGGGCTGCCGCCCCCAGACCCCCGCTTCGGCCTCGAAAGGGCCTCGTCCTCAAACGCCGGACGGGCTGAAATACCCCGCCCAACCGCCGGAGGCAACCGTCACGCCCGCTGCCCGTACCCCCGCAACCGCTCGCCCACCTCCGCCACCTGCCCCTCCGACAGCAGCGTCGGCGTGAGCCCCGGTACCGATGACGCCGTGAGCCACAGGCGGCACATCCACTCCAGCTGGGCCGTGCGGTCGTAGGCCTGGTCCAGGGTCGTGCCGTAGGCGATCGTGCCGTGGTTCCGGAGGAGGCAGGCGGTGCGGTCGGTGAGGGCCCGGAGCATGTTCTCGGCCAACTCCTGGGTGCCGTACGTCGCATACGGGGCAACCCGGACCGGTCCACCGAGCGCGGCGGCCATGTAGTGGATCAGCGGGAGCTCGGGGACCAGGGTCGAGACGGCCGTCGCGTGGACGGCGTGGGTGTGGACGACGGCGCCGGCGTCCGTGGCGCGGTAGACGGCGAGGTGCATCGGCAGCTCGCTCGTCGGCACCAGCGCGCCCAGCACCTGCCGGCCGTCGATGTCGACCCCCGTCACGTCCTGCGGCGTCAGGCGGTCGTACGGCACTCCCGACGGCGTGACCAGCACCGTGTCCCCGACCCGCACCGAGACGTTCCCGGACGTGCCGACGACCAGCCCGTCGGCGACGGTCCGGCGCGCCGTCGCCACAAGGGCCTCCCAGGCATCCGCCTCCTCGGGGCGCACGCGCCTGCCCCACGGCTCGCCCACTTCCTGCGCGCGCTCGCGCGCATCCCTCCCACCCCGAACACCCCGCTGGTCCCGTCGCTCCTCAGCCATGTCCTCAGCCATGCGGCGATCCTGCCAGGCCCCATCGCGACGCGGCCTCAAGTCGCCCAGGAGGCGGGGCACTTTAGGCCGGAAGACCGGCGTCCGGAAGGGTGCATATACGGATACATCACTCTCTTCCCGTGCTTGGCCGGAGATCGACAGGCATTCAATGACCTTCCAGTAATCTCTGGGGGATTTGTCGTGCACGTCGCCATTCCGGGGGGAAATATGGCTCGTGATCGCAAACCGTCCCGTCACCGCTCCCGCCTCATAGCGGCGTCCGTGGCAGCGCTCGCCTTCGGGGGGACCGCGCTCGCCGAGATTCCGGCGGCGGCAGCAGGCAAGCCCAAGGGCCACGACGTCTCTTCCCACCAGAAGAACGTCAACTGGCAGAGCTCGAAGGCGAAGGGCGCCACGTTCGTCTACGTCAAGGCGACCGAGTCGCACACCTACCGCAACCCCTACTTCAACCAGCAGTACAACGGTTCCCGCAACGCGGGCCTCATCCGCGGCGCCTACCACTTCGCATTGCCGGACAAGTCGTCGGGCAGGTCGCAGGCGCAGCACTTCGTGCGCAACGGCGGCGGCTGGACGCCGGACGGCTGGACGCTGCCGCCCGCGCTCGACATCGAGTACAACCCGTACAGCAAGCACAAGTGCTACGGACTGAGCAAGGCCAAGATGGTCAACTGGATCCAGTCCTTCAGCAACGAGGTGAAGCGTCTCACCGGCCGTCGTCCGGTGATCTACACCACCACGCACTGGTGGAACACCTGCACCGGCGCCAGCCGCGCCTTCGCCTCGAATCACGCCCTGTGGACAGCCCGCTACAACTCCTCGAGCGCGGGGGCACTGCCGGCCGGATGGCAGTTCTGGACCTTCTGGCAGTACGACAACGGCGGCGGGAGCCTGCCGGGTGACCAGAATCTCTTCAACGGGTCCATGAGCCAGCTGAGGAAGTTCGCCCGCGGCTACTAGCCGTGCGGCGCCCGGGCCGCGCGCTGTCCGACGGAACCGGAGCCTCCGCTCATAGGAGAAACCCTCCCTGCCGGACACCGTGCGGCCTGCCCCAGTTCACCTTCCGTTCACTCAGGTTACCTACGTTCGACAGGCCAACGACCTCGAACGATTGCCTGGGTAAATGGAAAACTTCTCGCTGATCCTCGCGATTGTGGTGGTAACCGCACTCGCGTTCGATTTCACGAACGGTTTCCACGACACCGCCAACGCGATGGCCACGACCATCTCGACCGGTGCGCTCAAGCCCAAGGTCGCGGTGGCCATGTCCGCCGTGCTGAACCTTGTAGGCGCCTTCCTCTCCGTGGAGGTCGCCAACACGATCTCCAAGGGTCTCGTCGACGAGACCGGCATCCGTCCCGAGGTCATCTTCGCCGCCTTGGTCGGCGCGATCCTCTGGAACCTCCTGACCTGGCTGGTCGGACTTCCGTCCAGCTCCTCGCACGCCCTCATGGGCGGTCTGATCGGCGCCACCATCGCCTCGGCGGGCATGGGCGCGGTCCACGGTGACGTACTGGTCACCAAGGTCCTCATCCCGGCGATCGCGGCCCCGCTGGTCGCGGGCATCGCCGCCATGCTGGCCACCCGCCTGACGTACTCCCTGGGCAAGAAGGCCGACGGCAACGCGTCCAAGAAGGGCTACCGCGCCGGCCAGATAGCCTCCGCCGGCCTGGTCTCCCTCGCCCACGGCACCAACGACGCGCAGAAGACGATGGGCATCATCACCCTCGCCCTGGTCGCCGGCGGCACCCTCGCCCCCGACTCCGACCCTCCCACCTGGGTCATCCTCTCCGCGGGTCTGGCCATCGCGCTCGGCACCTACCTCGGCGGCTGGCGCATCATCCGCACCATGGGCAAGGGCCTGACCGACCTCCAGCCGCAGCAGGGCTTCGCCGCCCAGACCAGCGCCGCGACGGTCATCCTGGCCTCCTCCCACCTCGGCTTCTCCCTCTCCACCACGCACTCCGTCTCCGGCTCGGTGATGGGTGCGGGCCTCGGCCGCAAGGGCGGCGTCGTCCGCTGGTCGACCGCCACCCGCATGTTCGTCGCCTGGGGCCTCACGCTCCCGGCCGCCGCGCTGGTCGGCGCGCTCGCGGAGTACGTGACGGGCTTCGGCAACTGGGGCACGGCCCTCGTGGCGGTCTTCCTGGTCGCCTCCAGCGCCGCGATCTGGAAGCTCTCCCGCCGTGAGGTCGTCGACCACACGAACGTCAACGAGACCGACGAGCCGGCCGGCGTGGTGACCACAGCCATCGCCGCCGTGACCCCGCCCCCGACAGGCACGGCGACCGAGGACCTCACGGCCACGATCCCGGCCCCGGCGACCGAACCGGCGGCCTCGCCGGCCACCACGGTCTGAGCCCCGCCCACCCGGTAACGAAGGAAACAGCAGTATGAAGATCGACTGGGCGGCCCTCGGTTCCGTCTTCGGCGTCAGCCTCGTGGTCACGGTGGCCCTCGTGGGCCTGTTCACCCTCGGCATCGCGGGCCTGTCCCGCCAGGAGAAGGCCTCGGCCCAGGGCGGCTCGGCCGCCTTCGCGGTCACCGGCGCGTACGCGTGCTTCGCTGCGTGTGCGGCGGCTGTGGGATACGGGATCTATCTGATCGTGGCCTGACATACGGATTGCGCCGGGCGGGTGCGGGGACGACGTTCCCCGCACCCGCCCGGTCGTCATTTCCGGGACAGTAGCGCGACCTTGCTGTCGTACAGAGGGGCGCCGAACTCGATACAGCCGGCGAGTCGTGGCCGGACTCCCACCGGACGCCACGGCGGCTGTCCATGGTGAAGAAGGCGGCCAGTTCGTCAGCCTCCGCGCCATCCGATTCCTTCAGACGGACAGGCTCCGCCGTCAGTTCCTCACCCCGTCGCTCCACGATCAGCCGACCGAACAAGTACTCGGCGCCGTGCTCGGCGCCGGCGGGAAAGACCCACCGCCGCGCCGAGCCCTGCCAAGAGGCGGGCTGCTCCCGGTCCACCCGATTCGTCAATTCCCATACAGTTTCGACGAGTTCCTTACATCTCGTAGCACCTCGTACGACTTATTGGAGGCGCCCGATACCCTCGCCGCAACGGACTTCGCGGAAGGCCACCCGTCACAGGGAATTCGACCCGAGTCGGTTTCCTGGGCCCCGGCGGGGTGCTGGCCGGTGCCACTCATGTGGGCTTCTGCACACTCTCCCCTCGCAGGTCAACAGCAAGTTGACGCCCCTTCCAACCCCGTGGTGGACTGCCGGAGCCATGTACGGCGGTAGGAGAGGAAGCCGGTGTGAATCCGGCGCGGTCCCGCCACTGTCACCGGGGTAGATAGCCCCGGGAGCCAGGAACTCTCACCGCCGGTCTCGTCGAACCAGGGCGTGGACACCCTGAGTGAGGACATAACGCGATGCTCGCCTGCCGATCGAGATGCAGTGTCGGACCCACGTCTGAACCGACGGTCGGCTGACCCCGATGCGTGCCGATCGCGTCTTCGCGTACGGCGCCGCCGCCGGACTTCTCGGTGATCTGCTGCTCGGCGACCCGCGCCGGGGGCATCCGGTCGCCGCGTTCGGGCGGGCCGCCGGGGCCGTGGAGAAGGTGTTGTGGCGGGATCACCGCGGACGGGGCGTGCTGCACACCGCCGTGTGCGCGGGCGGTGCGGTGGCGCTCGGCGCCGTCGCGCAGCGCGTCGTACGGCCGTCGCGTGCCGCCTCCGTCGCGCTGACCGCCGCCGCCACCTGGGCCGTTGTCGGCGGGACCTCGCTCGCGCGTGAGGCGCGGGTCATCGGGCGTGCCCTCGATGCGGGGGACGTCGAGGGGGCCCGGGAGCGGCTGCCGCATCTGTGCGGGCGGGATCCGCAGGCGCTGGACGCGGACGGGATCGCCCGGGCCGTCGTCGAGTCCGTTGCGGAGAACACCTCCGATGCGGTGGTGGGGGCGCTCGTGTGGGGAGCCGTCGGTGGGGTGCCGGGGCTGCTCGGGTTCCGGGCCGTGAACACGCTGGACGCCATGGTGGGGCACAAGTCGGCCCGGTATCGGCGGTACGGGTGGGCCTCGGCCCGGCTCGACGACGTGGCGGGCTGGCCCGGCGCGCGGCTGACCGCCGTGCTGGCCGCTGTTGGGAGTGGTGACGCCCGCGGGGCCGTACGGGCGTGGCGGGCCGATGCCGCGAAGCACCCGAGCCCCAACGCCGGGCCCGTCGAGGCCTCGTTCGC
Source organism: Streptomyces sp. NPDC107522 (assembly GCF_055657525.1). Classification (NCBI taxonomy): domain Bacteria; kingdom Bacillati; phylum Actinomycetota; class Actinomycetes; order Kitasatosporales; family Streptomycetaceae; genus Streptomyces; species Streptomyces sp. NPDC107522. The sequence continues at coordinate 90,372 of NZ_JBVKAU010000020.1, read as the reverse complement.
GGGGGCCCTCGGGGTGCGCCTGGGCGGGACGCTGTCGTACGGCGGGCGGGTCGAGCACCGGCCCGTGCTCAACGGCGCCGCCGGGCGCCCCGTTCGGGTCACGGACATCGAGCGTGCCGTACGGCTGTCGCAGCGCGTGAGCTGGCTCGCGCTGGGCGTGTGCGCCGGCGCGCGGCTCCTGAAACGAGGCCGCACCAAGAGAGGACGTACGTCATGACGGGTGGTGGGCTTCTCGTCGCCGGTACCACCTCCGACGCCGGGAAGAGTGTCGTCACCGCCGGGATCTGCCGGTGGCTGGTGCGGCAGGGCGTCAAGGTAGCGCCCTTCAAGGCGCAGAACATGTCCCTCAATTCGTTCGTCACGCGCGAGGGCGCCGAGATCGGGCGGGCTCAGGCCATGCAGGCGCAGGCCTGTCGCGTCGAGCCGACCGCGCTGATGAATCCCGTGCTGCTCAAGCCCGGTGGCGAGCAGAGCAGCCAAGTCGTGCTGCTGGGCAAGCCGGTGGGTGAGCTGAGCGCACGCGGATACCACGGCGGGCGGCAGCAGGCGCTGCTGGGGACCGTGCTGGACTGTCTCGCCGAGTTGCGGGGCACGTATGACGCGGTGATCTGTGAGGGGGCGGGGAGTCCCGCCGAGATCAACCTCAGGCGGACCGACATCGTGAACATGGGGATCGCCCGGAACGCCGGGCTGCCCGTGCTCGTGGTCGGGGACATCGACCGCGGCGGGGTCTTCGCCTCGTTCTTCGGGACCGTCGCGCTCCTCAGCCCCAAGGACCAGGCGCTCGTCGCCGGGTTCCTCGTGAACAAGTTCCGGGGGGATGTCAGCCTCCTGGAGCCCGGCCTGGACATGCTGCACGGGCTCACCGGGCGGCGGACGTACGGTGTCCTGCCCTTCCGGCACGGGCTCGGCATCGACGAGGAGGACGGCCTGCGGGTCTCCCTGCGGGGGACGGTACGGGAGTCCAACGTCGCTCCGCCGGTCGGGGAGGACGTGCTGCGCGTCGCCGTCTGTGCGATTCCCCTGATGTCCAACTTCACCGACGTCGACGCCCTGGCCGCCGAGCCGGGTGTCGTCGTGCGGTTCGTGGACCGACCGGAGGAGCTCGCCGACGCCGACCTGGTGGTCATCCCCGGCACCCGCGGAACCGTCCGCGCCCTGGAGTGGCTGCGCGAGCGGGGGCTCGCCGAGGCCCTCGTGCGCCGGGTCGCCGAGCAGCGGCCCGTCCTCGGCATCTGCGGCGGCTTCCAGATCCTCGGCGAGCACATCGAGGACGACGTCGAGAGCCGGCGCGGGCATGTCGACGGGCTCGGGGTCCTGCCCGTCCGGGTGCGGTTCGCCCGCGAGAAGACCCTCACCCGGCCGAGCGGGGAAGCTCTCGGCGAGCACGTCGACGGGTACGAGATCCATCACGGGGTTGCCGAGATATCGGGTGGCGACCCCTTCCTGGACGGCTGCCGGGTCGGCCAGACCTGGGGCACGCACTGGCACGGCTCGCTCGAGTCGGACGGTTTCCGGCGGGCCTTCCTGCGGGAGGTGGCGGCCGCCGCGGGCCGCCGCTTCGTGCCGGCCGCCGACACGTCGTTCGCCGCGCTGCGCGAGGAGCAGCTCGACCGGCTCGGCGACCTGATCGAACAGCACGCGGACACGGACGCGCTCTGGCGGCTCATCGAGTCGGGCGCGCCGCAAGGACTGCCTTTCATTCCACCGGGAGCGCCCGCATGAGCACTGTGTTGTTGTTGTCGACCGCCGACACGGACCTGCTGGCGGCCCGGGCCGCCTCCGGTGCCGACTACCGGATCGGCAACCCGACGCGCGTGGACGTCGACGGCGAGCTGGCCGCGCTGCTCGACGGCGCGGACATCGCCGTCGTACGGCTGCTGGGCGGCAAGCGGGCCTGGGAGGACGGGCTCGCCAAGCTGAAGGCGTCCGGTGTCCCGACCGTGCTGCTGGGCGGCGAGGCCGTCCCCGACGCCGAGTTGATGGCCGAGTCGTCCGTCCCGGCCGGTGTCGTGGCCGAGGCGCTGAAGTACCTTGTCGAGGGCGGGCCCGCCAACCTCACCGAACTCGCGCGGTTCCTCTCGGACACCGTGCTGCTGACGGGCGAGGGCTTCGTCGAGCCGCAGAAGATGCCGGAATACGGCGTCCACGGCGAGCGCCCCTTCGTCGAGGGCCGTCCGACCGTCGGCGTGCTCTTCTACCGGGCCCATGAGCTGAGTGGCAACACCGCCTTCGTGGACACCCTGTGCGACGCCGTCGAGGCGCACGGCGCCAACGCCCTTCCCGTGTACTGCGGTTCGCTGCGCGGCGCGGACGACGGACTGTACGAGATCCTCGGCAAGGCCGACGCCCTCGTCGCCACCGTCCTCGCGGCGGGCGGCACGCACGCCTCGCAGGCATCGGCGGGCGGCGACGAGGAGGCCTGGGACATCGGCGCGCTCGCCGACCTGAACGTCCCGGTGCTGCAAGGGCTCTGCCTCACCTCGTCCCGGGCCGCCTGGGACGAGTCGGACGCCGCCCTCTCCCCCATGGACGCGGCGATGCAGGTCGCGATCCCCGAGTTCGACGGGCGTCTCATCACGGTCCCGTTCTCCTTCAAGGAGCAGGGCCCGGACGACGTGCCGGTGTACGTGGCCGACCCGGAGCGGGCCGCGCGGGTCGCCGGGATCGCCGTACGGCACGCGCAGTTGAAGCACAAGCCCAACGCGGACAAGAAGCTCGCGCTCGTCTTCACCGCCTACCCGACCAAGCACTCGCGGGTCGGCAACGCGGTCGGCCTGGACACGCCCGCGTCGGCGGTACGGGTGCTCGACGCGCTCCGGGACGCCGGGTACGGGCTCACCGAGTACCCCGACAACGGCGACGAGCTGATCCACCGGCTCATCGAGGCCGGCGGGCACGACGTCGAGTGGCTGACCGAGGAGCAGCTGGCCTCCGCGCCGGCGCGTGTGCCGCTGGCCGACTATCAGGCCTGGTTCGACAAGCTCGACCCGGAGCTCAGGGACGCGATGACCGAGGCGTGGGGCGAGCCGCCGGGCTCGCTGTATGTCGACGGGGACGACATCGTCCTCGCGTCGCTCCAGTTCGGGAACGTCGTCGTCATGATCCAGCCGCCGCGCGGCTTCGGCGAGAACCCGATCGCGATCTACCACGACCCCGACATGCCGCCCTCCCACCACTACATGGCGGCGTACAGGTGGCTGGAGAACAGTTTCGGCGCCGACGCCATCGTGCACATGGGCAAGCACGGCACGATGGAGTGGCTGCCGGGCAAGGGGCTGGGGCTGAGCGGTGGTTGCGCGCCGGACGCCGTACTCGGCGGTCTGCCGCTGATCTACCCGTTCATCGTCAACGACCCCGGCGAGGGCACCCAGGCCAAGCGGCGCGGTCACGCCACAGTCGTCGACCACCTCGTACCGCCCATGGCGCGTGCCGACACCTACGGCGACCTGGCCAAGCTGGAGCAGCTGCTCGACGAGTACGCGCTGGTCTCCGACCTGGACCCGACGAAGGCGCCGGCGGTCAGGGCCCAGATCTGGACCCTCGTGAAGGCCGCCGAGCTCCACCACGACCTGCATGTCGACGAGCAGCCGGACGACGAAGAGTTCGACGAGTTCGTCATGCACATCGACGGCTATCTGTGCGAGATCAAGGACGTGCAGATCCGGGACGGGCTCCACATCCTGGGCGGCGGTCCGGTCGGCGAGCCGCGCGTCAACCTCGTGCTGGCCGTGCTGCGCGCCTCGCAGGTGTGGGGCGGGCAGGCGAACGCGCTCCCGGGGCTCCGGGCGTCCCTCGCGGCCCACTTCGGGCTCGTCGAGAAGGAGCTGCTCGCCGAGCCGGGCGCTCCGGTGAAGGTGCCGGTCGAGCTGACGGATCTGGTCGAGGGCCCGTCCCGGACGGCCGCCGACGCCATCGACCTGCTGGAGCAGCTGTGCCGGCGGGTCGCGGAGGGGATGGAGGCCCGGGCGTGGGACGTCTCGGCCGTCCCCTCCCTCGTCCGTGACGTCCTCGGCACCGAACTCCCGGACGCGGTCGCCGTGTTGGAGTTCGCCTGCAACGAGGTCGTACCGCGTCTGGCCAGGACCACGGACGAGATCGGGCACATCCTGCGGGCGCTAAACGGCGGTTACGTCCCGGCGGGCCCGTCCGGTTCGCCCACGCGCGGACTGGTCAACGTCCTGCCGACCGGCCGGAACTTCTACTCCGTCGACCCCAAGGCCATCCCGTCCCGGCTGAGCTGGGAGGTCGGGCAGTCGCTCGCCGACTCGCTCGTGCAGCGGTACCTCCAGGACACCGGCGAGTACCCGAAGTCCGTCGGCCTGACGGTCTGGGGCACGTCCGCGATGCGCACTCAGGGCGACGACATCGCCGAGATCCTCGCGCTGCTGGGCTGCCGCCCGGTGTGGGACGAGGCCTCGCGGCGGGTGACCGGGTTCGAGGTGATCGGCCTGGAGGAGCTCGGCCGTCCCCGCATCGACGTCACCGTCCGCATCTCCGGCTTCTTCCGCGACGCCTTCCCGCACGTCGTCGGCCTGATCGACGACGCCGTACGCAAGGTCGCCGAGCTGGACGAGCCCGCCGACCGGAACTTCGTGAAGGCGCACGCCGACGAGGACACCGCCGAGCACGGTGACCGGCGGCGCGCGACGGCCCGTATCTTCGGCTCCAAGCCGGGCGCGTACGGCGCCGGTCTGCTGCCGCTGATCGACGCCCGCAACTGGCGAAGCGACGCCGACCTGGCCGAGGTGTACGCCGTCTGGGGCGGCTACGCCTACGGGCGTGGGCTCGACGGGCGGGCGGCGCGCGGGGACATGGAGACCGCGTTCAAGCGGATCAACGTCGCAGCGAAGAACGTCGACACACGCGAGCACGACCTCGTCGACGCCGACGACTACTTCCAGTACCACGGCGGCATGGTCGCCATGGTGCGGCACCTGACGGGCGCCAACCCCGAGGCGTACGTGGGTGACAGTGCCACTCCCGACCAGGTGAAGACCCGCACGCTCGGCGAGGAGACCCACCGCGTCTTCCGCGCCCGGGTGGTCAACCCGCGCTGGATGGCGGCCATGCGGCGGCACGGCTACAAGGGCGCCTTCGAGATGGCGGCGACCGTGGACTACCTCTTCGGGTACGACGCCACGGCCGGGGTCGTCGACGACTGGATGTACGAGAAGCTGTCGGCGGAGTACGTCTTCGACGCCGAGAACCGGGACTTCATGAAGAAGTCCAACCCGTGGGCGCTGCGCGGCATCACCGAGCGGCTGCTGGAGGCCGCCGACCGCGGGCTGTGGGCCGAGCCGGACGCGGACACGCTGGAGCGGCTGCGGGCGACCTACCTTGAGCTCGAAGGCGACCTGGAGGGCGACGAGAAGTGACAACTCCCTTCCCTTTCACCGCTGTTGTCGGTCAGGACGATCTGCGGCTCGCGCTGCTGCTGAACGCCGTGTCGCCGGCGGTCGGCGGAGTGCTGGTGCGCGGCGAGAAGGGCACCGCCAAGTCGACGGCCGTGCGCGCCCTTTCGGCGCTGGTGCCGCAGGTCGCGGTCGTCCCCGGGTGCCGTTTCTCCTGTGACCCCGCCGCGCCGGACCCCTCCTGCCCGGACGGGCCGCACGAGAGCGGGGGCGGCGTCGAGCGCCCCGCCCGTATGGTCGAACTCCCCGTCGGCGCCTCCGAGGACCGGCTGGTGGGCGCGCTGGACATCGAGCGGGCGCTGGCGGAGGGCGTGAAGGCCTTCGAGCCCGGCCTGCTCGCCGACGCGCACCGCGGGATCCTCTACGTCGACGAGGTCAACCTCCTCCACGACCACTTGGTGGACCTGCTCCTCGACGCGGCCGCGATGGGTGCGTCGTACGTGGAGCGCGAGGGTGTCTCGGTCCGGCACGCGGCCCGTTTCCTGCTCGTCGGCACCATGAACCCCGAGGAGGGCGAGCTGCGGCCGCAGCTGCTCGACCGGTTCGGGCTGACCGTCGAGGTCGCTGCCTCGCGGGAGCCGGACCAGCGGGTGGAGGTCGTACGGCGGCGGCTCGCCTACGACGACGACCCGGGCGGGTTCGCCGCGCGTTGGGCGGACGAGGAGGCGGCCGTACGGGGACGGATCGTGGCCGCGCGGGAGCTGTTGCCGTCCGTGCGGCTGGGTGACGGGGCGCTGCGGCAGATCGCGGCGACATGTGCCGCGTTCGAGGTGGACGGCATGCGGGCCGACATCGTGATGGCGCGGACGGCGACGGCGCTGGCCGCGTGGGCCGGGCGGACGGATGTGCTCGCGGAGGATGTGCGGCAGGCCGCGCTGCTCTCGCTGCCGCACCGCAGGCGGCGTAACCCCTTCGACGCGCCGGGGCTCGACGAGGACAAGCTCGACGAGACGCTGGAGCAGTTCTCCGGGGACGGGGACGCAGAGGGTGACGAGGATCCCGATCCGGACGGGCCGGGCGGCGGGGGCGGCGGGCAGTCGCCTTCGGAGTCCGACGGTCCGCAGGGGGGTGACACCGCCGCGCGTCCCGAGGCCGGGGAGGGCGGGGAGCCGCAGCCTTCCGGGGCCGGGTCGGGTGAGCAGCAGGCGGTGCGTGCCGCCGAGCCCTTCCGGACGAAGGTGCTGAGCGTGCCGGGGATCGGCGAGGGTGCCGCCGGGCGGCGTTCGCGGGCCCGGACCGAGCACGGGCGGACGACCGGGGCCCGGCGGCCCCGGGGTGCCCTGACCAAACTGCATCTGGCGGCGACCGTGCAGGCTGCCGCGCCGCATCAGCGGGCCCGGGGACGGTCCGGGCCGGGGCTGGTGCTGCGCCGGGACGATCTGCGGCAGGCGGCGCGGGAGGGGCGCGAGGGGAATCTCGTGCTGTTCGTCGTGGACGCCTCGGGGTCGATGGCGGCTCGGCAGCGGATGAGTGCCGTGAAGGGGGCTGTGCTGTCGTTGCTGCTGGACGCGTATCAGCGGCGGGACAAGGTGGGGCTCGTGACCTTCCGGGGGGCGGCGGCCGATGTCGCGCTGCCGCCGACGTCGTCCGTGGACGCGGCGGCGGTCCGGCTGGAGTCGCTGCCGACGGGTGGGCGGACGCCGTTGGCCGCCGGGTTGCTGAAGGCGCATGACGTGCTGCGGGTGGAGCGGCTGCGGGATCCGGCGCGGCGGGCGCTGGTGGTCGTGGTGACGGACGGGCGGGCCACCGGTGGGCCGGAGCCCGTTGCCCTTGCGGGCCGGGCCGCTCGGCTGTTCGCGGCCGAGGGGGTCGCCTCCGTGGTCGTGGACTGTGAGTCCGGGCCCGTGCGGCTGGGGCTCGCCGGGCAGCTCGCGGGTGAACTGGGCGGTACGGCGGTGACGTTGGACGAACTACGGGCGGACAGCATCGCCGGGCTGGTGAAGGACGTACAGAGGAGGGCCGCGTAATGCCTCAGGGGCAACCGAGTGTGGTGCCGGACGACGGTTTGACGACGCGGCAGCGTCGTAATCGGCCGCTGGTCGTCGTGCACACCGGTATCGGGAAGGGCAAGTCGACCGCCGCCTTCGGGCTCGCACTGCGGGCCTGGAACCAGGGCTGGCCCATCGGGGTGTTCCAGTTCGTCAAGTCGGCCAAGTGGAAGGTCGGCGAGGAGAACGCGCTGCGGGTGCTCGGGGCCAGTGGTGAAGGCGGGTCCGTCGACTGGCACAAGATGGGTGAAGGGTGGTCCTGGGTTCAGCGGGACGACCAGATGGACAACGAGGACAAGGCCCGGGAGGGCTGGGAGCAGGTCAAGCGGGACCTGGCCGCCGAGACGTACAAGCTGTACGTGCTCGACGAGTTCGCGTACCCGATGCACTGGGGGTGGGTCGACACCGATGAGGTGATCGACGTGCTGCGGAACCGGCCGGGGACCCAGCATGTGGTGATCACAGGGCGGAACGCGCCCGAGAAGCTCGTCGACTTCGCCGACCTCGTGACCGACATGTCCAAGGTGAAGCATCCGATGGACGTGGGCCAGAAGGGCCAGAGGGGCATCGAGTGGTGACTTCTTCCGTCCCTCGGCTGGTCATTGCCGCGCCCTCCTCGGGCAGTGGCAAGACCACCGTCGCCACGGGGTTGATGGCCGCGCTCGCCGCGCGGGGGCTTGCCGTGTCTCCCCACAAGGTGGGGCCGGACTACATCGATCCCGGGTACCACGCGCTCGCGACCGGGCGGGTGGGGCGGAATCTCGACGCGTATCTGTGCGGGCCGGAGTTGGTCGGGCCGTTGTTCCTGCATGGGGCACGGGGGTGTGACATCGCCGTCGTCGAGGGGGTGATGGGGCTGTACGACGGCGCCGCGGGGGAGGGTGAACTGGCGTCCACCGCGCATGTGGCGAAGTTGCTGCGGGCGCCTGTGGTGCTGGTCGTCGATGCGTCTTCGCAGTCGCGGTCCGTGGCGGCGTTGGTGCATGGGTTTGCGTCCTGGGATCCGGAGGTGCGGGTCGGGGGCGTGATTCTGAACAAGGTCGCGTCGGATCGGCATGAGGAGTTGCTGCGGGAGGCGTTGGACCAGGCGGGGGTGCCTGTGCTGGGGGTTGTGCGGCGGGTTGCCCAGGTGGATACGCCGTCGCGGCATCTGGGGCTGGTGCCGGTCGCCGAGCGGCGGGCTGCCGCGGTGGACGCGGTTGCGGCGATGGCGGCGCAGGTCTCCGGCGGGTGTGATCTGGAGGCGTTGGTCGCGCTGGCGCGGAGTGCGGGTGCGGTGTCGTGTGCGGCTTGGGATGCGGCTGAGGTCGTCGCTTCTTCGCCCCCGCCGCCCCTGCCCTTCCCGTCCTCCAGGGGCTCCGCCCCTTCGACCCCGCTGGGGGCTGCGCCCCCAGACCCCCGCTTCGGCCCTGAAGGGGCCTCGTCCTCAAACGCCGGACGGGCTGAACAGTGCGGACCCGCGTCGACAAGTGTTCCCAGCGGGTGGGTGGGGGTTGGGGATGGCGTGTCCTCGTCCTCAAACTCCTCCAGAGGGGCTGGAATGCCGGTGGTCGCCGTTGCCGGAGGCTCAGCGTTCACGTTCTCCTACGCCGAGCACTCCGAGCTTCTCACCGCCGCCGGTGCCCAAGTCGTCCCCTTCGACCCCCTGCGGGACGAGCAACTCCCCGACGGCACACGCGGCTTGGTCATCGGTGGCGGGTTCCCCGAGGTGTACGCCGCCGAGCTGTCCGCCAATGAGCCGCTGCGCAAGGCCATCGGCGACTTCGCGCTGAGCGGGGCGCCCGTCGCCGCCGAGTGTGCCGGGCTGCTCTACCTGTGCCGTGAGCTCGACGGGCAGCCCATGTGCGGGGTGCTCGATGCCGCGGCGCGGATGAGCGAGCGGCTCACCCTCGGGTATCGGGACGCCGTTGCCGTCAGCGACAGTTCCCTCGCCGCCGCGGGGACGCGGATGCGGGGGCACGAGTTTCATCGGACCGTCGTCGAGCCCGGCTCGGGGGCGGCGCCCGCCTGGGGGGTCAGGACCCCTTGGAGGCGGGTCGAAGGTTTCGTACAGCAGGGCGTGCACGCGAGTTATCTGCACACGCACTGGGCCGGAGAGCCCGGTGTCGCCCGTCGGTTCGTGGAGAGGTGCCGGACGTCATGAGCAGCAGCAGGTTGATCGGAGTCGGGGTCGGTCCCGGTGATCCGGAGCTGGTGACCGTCAAGGGCGTCAACGCTCTGCGGGCCGCCGATGTCGTCGTCGTACCCGTCATGGACACGGGCGAGCGGGGGCGGGCCGAGGCGACCGTGCTGCATTACGTGCCCGAGGAGAAGGTCGTCCGGGTCGTGTTCGCCCTCAATGAGCGGACCGACCGGGGGCGGCGCGAGGCCGCCTGGGACGCTGCGGGCGAGCGGGTGGCGGAGTTGCTGCGCGGGCACGGCGTCGTGGCCTTCGCGACCATCGGTGATCCCAATGTGTACTCCACCTTCACCTATCTCGCGCAGACCATCGGCGAATTGGTGCCCGACACCGTCGTCGAGACCGTCCCCGGCATCACCGCCATGCAGGACCTCGCCGCGCGGTCGGGTGCCGTGCTGACCGAAGGGACCGAGCCGCTCACGCTCGTGCCCGTGACCGCGGGGGCGACCGTGCTGAAGGAGGCTCTCGCCGGGCCCGGGACCGTCGTTGCCTACAAGTTCGGGCGGCAGGCGCAGGAGGTCGCCGAGGCACTGCGGGAGACCGGGCGGATCGAGGACGCGGTGTGGGGGTCGGCGCTCGGGCTGGAGGAGGAGTCGATCCGGCCGGCCGCCGAGCTCGACGGCACGCCCCTGCCGTATCTGTCGACGCTCATCGCACCCGCGCGCCGCGACGGCGGGCGGGGCGGAAAGCTCTGACGCCGTCCGTACAACGCCCCCGCTGGACCCCGCTCAAATCCCTGTAGGAGAGGACCGATTCCCCATGGCCGATGCCCCCACCGGCAAGGTGACCTTCGTCGGTGCCGGCCCCGGCGCCGCCGATCTGCTGACGTTCCGTGCCGCGCGTGCCATCGCCGAGGCCGACGTCGTGATCTGGGCGGCCAGCCTGGTCCAGGCGGAGGTCCTGCAGCATGCGCGCGAGGACGCCGAGATCCTCGACTCGGCGACCATGTCCCTGGAGGACGTCGTCGCCGTGTACGAGCGGGCCGTCGCCGAGGGCCTGCGCGTCGCCCGTATCCACTCCGGTGACCCCGCGCTCTGGGGCGGTACCCAGGAGCAGCTCGACCGGTGTGCCCGGATCGGCATCGCCACCGAGGTCGTCCCCGGCGTCTCCGCCTTCTCCGCCGTCGCCGCGCTCGCGCAGCGGGAGCTGACCATCCCCGAGGTCGCCCAGTCCGTCGTCCTCACCCGGCTCGGCGGCGGCAAGACGCCGATGCCGCCCGGGGAGGAGGTCAGGGAGTTCGCCAAGCACGGCACCACCATGGCGATCTTCCTGTCCGCGGCCCGCAGCGGGCAGCTCGTGCGGGAGTTGCTGGAGGGCGGGTATCCGACGTCCACGCCGGTCGTCGTCGCCTACCAGGCGACCTGGCCGGAGGAGCTGATCGTGCGGTGCACCGTCGGCACGCTGGAGGAGACCGTCAAGGAGCACAAGCTCTGGAAGCACACGCTGTTCCTGGTCGGCCCGGCTCTCGACGCGCAGGGCACGCGTTCGCACCTGTACCACCCCGGTCACTTCCACGGGTACCGCAAGGCCGACCCTCAGGCCCGCCGGGCGCTGCGCGAGCGAGGGGCGAGTTCGTGATCCCCGGCAGGCCGATCACGGTCGTCGGCACGGGGACGGGGGCGCCGGTCGCCGACGACGTCCTCGCCGGGGTGCAGCTCGTCGTGGGCGGCAGGCGGCACCTCGATGCCGTACGACTGCCCGAGGCGGCCGAGACGGTCGTGCTCGGGCCGCTGGCGCCCGCCCTCGACACCATCGAACGGCATCTCGACAAGGACGGCCGTGTGGTCGTGCTGGCCTCCGGCGATCCCGGGTTCTTCGGGATCGTGCGGGTGCTGGCGGAGCGGTTCGGGGCGGAGCGGCTCGATGTGCGGGCCGGCGTCTCGTCCGTCGCCGGGGCCTTCGCGCGGGTCGGCCTGCCGTGGGACGACGCCGTGGTGGTCAGCGCGCACGGGCGGGAGTTGCGTACGGCCGTCAATGTGTGCCGGGCGCGTCCCAAGGTGGCCGTGCTGACCGGCCCCGGTTCCGGGCCCGCCGAGCTGGGGGCCGCTCTCGTGCACCGGGCCGACTCGCGGGTCCTCGTCGTCGTCTCGGCGCTCGGTTCGGCCGAGGAGCGCGTGGAGCGGGTGACGCCCGCCGAGGCCGCCGCCCGGGACTGGGGTACAGCGGTCAGTGTGGTGCTGTGCCTGGACGAGGCGCGGGCGCTCGGGGGCGTGCGCACGGTCGCCGGGGCGTCGGCCGGGCCCGCCGGATGGGCGCTGGACGAGGGCGAGTTCACCCACCGCGACTCGATGATCACCAAGTTCGAGGTACGGGCGCTCGCCCTGGCCCGGCTCGGGCCGCGCCTCGGCGATCTGGTGTGGGACGTCGGCGCGGGCTCCGGTTCCGTGGCCGTCGAATGCGCGCGGCTCGGTGCCGCCGTAACGGCGATCGAGAAGACCCGGGACGGTGTCGAGCGGATCCGCGCCAACGCCGCCGCGCACGGCGTCGACGTACGGGTCCTGCACGGGGCGGCGCCCACCGTCCTGTCGTCGGACCTCCACGATCCCGACGCCGTGTTCATCGGCGGCGGAGGCCGCGAGCTGCCCGCCATCGTCACCGCGTGCGCGCGACGCGCCCGGCGGACGGTCGTCGTCGCCATGGCCGCGCTCGACCGGGTACCGGCGGTACGCGAGGCGCTCACCGGCGCCGGGTTCTCCTGCGACGGGGTGCTGTTGCAGTCGTCCCGGCTCGCGCCGCTGCCGGGGGACGTGACCCGGCTCGCGGCGACCAATCCCGTTTTCCTGCTGTGGGGCGTGCGGCCTCAAGCCTGTACTGAAGGAGTTGCCCAGTGATCGGCCTCATTTCCGCCACCGCGGCGGGGGCGGCGGCGCGGGACCGGCTGGCCGCGGCGTGGCCGGACCGCACGCGCGTGTACGACGGCCCCGTCAAGGACGCCGTACGCCGGGCGTTCGCCGAGTGTGAGCAGCTCGTGTGCTTCCTGGCCACGGGGGCGGTCGTACGGCTGATCGCCCCGCTGCTGGGCGACAAGACGACCGACCCGGGTGTGGTGTGCGTCGACGAGGGCGGGCGGTTCGCCGTGTCGCTGGTCGGTGGGCACGGCGGCGGCGCCAATGAAATCGCCCGGCAGGTCGGGGAGTTGCTGGGTGCTGAGCCCGTGGTGACCACGGCGACGGATGCCGTGGGGCTGCCCGGTCTGGACACGCTCGGCTTCCCGGTCGAGGGCGATGTCGCCGGGGTCTCGCGGGCCATGCTGGACGGCGAGGCGGTCGCGCTGAAGGCCGAGGTGCCCTGGCCGCTGCCGCCGCTGCGGGCCGGCGCCGAGGGGTCGTACACGATCCGGCTGACGGACCGGCTCGTCGCCCCCGCGGAGCGCGAGGTCGTGCTGCGCCCGCCATCCCTCGTCGTCGGTGTCGGTGCCTCGAAGGGCGCCCCCGTCGAGGAGATCCTCGGGCTGATCGAGAGCGCGCTCGGCGACGGGGGTCTCTCCCCCAAGTCCCTCGCGGAACTCGCCACCGTCGACGCCAAGGCCGACGAGCCCGGCATCGTCGAGGCCGCCGCCCGCCTCGGCGTCCCCCTCGTCACCCACTCCGCCGAGGAACTGGCGGCCGTGGAGGTCCCCAACCCCTCCGACGCACCCCTCGCGGCCGTCGGCACCCCCTCCGTCGCCGAGGCCGCCGCCCTCGTGCGCGGCGGTGAACTCCTCGTACCGAAACGGAAGTCGGAGCGCGCGGACGGGCAGCCGGCGATGGCGACCTGTGCCGTCGTACGGCGTCCGGAGCGCGGGCGGCTCGCGGTGGTCGGGCTCGGGCCGGGCGCCCGGGACCTGCTCACCCCCCGCGCGAAGGCCGAGCTGGAGCGGGCCTCCGTGCTCGTCGGCCTCGACCAGTACGTCGACCAGATCCGCGACCTGCTGCGGCCCGGCACCCGGATCCTGGAGTCGGGGCTCGGCGCCGAGGAGGAGCGGGCGCGCACGGCCGTGGCGGAGGCCCGCAAGGGTCAGGCCGTCGCGCTGATCGGCAGCGGGGACGCGGGCGTGTACGCCATGGCCTCCCCCGCGCTCGCGGAGGCGTCCGACGACATCGACGTGATCGGGGTGCCGGGCGTGACCGCCGCCCTCGCGGCCGCCGCGATCCTGGGCGCCCCGCTCGGCCACGACCACGTGTCCATCAGCCTCTCCGACCTCCACACACCGTGGGAGGTCATCGAGCGGCGGGTGCGGGCCGCGGCCGAGGCGGACATCGTGGTCACCTTCTACAACCCCCGTTCCCGGGGCCGCGACTGGCAGCTGCCCAAGGCGCTCGCCATCCTCGCCGAGCACCGCGAGCCGACCACGCCGGTCGGTGTCGTACGCAACGCGTCACGGCCGGACGAGTCCGGTCGGCTCACGACACTGGGTGCCCTGGATCCGGCGACCGTCGACATGATGACGGTCGTGACCGTGGGCAACACGGCGACCCGGGACATCGCGGGCCGCATGGTGACGCCGCGCGGCTACCGCTGGCAGACAGCGCAGGAGGGCGCCGAGTGAACCGCGTGATCCATCCCATCGAGCAGGAGTCCTACCGGCGGCTGCGCGCCCGCCTGGACACCTCGCACTTCCCGCCGCTGACCCGGGCCGTGGTGGAGCGGGTCATCCACTCCGCCGCCGACCTCGGCTACGCCACCGACCTCGTCATGGACGAGGGCGCGTTGGAGAAGGCGCACGCGGCCCTGCACGCGGGCGCGCCCGTCGTCGTGGACGTGGAGATGGTCGGAGCCGGCATCACCCGGCGCGAGACCGTCTGCCGGCTCAGGGACGCCGTGGCCGGTCCGGGGCTGACCCGTTCCGCCCACGGCATGCGGCTCGCCTACGAGCAGGTCGGCCCGGGCGCCCTCTGGGTGATCGGCAACGCGCCGACCGCGCTGGAGGAGCTGCTGACGCTGGACGCCGATCCGGCGCTCGTCATCGGACTGCCCGTCGGCTTCGTCGGCGCGGTCGAGTCCAAGGCCGCGCTGCGCGAGAGCGGGCTGCCCGCCGTGAGCAACGTGTCCGAGAAGGGCGGTTCGGCGGTCGCCTCGGCCGCGCTCAACGCCCTGCTGTACCACCCCGCTTCCCATCCCGAGGAGAAACTGTGACCACCCCGCCGCCCGCCCTGCTCATCGCCGGTCACGGCACCCGGGACGACGCCGGGGCCGAGGCGTTCCGCGACTTCGTACGGGAGCTGGGGCGCCGCCACCCCGAACTGCCCGTCGCGGGCGGCTTCATCGAACTGTCCCCGCCGCCGCTGGGCGAGGCCGTCACCGAGCTGGTGGAGCGAGGCGTACGGCGGTTCGCCGCGGTGCCGCTGATGCTGGTGTCCGCCGGGCACGCCAAGGGCGACATCCCGGCCGCGCTGGCCCGCGAGAAGGAGCGCCACCCCGGGATCTCTTACACCTACGGCCGCCCGCTGGGCCCGCACCCGTCGCTGCTGTCCGTCCTGGAGCGCCGCCTTGACGAGGCGCTCGGCACCGAGGGGCGCACGCCCGGCGACCGGGCCGATGTCACCGTGCTGCTGGTCGGGCGGGGTTCCACGGACCCCGACGCCAACGCCGAGGTGCACAAGGCGGCGCGGCTGCTGTGGGAGGGGCGCGGATACGCGGGCGTGGAGACGGCGTTCGTGTCGCTGGCGGCGCCGGACGTGCCGAGCGGCCTGGACCGCTGCGTGAAGCTCGGGGCACGGCGCATCGTCGTCCTCCCGTACTTCCTCTTCACCGGCATCCTCCCGGACCGCGTCCGCCAGCAGACCGAGGGCTGGGCGGCCGCCCACCCGGAGATCGACGTGCGCTCGGCGGACGTCATCGGTCCGGAGCCGGAGCTGCTCGACCTGGTGATGGAGCGGTACGAGGAGGCGATCAAGGGCGATCTGCGGATGAACTGCGACTCGTGCGTGTACCGCATCGCGCTGCCCGGCTTCGAGGACAAGGTCGGCATGCCCCAGCAGCCGCACTTCCACCCGGACGACGACGGCCACCACCACGGTCATCACCACCACGGACACCACCATGGCACCCACTCCCATGCCCACTGAGGCACACGACCTGCGGCACCACGGGGACGCCGAGGTCCGTGACGACGGCTCGGCGCTGGTCGACCTCGCGGTGAACGTCCGCGCCGACACGCCCCCGGCCTGGCTGCGCGAGCGCATCGCCGACTCGCTGGGCTCCCTCGCGGCCTACCCGGACGGGCGGGCCGCGCGGGCGGCGGTGGCGGCGCGGCACGGGCTGCCGGTGGAGCGGGTGCTGCTGACGGCGGGGGCGGCGGAGGCGTTCGTGCTGCTGGCGCGGGCGCTGAAGGTGCGCCGGCCGGTCGTCGTGCACCCGCAGTTCACCGAGCCGGAGGCGGCCCTGCGGGACGCGGGCCACACCGTCGACCGGGTGCTGTTGCGGGAGGCGGACGGCTTCCGCCTCGACCCGGCGGCCGTCCCCGAGGACGCCGACCTGGTGGTGATCGGCAACCCGACCAACCCGACGTCCGTACTGCACCCGGCCGACGCCGTCGCCGAACTCGCCCGCCCCGGGCGGACGTTGGTGGTGGACGAGGCGTTCATGGACGCGGTGCCGGGTGAACGGGAGGCCCTGGCCGGGCGGACGGACGTGCCGGGTCTGGTGGTGCTCCGCAGCCTGACCAAGACCTGGGGCCTGGCCGGGCTGCGGATCGGCTACGTCCTGGCCGCCCCGGAGACCATCGCCGACCTGGAGCGCGCCCAGCCCCTGTGGCCGGTCTCCACGCCCGCGCTCGCCGCCGCGGAGGCCTGCGTGTCCCCCCGGGCCCTGGCGGAGGCGGCCCACGCGGCCCACCGCATCGCGGCCGACCGGGCCCATCTCGTCACCGGGCTCGGCGAGTTCGCCTCGTCCGGACTCCTGGTCGTCGAACCCGCCGAGGGCCCTTTCGTCCTCGTACGACTGCCCGATGCGGCTGCCGTACGACGGCACCTGCGCGACCTCGGGTTCGCGGTCCGGCGTGGGGACACGTTCCCCGGACTGGGCGAGGAGTGGCTGCGGCTGGCGGTGCGGGACCGGGGGACGGTCAGCTCCTTCCTGCGGGCGCTGGAGCGGGCGATGACGCTCCCACGTCGCTGACCCCGCGTCAGCCGCGACCCCGGCGCGCGAACGCCACCGCTCCCCCGCCCGCCAGGAGCAGCGCGACCGCGCCGCCCGCGATGTACGGCGTCGTGGAGCTGCCGCCGGTCTCCGCGAGGCCGTCGTCGTCCGACTCGCCCTGGGGCCGCACGTCGTCGGCCGGGTCCGTGCTCGACTCGGCGCTCGGGGCGGCTTCCTGAGCGGGCTCGGCCGGGGTCTCGCAGGTCGCCTTCGCCAGGGTCAGGGTGCCCTCGACATCGGCGACGTTCAGCTTCAACGGGTCGACGGCGACCTTGAGTTCGAGGGCGGTGGCGGCGGCCGTACGAGAGGTGGTCTCCGTCTTTGAGTAGTCCAGCCGGACGTCGCCCACGCCCGGCACCTGGACGTTCGTGGTCCCGCCCGCGGTCAGCGTGACCTTCTTGCCCAGCACGGTGACATCGCCCAGCAGGTTGGAGGAGGCGGTCGGCTTCCTGCCGGCCTCGCAGGTGGCCTTGGAGGTGACCTGTCCGACCTCGATGAGCGACAGGAGCGGCAGACCGGGCACATGGACCTTGGCGTGGGCGAGATTGGTGTATCCCTCGGCCTTGCCGTCGGCGACCGTCGCCTTCGCCGAGGCGACCTCCGCGCTCAGCACGCTGAACGGCTTTCCGCCGTCCACGCCGTTCAACTGGGCCGTCAGCGTGGCCTTGTCGGAGCTCTGCGGCGCCTGCACCTCGTTCAGGGAGACCGCGAGCGGGATGTTCACGGTCTTGTCGAGCAGATGGACGTCGAGCCCGGTGCGCAGGACGACGGCGCTCGCGCGCCCCTCGTCGCCGGTGGCGTGCGCGGGGCCCGCGAGGCCCAGGACCGCGGAACCGGCGGTCAGGGCGGTGGCCGTCGCGACGGTGGCGAGACGGCGTGCGGGCAGGCGGAATGTGTTGCCGTTCAAGGTGGGGAACCCCTCGGGGGAGACTTGCTCGGGACCCGGCAAGAATCGCGCACGCGGGGTGAACGGTCAGCATCCTGCCAGGACTTCACCCCTACGTGTGTTTCCCGTGCAGGTTTTCGAACCTCGTGGCACGCACGTTCTCCACAGTCACCCGCCGGGCAGCCGGTTCAGCCCACGATCTGCCCGTTCAGGACGACCCGCCGCGGTGCCGCCAGCACTCGTACGTCGGCCCGCGGATCCGTCTCGTACACCACCAGGTCCGCCACCGCCCCCTCCTCCAGGCCGGGTCGGCCGAGCCACGCCCGGGCCGCCCAGGTCGTCGCGGCGAGGGCCTCGACCGGCGGGATGCCGGCGGTGACCAGTTCCGCCACCTCGGCCGCCACCAGGCCGTGGGGCAGGGTGCCGCCCGCGTCCGTGCCGACGTAGACGGGGATACCGGCGTCGTAGGCGGAGCGGACGGTGTCGTAGCGGCGTTCGTGGAGGCGGCGCATGTGGGCCGACCAGCGGGGGAACCTGGACTCGCCGCCGTCGGCCAGCTTCGGGAAGGTCGCGATGTTCACGAGGGTGGGGACGATCGCCACCCCGCGCTCGGCGAACAGCGGGATCAGGTCCTCCGTCAGACCTGTGGCGTGTTCGATGCAGTCGATGCCCGACTCGACCAGGTCCTGCAGCGAGTCCTCCGAGAAGCAGTGCGCGGTGACGCGGGCGCCCAGGCGGTGGGCCTCGGCGATGGCCGCCTCGACCGCCTCGCGCGGCCAGCTGGGCGCGAGGTCCCCGAGGTCGCGGTCGATCCAGTCGCCGACCAGCTTGACCCAGCCGTCGCCGCGCCGGGCCTCCTGGGCGACGTAGGCGACGAGGTCGTCCGGTTCGATCTCGTGGGCGTAGCCGCGGATGTAGCGGCGGGTGCGGGCGATGTGCCGACCGGCCCTGATGATCTTCGGCAGGTCCTCGCGGTCGTCGACCCAGCGGGTGTCGGAGGGCGAACCGGCGTCGCGGATCAGCAGGGTGCCCGCGTCACGGTCGGTCAGCGCCTGCTTCTCCGCGATGTCGTCGTCGACCGGGCCGTGCGCGCCGAGACCCACGTGGCAGTGCGCGTCGACGAGGCCGGGCAGGGCCCAGCCTTCGACGGTACGGACGTCGTGGGCGCCGACGGGACGGTCGTAGGAGATCCGGCCGTCGACGACCCACAGCTCGTCCCGGACGTCGTCGGGTCCGGCCAGGACCCGGCCCTTCACGTGCAGCACCGCGCGTTCGCTCATGACTGCACCCTAATGACCGGACCCTGATGACCGGCTAGTCGCCCTTGCCCACCTGGTCCGAGGTCTCCTCCTCCACCTCCGCCATCGCCGGGTCGAGGAGGCGGGAGAGGAAGTGGCGGGTGCGTTCGTGCCGCGGGTTGGCGATGACCTGGTCGGGGGTGCCGTCCTCGACGATCACGCCGCCGTCCATGAAGACGACCCGGTCGGCGACCTCGCGCGCGAAGGTCATCTCGTGGGTGACGACCATCATCGTCATGCCCTCGTCGGCGAGCATGCGCATGACGGCCAGGACGTCGCCGACCAGCTCGGGGTCCAGCGCCGACGTCGGCTCGTCGAACAGCATCACCTGGGGGCCCATCGCGAGCGCCCGGGCGATGGCGACGCGCTGCTGCTGGCCGCCCGAGAGGGACGACGGATACGCCGTCGCCTTCTCCGCCAGGCCGACCCGCTCCAGGTTCTCGGCGGCGACCTTGGCGGCCGTGGCCTTGTCGCGCCTGAGGACCCGGCGCTGCGGCAGGGTGAGGTTCTCGGTCACCGTCAGGTGCGGGAACAGGTTGAACTGCTGGAAGACCATGCCGATACGGCGGCGTACGGCGTCGATGTCGACGTCCGGGTCGGTGAGCTCGGTGCCGCCGACGAAGACCTGGCCCTTGGTGGGTTCTTCGAGCAGGTTCACGCAGCGAAGGAGCGTGGACTTGCCCGAGCCGGACGGGCCGATGACGCACACGACCTCGCCCTGGCCGATCTCCAGGTCGATGCCGCGCAGCACCTGGTTGTCGCCGAACGACTTGTGCAGGTCTCGGACCTGGATCTCTGCCCTGGTACTCGTGGTGCTCACTTGACGGCCTCCTGGGCCTTCGCCTCCATACGGCGTACGACGAAGCCGAGCGGGATCGTGACCAGCAGGTAGCACAGGCCCGCGACCAGGATCGGCGTGGAGTTGGCGGTCGTGCTGGCCAGGTCGCGGCCGAACTTGGACAGTTCGCGTTCCTCCAGGGTGACGCCGAGGAACAGCACCAGTGAGGAGTCCTTGAAGAGGAGGACCAGCTCGTTGGTCAGCGGCGGGAGGATGATCCGGAAGGCCTGGGGGATGATGATCGAGACCATGGCCCGGGCCGGCGAGAAGCCCAGCGAACGGGCCGCCTCCATCTGCCCCTTGGGCACGGCCTGGATGCCCGCGCGGATCGTCTCCGCCATGTACGCGGCGGCCACCAGGCCGAGCGCGAGCGCGACCTTGCCGTAGGTGCCGCCGACGATCTCGGTACCCGGGAAGGCCAGGGGCACGGCCACGCCGATGAAGATGAAGATCAGCAGGGCGGGCAGGCCGCGGAAGATCTCGATGTAGACGCCGGCGAGCCAGCGGTAGGGACCCACGGACGACAGTCGCATCAGCGCGATCACCATGCCGAGGGCCAGTCCGACGGCGAACCCGGACACCGTGTACAGCACCGTGTTCTTCAACGCCAGCGTGATGACGTCCGGGAACATCTGCCGCGCGATGTCGCCCTGCGCGAACTGGTTCTGCAGCCGGTCCCAGTCGGCCGCGAGCGCGAAGGCGACCACGGCCGCGACGAAGACGACGTACTGGATGCCGCGCGACAGGGTGCGCTTCTGCCGCCGGGTCAGGCCCTTCTTCTTCGGCTGTACCTCTATGTCGGTGGCGGTCATGAGGCGGACGGGGACGCCGCGGACTCGTCGTACGGGCCGATCCACTGCTCGTACAGCTTCTTGTACGTGCCGTCGGCCTTGGCGTCGGCGAGCGCCTTGTTGATGGCGTCGCGGAGCTTGGTGTTGCCCTTCTTCACCGTGAAGCCGTACTGCTCGCCGGTGTTGAGGTTGTCGACGACCTCGAACTTGTCCGCGTTGGCCTTGTCCTTCAGCCAGCCCTGGACGACCGGGTAGTCGATGACGACGGCCTTGACCTGGCCGGTGCGCAGGCCGTTGAGGACGGCGTCGGAGGACTCGAAGGAGACCGGGTCGAAGCCCTTGCCCTTGACGTAGTCCTCGCCGGTGGTCTGTGCCTGGGCGCCCAGCTTCACGCCCTTCGACTTGATGTCGGCGAGCGAGTTCACGCCGCTGTTCTTGTCGACGAGGACGGCCTGGGTGGCGTCGAAGTACGGGTCCGAGAAGTCGACGTTCTTCTTGCGCTCCTCGGTGATGGTCATGCCGGCGGCGGCGAGGTCACACTGGCCGGCGTTGAGGGACCCGCCGGTCTTGAAGTTCTCGAAGGGCTGGTCGACGATCGTCTGCTTCACGCCCAGGTCGTTGGCGACCAGGTCGATCAGCGACACGTCGAAGCCCTGCACCTTGCCGTCGATCTCCGACTGGAAGGGCGGGTACGGCAGGTGGGTGCAGGTGGTGAGCCGGCCCGCCTTGACGAGCTCGACGCCGCCGGCCGCGGTCTTCGTACCGCTGCCGCCGTTGTCGTCGGAGGACGTGCAGCCGGCCACGAGCACCAGCCCGGCCGTCGCGGTCGTGGCGGCCAGAAGTCGGGTCCGGCGCCCGAGGGTCGTCTTCACGGGGAGCCTCCTGTCGGGGAACTGTGGGTTCCGATTATAAGGAAAGGTTTGAGGCCCTCAAACCAAACCGATGGTCGGAGGGCTGTCCGGCCTAAGAAGTCGACAATCCGAGGGCTGTCAGGGGCGATGGTTACCCTCGACACCGTCTGCCACTCCGACGTGAAGAGAGTTCCTGCCGTGACCCATCCCTTCCTCGACCTGTCCCCGCTGAGCGCGGAGCACTTCGCTTCCATCGAGGACCGGGTGGCACGGCTGCTCGGGACCGAGCAGGACGTCGTGATCATGCAGGGTGAGGCGTTGCTGCCGCTGGAAGGGGCGATCCGCGGGACGGCCGGGCCCGGCACGACCGCGCTGAACGTGATCACCGGTCCGTACGGGCAGACCTTCGGGAACTGGCTGCGTGACTGCGGCGCGACCGTGATCGATCTGGCGGTGCCCTTCCATACGGCCGTTACGGCGGACCAGATCCGTCAGGCCTTCGCCGAGCATCCGGAGATCGACTTCGTGTCCCTGGTGCACGCGGAGGCGGCCACCGGCAACACGAACCCCGTCGCGGAGATCGGCGAGGTCGTGCGGGAGCACGGGGCGCTGTTCTACCTGGACGCGGTGGCGTCCATCGGGGCGGAGCCGGTGCTGCCGGACGTGTGGGGTGTGGACCTGTGCGTGATCGGGGCGCAGAAGGCGATGGGTGGGCCGGCCGGGGTGTCGGCGGTGTCGGTGAGCGAGCGTGCGTGGGCTCGGATGGCGGCGAATCCGGGGGCGCCGCGGCGGTCGTATCTGTCGCTCCTCGACTGGAAGGAGCGGTGGATCGACGGCGGGCGCAAGGGGCTGCTGCATGCGCCGGCGCAGTTGGAGATGCTGGCGCTGGAGGCGTGCGTGGAGCGGATCGAGGCGGACGGGCCGGATGCGGTGATGGCCCGTCACCGGGCCGCCGCGCTGTCGACTCGGGCCGGGGCGGTGGCGCTGGGTGGGGGGTTGGAGCCGTACGTGTACGAGGCCGTGGAGGCCGCTCCTGTCGCTACGACGCTTCGGGCGCCGGCGGGGGTGGTGGCGTCGGAGGTCGTGGCTCGGGCGCTGGAGGTCGATCCCGGGTTGCCGTTGGCCGCGGGGGGTGGGGCGTTGGCCAAGGAGATGATCCGGGTCAATCACTACGGGGTGGATGCGACGGTCGGGGCTGTGCGGGGGTGTCTGGCGGCGCTGGGGGCTGCGCTGGCGGAGAAGGGGTTGGACGTGGATGTGGAGGGGGCGCTGCGGGTGGTGGACGCGGGCTGGCGGTAGCGGTTTCTCGCCCCCGCCGCCCCTACCCGTCCCATCCTTGAAGGGGCTCCGCCCCTTCCACCCCGCCAGGGGGCTCCGCCCCCTGGACCCCCGCCGGCCCCGAAAGGGCCTCGTCCTCAAACGCCGGACGGGCTGAATGATGCGGACCGGCGTCGAGAGGCGGAGCCCCTTGCGGGTGGGTGGGGGATCGGGACGGTTGCGGCCTCCGCCTCAAACGCCGGACCGGCTGGGATGCCAGGACCGGCGTCGCGAAGTGGCTGCCCCCTGCGGGTGGTAGGGGATCGGGACGGCGGCTCCTCCCCGTGGCCGGTCACCTCGCGCGCATCGCGCTCGCCGTCGTCCCTGTGCGCTCGCGCAGCAGGATGCGGAGGGTGTTGGCGTGTTCGTAGCCGACCTTGTGGGCGATGGCCTCCAGGGGGAGGTTCGTGGTGCGGAGGAGGTGGGAGGCGCGTTCCACTCGTAGGTCCTGGAGGAAGCCGACCGGGGACGTGCCCAGTGTGCGGCGCACAGCCCGCTGGAGTGTGCGTTCACTGACGCCGATGGCCCGGGCCGCGTCGGTGATGGAGATCGGCTGGTCGAGGTGGGCGCGGGCCCAGCGCTCGAACGCCGCCAGCGTCGGGTCGCTCTGCGCGAGCGCCGTCGAGATCGCGTACGCCGCCTGTGACGGGCGTTCGTCGACGACCAGATAGCGGGCGACCAGATCGGCGAGGGCCGGACTGGTCATCCGTACGATCGCGAGGGCCAGGTCGACGTGGCCGAAGGCCGCCCCCGCCGTGGTGACGCCGTTGGAACTGGCGACCATACGGGTCTGGTCGACGGTCACCGCCGGGTAGCGCTTGCGGAAGTACGGGGCGAGCCACCAGCTGGTGGTGGCCTCCAGGCCGTCGAGGATCCCCGATTCGGCCAGCAGCCATGTGCCCGTGCAGGCCGAGGCCACGGGTGTGCCGCGTTCGCGGGTGGCGGCCAGCAGGCGCCTCGCGGGGGCCGAGGCGGGACCCGAGACATGTGCGATCAGGGCGTCGGGGCGCCGTTCCGCCAGGGCGGGCACCACCAGCAGGTCCGCGTTCTCGACCGCGCCGACGGGGGCCGCCTCGACCACGTGTCCCGCGCCCGTACGGATCCGGCGGCGGAAGCCGATCGTGGTGACGTTCCAGGCGGGCGGGGGCTCCGGCAGCTCGCCCCGCATGCTGTTCGCCCCCTCGAGGACATCCAGGAGGGCGGCGAGCCCCGAGTCGAAGACACCGTCGTATGCGAGCACAGCCACGTCCATGACGGAAACGATATCGAAGACGTCGTTTACGACACTGGGACGGCCGGTCCGAGCGGCCTAGGTTCGTGGTGTCCGGACGAGATCCGGTGCCCGGTACCGGCACCGCCCGACGTACGCAGACCACACCACGGGAGTGCACCATGAACAACCTCGGACTGCTGGCCCGCATCGAGGCCAGGCCCGAGTACGCCGACAAGGTCGAGGTCCTGTTGCGCGACGCCCTGCGGCTCGCGGAGCAGGAGGACCACACCGTGACCTGGTTCGCGTTCCGGCAGGGCGCCACCACCTTCGGCGTCTTCGACACCTTCGCCGACGAGGACGGACGTAAGGGACACCTGCAGGGCAAGATCGCCGCCGCGCTCATGGACGCCGCCGAGACCCTGCTCAGCGAGGCGCCGGACATCCGGCCCGTCGACCTCCTGGCGGTCAAGCTTCCCTGACGAGGGGCGGCACGAGGACAACGCCGGGCGGGAGGGGGCGTCAAGCGCGCCTTGCCGCCCGGCGGCCCAAGACATCGGCAGTAGACCCCCGAAGGTGGGGTCTGTCATTACGGGACGGACAAAGCACACCATGGCGCACCCCGCCACGCACTATCACAGCACTGTCGGCGACGAAGCCGTCGGCGGCATCCCGGGCATCGAGCTGGCCCGTATGAGTCTGGACGGACGGCTGCCGGAAGCCCCGATCTGCGGGACGCTCGGCTTTCGGCTCGTGGAGGTGGAGGAAGGGCAGGCCGTGTTCGAGGGCCGGCCCGGGGAGCACCTTCTCAACCCCATGGGCACGGTCCACGGAGGCTATATGGCCACCCTTCTCGACTCCGCCCTCGGTACCGCCGTACTGACGCTCCTGCCGGCCGGCCGTGCCTACACCACCGTCCAGCTCGGGGTGAATCTCGTCAGGCCGGTGCTGGCCACGACGGCGACGCTGCGGTGTACGGCCGACGCGATCCATGTCGGCCGGACGACGGCGACCGCTGAGGCACGCATCGTCGGGATCGACGACGGCAAGCTGTACGCACACGGGACGGCCACCTGCGCCGTCTTCGCGATGCCGGGCGCGGGCTGAGGAGGCGCACAGGGCATGGACCGCAGGCAGCGGACCACGGTCGTCAACATGAAGGGGCATCGCGACGATCCGGACTACGCAGACGTCGTCTACGTCGGCCGCGCGATGCACCGCGGTGGGTGGGACCTGGAGGGATCTCCGCTCGCCAGCCCCTTCCGGCCGGGCCGGGACGGCACCCGGGAGGAGGTGGTCGGCAGGTACCGCGACCACCTGCTGAGCCGTCCCGACCTGCTCGCTCTGCTGCCCGCCCTCCGGGGCCGCAGGCTCGGCTGCTGGTGTGTCCCGCAGGCGTGCCATGCGCAGGTCGTCGCCGAGCTGGCCGACTCGCTCGAGCCGTAGCGCCCCCACCTATACGTCGGCCGTCAGTGAGCGCTCGGCGACGCCCAGCGCCGCCGCCATGATGCTCAGCTGCGGGTTCACCTCCGGACAGCTCGGCAGTACGGATCCGTCGGCGATCAGTACGCCGTGGACGCCGCGCAGGCGCCCTTCCGGGTCGGCCGGCGAACGCTCGGGGTCGACCCCCGCGGCTGCCGTACCCGTGGGGTGAAACGCGGATACATGCAGGTGACGCGCCGTCACCTTGTCGAGGAAAGCCTCCAGTTGGCCGGGAGTACGAGCGCGTGGGGCGTGCGGGACGCCGGTCAGGACCTCCTCCGCGCCGGCTGCGAACAGCAGGCGGCCCATGGCTCGTTGGGCCCGCAGCAGGCGGCGCGCGTCGCGCGGTGCCAGGTCGTAGCGGAGCAGCGTGCGGTCCCTGCCGAGGACGCGGCCGGAGGGGCGGTCGGCGATCATGGCGCCGAGTGTCGCCAGCTGTTCCGTTGCCTCCACCTCTCGGCGCAGTTCGCGGCCGACGCCGGGCAGTACGAACGAGCTCATGCCCGGGGGTGCGGCGGTGGCTTCGATGAGGATGCCGTCGGCGTGCAGTTCCTCCACGCCGACGCTCTGCAGGACGCCCTGCCAACCGGTGACCGGGCTGCTGAAGCGGCCCGCGACGCTGATCGCGGGGTGCACACTGAGGTTCCGGCCGGTCCGGGGATGTCCGCCGAGGCCCGAGCGGCGCAGCAACTGCGGGGTCTGCAGGGCGCCGGCGGCGACCACGACCAGCGGGCTGAGGATCTCCAGTTCGCTGCCGCCGGGGCGGGCCACCACCACCCCGGCGGCGCGTGGCCCGCCCGGCCGGTCGCGGTCGGTGAGGATCCGCAGGACGCGGGCGCCCGTCACGATGCGGCAGCCCGCCGCGCACGCTTCGGGGAGCACGGACAGCTGCACGCTCTGCTTGGCGCCGGTGGGGCAGCCGACGACGCACTGGCAGGAGCCCTTGCAGCCGGGGGCGTTGCGGCGCAGGGGTGCTGCGGTCCAGCCGAGTTCCTTCGCGCCGGCCAGGGCGAGGAGTCCGTTGTTGCCGAGGACGTCCAGCGGTTGCCGGGCGACGCGCAGGATGCGTTCCACCTCGTCGAGGTGGGCGTCGAAGCCCTCGGCGACGGCGAATCCGTAGCGGCCCCGCCAGCGTGTGAGGACGTCGTCCGGGGTGCGGTAGCAGGTTCCGGAGTTGACGACGGTGGTGCCGCCGACCGCGCGGCCGACGGGCAGGACCAGCGGAGGGTTGCCGAGGGCGATGGTGGCGCCGCCGTCCCGGTAGAGGTCGGTGAAGCGGTCGAGCGGGGTTCTGCGGGCGAAGGACGCGGTGGTGTGGTGGTCGCCCTCCTCGACGATGACGACGCGCATGCCGGCGCGGGCCAGGGTCCGGGCGGCCATGGCGCCGCCCGCGCCGGATCCGACGACGACGGCGTCGGCAGTGGAGCGCGTCGGCCAGTCCCGGGAGGGTGTGCAGTCGAGCGGCGGGTCCTCGGAGGTGGGTGCGGAGGGCGCCGGGCGGCCGTGGTGCAGGGTGCGTTCGGTGCCGGCCGCCAGCAGCACCGGCACCTTCACCGCGTCCAGGAGCGGCAGCAGCGCCCGGTGGGAGGCGAGGGACGCCATGACACGCTCGCGTTCCGTGGAGCTGAGCGCGGGCAGGCGTCGGCCCGTGCGGGCCAGGGCATAGGCGTTGATCGCCGCGGTCGCGCCGCGAATCGCCGTGCGGGCCGGGGCCGGCATGGCAGCGAGCAGCGTCTCGACGCGCCGGGGCACGGCCCGGGTCCACTCGGCCGTGCCGTCGTCCGCGAGCAGCGCCGCGGCAAGTGTCGTGATACGAGGGGCGGCTGAGGGAGTCATCGGTCGCCGACCTCCGCGTGGGCGGTGCCGGAGAGCCGCCAGGTGGCCTCCTGCCGCCACCTTCCCCACCAGCGCTCCAGGCTGACCACCGCGTCCGAGGTCTCGCTGTTGCGGCAGACCGCGGGGGAACCGTCGGGGTCGGTGTAGTCGAGCGCCAGGGTCCGCTGCGGCGGCTGGGTCACCGTCACACGGATACGGCGCCTGCCCACCCGGCCGGCCACCCGCCACTCGGGCAGGCCGATGTCCGCCCGGAACCGGCCGAGTCCCGCCCAGCCGACGGCCGTGCGCTCGGCGCGCCGGGGCCACGGGCGTCCGTCGCGCAGGAGCCGTAGGAACACCAGGGGAGGCAGGCGGTCGAGTCCGCGTCGCATGGACACCGCGGCGACGATCTCCAGGACATCCCCGCCGCCGAGGTCCGCGTGGAGCCAGGCCCAGCGCCGTGCGTTGCCATGCCCGTAGATGCGGGCGCTCGCTCCGGGGGCGCGGTCCAGGCGCAGCTCGTCGTCGCCGTATCGGACCGTGCCGCTGTAGAGGCAACGGGCGGCCGGCAGCATGTGGCTGGCCGGCAGCAAGGGGCGGCGCCAGGACCAGCGGGGGAAGGTGTGCAGCGGCCCGCTGAGGGGCGTCTCGGTGAGCGACCAGGTGAACGGCCCGGCAGATCCCGAGAGTTGGCCGGGCCGGACGTGAATGCCCTCGGCGGCGTAGCCCTGCTGCTGGGCCGTCCACGGTACGGGGCCGAAGCGTGCGTGCTCGGCGGGGCCGTCCTCGGGGAAGACGGCGACCCAGCCGTGGGCGTAGGCGGCGGAGCCGTCGGTGGGCGCCACGACTTCGTGGTGCAGCCAGACTCCGGTGCCGGTGGCGGGGTCGGTCAGGGTCGTGTACCAGACCTCCGTGCGCCCGGGTTCTCTGTCCCAGCGGGGGGCCAGGCAGGGGTCGGGCGCGGAGTCCGCCGTACGCGGGAAGCGGAAGCTCGTGAGGAAGGGCAACAGGCCGGTGGCGAGGGGGAAGCGCAGTGTGCCCTCGCCGACGCGTTCACCGTCCTCGTACAGGGTGTAGGGCAGAACGGTCATCGACGCGATGGGATGTGCGGGCGAGACGGACTTCCAGCCGTCGAGCACCAGACGCCGGCCCTCCATGGCGAAGGAGATCCGGTACCGGATCCTACGGCGGGCCAGGGGCGAGATCTCCAACTCGCCTCGGGCTTCGGCATCGTCCGCCCGCCCTGCTATCCGCACCCGCCCCGTCACGCGGGCCTGAGTCGTGCGGTGGGGCAGCATCACGGTGCCGGCCCGGACCACGAGGTCCAGTCGTACGGGGCGCTCGTGATCCTCGTCGGCCAGCCGCGCCCGGCCGAGCATCGCCTCCTGGAACACCGTCCCGCGTGAGGTCACCGAGCACCGTCCCGGCGTCGGCCTGCGCGTGCCAGCCCCTCGAGCATGATGCGTTCCGTCGCCGACAGGTAGGCGCCCGCGGCGACGCGTGCCGCGTCCTGGTCGCCGGCGGCCACGGCCTCGACGACCGGTGCGAGACGGTCGTGAGCGGCGCGGGCGTCCAGGAACGGGTCGACCAGGGCCGCGCGCACCGGAAGGTAGGCGTTGAACAGGGTGTTGGTCAACAGGACGTACACCCGGTTGCCGGTGGCCCGGGCGAGCGCGCGGTGCACTTCGGCGTCCGCGAGCTGCACGTCCTCGCCGCCGTCGGCGTCCCTGACGGCGGCGACCAGGGCACGCAGTTCGGCGACCTGGGCCGGCGTGGCGCGGGCGGCGGCACGTTCGGCGATCAACGCTCCGATGCTGCGGCGCACTTCGAAGATCTCGCCGATCCAGTCGGGGCTGTGCCGCACGAGCATCGGCAGGAGATCCGCCCCGCCCAGACGCAGGAAGTCCCGGACGCGGGTGCCCACTCCGTGCCGTGTCTCCAGCAACCCCGCTTGCACGAGCCGGCCGAAGGCCTGCTTCAGCGTGGTGCGGTTGACTCCGAACTCGTCGGCGAGCTCACGTTCGGGCGGCAGATAGCTCCCGGCCGGATGCCGCCCGGCGAGAATGTCCTCCCGCAGCCGCTTCTCCAGTACATCGACGGTGCTTTCACGCGGCAGTACGCCCATCCCGGCCCCCAACCAGCCAGTGGATCAGTGACTGGGCCACTGAACCACTGGGTAGACACCACGTCAACAAGTCGCGCATCGAAGGACCGAGCCACACCGCGAGGGAACAAGCCGCACACCCGAGGAAGCTCACGCGATGCGCCCACCGCTGAAAACCACCCCGCCGCCAGGCCGCCGTGTCACGCTCCCCGCATGACCACCAACGCACCCCAGACCCTCCCCGACGGCCGCCCCGTCCCGCTCCTGACCGGCGACGAGCGCCCCATGCTGGAGAGCTGGCTCGAGTTTCACCGGGCCACCCTGGCGCTGAAGTGCGCGGGGCTGGACGACACGCAGGTGCGGCTGGCCTCGGCGGAGCCGTCCGCGCTGACGCTGCTCGGGCTCGTGCAGCATCTCGCCGAGGTCGAGCGGAACTGGTTCCAGCGGGTGGCCGGGGGACTCGACGTGCCGCCGGTATACGCGGAGGAGACCGGGTACGCCCCCGATCCGGGGCGCGGTATCGAAGAAGCGCTCGCCCTATGGCGCCGGGAGATCGCGCGAGGGCGCGAGGTGTGCGCCGGGCGGTCGCTGGACCGTGCCGGGCGGATCGTCGACGGGCCGATGGCCGGCGTCGAGGTCAGTCTGCGCTGGGTGTTCCTTCACATGATCGAGGAGTACGCGCGGCACAACGGCCACGCCGACATTCTGCGAGAGCGTATCGACGGTGTTACCGGAGCCTGAATTCGGCGTAATTCCTGGAATTCTTTAGAGGGCAGCTTCCCCTCCTCTTCTGCCCGCTTTCCCCGAACCTAAACGCAAAGATTTCGCGAACGCCAACCGGCGTGATTCGGGCAGGTCTCGTGAGAGTTACATGGCTGTGACGCGTTCCACATCGCGTCCGTTTTGCACGGTATTAACCGGACAGAAGGGGCAAACAGCAGCGGTCTCGCGTAGGTGCTCACGCCCGCGTGATAACACACCCGAGCCTCACACGTAACCCCTCACGGCCATGCAATTTCGAATTTCCCTCGGTAAATTCAATTCGCATGACTGCCGCTCAAGCAGACCTGCAAATCGACCGTCCGGCGGTGGCCGACGGGGCCGCGCTGTGGCGGATTGCCAGAGACTCCAAGGCCCTCGACCTCAACTCGTCGTACAGCTATCTGCTGTGGTGCCGCGACTTCGCCGGCACGTCGGCCGTCGCGCGTGACGAGCGCGGGGAGCCGGTCGGCTTCGTCACCGGGTACGTACGGCCGGACCGCCCGAGCACCCTGCTCGTCTGGCAGGTGGCCGTGGACGACGCCCACCGCGGACGCGGCATCGCCGCCGCGCTGCTGGACGGGCTCGTCGCGCGGGTCGGCGGGGCGTACGGCGTCACGAGCGTCGAGACCACCATCACGCCCGGCAACACCGCCTCCGAGCGGCTGTTCCGCTCCTTCGCCGAGCGGCACGGCGCCGCCCTCGAGCGCGAGGTGCTGTTCCCCACGAGCGTGTTCCCGGACGGGCCCCACGACCCCGAAGTCCTGTACCGCATCGGTCCCCTCTCCCTGTGACCTGCCCACTGACTCCCCCACTGACCTCCCCCCACGCAACGAGGAGCGATTCGTCGTGACCATCACCCAGCCCGACCTCAGCGTCTTCGAGACCCTGGAGTCCGAGGTGCGCAGCTACTGCCGCGGCTGGCCCACCGTCTTCGACCGTGCGCGAGGCAGCCGCATGTACGACGAGGACGGCCACGAGTATCTGGACTTCTTCGCCGGGGCCGGCTCGCTGAACTACGGGCACAACAACCCGGTCCTGAAACGGGCGTTGATCGACTACCTGGAGCGGGACGGCGTCACGCACGGGCTCGACATGTCCACCAGCGCCAAGCGCACCTTCCTGCAGACCTTCCAGGACCTGGTGCTGCGGCCGCGCGACCTGCCGTACAAGGTCATGTTCCCGGGCCCGACCGGCACCAACGCCGTCGAGTCGGCGCTGAAGCTGGCCCGCAAGGTCAAGGGGCGCGAGGCCATCGTGTCCTTCACCAACGCCTTCCACGGCATGTCCCTCGGCTCCCTCGCCGTCACCGGCAACGCCTTCAAGCGCGCCGGCGCCGGGATACCGCTGGTGCACGGGACGCCCATGCCGTTCGACAACTACTTCGACGGCACCGTCCCGGACTTCCTGTGGTTCGAGCGGCTGCTGGAGGACCAGGGCTCCGGGCTCAACAAGCCCGCCGCGGTGATCGTCGAGACCGTGCAGGGCGAGGGCGGCATCAATGTCGCGCGTCCCGAGTGGCTGCGCGCGCTCGCCGAGCTGTGCGAGCGGCAGGACATGCTGCTGATCGTCGACGACATCCAGATGGGCTGCGGGCGCACGGGTGCCTTCTTCTCCTTCGAGGAGGCGGGCATCACACCGGACATCGTCACCGTGTCCAAGTCCATCAGCGGCTACGGCCTGCCCATGTCGCTGTGCCTGTTCAAGCCCGAGCTGGACATCTGGGAGCCGGGCGAGCACAACGGCACCTTCCGCGGCAACAACCCCGCCTTCGTCACCGCGGCCGCCGCCCTGGAGATGTACTGGGCCGACGGCAGCGCGATGGAGAAGCAGACCCGGGCGCGCGGCGAGCAGGTCGAGCAGGGGCTGATCGCCATCTGCGAGGAGAACCTCGCCGACGTGAAGGAGTACCGGGGCCGCGGGCTGGTGTGGGGCATGGAGTTCCACGACAAGGAGCGGGCCGGGCGCATCGCCCAGCGCGCCTTCGAACTCGGGCTGCTCATCGAGACGTCCGGCCCGGAGAGCGAGGTCGTCAAGCTGCTCCCCGCCCTCACCGTCACCCCGGACGAGCTCGACGAGGGGCTCAGCATCCTCGCCCGCGCCGCCCGCGAGACCGCCTGACCGACCCCCTCACCGACCGAGCACACCACCACCTAGGAGGCATCGCAGCACCGTGATCGTCCGTTCGTTCAAGGACATCGAAGGCACCGAGCGCCATGTGAAATCGGCGTCCGGCACCTGGGAGAGCAAACGCATCGTCCTCGCCAAGGAGAAGGTCGGCTTCTCCCTGCACGAGACGATCCTGTACGCGGGTACGGAGACGTCGATGTGGTACGCGAACCACATCGAGGCCGTCGTCTGCGTCGAGGGCGAGGCCGAGCTGACCGACCACGAGACCGGGCGGACGTACGCGATCACGCCCGGGACCATGTACCTCCTGGACGGTCACGAGAGGCACACGCTGCGGATCAAGGAGGACTTCCGCTGCATCTGTGTCTTCAACCCGCCCGTGACCGGCCGCGAGGACCACGACGAGAACGGCGTGTACCCGCTGCTCACCGAGCCCGAGGAGGTGTGAGAACCCCATGACCACTGCCATGACCGCACACGTCACCGATCTCTACCCCAGCCGCGGCGCCACCGAGGTGTCGACCCCGCGTCAGGACCCCGTCGTGTGGGGCGCCCCCGACACCCCGGGCCCGATCACGACCACGGACCTCCAGTCGTACGAGCGCGACGGCTTCCTCGCCATCGACCAGCTCATCACGGACGACGAGGTCGCCGTCTACCGGCAGGAGCTGGAGCGGCTCGTCACCGACCCGGGGATCCGCGCGGACGAGCGCTCGATCATCGAGCCGAAGTCCAAGGAGATCCGGTCCGTCTTCGAAGTGCACAAGATCAGCAAGGTGTTCGCCTCGCTGGTGCGCGACGAGCGGGTCGTCGGCCGGGCGCGGCAGATCCTCGGCTCGGACGTGTACGTCCACCAGTCGCGGATCAACGTCAAGCCGGGCTTCGGGGCGAGCGGCTTCTACTGGCACTCCGACTTCGAGACCTGGCACGCCGAGGACGGTCTGCCGAACATGCGGACGGTGTCCGTCTCGATCGCGCTGACCGAGAACTACGACACCAACGGCGGGCTCATGATCATGCCCGGCTCGCACAAGACCTTCCTCGGGTGTGCGGGAGCCACGCCCAAGGACAACTACAAGAAGTCCCTCCAGATGCAGGACGCGGGCACGCCGTCCGACGAGGCGCTGACCGCGATGGCGAGCGAGTACGGCATCAAGCTCTTCACGGGCAAGGCCGGTTCGGCGACCTGGTTCGACTGCAACTGCATGCACGGCTCGGGGGACAACATCACCCCGTTCCCGCGCAGCAACGTGTTCATCGTGTTCAACAGCGTGGAGAACGCGGCCGTCGAGCCGTTCGCGGCTCCCATTCGGCGGCCGGAGTTCATCGGGGCGCGGGACTTCACGCCGGTGAAGTGACCTCGCGCCGTGACGTGACCTCGCTGCGGTGAGGTGACCTCACAGCCACGACAGCGACGCGGCCCGCTCCAGTACGTTCCGTACGGCGGCCGCGTCGCCCGTCTCGCCCCTCGGCACCGCCTGCGGCGTGCACCGTCCGCCCACCAGCAGGCAGAAGTCGACGGGATCAAGGGTGAGTTCGGCCCGGACGGGCTCGTCCGCGGAGCCCAGCACCCACTCCTCGCCCCCGGTGACCGAGAACAGCACCGGGGGCGCGGTGGGTCCGAGGGCCAGACCGAGGACGCGGACGGCGAGGCGGACCAGCTGCTCCAGGTGCTCCTGGGGCGGGGGTGGGACGGCGAGGCCGAGCGCGCGGCCGATGTCGTCGGTGTGGATCCACGTCTCGAAGGCACGCGCCAGGAAGTGGTCGGCGACGGGCAGCCGCAGTCCCATCAACTCCACGGCGCGGGCCGCGAGTTCGGGTTCGTGGGCCTCCGCCGAGGCGAGCAGGGAGCTTGCCTGCGCCGACCAGGCGGCGACCGTCTTCGCCGGGCTCCGGCGTCGCTCATGGGCGATCACATCGGCCGTGCGCCGGTTCCAGGCGGCCTCCCAGCCCGTGCCCTCCTCGATCCGCGAGAGCGGCACCTGCGCCTCGATCCCGAGCAGCACCGCCAGGTGCTCGTCGGCGGCGAGGAGGTGGGCGACGGTCGCGTGCACGTCCCAGTCGTGCACCACCGGGGCGTTCCAGCGGTCGTACCCCCAGCGGCCGTACACCTGGGGCAGCAGGGCTTTCAGCCCGGTGACGGCGGCGGCATAGGGCGCGGCGTGCGCCGCGACGCGCGGTGCGGCGGGCCGCTCGCGCAGGGCGGAGGACACCACGTCGGCGGCCGGCCGCTCCGGGACGCCGGGCAGCGCCGGTCCCTCCAGCAGCCGTACCGTCTCCCGCAGTCGTTCCGCCTCCGCCGCGCAGCTCTCGCACTCGGCGAGGTGTGCCGGGACCGTCCTCTCCTCGACCGGGTCGAGGGCACCGAAGGCCCAGGCGGCCAGCAGGTCGCGTACCGTCTCGTGTTCGTCGGTCACCGTGCACCTCCTCCCCGTGGCCCGTGCCTGTTCCCTGCTCGTACCCCTGTCGCCATCATGCGCCCCTTTCGAGCGCCGGATCCGGCGGGTCGGCCAAGGACTGGGCCAAGGTGCGCAGGGCGGTGCGCAGCCGGGTCTTGGCCGTGCCCTCGGGGATGCCCAGCTCGACGGCGGCCTGCCGGTAGGTGCGGCCGGCGAAGTAGGCGAGGTGGACGACCTCCCGCTGGGGCTGCGGGAGTTCGGCGAGGGCGGTGTGCAGCAGGAGGGAGCGCTCCCGGTCGACGACCGTCTCGTCGGGGCCGGGCCGGGCGTCGGGGATGGTCTGCAGTGCGGAGTCGTCGGTTCCGGCGTCCTTGCGGTGCCGGGCCTCGCTGCGGACCCAGTCCACGGCCCGCCGGTGGGCGAGCACGGACAGCCAGGTGCGCAGCGAGCCACGGCCCGGCTCGAAGGCGTACGGCCTGCTCCACAGCTGGGCGAAGACCTCCTGGGCCACGTCCTCGGCGGCGGCCGCGGAGCGGGTGACCCGCATGGCGACCCGCCGCACCAGCCCGCCGTACGCCGCATACGCCTCGGCCAGCGCGGACTCGTCGCCGTAGACCAGCCGCCGGTGTATCTCCGCGTCGGCAGGCAGCTGTACGGACGTGTCGTCCGTGGACTCCACCGGCACCACCACCCCTTGGTGCCTTTCCTAGCGTCCTCGCGAGGCCCGCGCCAGTGGTTCAGGCAGACAGGACGTCCAGCAACCGGTCGACGTCCTCGGGGGTGTTGTAGAGGTGGAAGGCCGCGCGCAGGTTGCCCGCGCGGTTGGACACCTCGATGCCGGCCGCGCTCAGCTCGGGCTGGCGGTGGCCGAGTCCGGGGACGGAGACGATGGCCGAGCCCGGTGAGGGCACCGGTTCGTGGCCGAGGCCGGCGAGGCCCGCCCGGAAGCGGTCGGCCAGGGCGAGGTCGTGGGCCTGGACGGCGGCCACGCCGAGCTCCTCGATCAGCTCCAGGGAGGTGCGCAGCCCGGCGTAGGTGAAGAGGCTGGGGCTGATGTCGAAGCGCCGTGCGGAGTGGGCGAGGTCCTCGACGGGGCCGTAGCAGCTGTCCCAGGGGACCTCCCCGGCGACCCAGCCGGCGAGCAGCGGCGTCAGCCCGCCGAAGTCCTCGGGGACGACGCAGAACGCGGCACCGTGCGGGCCCATGAGCCACTTGAAGCCGACAGCGGCGAGGAAGTCGTACTCACCGGCCTCCAGCGGCAGCCAACCGGCCGACTGGGAGGCGTCGACGTAGGTGCGCGCCCCGTGCGTCCGGGCCGCCTCGCGCACCGCGGGCAGGTCGGCGACCCGGCCGTCGGCGGACTGCGCGGCGCTGACCGCGACCAGGGCGGTGTCCGGGCGGACCGACTCGGCGAGGCGCTCCAGCGGGACGGCGCGCACCTTGAGGTCGCCGCGCATGTGGAAGGGGTTCACGAGGGAGGCGAAGTCGGCCTCCGCGGTGAGGACTTCGGCCCCTGCGGGCAGCGAGGCGGCGATCAGCCCGCCGTACTCGGCGACCGAGGCCCCGGTCGCGACCCGCGCGACGGGGACGCCGGCCAGCCGGGCGAAGGAGGCGCGCACGGCCTCCACGTCCTCGTAGAGCGGGCCCAGCGGCGTGCCCTCGGCCCGCATCCGGACGGCCCGGTCCAGGGCGGTCACGGTGCGGGCCGGCAGCAGACCGTTGCTCGCGGTGTTGAGATAGACGTTCTTCGACGCGAACTCGGCACGGACGAGGCTCTCGAAGGTCTCCATGGCTCCACTGTGGGCCCTGAACACCTATTGGTCCATTGCGAATCTTTACGTGGTTTCGCTAAGGAACGCTTATAGATCGCCCTCGACCTGCGTGTTCTTTCACCAGCTCAGCGCTGCGGCACCGCGCACCCGTCGGGCCCGCACGCGTCCGCGTCACCGGGTGCGGCGGCTCCGCCGTCGATGAGCGTCAGCGGCGAGCGCTCGCCCCACGCCTGCGTCAGCGCCTGCTCGAAGACCTCGGCGGGCTGGGCGCCGGAGACGCCGTACTTGCGGTCGAGGACGAAGAACGGCACGCCGGTCGCGCCGAGTTGGGCGGCCTCGCGCTCGTCGGTGCGGACGTCGTCGGCGTAGGCGGAAGGGTCGGCAAGGACCTTGCGGACGTCGTCGGCGTCGAGGCCGGCCTCGACGGCCAGCTCGACCAGCCGCTCGTCGCCCTCGGTGAAGAGGGACCGCTCCTCGGCGAAGTTCGCCCGGTAGAGGATCTGGATCAGCTCGTCCTGCCTGCCGTGCTCCTTGGCGAGGTGGAGCAGGCGGTGCAGGTCGAAGGTGTTGCCGTGGTCGCGGCCCTTCGTGCGGTACTCCAGGCCCTCGGCGGCGGCCTGCGCGCCGAGGTTCTCCTCACCGGCCTGGGCCTGCGCCGCGCTCATGCCGTACTTCCTGGTGAGCATGGTGATCACGGGCTGGACGTCGCCCTTGTCGCGCCCCGGGTCCAACTCGAACGAGCGGTGCACCACCTCGACCTGGTCGCGGTGCGGGAAGGCCTCGAGCGCCTTCTCGAAGCGGGCCTTGCCCACGTAGCACCAGGGGCAGGCGATGTCGCTCCAGATCTCGACGCGCATGTCTGTGGCTCTCTCCAGGTCGTACGGATGCGGAGGCTCTCTCCGCTCTCGTACGTGAACGTTCAAGCAGCCGGGTTCATTCCCCGGCCACGGAGAAGCACAGGAACAGGTGATGGTCCCCCTCGGCGGGCGGGTTCTCCGGGTCCGGGTACCAGCCCCGGCCGACGTAGAAGTTCTGCGCACGCCGGTTGTCCACGTGCACGTCGAGCACGGCCCTGCGCTTGCCGTCGGCCCGCCATTGCTCCACGCAGGCCGCGTGCAGGGCCGTACCGACGCCCCGGCCCCAGTGGTCGGGGTCGACGTGGAACTGGAAGAGCTTGACCGTGCCGGCGGGGGCGTCCTCGGGTGCGCGGAAGGACGCGATCGCGAGGATGCGGCCCTGCTCGACCAGGCACAGCACATGGCCGTCGGGCCGCTCGATGACGCCGCGCCAGGCGGCGGTCCAGTCGGTGCCGTCGTCCGGGATCCCGTCCGGGTAGTACGTCGCCCGGGCACGCGCGTGCAGGGCGACGACCGCCTCCGCCTCGGCGGGCAGGACGGTGCGGATCACCCGGCTGCCGACCACTCGGTCACTGATCATGCAACGGAGGACGTGGCCCCGGGCGCCCCGGTTCCGAGCCGGCTGAACTGCGCCCGGTAGGCACTCGGCGTCAGCCCCGTACGCCGGACCAGATGCCCGCGCAGCGAGTCGGCCGTGCCCAGCCCGCAGGCGCGGGCCACCTGGTCCATGGGCAGGGCGGTGGTCTCCAGCAGTTCCTTGGCGCGCTCGATGCGCTGGTGGAGCAGCCACTGCAGCGGGCTCACCCCGCTCTCGGCGTGGAAGCGGCGGGTGAGGGTGCGGACGCTGACGCCGGCGTGGCGGGCCAGGTCGGTGAGGGTGAGCGGCTTGTCGAGGTTGCGCATGGCCCAGCCGCGGGTGTCGGCGCAGGCGGTGCCGCGCTCGGGCGGCAGCGGGGTCTGGGTGAACTGGGTCTGGCCGCCGGGCCGTACGGGCGCGACGAGGGCACGCCGGGCGACCTCGTTGGCGACGGCGGCGCCGTAGTCGGTGCGGATGACGTGCAGGCACAGGTCGATGCCGGCGGCGTACCCGGAGGAGGTCACGTACGGTCCGTCCTGCACGTACAGCACATCGCCGCGCAGGTCGACGTGCGGGTAGCGGCGGCGCAGTTCCTCGGCGTGCGCCCAGTAGGTCGTGGCCCGGCGTCCGTGCAGCAGCCCCGCCTCGGCGAGTTGGAACGCGCCCGTGCACAGCGACGCGATCCGCTTGCCGTCGTCGGCCGCCTCACGGACGGCGGTCACGATCCGCGACTCCGGCTCGAAGGGCTCCCCGGTCCCCGCGACGAGCACGGTGTCCGCCTCCCGCACGGCGTCGAGCCCGTGCCGTACGTACAGGTCGAGCCCGCCACTGGTGGGCACCGGCCCCGGCTCTGCCGCACAGATGACGACCTCGTAGCCGGGCCGCCCGTCCACCTCGACCTTGCCGAACAGCATCTCCGGGATGGCGAGGTTGAACATCGACACGGGCGAGGGCGCGACGACGGCGATGCGGTGCGGGGCACGCGACTGGGGCATGGCCAGAACCTCCGGGGACATGGCATTCCGGCCACTACTGTACGGCGGCGGAGATCCGCAGCATGGAGGCATGTCCACGAACGAGACACGCACCGGCACTCAACTCGCCCACGGCGGAACCGAGTCGGAGCAAGGCAAGCCCAGGGGGCCCAGGAAGGCCTCCCCCACCCTGACCCTCACCGCCGGTCTCCTCGGTTTCGCGCTGGTCTGCCTCGACGCGTCCGTGGTGAACGTGGCCCTGCCCGCGATCGGTTCGTCCTTCGGCAGCGGAATGTCCGGCCTGCAGTGGGTGGTGGACGCCTACACCCTCGCCTTCGCCGCGCTGATGCTGTCCACCGGGGCGTTCTCGGACCGGGCGGGGGCGAGCCGCGCGTACGCGCTCGGCACCACCGTCTTCACGCTCGCCTCGGCGGCCTGCGGCCTGGCGCCGAACCTGCCCGCGCTGATCGGCGCACGGGTGGTGCAGGGTGTGGCGGCCGCCGTGGTGCTGCCGGCCTCGCTGGCGCTGGTGCGGCAGGCGTACGCCGATCCGGCACGGCGGGCCCGCGCGGTGGCCGTGTGGGCGGCGGGCGGTTCGGTGGCGGTGGCGCTGGGTCCGGTGGCGGGTGGTGCGCTGACCACGGCCTGGGACTGGCGGGGGATCTTCTTCGTCAACCTCCCGATCGGTGCGCTGATCCTCGCGCTGCTGATCCGGGCGCCACGCTCGGAGTGCCGTCCGGCACCGCTGGACCTGCCCGGCCAGGTGACGGCGGTGGTGGCGCTCACGGCCCTCACCTTCGCGGTGATCGAGGGCGGGACGGCGGGCTGGGCGGCACTGGCGGTGGCTGTAGTGGCCGCCGTCGCGTTCCTCCGGATCGAGGCACGCCGACCGCACCCGGTCGTCCCGCTCGGCCTCTTCCGCAACCGGACCGTCGCGGTGACGGTGGCCGCGGGGGCGGCGGTGAGCGTGGCCTTCTACAGCATGGTGTTCGTCTTCTCGCTCTTCTTCCAGCAGGTGCAGGGCCGTTCCGCACTGCAGGCAGGCCTGATGTTCCTGCCGATGACGGGCCTGATCGCGGTGACGAACGTGGTGGCGGGCAAGCTCGCGGGCCGCTACGGTGCGCGGCTGCCCATGCTGGTGGGGCAGGGCCTGGCCGTCGCCGGACTGCTCGCGACGCTCTACGTCGACACCGGCACGCCCGCGGTCGTGGTGGCCCTGCTCCTCGTCCCCATGGCGCTGGGCTGCGCCCTGACGGTGCCGCCGCTGACCGCGGCGATGATGGACGCCGTACCCGCCGAACGGGCGGGCCTTGCGGCCGGCGTCCTCAATGCCGCGCGGCAGATGGCCGGTGCGCTGGGCATCGCGGTGTTCGGGGCGCTGGTCTCCGACGGTTTCGTGGCGGGGATGCGGCTGAGCGTGGGGATCAGCGCGGCCCTGCTCGCGCTGACCGGCCTGCTCAGCTTCCGTCTCGCAGGTCCTTCGGCCAGTTCGGCCTGAACTCGAGATGGTCGTACGTCACGACACACCCCTCCCCCATCGGCGACTGCGTCATGAACCCGACCAGGGCGGCGTCGCTCTCCTTCTCGTCGCCCAGCGTGAAAAGGCGGACGAAGGTCCACCGCTTGCCGTCACGGGAGGCGTGGAAGGCGAAGGCCCGGCCGGTCCGGCTCACCCGGAGCCATACCGAACTGCCGTCCACGGTGAAGGAGTTGGCGTCGTCGGAGTGCCCCCGCGTGACCACCGTGCACACGGTCGGCACATCCGGCGAGTACTCCAGACAGAGCTTGGCCCAGGCGCGGTCGCCGACATGGACGTAGAGCACTCCGGCATCGAAGGCGGCGGCGAACCCGACGGTGACACGGGCTATCAGCTGGAAGTCACCTTCGGGAGCCCCCAAGAGCCGCGGCGCATCGGAGGCCGGGTCCAGGGCCTCCCCGGTGGGCGGCACGAACCGGTCCTGCCGGGGGCCGGCCCATCCGGAGAGGATGCCGTCTTCGTAGGCCCAGTGCCCGTCGGGCCCGTAGGTACGGAGGGGGAAAGGCAGTTCGGGAAGTTCCACGTCCATCGCCACAGTGTCTCAGTAGATCTTCCGCAGCACCTTGAAAGCGCCCGGATCTGCAACGCCCCATAGGGGCGCGGGGCTGTGTTTGATATGCGGCTACCGCCGCGTGGGCGCGACCAGCCACAACCGACCGGTACCCAGCAACGCACCCGCACCCCTACGGCGAATCCCGCGGAGCGTCACCGCTCCAGACGCCCGTTGAACCTACGAGGCAGCCCCAACGGGTTGTCATCCCGCAGCTCCGCCGGCAGCAGGGCCTCAGGCGCCCCCTGATAGGCAACCGGCCTCATCCACCGCTCGATGGCCGTACCGCCCACCGACGTGGACGTCGAGGTCGTCGCCGGGTAAGGCCCACCGTGATGCTGGGCCGGCGCCACGGCAACTCCCGTCGGCCACCCATTCACCAGCACTCGCCCGGCGAGCGGCGTCAGCTCCGCCAGAATCTCCGCGCCCCGGCCCTCACCGGCGGCCTCCTCGGCGGACAGATGAACCGTCGCCGTGAGGTTGCCCGGCAGCCGGGACAGCACGGCCCGCGCCTGCGCGTCGTCGTCGTACCGGACCACCACGGTCACCGGCCCGAAGCACTCCTCGAGAAGAAGGTCGTACGCCCCCTCACTCGCCAGCTTCTCGGCCGCGACCGTCAGGAACCCCGCGCTGACCGTGTGCTCCCCGCCCGCCCCCGGCGTCACCGGCGACTCCACGTCCGGCAGCTCGGCGCGCTCGACGACCCCGGCGAGGAAGTTGTCCCGCATGCGGTGGTCCAGCAGAACCCCCGCCTCGGTGTCGCTCACGGCGTCGGTCAGCGACTTCACCAGCCCGTCACCGGCCGCACCGGACGGCACCAGCACCAGCCCCGGCTTCACACAGAACTGCCCGACGCCCAGCGTCATCGAACCCGCGAGCCCGGTGCCGATCGCCTCGGCCCGCTCGGCCGCCGCGGCCTCGGTGATCACGACGGGGTTCAGCGACCCCAGCTCGCCGTGGAACGGAATCGGCACCGGCCGCGCCGCCGCCGCGTCGAACAGCGCACGGCCGCCCTTCACGGAACCGGTGAAGCCCGCGGCGGCGACCAGCGGGTGCTTGATCAGCTCGATGCCGGCCTCGAAGCCATGCACGAGACCCACGACGCCGGCCGGAATGCCGTGCGCGGCGGCAGCCGTACGCAGCACGTGAGCGACCAGCTCGGACAGGCCCGGGTGGTCGGGGTGGGCCTTGACGACGACCGGGCAGCCCGCGGCCAGCGCGCTCGCCGTGTCACCGCCGGCCACGGAGAAGGCGAAGGGGAAGTTGGAGGCCGAGTAGACGGCGACGACACCGAGGGGCACCTTGTAGCGGCGCAGGTCCGGGATCGGCGGGGTCGCGGTGTCGTCGGGGTGGTTGATGACGACGTCCAGGAAGGCGCCCTCGTCGACGATGTCCGCGAAGGCCCTCAGCTGGTAGCAGGTGCGGGCGAGTTCGCCGGTGAGGCGGACCGGGCCGAGCGCGGTCTCGGCGTCGGCGGCCTCGACGAGCTGGTCCTTGGCGGCCTGGAGCCTGTCGGCGGCGGTGCGCAGGAAGGCCGAGCGGACGGTCCGGTCGGCGAGGGAGCCGCGCGCGTCGTGCGCGGCGCGGACGGCGGTGTCCACCTCCTGGGCTGTGGCCTCCACCGCAACCTGTTCACGCTGCTTCCCGGTTCGGGGGTCGACACTCCAGACTGGTGCTGCTGCCACCGCGGGTCCCTCCACACATGTCATGCCGCAGTACGGGGTCATTCACCAGGCTCGTTCGATATACTGAACGCTGTCTCTGATGATGAATATGCTGTGGAGACTATTTCCCGTCGAACGAAGGGGTCAAGGGCGATGTCGGCTGGCGAGACGGGCGGCGGGGCGCAGGTCAAGTCCGCGGTACGGACGGTTGAACTGCTCGAATACTTCGCCGGACGCCCCGGTATGCACTCCCTGGCGGCGGTCCAGGAGGCCGTCGGCTACCCCAAGTCCAGCCTCTACATGTTGCTGCGCACACTCGTCGAGCTGGGCTGGGTGGAGACGGACGCGACGGGCACGCGGTACGGCATCGGGGTGCGGGCACTGCTGGTCGGCACCTCCTACATCGACGGCGACGAGGTGGTCGCGGCGGCCCGCCCGACGCTGGACCGCCTCTCGGACGACACGACCGAGACGATCCACCTGGCCCGCCTCGACGGCACCAACGTCGTCTACCTCGCCACCCGCCAGTCCCAGCACTACCTGCGCCCCTTCACCCGGGTCGGCCGCCGCCTCCCGGCCCACTCCACCTCCCTCGGCAAGGCGCTGCTGAGCACGTACACGGACGAGCAGGTCCGCAAGATGCTCCCGGAGACGCTTCCCGCGCTGACCGAGAACACGATCACCGACCGGGAGAAGCTCATCGAGGAGCTCCACCAGGTCCGCGAGCAGGGCTTCGCCGTCGACCGCGAGGAGAACACGCTGGGGCTGCGCTGCTTCGGCGTGGCGATCCCGTACCGCACCCCGGCCCGCGACGCGATCAGCTGCTCGGTCCCGGTGGCCCGCCTGACGCCGGCCCACGAACAGATGGTGAAGGACGCCCTGTTCGACGCCCGGGACCGGCTGACGCTGGCGACGCGCAGGCTCTGAGGCAGGTCTCCCCCTGCGAAACGATCGGTCTCCCCCGTCCGGCGGAGACGGATCGTCGCCGTGCACGACGTGCCCGCCCGGCTCCTCGCGGGAGCGTGGACGTATGACGCAGACACTCGCTCCCGCTCCGGAGACCGACGAAGGCGCCGTCGGTCCCAGCCGGTCCCGCCGTGCCCTGAGGGCCGTCGCCGTCGCCTCCTGCGTGCCGTACCTCGCGCTCAAGATCGCCTGGATCGCCGGGAGCCGCATCGGGATCCCGGACGGCAGCTCGCTGCTGGAGCACCGGGGCACCATGGTCGTCGCCAACGGCATCACCGTCCTCATGGACGGGGCCGTGATCGTGCTCGCGCTGGTGCTGACCCGGCCGTGGGGGCTGCGGCTCCCCGCGTGGCTGCTGGCCTTCCCCGCGTGGGTGGCCACCGGGCTGCTCGCGCCGCTCATGGCCGGGTTCCCGGTCCAGCTCGTCGTCAACGCGCTCGGCGGGACCATGGACGACTCCGACGACGCCGGCAGGCCGTTCCTCGACGCCTGGGTCTTCGGGGTCGTCTACACCGGGTTCATCGTGCAGGGCCTCACCCTCGGCGCCCTGTTCGTGCTGTACGCCCACGATCGCTGGGGCCGGCTGTGGGAGGGGCGGGTCTGGGAGCTTCCGGTCGGTGTCATCGGTGCGGCCCAGCGGGCGGT
Organism: Streptomyces sp. NPDC107522; assembly: GCF_055657525.1. NCBI lineage: Bacteria > Bacillati > Actinomycetota > Actinomycetes > Kitasatosporales > Streptomycetaceae > Streptomyces > Streptomyces sp. NPDC107522. Next base: position 46,250 of record NZ_JBVKAU010000020.1, on the reverse strand, counting down.
CGCCGTCGCGGCCGCCGTACTCGCGCTGCTGCCGCTGACCGCCCACGTGCTGTGGGCGTGCGGCAGCACCGCGGGGCTCAACGACACCCGGATCGCCGACCGGACCAGCGACTTCTACGTCATGGAGGTCCTGTACGCCGTGTTCCTCGCCATGGCCGTCACCGGCGGCGTCCTCCTCGCCTTCCGGCGCGGCCGGGCTCTGCCCGTCAGGCTTCCCCTGGCCCTCGCCTGGGTCGGCTCCGCCGCCATGGTCTGCTGGGCGGGCTGGCTGTCGCTGGCCTCGCTCACCGAGGTGGCCGACGCCCCGACACAGCTGATGAACCTCGCCTACGCTGGCGAGATGATCGTCGGCATCCTCGTCGCCTGCCTCGGCGTCCACTTCCTCGCGGAGCGCGCCGCGTGCCGGAATCGTCGTACCGCGTGAGCGAGTTCGTCCGGCTCCTGTTCGGCCGGCAGGCGCGTCGCCGATGGCTGCATCTGATCATCGGCGGCGCGCTCGCCATGCCGTACGTCTTCGTCGGCCAACTGGTCGTCAATCCCGCCACCGACTCCCGATACGTCTTCAACGACCTCTCCCTCCAACTCCTCTCCTTCGCCCTCGGGTTGCCCCTCGCCGCGGTCACCGCCGTGCTGTTCCCGCTGACCCGGCCGCTGGAGGCCGGCGCCGTCAGGTGGCTGTGCGGGGTCGACCGGGACCGGCTGGCCTACGGGCCGGCCCGGACACGGGGCGCGAAGGGGCGTACGGCGGCCTGGTTCACGCTGCATCTCGGGTTCGGGGGGATCATCTCCGGGATGTCGCTGGCGGTGCCGCCGTTCGCGGGGTTCCTCGTCGCCCTGCCGATGCTGGCCTGGCTGGGCCACACCGGTGTCGAGTTGCCCGAAGCCCTCGACCACACCTGGGTGTTGGCGCTCGCGCCGGTCGCCGGAGTGGCGACGCTGGTCGCACTCGCCGGCTGCGCGGCCGCCTCCGGGACGCTTCTCGCCCGCTGGGCGCCCGCGTTGCTCGGGCCGACCCCCGAGGACCGGCTCGCGGCGGCCGAGGCGCGCGCCGCCGACCTCGCCGTGCGCAACCGGCTCGCACGCGAACTGCACGACTCCGTCGGCCATGCCCTCAGCGCCGTCACCCTCCAGGCGAGCGCGGCCCGCCGGGTCCTGGACACCGACCCGGAGTTCGTCCGCGAGGCCCTCGCCGCGATCGAGGACACGACCCGGCGCACCGTCGGCGAACTCGACGCCGTGCTGGGCGTGTTGAGGGACGGCGACGCTCCCGGTACGGCCCCGGCGCCCACCCTCGCCGCCGACCTCGACGGACTGCTGCGCCGCACCCGGGCGAGCGGGCTGCGGGTCCAGGCCACGCTCACGGCCGACCCCGACACCCTGCCGCCGGTCGTCTCCCGCGAGGCCTACCGCATCGTGCAGGAGGGGTTGAGCAACGCCCTCAAGCACGCCGGTGACGGGGTGACCGTGGGGCTGCGGACCGCGGTGGCCGACGGGCACCTGGAGATCACCGTCGAGAATCCCGTCGCCCGCACCCCCGAGTGCCGGCCCGGCGGCGGCCACGGCCTGCGGGGCATCGCCGACCGGGCGCGGCTGCTGGGCGGGACGACTCAGGCCGGCGCCGCCCAGGGGACGTGGCGGCTGCACGTACGACTGCCCATGAAGGGACCCGCATGACGATCCGGATCGTCCTCGCCGACGACGAACGCATGGTCCGCAGCGCCCTGCGCGCCATCCTCTCCGCCGAGCCGGACCTGGAGGTGGTCGGCGAGGCGGCCACCGGTGCCGAGGCGGTGGCGGTCGTGCGGGACCGCAGACCCGATGTCGTCCTCATGGACGTCCGCATGCCCGAGATCGACGGCATCCGGGCCACCGAGCAGATCCTCGCCACGCTCACCGACCCGCCCCGGATCGTCGTGGTCACCACCTTCGAGAACGACTCGTACGTGTACGACGCCCTGCGCGCCGGAGCCGCCGGGTTCCTGCTGAAGCGGGCGGAGGCGGACGCGCTGGTCCAGGCCGTACGGCTGGTCTCGCGCACCGACACCCTGCTGTTCCCGTCGGCCGTACGCAGCCTCGCGGCCGAGCACGCGCGCGCGTACCCGGCGCCGCCGCCCTGGGTGGCGAGGCTCACGTGCCGCGAGAGCGAGGTGCTGCGGCTGATGGCGCAGGGTCTGACCAACGCGGAGATCGCACGGCGGATGGACGTCGGTCCGGCCACCGTGAAGTCGCATGTGGCGGCGGTCCTGGCGAAGACCGGCACCCGGGACCGTACGCAGGCGGTGATCGCCGCGTACGAGGCGGGCTTCATGAACGCTCGATGAGAAAACGGGGCGCAAGGGAACGATTGCCCCCATCCCGATCGTCGTCCCGAGTGGGATGAACAAGACGATCAGGCGGGCGTCCGTCTTCTCGCTGCTGCTCGTGCTCGCTCTGCTGGTCAGGGCGACCTGGGTGCAGTTCTACGAAGGCCGGGCCCTCGCGGACGACAAGGACAACCGGCGGAATGCGATCGCGCTGTACAGCGAGCCGCTCGGCAACATCGTCGTGGGCGGCGAGGCGGTCACCGGCTCGGCGCGGACGAAGAGCGGCGACCTCGCGTACAAGCGGACGTACAAGGAAGGCTCGCTGTACGCGGCCGTCACCGGGTACAGCTCACAGGCGTTCGGCGCCACCCAGCTGGAAGGCATCTACCAGGACCTGCTCGACGGCACCGACAACCGCCTGAAGAGCGTGCTGGACACCGTCACCAACAAGCGGTCCGACCCCGGCAACGTGATCACGACGATCGACCCCGATGTGCAGAAGGCGGCGTACGACGCGCTCGGCGACAAGAAGGGCGCCGCCGTCGCGATCGACCCCGCCACCGGGAAGATCCTGGCGGTCGTCTCCACTCCGTCGTACGACCCGTCGACGATCACGACGGGCGACTCGGCCGCCTGGAAGCAGCTGACCAAGGACGCCGACAAGCCGCTCACGAACCGCGCGCTGCGCCAGCCGCTGCCGCCGGGTTCGACGTTCAAGCTGGTCGTCGCGGCGGCCGCGCTGGAGGACGGCCTGGTCTCCTCGGTGGACGAGAAGACGGTCAGCCCGGACCCGTACCCGCTGCCGCAGTCGAGCAGCAAGCTGACCAACGAGAACCCGTCCGCCCCCTGTGAGAACGCCTCGATCCGGGTGGCCCTGCAGTACTCCTGCAACAACGTCTTCGGGAAGATGGCCGTCGACCTGGGCCAGGACAAGGTCCGGGCGATGGCGGAGAAGTTCGGCTTCAACGACGCCGAGCAGGACGTGCCGGTGCGGGCGTACGAGAGCGTGTACCCGACGGACATGGACAAGGCGCAGACCGCGCTGTCCGGCATCGGCCAGTTCGACGTCACCGCGACCCCGTTGCAGATGGCCATGGTGTCGGCCGCCATAGCCAACGGCGGCAAGCTGGTCTCGCCGCACATGGTTTCGCAGATCACCGACGGCGGCGGAAACGTCCTGGAGAACTACGACGACAACGCCGGCACCAAGGAGATCGTCAGTTCCGACACGGCCGAGCAGCTCCAGTCGGCGATGCAGACGGTCGTCGAGAAGGGCACGGGCACGAACGCCCAGATCTCCGGCGCCACGGTGGGCGGCAAGACGGGCACGGCCCAGCACGGCGAGAACAACAGCAAGACGCCGTATGCCTGGTTCACGTCGTATGCGAAGTCCGGGGACAAGGAGGTCGCGGTCGCGGTGGTGGTGGAGCAGTCGGACGCGGCACGTTCGGAGGTCAGCGGCAATGGACTGGCCGCCCCCGTCGCCCAGAAGGTCATGGAGGCGGCACTCGAGAAGTAGGGCTACTTGACGCCCAGAACCTGCTCGATCGGGTTGATCGCGAAGTAGACGAGGAACAGCACCGAGGTCCCCCACAGCAACCAGTGGATGTCCTTCGCCTTCCCCAGCACCGTCTTGATCACGACGTAGGCGAGGAACCCGGCCCCGATGCCGTTGGTGATGGAGTACGTGAACGGCATCACGGCGATGGTCAGGAACGCGGGGATGGCGATCTCGTACTTGTCCCAGTCGATGTGCTTGACCTGGGTCATCATCAGGAACCCGACCGCCACCAGGGCCGGGGCGGCGGCCTGGAGCGGGACGATCGTCAGCAGCGGCGTCAGGAACAGCGCCAGCCCGAACAGACCACCGGTGACCAGGTTCGAGAAGCCCGTGCGCGAACCTTCACCGACACCCGCCGCCGACTCGATGTAGGACGTCGCGGAAGAGGACGACGACGCGCCACCCGCGACCGCCGCCGCACCGTCGATCAGCAGCACCTGGCCGAGGTTGGGCACCTTGCCCTGCTCGTCGAGGAGACCGGCCTCCGCACTGATGCCGACGACCGTGCCCATCGTGTCGAAGAAGTCGGACAGGACCAGCGTGAAGATCAGCAGGACGACGGTGATGGCCGTGGTCTCGCCGAACGCGCCGAACAGGCTGAAGTCACCGATGAGTCCGAAGTCCGGGGTGTCGACGACCTTGTCCGGCCAGGCCGGCGTGGTCAGGCCCCAGGCCTTGATGTCGGCGATCGAGTTGATGATCATCGCGACGACCGTCATGGTGACGATGCTGATGAGGATGGCGCCCTTGACCTTGCGCGCGAGCAGGGCGATCGTCAGCAGAACACCGAGACAGAAGACGAGAATCGGCCACCCGGTGAGCTGGCCGGTACCACCGAGCTGAACCGGCACGGTGGTGTTCGCGGCGTCCGGGATACGGCTGACGAACCCGGCGTCGACGAAGCCGATGAAGGCGATGAACAGGCCGATGCCGACACTGATCGCCTGCTTGAGCGGCTGCGGGATGGCGTGCATGACGGCCTCGCGCAGACCGGTGACCACGAGCGCGCAGATCAGCAGGCCTTCGAGGACGACCAGGCCCATCGCGTCGTCCCAGGACATCAGCGGGGCGATCTGGAAGGCGACGACGGCGTTCAGGCCGAGGCCCGCGGCGAGGGCGAGCGGCAGGTTGCCGCCGACGCCCATGATGATCGTCATGACCGCGGCCACCAGGGCGGTGGCGGTGGTGAGTTGGACCGCATCCAACTGGTGGCCGAACTTGTCCTTCGCGCTGCCCAGGATGATGGGATTCAGGACAAGGATGTAGGCCATCGTGAAGAACGTGGCGAAGCCGCCGCGTATCTCACGGGCGAAGGTGGACCCCCGTTCGGAGATCTTGAAGAACCGGTCGACGCTGTTCACGCCCGGTGGTGTGGCATCTGACCGGTCGGCCACCTTCTGGGACTCGGACATGGCGGTTGCTCCTTGGTGCCTGATTGATCGGTGTGCGGATGCTGGCTGGATTGTTCCCGCGTTGAACCCGTTTCAGGTTTTCTCCGTGTTACGGAATCAGCGCCGCTCAACGTACGGCCTGCCACACGATGTTCGAAGCCTCGTACGAACCAAGTGCTCGATCGCTGCTACGCTTCCGCATCTCGCCCGGATGATCTCCGGACAAACACATGTCATTCACATGACACGCACAGGCAGGAGGGGTCGCCCGTGGGCACAGTCGTCGACGACGCCGCCTCCGTGGAGTTCCACGCCTTCTTCGAGCGCCACTACGCCGAACTGTCGCGCCTGGCCCATCTGCTGACGGGCGAGGCGGACGCCGCCGACGACCTGGCGGCGGACGCGCTGCTGGCACTGTGGCACCGCTGGGACCGGGTACGGGCGGCCGACCACCCGGTGGCGTACGCGCGCGGGGTCGTGGCCAACCTGGCCCGCACCAGGATCCGCAGCGCGGTCCGGGAGCGGCGGCGGATCGCCCTGTTCTGGTCGCAGCGCGAGGAGAAGGCCGAGAACCCGGACGTCGCGGGCGTCGTCGACGTCCAGGAGGCGTTGCGTAGACTTCCGTTCCGCAAACGCGCCTGTGTGGTGCTGCGGCACGCCTTCGACCTCTCCGAGAAGGACACCGCGCTCGCCCTCGGCGTCTCGGTCGGTACGGTGAAGAGCCAGACCTCGAAGGGGATGGCCGAGCTGCAGCGGTTGCTCGGGACGCAGGGCGCTCCGCTCAAGGTGCACGCGGCGGCGATGGCCCGCACCGGGAACGCCGCAGGAAGGAACCGATGATGCGGCGGGACGTGCACGACGAACTGCGCGCCAAGCTGCATGAGGCGGCCGAGGCGCACGAGCCCCACCGGGAGCGGATCCTGGCCCGCGTCGAGCGGGGCATGGCGGATCCGTCGGGGCAGGCCCGCCGCGACCACCGGGCGACCCGTCCCCCGGTGTACGGCTGGTTCCGGGTGGCGACGGCCACTGCCGCGGTGGCCGGTGTCCTCGCGGTCGGCGGTTACGCGGTGGCGTCCGCCGTGAAGGAGGACACCCCGCAGCAGACGGTGGCCACGTCGCCGACGCCCACCCCGTCGCCGGACGCGACGAGCCGCGCCCCGGTCCCGCCCGCCCCGCCGGCCGACCCGACGCCCAAGGACACACCGAAGTCCCGCGAGACGGCCGAGAAGCCGGCGCAGCCGACCGCCCCGGCCGAGCCGCCCGCAGCCCAGGGCGAGGAGGACGGCCCGCTGTGGTCGGACGGCTCGGTGGACCCGCACAGCAACGACTTCTGGGCGCAGAGCAATCTCACCCTCAAGACGAGCGAGCAACTCACCGCGCTCACCGTGCGGTTGAAGGTCGCCCAGACCGGCGGGGTCACCTCGACCGGCGCCTGGCGTTCCCTGCCGGAGGACGACTTCACGCTGACGGTCGAGGAGAAGGACGGCTTCGTCGTCTACACCTGGGTGCTCAAGGAGGGCCGTACGGTCCGCGAGGGCGAGTGGGTGTTCGCGGGGCAGTACGACCATGAGCGCGGCGGCCGGGACGCCAAGGACGACAGCTATGCGATGACGGCCACGGCGGGCGGCGAGCAGCTGTCCGTGGCGGGCGACTTCGCCTCGCACGACGGTGACGACGACGCGACGTCCGACGGGGACTCGTAAAGAATTTCCTACCGGACCGGCAACCCTTTCCGCACGCGTGGCGACCAGGAGACGCAAGGATCCCCCTCCACGCAAGGAACCGGGTCATGACAGCTCAGTCCGAACAGCGCGTCCGTCACCGTCGCAGGGTCACCAAGCGGCGGGCCCTGATCGCCGGGGTCTGCGCGCTCGGCATCACCGGCGCGGCCATCGTCACCACCACGTCGTTACTGTCCACCGCGGGTGCCGCCGCGTCCTGGCCGACGCCCAACGGGAGCAAGCCGGTGTCGAAGACGATCCCCGTGTCGGGCACTTACGACGGCAGGATGGCGAAGTTCTACGGCACCGGCGACCTGGGCGGCAGCGGCCAGGAGGAGGGCCAGGACCCGGTCTTCGAGCTGGCCGACGGCGCGGTCCTGAAGAACGTGATCATCGGCACCCCGGCCGCGGACGGCGTCCACTGCAAGGGCTCCTGCACGCTGCAGAACGTGTGGTGGCTGGACGTCGGCGAGGACGCCGCGACGTTCAAGGGCAAGTCGTCGTCAGCCGTGTACACGGTGTACGGCGGCGGCGCGAAGAACGCCGACGACAAGGTGCTCCAGTTCAACGGCGCCGGGAAGCTGGTCGTCTCCAAGTTCCAGGTGGAGAACTTCGGCAAGCTGGTGCGCTCCTGCGGCAACTGCTCCACGCAGTACAAGCGCACGATCATCATCAACGACGTGGACGTCACCGCGCCCGGCAAGTCGATCGTCGGCAGCAACTCCAACTACGGCGACACGGCCGCCCTGCGCAAGATCCGCGTCCACGGCGACAGCGGCAAGAAGATCAAGACCTGCACCCGCTTCCAGGGCAACAGCAGCGGCAAGGAGCCGAAGGAACTCGGCAGCGGCCCGGACGGAACCTCCTGCAAGTTCTCGTCATCTGACATCACGTACCAGTGAGTGAACGTTCAAGCACTTACCCCGGGGCTTCTCCCGGGCCGTTCCCCGGAGCACGACCTGTGAGCACGCACAAGAGAAGCCTCACCCGCAGACGGGTGCTCGGGGCCTCCGCGATCGGCGTCGCCGCCACCGGCGCCGCCGTCGCGGGCGGCACCGGCCTTCTCTCCTCCGCCTCCGCCGCGACCTTCGGCTACAAGGACGACGGTTCGAACTACGTCGTCGACACCGGAGCCTCGCTGGTCTTCAAGGTCTCCAAGTCGACCGGCGACCTCACGTCCCTGGTCTACAAGGGCAAGGAGTACGAGGGGTACGGCGGCAAGCACTCCCACGTCGAGTCCGGGCTCGGCGCGTCCACGGTCACCATCCGGCAGTCGGGCTCGACGGTCCTGGTGAAGGTCGTGCACGGGGCGATCACCCAGTGGTACGCGGCGCGCAGCGGCCAGAACAACGTCTACCTGTGGACGCACAAGGCGGACGCCTCCTTCACGGCGACCCGCTACATCGTCCGCCTCAAGCCCGGGATCTTCCCGAACGAGGGCTCGGACACCTGGATCGAGGCCTCGGACAAGGTCATCGAGGCCGGTGACGTCTTCAAGCGCGCGGACGGCACGACCCACTCCAAGCACTACTCGGGCAAGCGCACCCTCGACTACGACCATGTCGGCTTCACCACCGGCAAGGCCGGCCTGTGGCTGGTGCGCTCCAACCACGAGAAGGCCTCGGGCGGCCCGTTCTACCGCTCCCTGCTGCGCCACTCCAACGACAAGGGCGCCGCGCTGTACGAGATCCTGCACTACAACCAGGCGCAGACGGAGCCGGAGCGCTTCGGCCTGCAGGGCCCGTACGTGCTGTCCTTCACCGACGGCGGCGCACCCTCGTCGTCCCTCTTCCACGCCAAGCTGGACACCTCGTGGGTGGACGGCCTCGGCATCACCGGCTGGGTCGGCGCGTCGGGCCGCGGCAAGGTGGCGGGCGTCGGTCTGAAGGGCATGGACGCCAAGTACACGTACACCGTGGGCTTCGCCAACAAGGACGCCCAGTACTGGACGAAGGCCGCGGCCGGCTCCGGGGCGTTCTCCTGCAAGGGGATGCTGCCGGGGACGTACACGATGACCGTCCACAAGGGCGAACTCGCCGTGCACACCGGCACGGTGAAGGTGACGGCGGGCGCGACGACCTCGCTGCACACCATCACCCTCACCGGTGACCCGTCGGCGGCCAGGACCATCTGGCGGCTCGGCGACTGGGACGGCACGCCCGGCGAGTTCAAGAACGCCGAGCTGATGACGTACGCGCATCCGTCCGACGGCCGCGCGGCCAAGTGGACGGGGAACGTGACGATCGGCGGCGGGAGCGAGGCGGCGTCCTTCCCGGCGTACATGTGGAAGGACGTCAACGACGGCATCCTGATCTACTTCAAGCTGACCAAGGAGCAGGCGGCCGCCGCGCACACGCTGCGGGTCGGGGTGACGGACGCGTTCCTGAACGGCCGGCCGCGCATCACCGTGAACGACTGGGTCTCGGCCGTCCCCTCGGCTCCCACTCAGCCCTCGACACGCTCGCTCACCACGGGTTCGTACCGCGGAAACAACCACATGTTCACCTTCAGCGTCCCTAGTAGTGCGTGGAAGACGGACACGACCCAGTACAACGTCCTGAAGATCAACATCGTCAGTGGTTCGAGCGGCTCGGCGTACCTCAGCCCGGGCACCTCGTTCGACTGCCTGGACCTGCTGGCCTGAGCCCCCCTCGGCCAGCAGCGCCGCCGGCTAGAGCCCCCCTCGGTCGGCGACAGGAACGCCCCGCCTGTGACGACAGGCGGGGCGTTCTTCTTGACCCTGAGAGCTAGTTCATCGTGGAGCCGATGGTGGTGGAGCCGGTCGTCAGGAATGTCGTCGCGGGCAGTGAGCCGTCCGCCTCGCGGGCGCCGTACGCCGTCGTCGCGGCCGTGGACTTGAAGGAAGGGGCGGACACCCCGCTGTCCCAGTTGTTCGCCGCGGAAACGGCCGACGACCCCAGCTTGGCCGGACCCTTCCTGTTGCTCACGGCGAGATTGCGAGCCAGCCGCGCCTTGCCGGTGGCGAAGTAGAAGCCCGACTCGGCGTTGGTGTACGCGGTGTTGCGGTTCAACACGATCGCCCCGGTGTTGGAGTTCTCCGTGAACCCGTGCAGGGTGTTGTCCCATGCCGCGTTGTTGTTGACGACATGCGCGACCGATGCACCACCACCGCCGAGCTTGAACCCGTTGCCGTTGCCCTCGAAGGCGGAGTCGTTCCACCGGTTCTTGCCGTTGCCGAAGGCCCAGGTGTGCTCGATGGTGACCGGCGAGGAGAACTGCCAGAGGTCGATGCCGTCATCCGAGTTGTTGTACAGACGCGCCCCGGTGATCTTGTTACCCGTCCCGGAGCCGAACTTGATCGCAATCCCGTCGGCGTTCTGACCGTGCCCGGCCGGGTCGTAGTTGCCGTAACTGTCCAGGTTCTGCACGAGGTTGCCGGACGTGCCGTCGCCGCGCAGCGTGAACCCGGAGTCGCCGTTGTTCGCGGTGACGAGGTTCTTGAAGACGCCGCCCACCGACGACGTGGCGACGAAGCCCTGCGCCGGGGAGTTGACGAAGGTGAGGTTCTGCACGGTCCAGTAGTCGCCGTAGATGCCGGCCAGCCAGGAGCCGTCGGGCAGCCTGGACCCGTCGATCCTCACCTTCTCGCTGCCGTACGCCTTCAGCGTGATCCGCGCCGAACTCGTGCCGCTGGCCGTGGACTTGAGGGTGGCGGTCGGCTGGTACGTGCCGCCGCGCACCTGGATCGTCGTACCGGCGGCGGCGTTCTTGACGGCCGACTCCAGCTGGGCGGTGCCGGACACGGTGACCGTCGTCGAGGCGGCCTCGGCGCCGCCGCTGGAGAGGCCGAGGTAGACGCCGCCCGCTCCGGAGGCGACGGCGATCGCCGCGGCGATGGAGAGGGTACGGGTCCTGCGGTGACGGCCGGTGCTCGGACGCACGGGGCGTTCCTTTCCTGGGCAATGGGGACGACGAAGCGGGCCGGAGGGGCCGCCCCGGCCCGCTTCTGACATCCGGTCGCCGCCATGGCCGCGAAGGTTGCCGCACCTCACCGAAAACAAGCGAAACTTTCGCGCCCGCTCATCGCGCACTCACCGATTGACGTGCAGTTTCCCGCTGGTGAGACTCCCAAGGCGCACACCACTCAACAGGAACCCCCACACTCACACAGGACTGATATGCGCCCACGCATACTTCTCGCCGCCTGTCTCTCGCTGCTTCTCGCCCTCCTCACCGCCCCACCCGGTTCCGCCCACTCAGGAGCACCACCCGTGAGCAAGCCCAAGTACGCCGGCTACCTCTTCGCCTACTTCATCGGCGAGGGCACCGCCGACGGCGAGCAGATCCGCTACGCCCTCAGCCGCGGCAACGACCCGCTGCACTGGCGCGAGCTGAACGCCGGGAAGCCGGTCCTCACGTCGACGATCGGTGAGAAGGGGCTGCGCGACCCGTTCGTGATCCGCTCCCCCGAGGGCGACAGGTTCTACATGATCGCCACGGACCTGCGGATGTACCAGAACAGCAGCGGCAGCTGGGACCACGTCCAGCGGCACGGCAGCAAGTCCATCATGGTCTGGGAGTCGACCGACCTGGTCCACTGGACCGACCAGCGCCTGGTGAAGGTCTCCCCCGGCAACGCGGGCAACACCTGGGCGCCGGAGGCCTACTGGGACGCGGGCCTCGGTGAGTACGTCGTCTTCTGGGCGTCGAAGCTGTACGCCGCCGACGACCCCGACCACACGGGATCGACGTACAACAAGATGCTGTACGCGACCACGAAGGACTTCCGTACCTTCAGCGAGCCGAAGATCTGGAACGACCCCGGCTACTCGGTCATCGACTCGACGGTCGTCGAGCACAAGGGCATGTACTACCGCTACACCAAGGACGAGCGGGACCCGACCTCCTCCAGCCCCTGCGCGAAGTTCATCACCGGGGAGAAGTCGACCTCGCTGACCTCGACGAAGTACGACTTCGTGGCCGACTGCATCGGCAGCGGGGCGATGGACCGGGGCGAGGGCCCGACGGTGTTCAAGTCGAACACCGAGGACAAGTGGTACCTGTTCATCGACGAGTACGGCGGCCGCGGCTACATCCCCTTCGAGACGACCGACCTCGACTCCGGCAAATGGAGCCCGTCGCGGAACTACCAGCTGCCGGCCAGCCCCCGGCACGGCACGGTGATCCCGGTGACGCAGGCGGAGTACGACCGGCTGCTCGCCGCGTACCCCGCGAGCCCCGCCTCGGTCGTGGACGCGACGGCGAAGGACCAGAAGGGGTACGCGATCGTCACGGAGAGCGCGTCGAAGGTCGTGCTGCCCATGCGGCCGGACGCGGACCTGTCGCGCCTCGCGCCCAGGCTCTGGGCCGGTGAGGGCGCCACCGTCACCCCGCGCTCCGGCACCCGGCGCGACTTCCGCAAGCCGCAGACGTACACGGTGACGGCGGCGGACGGCACGCGGCGCACCTGGACGGTCGAGGCGGTACGGACCGGCAGTCCCGTCCTGCCGGGCCTCAACGCCGACCCGGATGTGCACTACCTGAACGGCGAGTACTGGATCTACCCGACGACGGACGGCTTCCAGGGCTGGAGCGGGACGCGGTTCAAGGCGTACTCGTCGAAGGACCTGGTCCACTGGAAGGACCACGGGGTGATCCTGGACCTGGGGCCGGACGTGGGCTGGGCCGACAAGTACGCCTGGGCCCCTGCGATCGCCGGGCGCGACGGCAAGTACTACTTCTACTTCTGCGCCGAGCAGCAGATCGGCGTGGCGGTGGCCGACTCCCCGGCGGGCCCGTTCAGGGACGCGCTGGGCAAGCCACTGGTGGCCAAGGGCGGTTCGCTCCCGGGCCAGATGATCGACCCGGCGGTCTTCACGGACGACGACGACCAGGCGTACCTGTACTGGGGCAACGGGCACGGGTACGTGGTCCCGATGAACGACGACATGGTGTCGTTCGACGCGTCTGAGGTGCGGGACATCACCCCGGACAACTTCCGCGAGGGTTCCTTCGTGATCAAGCGGAAGGGCACGTACTACTTCATGTGGTCCGAGGACGACACCCGCAGCGAGAACTACCACGTGGCGTACGCGACGGGACCGTCCCCGCTCGGCCCGTGGACCAAGAAGGGGACGATCCTGTCCAAGCGTCCCGAGTACGGCATCCTCGCGACCGGCCACCACTCCGTGGTGAACGTGCCCGGCACGGACGACTGGTACATCGTCTACCACCGCTTCGCCCTGAACGGGCCCGGCAAGCCGGGCGGCGACGGCATGCACCGCGAGACGACCGTCGACCGCCTGAAGTTCGCGGCCGACGGCACGATCGAGCCGGTGGTGCCGACGCTGGAGGGGACAAGGCCGGTGAAGGGCTGACGCTCAGCTGACGAAGTACGTCGGGTTCGGCAGCTTGTACGTCCGGTCCGCGAAGCCGCCCTCGAGGTCGCTGTACTGGTCGCCGAAGTTGGCGATGATCTCGTACCCGAGGTCGTCCTCGATGTGCTGCCGGGTGCCGGACTTGTACTGCACGGTCGTGCAGTTCCAGGTGCCCGGCGTGGCGCACTCGCCGAGATAGGCCGGCGGGTTCGCCTTGTCCTTGAGGAACATGTGGTCGGCGTCGAGGTTCACATCGGCGCCGACCTTCTTCAGGTTCTCGACGGCGGCGGAGCGCTGGGCCTCGCTCAGGCCGGAGTTGTAGAAGACCTCGACGCCCTTCTTCTCGGCGTACCGCACGAGCTCCGGGCTGCCGAAGACGGCCGGGCGGTCGGCCTTGTTCACGTACTCGGCCCAAGTGGTGCCGTTGTACGTGTAGTTGGTCTTCTTCTCGTAGTCGAGGCTGAGCAGCAGCGTGTCGTCGATGTCGAACACGACGGCCGGCTTCTCGCCCTTGTGCAGCGCCTTGCGAGCCGCCTTGTCGATGTACTTCCGCGCGTCGGCGTCGATGCGCGCGAGGTCCTTGGCGTAGGGGCTGTCCGGGGACGCCTGATACACACCGTTCGCGTCGAGCGTGGTGCCGTAGTAGGTGTCTATGTCCTTGACCAGCACCCCTATGTTGTACGGCTCGTGGGTGCTGTTCGCGGTCGACTGTCCGGCCGTGGCCGCGCCGGCGCCGTAGAGAGCGGCACCGGCGACGGCACAGGCGGCGGTGACGGCCGCGATACGCAGTGGTTTATGCATGACAAAGATTTCTACGCGCGTCACCCTCATGAGCGCGAGACCCGTTGCCCGATCTTTACCTGTCTCACGGACGAACGGGTCTCGCGCTCCCCCGGGCAGATCAGTCCATCGTCGCCCCGATGGTCGTGCTGCCCGTGGTCAGGAAGGTCGTCACCGGCAGGGAGCCGTCGGACTGGCGGGCGTTGTACGTGGTGGAGGCGTCCGTGGACCGGAAGGCCGGGGTCGAGATGCCGGAGTCCCAGTTGTTGCCCGACGAGACGACCGAGCCGCCCTTGCTGACCAGGCCGCTGCCATTGCTCACGGCGAGGTTCTTGCCCAGCCGGGCCGCACCGGTGGCGAAGTAGTAGCCCCACTTGGCGTTGGCGTACGCCGTCGTGCGGTTGATGACGATGGCGCCCTTGTTGCTGTTCTCGGTGAAGCCGTTGCCGGCGTTGTCCCAGGCGGCGGAGTTGTTGACGACGTGGGCCACGGTCTCGCCGTCGCCGCCCAGCTTGTAGCCGTTGCCGTCGCCCGCGAAGGCGGAGTCGCCCCAGCGGTTCTTGCCGTTGCCGAAGGCCCAGGTGTGCTCGACGGTGACCGGGGAGGAGAAGGACCAGAAGTCCAGACCGTCGTCGGAGTTGTTGTAGAGGCGGGCGCCGGTGATCAGGTTGCCGGTGCCCGAGCCGAACTTCACGGCGATGCCGTCGGCGTTCTCGCCGTGGTTGGCGGCGTCGTAGTGGCCGTAGGAGTCGATGTTCTTCACGGTGTTGTTCACCGTGCCGTCGCCGGTGAGCGTGAAGCCGGAGTCGCCGCCGTTGATGGTCTTGATGTTGTTCCAGACCGTTCCGGTGCAGGACTGGCAGACGACCGCGCTGTCCGGGGAGTTCTGGAAGGTGATCTTCGAGACGTTCCAGTAGTCGGCGGTCAGCTTGAAGATCCAGTCGCCCGAGGGGAGCGACGATCCGTCGATCTTGACCGTCTCCGAGCCGTACGCGGTGAGCGTGATCGGCGACGACGAGGTGCCGTTGGCCGTGGACTGGAGCGTGGCCGTCGGGTAGTAGGTGCCGCCGCGGACCTGGATGACGGTGCCGGGCGTGGCGTTCTTGATGGCGTTGGCGAGGTCGGTCGAGTTGCTGACGACCACGGTCGCGGCCTGGGCCTGGGTGGGGAGGACGGCAAGGCCGGTGCCCAGGGCCAGGGCCGTCGCGGTGGCCAGAGCGGTACGACGAGACATGGCGAGCGGGTCCCTTCTCGTGCGGGTGGGGGGATGGTTCACAGGACGGAGTCGAGCCAGTCGAAGACCTCGTCCTGCATGCGGTCGACGAAGACATGGCCGAGGTCGGGCCAGGTCTTCAGGTGCAACCGCTCCTCGGCGTGGCGGGAGCGCCAGACGGCGCGCAGCTTGTCGTACGCCACGCGGACGCCGTCGGCGGGGAACAGCGGATCGAGGCCGCCGTTGAGGAAGAGCATCGGCCTGGGGGCGGCGATGCTCGCCACGTCGGGGAAGTCGAGGAACCGGGGAAGCCCCGGATGGAGCATGTAGTACGACGACTGCCCGCGCAGCGTGTTGTTGCCGGGCACCATCATTTGCTTCAGGCCGGTCATCCAGCAGACGCTCGCCGCGGCGGCGACGTGGTCGCTGAGCGCGGCGGTCTGCCAGGCGCGGTAGGCGCCCATGGAGAACCCGACGGCGGCGATCCGGCGGGCGTCGACGCGGTCGAGACCGGCGAGGAAGCCGGCGGCCCGTGCGTCCTCCCTGGCCATGAGCCCGGCCAGGGACGAGCCCAGGTTGTAGAAGTTGCTCGCGAGTGCCTGCTGCTGGTCGTAGGTGATCGGCCCGCGGTCGCCCCAGCCGAGGGCGTCCAGGGCGAGCACGACATAGCTGCGCCGGGCGAGTTCGTCGCCGACGAAGCATCCGCTGAAGTAGCGGTCGGCCCACGCCTGGGCGGAGGCGAGCCGGGTGTCGTCGTACCAGGGCCGGACGAGTTTCTCCTTGCCGATGTCGAACCGGGCGCCGTGGTCGTGCAGGAGCAGGACGGCGGGGAAGGGCCCGGGGCCGTGCGGGGTGAGCAGGGCGCCGCGGACGCGTTCGTGGCGGGTGAGGGAGAGGGTCACCAGCTCCCGTGTGAAGCCGTCGGCCGGGGATGGTCTCGTGTGTTCGGGTGTGTACGGAACCCCGTCCTGCCGGTCGACGAGGAGGTGCTCCTCGACCTTGGCGCGGGCCGCGCGGCGCCAGGCGCGGAAGTCGCGGACCGGGGACCGTCCCCAGGCGAGCGGGAAGGTCAGCTCGTCCTTCAGCGCGGGGTGGAAGTCGGGCAGCGGCCCGCCCACCACGGCCGCTTCCGCCCGGCTCGTCGCTCCCCCGGCGAACAGCGCGGCCGCGCCCGCTCCCACGACGAACGCCCGGCGCCCCACTGCCTCATGGCCGCTCATACGGCCTCCCCGCCCCGGCATGCCGGACGACGTACTGCTCGACCGCCGACGCGGACGGCAGGGCCTGGTAGTCGTAGCCGTCGGCGGGGTCCCACTCCGGGGCGGGGGCCGCCGAGGCGGGGGTGGGCCAGAACAGGCCCACGCAGACGAGGAGAGCGGCCACCCTACGCATACGGCCGCCAGTCGCCGAGATACGTCCTCCGCGTGTGCAACCGAGCCTCGGCAGCGGCCAGTTGAGGCCGGTTCTCCGGAACCGGGATCGCCGCACCCGGCCCGCTGTTGTGGTACTCCGCGAACCGCATGCTCTGCCAGGGATACTGCTCCCGCATGTCGGTGTACGGCGCCACCGCGTCGATCCCCGGCCCGATCCGGGTGTCCCGCACGACGAGGGACGGCCAGGCGGTGGTCTCGTACGACGGCACCCAGGGCCGTGCCAGCTTGTACGCCCCGTCCTCGGCGCCGGAGGTGACGCGGGAGCGCAGGGCGAGGATGCCGTACGGGTTGGCGCGGGCGGTGGACGGGGCGAAGACCATGCCCTTGGGGGTGAAGCCCACGTCCCGTTGGAGGGTGTGGAAACGGCATTCGTCGAAGACGGCCGTCGCCCGGCCGAAGACGAAGTCGACGTCGCCCTCGATGTAGCAGTGGTGGAAGTACTGCCGGTCGAAGGCGTCGAGCGCGGTCGTGTCGACGAAGAGGGTGTCCTGGTGGGCGAGGAAGCGGACGTTCTCGAAGGACGACCGGTCACCGGTGACGTACGCCGCCACGGCCTGCGTACCGGTGATGTCGGGGTGGTCGGCGCGCAGCCAGTCGTTGGCGAGGGTCAGATCGCGGACGGTCAGTCCGGGGGCGGCCGAGGCGAAGGTGGCGGAGCCCGCCGTGCCGTAGGTGGTGCCGTCGGGCTTCTTAGTGCCGTTGGCGTTGTCGTGGACGATGACGGCGTCGCGCGGGTCGCGGGAGGCGCCGCGCAGGGTCAACTCCACCTTGTCGACGGGCACGTTGACGACCTCGCGGTATGTCCCCGGATGCACGACGATCGTCCAGCCGGGCCCGTCCACCGCGTCCACGGCCGCCTGGACGGAGTCGCCGGGGCGGACGTGCAGGACACGGCGGGACCCGGCGGCGAAGGCGGGGGTGGCCCCGGCGACGAGCAGGCCCGTCCCGGCCGTGAGAAAAGCGCGCCTGCGCATGTCAGCACGCCTCCTTCCACGGCTCCCAGTCGCCCAGGTACGCCGCACGGGTCGCCGACCCGGCCTGCCCGTCGCTGAGTTGGGGCCGGTTCTCGGGGACGGGGACGACCGCGCCGGGGCCGGTGTTGCGGTACTCGGCGAAGCGCTGCTTCTGCCAGGGGAAGGCGTCCGACATGTTGGTGTAGGGCGCGACCGCGTCGATGCCGGGGCCGAGGTGGGTGTCCCGGACGACGAGGGACGGGCGGGCGGTGGTGTCGGAGCTGGGCACCCAGGGGCGGGCCAGCTTGTAGTAGGCGTCCGGGGCCTCGCTGGTGACACGGCTCCGGGTCACCAGGTAGCCGCGCGGGTTGGCGCCCGCCGTCGAGGGCGCGAGGACGAAGCCGTAGGGAGCCGACGCCAGGTCGGTCCGGGTCAGGGTCCGGAAGTGGCAGTGCTCGAAGACGGCGGTGGCCCGGCCGAAGACGAAGTCGACGTCGCCCTCGGCGTAGCAGTGCGAGAAGTACTGGCGGGCGAAGACGCCGAGAGCCATGGAGTCGGCGTACAGGGTGTCCTGGTGGCCGAGGAAACGGCAGTGGTGGAACGCGGACCGGTCGCCCTGCACCTTGATGGCGACGGCCTGGGTGCCGCTGATGCCTGGGTGGTCGGCGCGCAGCCAGTCGTTGGCGAAGGTGATGGCGCGGGCGGTGAAGCCGTCGGCCTGGACGAGGGTGGTGGCGGACCCGGTGGTGCCGTAGGTGCCGCCGCCGGGCTTGGGGGTGCCGGCGGCGTTGTCGTAGACAATGACGACGTCGCGCGGGTCGCCACTGGCGCCGAGCCAGGTCGTCTCCGTGCGGGACACGTCGAGGGTGACCGTCTCCCGGTACGTCCCCGGCGCGACCACCAGCGTCCAGCCACTGCCGATCGCGGCGGCCACGGCGGCCTTGACGGTGGTGAAGTCGCCCTGGCCGGACGGGTCCACGTACAGGGTCTGCGGGGTCAGGCGCGCGGCCGGGGAACCGTGGCGGCCGAACGGTCGCGGTCGGACGGCGGCCCGCGCGGGGACCGTCGCGAGCGCGAGGGCGGTGCCGGCTCCGGCGCCCGCCGTCAGGAATCCCCTTCTGGACAGGGGGAGTGGGTGGTGGGGCGAGGGCATGCGGGTGCTCCTTCGCAGTGCGGCTCTTCGGGGGTGTCGGGGTACTTCCTCGCCGTGGGGGTGGTGGGGCCGGGGCTCGGCGCCCCGGCCCGGTGCGGGTGGGTCAGCCCAGTCGGCCGGCGCCGGCGCAGTGGTCGACGATCCCGGGCACTGCCTTGGGGTTGTCGACCTTCGTCCGCAGGGTCGGCTTCCACCCCGCGCCGGACTGGAGGGTCTCCCCCGGAATCTCGGCGTTGTGGACGGCGATGAGGTCGGTCAGCTTCCCGTTGACGTAGTTGTTCTCGGCGGTCAGCGGGGACTCGTTCCACTTCTTCAGCGTCTTGGCGGCGCTGACACCGGACGGCAGCGAGAAGGCGTTGTCCGTGGCGTACAGCTGCGACTCCTTGCCGACGCCGAAGGTGTAGGCGTACGACTGGTCGCCGGTCACGACGAAGTGGTTGTTGTACGAGTCCACCTGGCCGAACCGTACGCGCGGCGCCCGCTCCACGATGCCCCGGAAGAGGTTGTGGTGGAGGGTGACCTTGAGCTTGCCGCTGTCGGTGGAGCCGGCGCTGTCGCTGTTGCCGATCAGCATCGTCTTGTCGTGGTCCTCGAAGTCGTTCCAGGAAACGGTGACGTGGTTCGCGCCGCGCACGATGTCGAGGAGCCCGTCGTGCTGCTGGAAGACCTTGCCGAAGTACGACGGCAGGGAGCTGTCGGGGTAACGCCCGTCGGTGAGCGTGTTGTGGTCGACCCACACATGCGTGGAGCCGTACACGACGACACCGTCGTACTCGGAGTTCCAGGCGCCGGTCTTGTTGTCGTCGGTGGGGTCCCACTGCGGGAAGCAGTCGATGGGTGCCTCGATCGTCAGGTTGCGGACGATGACGTTGTCCACGGCCTTGATCTGGAGGCTGCCGCCGCGGATCCCGGACCCGTTCCCGACACCGACGATGGTGGTGTTGGCGGGGACGTCGGCCTTGATCTCCTTGTCCTGGTTGGCGGCGGAGGCGGCCCGCAGGTCCTCCTGCTCACCGCTGACCGGCTTGTCGTGACCCCAGACGTCCGGGTCGTAGTCGGCGAGGTACTGCTGGAAGTCGTAACCCTCGACGGCGAAGGCCTCACACCCCTCCGAGACGGCGTCGATCATGCCCTTGACCTTGATGATCTTGGGCGCACTGCCGCCGTCTTTGAGGGCGGCCTTGAACTCGGCCCACGTGGTCACGGTGTAGACGTGCTCGGCGTCGGCGGCCGATCCACCCGTGGTCCCCGCCCCCTCCGAGCCCCAGCCGTCGCCCGCACCGAGGACCTCACGCCCGAGGTCACGGGAGCGGGCCTCCGCCGCGGTGCCGGTGAGGCCGAGGACGAGCGCGGTGCAGCCGATCAGAACGGCGGCCCTTCTTGTGGCATGCCCATGCCATACCTGTGCCTTCATTGTGCGGCTCTCTTTTCTGCAGTCCGGGTTTGGTCCTACGCGGCGGCCTGCGGCCAGGTGATCCAGGACTCCGGGATCTCCTCGTCCAGCCGGCGCACGTCCTGCGGGCCGAGCACCCGCGTACGCAGCAGCTCCCGCGCCACAAGCCGCGCCACGGCGATCGCGCCGGGCGGGTTGAAGTGGGTGTTGTCCTGCTCGGTGGCGGTCCAGTTGAAGTACTTCTTCGTCTCCTCGACCCCGAGCCGCTGCCACAACGCCAGCGACAGCGCCTGGATGTCGAGCAACGTGACGCGCTCCTCCTGGGCCAGCGCGCGCATCGCCGCCGGATAGTCGCCGTGGGTCGGCACGGCGTTGCCGCTCGCGTCGAACTTCCGCCGCTCCACGGAGGTGGCCAGCACCGGCCGCGCGCCCCGGGAACGGGCGCCGTCGACGTACAGCCGCAGATAGTCCTGGTACGTCGTCCAGGGCTCGGTGTACCGAGTGGGATCGGCGACCTTCTCGTCGTTGTGCGCGAACTGGACGAGAAGAAAGTCCCCGGGCCGAATGGCCTGGAGAATGACGTCGAGCCGCCCTTCATCGACGAAGCTCTTGGAACTGCGCCCGTTCACCGCATGATTGGAAACGGGCCGATCCTTGTGCAGAAGGAAGGGCAGCGCCATGCCCCACCCGGTCTCGGGAGCGGCGTCGGCGTATTTCTGGGCGGCGGTGGAATCACCGGCGATGTAGAGGGTGCGAGGGCGCTGCGCCGCTCGAGCGGTACCGGTGCCCGCGAGGGCGAGAGGAACGGCGGCAACGGCCGCCACGGTTACCTGTCTACGGGTAAGAGACACGACAGTCCCTTTCAAGCGCGGGTGGTGCAACCCCCTGAGGGGCGCGGGGAACTGCGCGACCAGCCACAAACAACCCGCAGCCGGCCGCGCACAGAACCGACCGAGCTCTCAGCCGTTCCTTTCCTTCCACTCGGCCTGAGCCTCGTTCAGCTGCCCGGCCATGGTGTCCAGGAATTCCTTGGCACTCAGGTCGCCATTGAGCACCTTCTGGAAGTTCGGCTCGTTGTCCGCCTTGGAGATGGTGTTCCAGTCGGGCAGGTAGTACGGCAGCTGCACGATGGTGGTCGAACCGTCAGTGAGCGCGGCGGCAGCCAACTTCGTCGGCTCGGCCTTGGAAATCCACGCATCCTTGGCCGCGTCATTGTTCGCCGGCACCTGCCCCGCCGCCTCGTTGAACTTCGAGTTCTCCTCGTGCGAGGTGGCGAACTCGATGAACTTCCAGGCGGCCTCCTTGTTCTTGGAGCTCTTGAACAGCCCGATCCCGTCCACGGGGTTGGAGACCTGAACCCGCTTGCCGTCGGCCAGTGTCGGCTGAGGAATGCCCCGGAACTTCTCCGTGCCCAGCGCCTTCACATGGTCCTGGTACGACCCCAGGTTGTGGTTCAGCATCCCGATCGTGCCGGAATCCCACTGGGCGACCATCTTGGTGAAGTCGTTGTTGAGGTCGGCGGCCGGAGTGACCTTCTTGTAGAGCGCGGCGTACTTCTCCAGCGCGGCCACGTTCTTCGGATCGTTGACCGTGGTCTTGTCACCTTTCCAGAAGGACGTGATCCCGGACTGCCCGTACATCGCGTCCAGCGCCTGGGCGATGGACCCGGCACCACCGCGGATGGTGTAACCGAACTCGTTCTTCTTGGCGTCGGTGAGCTTGTCCGCGGCCTCGTAGAACTTGTCCCAGGTCGTCGGCTCGTCCAGCCCGGCCTTCTTGAACAGATCGGTGCGGTAGTACAGCACACCGTTGTTCGCGGAGGTCGGAATCGAGTACAGCTTGCCGTCGCCACCGCCCGCGGCCTTCAGCGAGGCGACCATGTCCTCGTTGAGCTTGCCGTTGAGGGAGGATTTGGCGAGCCGGTCGTCCAGCGGCTCCAGCGCGTTCTGCGCGGCGAACCCGGCGAGCATCGCCGCGCCGACACCGCCGACGTCCGGCAGGCCGCCGCCCTGGATGGCGGTGTCCACCTTGGACTGGTAGTCGGTGGACGGGATCCCGACGTACTCGACCTTGATGTCCGGGTTCGCCTTCTCGAAGTCGGCGATGATCTCCTTCCAGATGTCGGTGCGGACACCGCCGTTGTTGTCCCAGAAGACGATCTTCCCCGTGCCGCTGCCCTCGGCGCCCTTGTCGCCACCGCCGCCGCTGCCGTCGTCACCGCAGGCGGTGGCGGTCAGGGCGAGCACGGCGCTCAGGGCGACGGCGGCCGACGTGCGGCGCCCGCCTGTGCTGCTCCTGCGATTGCTGATCTTCATTGGTCGGCTCTCTCTTCTGGATCAAACGGAGATATGAAGTTGTGGGGGGTCATCGGGTCCCTCAGGCGCAGAGAGACACTCAGCGCCGGACGTGCGGCACCCAGCCATCTGCGCCCTTCAGGTAGTCGGCGACGGTGTGGGTCCGCGCCTCCTCGTCGCTCATCTGCGGACGGTCCGCGGTGATCGCGGTCCCCGCCCGAAGTTCCGGTACTCCGCGAACCGCGCGTCCTTCCACGAGAACCCGCTCATGTCGGTCCACGGCGAGGCCTTGATCGCGGCGGGCAGCTCGGTGTCGCGGATCAGCACCTGGGCGACGGCGCCCGGCTGACCGCGCGGCAACACTGCGTAGTCAAACTGGTACGGTTGGCAACGCCCGTCAGTGATAACCAAGTTGGCGGACATTCCGCCGGGCTGGTGGATGTGGCCTGTGGAGCGAACGTAAGACCGTAGGGCGGCACACCGTCCCTTGCACGTACGTGGACGGCGGGACGCTGCGAAGCAGGAAGCCGAGTCAGCAATGACCGGAGCCTCGTCTCCGACGAGGTCAGGCCAACAGGGTGTCCTGGTTGCACCTACCCACTGGCCATGGGGACTCATCGGGGCGCCCCCATGGCCAGCGCCTGCTCGCCGTTCAGCTCGTGCGCGGCCTCGTCGAAGCCGTTGCTGAAGGTGAGGTTGCGGGCGGTGACGTCGTTCGCGGCGATCCTGACCGTCGCGCTTCCCGTCGAACCGCCGTACGCGGCGGGCGTGTCGAAGACGATGACGGTGTCGGACCGGTCGCGTCCAGTCCCCTGCAGCACGATGTTCGGCTTGCTCGCGGGAACGAACACCTTCTCGCGATACGTCCCCGCAGCCACCGCGACCGTCACCGGGACGGCGTTCCCGTCGGGCACGGCGTCCACGGCCGCCTGCACGGCCGGGTAGTCCCCGGGGACATGAAGGGTCACACCGATCCGCTTCTGCGGCCCGGAGAACCGCGTCACCAGCGCCGGGACGGCCGCCGCCGGATCCAGCCGGTAGTCGTAGAACTCCCGCGGATCGAAGGCGGCACCCCACTCGTCCTGCCGCCCGCTGGCGTTCCTCAGAATCGACCCGCGCTCGACCAACTGGGCCGTGGCATCGGCCTGATAGGGATGCTGAACCCCGTCGTAGTAGCTGTTCTCGATGACCATCCGGGTCTTGCCGCGCGCCCAGTTCCCGTACGTCCACACCGGGTCGCCGTCGGCCACCTGCGCCGACAGGTAGTTGTTGTACAGGTGCGCGTAGGCGCAGTTGTCGGCCGACGGATTGCGCTGCTTCGTGCCCGTGAACCAGTTGTGGTCGATGGTGATCTGCGTCCGGACGTTGGTCGTCCAGCCGATCCCGAACGCCTTGTTGTGGTTCGTGAACTGGTTGTAGGAGACGGTGATGTACTGGCTGTCCTTGCGGATGTCGAGCAGTCCGTCGCCCATGTGCGTGAAGCGGTTGTGGTCGATCCAGACGTGGTCGACGGTGTCCATCTGGACGGCGTCGAAGTCGGTGGTCTTGCCGTCCCAGTCGCCCTCGACGTAGGAGTCGCGGATCGTCAGGTTGCGGATGATGACGTTGCTCGTGCCGGGGTTGAGATGCAGCTCGCCGTGGACGATCTCACCGGTGTCACCGACACCGACGATGGTCTTGTCCGACCCCACCACGATGTCCGAGCCGAAGGGTTCGACGTCGATCGACCCCGCCACCCGGATGATGTACGGCTCCGGCGCCGCCGCGTACTTCACCAGCGAGGCCTGGTCCGTGACCGTTACGACCTTGCCGCCCGCGCCTCCGGTCGTGCCGCCGGCGAGGGAGGCGAAGCCGTGCGGCCGGTCGGTCCAGTGGGCGGCGGAAGCCGGCGTCGCCGTCGGGCCCGCGGCCCTCGCCTCCCCGATCGCCCCGAGGCTCAGCGCGGTGACCAGGCCGAGCACGGCGGCCAGGGCCTTGCCGCCCCCCGATCTGCGCAAGCGCTTGCTATCAAGGTGCTGCGTCATTGCGGCTCCCAACAGGCATACGGGTCAGGTGCGTTACAGGGTGTCGATCCTGAAGTGCGAGAAGGTTGCCGCGCCGGCGTGTCCCGCTCCGGCGGGCGCGAGAGCGAACAGGCCGAGCAGGGCGCCGACCCAGCGCCACGGAGTGGCGGCGAAGACGGGCCCGGACGGACGGAGCCCGTCACCGGTGTCGGAGAAGAACCGGCACCGCGCCCCCGCCCCGATCTCGATCCGCAGCCGCACCCGACCGTCCGGTGCGAGCCGCGCGTGCTCGGCGTCCCGTTCCCTCTCCGCGACGGCCTCGGCGAACCGGTGCACGACTTGCACCGCCCCGTCCGTGCCCCGCTGCAGCCCGATCCAGCCGAACGCGTCCCCGAGCACCGCGAGCCCGGCCCGCGCCCCCGGCTCCTCGCTGTCCAGTCGTAGCTCCACCTCGACCGCGCAGGGCGTGCCCGGCAGTCGCTGGGTGAGGATGTTCGGCAGTCTGCGCAGGTCGTGCGCGTCGGCCGAGCGGACGCAGGTCAGTTTCAGCCCGTCGCCGGAGTGCTGGGTGGCCCAGCCGTCCTGCGGGTTGGCGGTCCAGCTCCACTGGCGTCCGAAGCGTCCGCCGGGGAAGTCGTCGTCGGTGGCGGGCGCGGCCGGCGGCTGCGCCGGCAGGTCGGGCAGCGGGTGTACGGCCACGGGGGCGCCCTCGTCGCCGAGCACCGGCCAGCCGTCGGTCTCCCAGCGCATCGGCTGGAGGTGGACGACCCGGCCGTAGGCGCCCCGCTGCTGGAAGTGCAGGAACCAGTCCTCACCGGACGGGGTGCGCACCCAGCCGCCCTGGTGCGGTCCGTTGACGTCGGTGTCCTTCTGCTCGAGGACGATCTTCTCCTCGTACGGCCCGAAGAACTCGCGCGAGCGGAAGGCGCCCTGCCAGCCGGTCTCCACGCCCCCGGCGGGCGCGAGGATCCAGAACCAGCCGTCGTGCCGGTAGAGCTTGGGCCCTTCGAGGGTGAACCAGCCGGGGATCCGGTCGCCGTCGACGACGACCTTCCCTCCGTCGAGGAGTTCGGTGCCGTCGGGGTGCATGCGGTGGCCGGTGAGGCGGTTCTTGATCCCGGAGCGGGACTTGGCCCAGGCGTGCACGAGGTACGCCTCGCCGGTCTCGTCGTCCCAGAGGGGGCAGGGGTCGATCAGGCCCTTGCCCGCCTTCACCAGGTGGGGCTCGGTCCAGGGGCCGCGGATCTCGGGGGCGTTGACCTGGAAGATGCCCTGGTCGGGGTCGCCCCAGAAGATCCAGAAGCGGTCGTCGTGGTGGCGGATCGACGGGGCCCAGACACCGCAGTCGTGCCGGGGTGCCGCGAACTCCTCGGCCGGTTCGAGGCGTTCGACGGCGTGTCCGACCAGGGCCCAGTTGACCAGGTCCCGGGAGTGCAGCAGGGGAAGACCCGGGGCGCGGCCGAAGCTGGAGGCGGTGAGGTAGAAGTCGTCGCCGACGCGGACGACGTCCGGGTCGGACCAGTCGGCGTTGAGAACGGGGTTCGTGTAGGTGGTCATGGGCTCACCGCCTTGCGGACCAGGGACGCCGCTTCGAGCCGGCTGACGCGGCCGTCGGCGACGACGGTGACGATCCGGCGTACGGCGGTCTCGCCGGGCGGGATCGGCAGACGTTCCTCGGAGGCGAGGGAGGAGCCGACGCCGGGGTACTCCGTGGCGCGTACGAACCACGGGTCCCGGCGCGTCTGTTCGGTGGCCCCGGCGAAGATCAGGGTCCAGGTGGCGCCCGCGAGAGCCACCCAGGGGGCGCGGGTGCCGTGGATCTCCTGCTCGCCATCCCGGTCGACGGTGAACACATCCGGCGCCGACGCCTCCTTGCGGGCCCGCCAGAAGAAGCCGCCGTACGCGGCATCCGGGCGGCCGTTCGTCGCCGGGCTGCCGATCGACAGGGGGCTGGAGGTGACGTTGGTGAGGGAGAAGGTGAAGTCCAGCGCCCAGGCCAATTCGGTCAGTTCGGTGGCCGCGACCGTACGGCGTTCGCGCAGCAGCTCGGTGCCTGCCGCGACCCAGCGCAGTTCCTCGACGAAGCCGTCGGGGTCGCGGAGCTGGAAGGCGGTGTGCCGCTGGGCGCCGTGGTTGTCCAGCTCGGTCGGGCCCTGGTCGCGGACGTAGGTGCGTCCGCCCCAGAAGTTGGACCCCTCGACGTCGGGAACGGCGACACCGACGCCGAGGTGGTGTGTGTGGTCGGCGGGGCCGAGCTCGGTGACCGCCGTGCCGGCCAGGGTGGTGACGGGGTGCAGGTAGGGGCGTGGGGAGAGCCGGGGCGGCAGTTCGGGCCGGGTGACGTACCGGCCGACGGGGCGGCCCGCGACGCGCAGCACCGCGGTGTCGTGGGGGGTCATCAGGTGCTCACCTCTTTCGATCTCGCCGGCAGCGCCCAGGGGGCGCCCAGCTCGGAGTAGAGGGCGAGGGTGTCGGCGGCGGCTGCGACCAGGCCGTCGATGCCGGGCACGACCCGGCGCTGCTCGTCGGGGAGCAGCTGCCAGGCCCCGTCGGGCAGGGGGGCCGGGTCGGGGGCCAGGCGGATCGCCTCGACGACCTTCATGAAGGCGCCGGTCGCCTCGGGCGTGACCAGCAGGTCGGTGCCGTCGGCGAGGTGCTCGACCAGGTTCTCCAGCAGGTCGGTGCGGCCGTACTCGTACTCCTCGGGGCCGTGGTTCGCGCGCTGGAGCAGGACGCGGTCCTGCTTGTACCAGAAGGTGATCCGGCCGCGGTCGCCGTGGACGACGACGTACGGCTCGTCGGGGTCCTCGGCGCACAGGGTCGCGCCGACGACGACCTCGGGGCCGTGGTGCGTGGTGACGCGGACGCAGGAGGTGTCGTCGGACTCGATGTCATTGGCGCGGTAGAGCTCGGTCTCGATCTCCGTGACGTCCTCGGCGCGGGTCGTGCCGCCCAGTGCGAGCGCGGTGGCGACGGCGTGCGCGAGCGGGTTGGTGAGCACGCCGTCGATCACGTCGACGCCGTTCAGCCTGCGCTTGCCCGCCCAGGGCGCCCGCCGGTAGTACGCCTCGGCCCGCGCCCAGGCACCGGCGCCGCCGATCCCGGCGATCTCGCCGATCGCGCCCTCGGCGATCAGCGTCCGGATCGCGGGCACGGCGTGCGAGCCCAGCGACTGGAAGCCGATCTGGCAGGCGACGCCGGCCTCGGCGACCCCGTCGGCCATGCGCCGGAACTCGGCGTACGAAGGGGCGGGCGGCTTCTCCAGCAGGAGGTGCACGCCACGCCGGGCCGCCGTCAGCGCCAGGTCGGTGTGCGTGGGGATCGGCGTGCAGATCACCGCGATCCGCGCGCCGGTGGAGTCGAGCAGGGCACCGAAGTCGGCGGACTGCTCAGGGGCGCCCGAGGGCAGGACGAGCCCCTCGGGGAGCTCCTCCTCGCTCAGCGGGGTCAGCTCGCAGATCCCCGCCAGCCGCACGATGCCCTTGTCCTGGAGCCGGCGGATGTTCTCCAGGTGCCAGCGGCCGTGGCCGCGCGCGCCCGCGAGGACGATGGGGACGGCAGTGCTCATGGGATCCTCCCTGCGCCCGCGCCGCGTGCCACCGCTCGGTCGGCCGCCTCGGCGCTGTCGATCTTTGTGTGCAGGGTAGGTGTCCAGCCGACGTCCGCCGTGAGGTCGCGCTCGCTGCCGGAGTTGTAGGCGTTGTAGATGGCGAGCAGGTCGACCGGGTAGCCGTTGAAGAGGGTGCCGGACTGGTGGAGGGCGGTGCCGTTCCAGCTCTTGACCAGGTCGGCGGCCTCGATGTGGCCGGGGGTGTGGAAGGCGTTGTTCTCGGCGTAGATCGCCGACTCGGTCGACACGCCGAGGGAGTAGCGGTAGTCGTGGGCGTCGGCCGGGACGACGTACCGGTTGTTGTAGACGTGCACCTGCCCGAAGCGGACGCGCGGGGCGCGCTGGACGACGGACTCGAACTCGTTGTGGTGCAGGGTGACGCGCAGCTTTCCGCGATCCCCCGTCGCCGTGT
Organism: Streptomyces sp. NPDC107522; assembly: GCF_055657525.1. Taxonomy (NCBI): domain Bacteria; kingdom Bacillati; phylum Actinomycetota; class Actinomycetes; order Kitasatosporales; family Streptomycetaceae; genus Streptomyces; species Streptomyces sp. NPDC107522. The sequence continues at coordinate 17,692 of NZ_JBVKAU010000020.1, read as the reverse complement.
CGCCGTTGCCGATGAGCATCGCCTTGTCGTGGTCGGCGAACCGGCTCCAGGAGACGGTGACCAGGTCGGAGGCGTTGGTGATGTCCAGCAGGCCGTCGTGGCGGAGGTAGTTGCGGCCGAAGTAGGTGGGTTCCTTCTCGTCCGGGTGGCCCTTGTCGCTGATGGTGACGTGGTCGATCCAGACGTGGGTGGCGCCACGCAGCCAGATGTTGTCGTACGCCGTCTTCCAGTCGCCGAGGCCACCCGTGTTGGGCTGCCAGACGGGGAAGCAGTCGTAGGCGTCGCGGAGTTCGAGGTTGCGGACGATGACGTTGTCCGCGCCCCTGAGCTGGAGGCCGGCGCCCTTCAGCACGGCCTTGTCGCCGAGTCCGACGATGGTGGTGTTGGAGCCCACGGCCAGCTCGATCCGCTCCGCCTGCCTGGCCGCCGACGCCTTACGGGCCTCCTCCAGCGGGCCACTGGGCTTGGCGGAGCCCCAGGTGCGGGGGTCGTAGGCGGCCAGGTACTTCCTGGTGCTGTAGCCGTCGGTGGCGTAGTCGGCGCAGTCCAGGTGGTCGCCGTCGTCGTCGGTGTTGGCGTCGATGGTCCCGGCGACCTTGATGATCTTCGGAGTGGCGCTGCCGCCGTCGAGGGCCCGGACCAGCTCACTGCGGTTGCGTACGGTGAAGACGTGGGCGTCGTCGGCGGTGGAACCCCCCGTGGTACCACCGTCGGCCGCCGCCCAGCCGTCGTTCGGGGGCAGCGCGTCGCGGCTGATGTCGCGAAGCGGTTCGGCAGCGCGCCGAAGGGACGCAGGGCTGTATCGAGATGCGGCTCCGCCGAGAGGCACGACCAGCCACGATGACGCCGCAGACGATCGACCACCCATCGCGGCTCTTCCAGCGGAGCGCTCCGCGTCGTCGGCGGTGGAACCCCCCGTGGTACCACCGTCGGCCGCCGCCCAGCCGTCGTTCGGGGGCAGCGCGTCGCGGCTGATGTCGCTGAACGGGGCGTCCGCGGCAACGCCCTCAAGGGGCTCGGGGAACTGCGCGACCAGCCACGACGGCGAAGCAGACGCTTGACCACCGGTCGCGGCACTTCCAACGGCGTCGGCGTGAGCAGGGACGCACAGGAGCCCCAACAGACCGGTCACCGCACCTATATGACGGATCCTCATCCCTTCACCGCCCCCGCACTGAACCCCGTGATCAGCCACTTCTGGATGAACGCGAACACGATCACCACCGGCACGGCAGCGATGATCCCGCCGGCGGCCAACGCCCCCAGGTCCACACTGTCCGCGCCCATCAGGGTGTTGAGGCCGACCGGGATGGTCTGCCGCTCCGGGTTGTTGAGGAACATCAGGGCGAACAGGAAGTGGTTCCAGGAGTGCACGAAGGCGAAGGAGCCGACGGCGATCAGACCGGGCCGCAGCAACGGCAGGACGACGATCCTGAAGGCCGTCATCCGGTTGCAGCCGTCGACCCAGGCCGCCTCCTCCAGGGAGTACGGCACGTTCTTGATGAAGTTGCTGATCAGGATCATCGACAGCGGCAGCTGGAAGACCGTCTCCGCGATGATGACGCTGCCCAGTGAGTTGATCATCCGCAGCTCGGCGAAGATCTCGAACAGCGGCACCAGAAGCAGCGCGCCCGGCACGAACTGCGAGCACAGCAGGGCGAGCATGAAGGCGCGCTTGATCTTGAAGTTGAAGCGGGCGAGGGCGTATCCGCCGGCCAGGGCGACGAGGGTCGTCATCAGCAGGGTGACGACGCCGACCAGCACGCTGTTCTGGAAGTAGGTGCCGAAGGCCCGCTCCGTCCAGACCTTCTCGAAGTGGTCGAAGGTGACCGGCCAGGGCACGAGCGAGGTCGAGCCGGACGGGCGCAGGGAGAACAGCAGGATCCAGTAGAAGGGGATGAGGGTGAAGACCAGGTAGATCGACAGCGGGAGGTAGATCTGCCAGCGCGGGACCTCGTCCCAGGCCCGGTTCCTCTTCGTCGGACGCGGCGGTTCGGGGGCGGCGCGCACGGGCGCGGGCGCGGCCTTGGTGGCTTCCTTCACGCTCACTTGTCCTCACCTCCGAACTTGCTCAGCCGCAGATAGACGATCGAGCAGAAGAGCAGAATCACGAACGCGACCGTGGTCAGGGCGGACGCGTAGCCGAAGTTGTGGGCCTCGACACTGGTGTTGGCGATGTAGAGCGGGAGTGTCGTGGTCTCGCCGGCCGGCCCGCCGCCGGTGAGGGTGTAGAGCAGGTCGACGTTGTTGAACTCCCAGACCGCGCGCAGCAGCGTGGACAGGACGATCGCGTCCTTCAGATGGGGCAGGGTGATGTTCCAGAACTGCTGGAGGCGGCTGGCCCCGTCGACCTCGGCGGCCTCGTACAGGTCCTTCGAGACGGACTGGAGGTCGGCGAGGATGAGGATCGCGAAGAAGGGCACGCCGCGCCACAGGTCGGCGACGATCGCCGCCGGGAAGACGGTGGAGGTGTCCGACAGCCAGCTGGTGCCGTAGGAGCCGATGCCCATGTCGGCGAGGTAACGGGTGATGCCGGTCTGGGAGTTGTAGAGCAGCACCCAGATCGCCGAGGTCAGCACGCCGGAGACGGCCCACGGCGAGAAGACCAGGGCGCGGCCGACCGCGCGGCCCACGAAGGTCTGGTTGACGATCAGCGCGAGCGCGAGCCCGAACAGCAGTTGCAGCCCGACCTCGACGAACACCCACTTGGCGCTGAAGACCAGCGTGTCCCAGAACAGCGGGTCCTCGGTGAAGGCGTGGACGAAGTTGTCGAAGCCCGCGAAACCGTTGCGCCACGGCTTGGTGGGGTTGTACTCCTGCAGGCTGTAGTAGAAGACACTGATGACCGGGTAGGCGATGAAGCCCAGCATGAGCAGGGCCGCCGGGGCGATCAGCAGGTACGGGAGCCTGCGCGGCGTGGCGGAGGCACGGCGCCGCCGGGGTGGCGCGGGCGGTTTCGCCACGGCTGCGGCTTGGGCCATGACAGGATCTCCGATCTCGGTACGTCGTGCGAGGTCGTACAGGAAGCGCTTTCTCGATATGCGGAGGTAGGTCCCGGTTTCGCGGTATGGGGTGCCTCTTGTGGTTGTGTGGCGAGTGCGGGTGTGTTGTGGCTGGTCGCGCAGTTCCCCGCGCCCCTAAAGGGCGTAGGGGGCCGGGGAGTTGCCCGGCCGGGCCAGGAACTCGAAGTCGCAGCCCGTGTCGGCCTGGGTGATCTGTTCGTTGTAGAGGGCGCCGTAGCCGCGCTCGTAGCGGGTGGGCGGTGGGGTCCACTCGGCTCGGCGGCGCTCCAACTCATCGTCGTCCACGTTGAGTTGGAGGACGCGCGCCTCGACGTCCAGGGTGATCGTGTCCCCGGTGCGGACGAGGGCCAGCGGTCCGCCGATGTACGACTCCGGCGCCACATGGAGCACACAGGTGCCGTAACTCGTGCCGCTCATCCGGGCGTCGGAGATCCGCACCATGTCCCGTACGCCCTGCTTGAGCAGGTGGTCGGGGATCGGCAGCATGCCGTACTCGGGCATGCCCGGGCCGCCCTTGGGTCCGGCGCCCCGCACCACGAGGACGCTGTCGGCGGTGATGCCGAGGGACGGGTCGTTGATGGTGCGCTGCATGGTCTTGTAGTCGTCGAAGACGACGGCCGGACCCGTGTGCTTGAGCAGGTGCCGCTCGGCGGCGATGTGCTTGATGACGGCGCCGTCCGGGCAGAGGTTGCCGCGCAGTACGGCGACCCCGCCCTCGCTCGCGACCGGGTTGTCGCGGGTGCGGATGACGTCGTCGTTGTGGACGACGGCGCCCTCGATCCGCTCCCCCAGGGTGCCGGCCACGGTCGGCCGGTCCAGGTGCAGCAGGTCGGTGATCCGGGAGAGGAAGGCGGGCAGGCCGCCGGCGAAATGGAAGTCCTCCATGAGGTACGTCTGTCCGCCGGGCCGGACGTTGGCCAGGACCGGGACGGTGCGGGCGATGCGGTCGAAGTCGTCCAGGGTGAGCTTGACGCCGGCCCGTCCCGCCATGGCTATCAGGTGGATGACCGCGTTCGTGGAGCCGCCGAGCCCGAGCACCGTGGTGACGGCGTCCTCGAAGGCCTCGCGGGTGAGGATCCCGGACGGCTTGAGGCCGGTCCAGGCCAGCTCCACGGCGCGGCGCCCGGAGGCGGCGGCCATCCGCTCGTGCCCGGAGTCGACGGCCGGGATGGAGGAGGCGCCCGGCAGTGTCATGCCGAGGGCTTCCGCGGCCGCGGTCATCGTGGAGGCGGTCCCCATGGTCATGCAGTGACCGGGTGAACGGGCCAACCCGCCCTGGAGCTCCCGCAGTTCGCAGTCCGTCAGGTTGCCCGCGCGGTGCTCGTCCCAGTACTTCCACATGTCGGTGCCGGACCCGAGGGTCTCCCCGCGCCAGTGCCCCGGCAGCATCGGCCCCGCGGGCACGAAGATCGACGGTACGTCGGCCGAGGCCGCGCCCATCAGTAGCGCCGGCGTCGACTTGTCGCAGCCGCCGAGCAGCACCGCCGCGTCGATCGGATACGACCGCAGCAGCTCCTCCGTCTCCATCGCCAGGAGGTTGCGGTAGAGCATGGGGGTCGGCTTCTGGTACGTCTCCGAGAGAGTGGAGACCGGGAACTCGAGCGGGAAACCCCCGGCCTGCCACACCCCCCGCTTGACCGCCTCGGCGCGCTCGCGCAGATGGACGTGGCAGGGGTTGATGTCGGACCAGGTGTTGAGGACGGCGATCACCGGGCGGCCCCGGTACTCCTCCGCCTCGTATCCCAGCTGGCGCATGCGGGCGTTGTGCGACCATGTGCGCAGCTGGCCCTCGGTGCCGTACCACTGATGGCTTCTGAGCTCTTCGGGACGCTTTCTGTCGGTGCTGTTCCTGTCGGTCATATCGACCACCCGGCGGCTATGGCGGCGACCTCGGCACGCTCGCCCTCGGGCAGGTGCCGGCTCGGCGGCCGGACGTCCCGGCGGCACAGGCCGAGGGAGGCGAGGGCCTCCTTGACGACGGTGACGTTGTTGGCGGACCCGTTCGCGGCGCGCAGCTCCTCGAAGCGGCGGATCTGCTCCCAGACCTTCATCGCGCCCGGGTAGTCCCCGGATCGAAGCGCTTCGATCATGTTCAGCGAAATGGACGGGGCGACGTTCACGAGCCCGGAGGTGAAGCCGGTGGCCCCGGCAGAGAAGTACGAGGGCGCGTACGGCTCGGCGAGCCCGGCGACCCACACGAAGCGCTCCAGCCCGGCGTCGCGCGCGAAGGCGGCGAACTTGGCGGCGTCGGGGACGGCGTACTTGACGCCGATGACGTTCGGGCAGGTGTCGGCGAGTTCGGCGAGGCGATGGCCGCTGAGCTGGGCGTTGCGGATGTACGGGACGACGCCGAGCTCGGGGACGGCCTCGGCGATGGCGCGGTGGTAGTCGACCCAGCCGCTCTGGGAGACGTACGGGTGGACGGGCTGGTGGACCATCACCATCTCGGCGCCGAGCTCACGGGCATGCCGGGCGGAGGCGATGACGGTGGGGATGTCGTGCCCGACGCCGACGAGGACGAAAGCCCGCTCCCCGGCCTCCTCGACGGTCAACTCCGTGACGAGGCGCCGCTCTTCGGGCGTGAGGGCGTAGAACTCGCCGGTGTTCCCGTTGGGGGTCAGGGTCCTGATCCCCCCGTCGAGGAGACGACGCAGCAGGGCCCGGTGGGCGGTCTGGTCGACGGTGCCGTCCTCGGCGAACGGGGTCACCGGGATCGCCACCACGTCGGCCAGGGCTGTCCGCTGGGTCTCGAACGTCGCTGTCATGCCGGACCGTCCTCTCCCTGGGCCTCGGAACCCGCTTCGGGGAAGGCCCGCTCGACGAACGACGCGATGTGGGCGTGCAGGGCGCGCGCGGCGCCGTCGGCGTCCCCGTCCAGCGCGAGCCGCAGGATCTCCCGGTGCTCGCCGGCCTCCCGCTCCCAGGAGGGCGAGGCGGCCCAGGCGACGGCGGAGACGAGGGCGGCCTGGTCACGGACCTCGTCGAGCATCCGGCCGAGCAGCGGGTTGCCGCACGGCAGGTACAGGGCACGGTGGAACTCCCGGTTGGCGAGCGACCGTTCGGCGGTGTCGGTGGCGGCGTCGGCACGGGTCAGGGCGTCACGCGCGGCATCGAGCGAGGCCCCGCGCCGCACGGCCCGCTTCAGCGCCTCGGGCTCCAGCAGCAGCCGTACGTCGTACACCTCGCGCGCCATGTCCGCGTCCACCATGCGCACCGTGACGCCCTTGTACTGGCTCATCACGACCAGCCCGGTCCCGGCCAGCGTCTTGAGCGCCTCGCGCACGGGGGTCTTCGACACCCCGAACTGTGCGGCGAGCTCGGTCTCGACCAGGGCCTGACCGGGCGTCAACTGCCCGGTGAGGATGCGGCGTTTGATCTCCTCCAGCACGTACTGCGTGCGCGAGGGGATCGGCGTGGGCACAGAGGTCATGCGCGCCTCTCGGATCTTCGCGAGATGGATCTCGCGTATGGGATCTCAGATGTGGGATCTCACGTATCGCGTCTCATATATGACGTACGAAGTACGACGCGATGAAGGTAGGAGGGGGCGCAGTGTTCGTCAATGCTTCTGACAAAGGAAGTTGAGGTTGCCTCAGATGCGCATGAGGTGACCTTCGCGTGCGGTGCGGGTCGGCCCGCCGAAGGCCGCGGCGGCTCGGGAGGTCGCGGCCTCCGGGGTGAGCGTGGGCCCGACATGCGTGACGACGAGCTCGTGTACGCCCGCCTCGCAGGCGGCGGCGCCGACGTCCTCGGGCGTCAGATGTACCTGTTCGCCTTCGCGATGCTCGTCGATGTCCGCCTCGCACAGGAACAGGTCGGCGTCGCGGGCGAGTTCGGTGAGCGCGGGGCAGGGCCCGCTGTCTCCGGAGTACGCGAGAACCCGCCCGCCGCTCTCCACCCGCAGCCCGTACGCCTCGACGTCGTGCACGACGGCACGCGAGGTGAGCAGCATCTCGCCGTGGCGAGCGGTGTGGCCGTCGTACAGGGGCCGGAAGTCGAAGATGCCGCTCAGAAAGCCGGTGTCCGCCCGCCCGAAGAACCCCGCGAGCCGCTGCGCGCAGTCAGCGGGCGCATAGACGGGAATCGGCGCTTCCGGAGTGAGCCCGCCAAAGGCCAGCCCGTACAACGCGGCAAGCAGATCGGCGTTGTGATCGGCATGCAGATGCGAGATCCAGATCGCTCCCCCACTGCCTTAAGGGCGTGGGAGGTGCCCCCATTCGCCGCGCGGGATCCGTATGCCGCTGCAACTCCGCGAAGGTCCCGGTCCCGGCGTCCACCCACACCTCGGCCCCTCCTCCGCGCACCAGATAGCCGGAGCAGGGGCGGCCGGGGGAGGGGTGCGGGGAGGCGGTGCCGAGGACGGTGAGAGTGAGGGACATGAAGGGAAGCGTACGTACTGTCCGGCCCTCGGGCGTTTTCCTCGACCGCGGCGGCCTCAGAGCCCCGCGCGGGTGAACGTCACGTGCGTGACTCCGCTGGGCGAGGAGGTGGCCTCGACCTCGTAGTCCTTCTGGACGTCCTCCAGTCCGTCCCAGAGGCGTTCGCCTCGGCCCAGCAGGATCGGGACCACGACCACGTGCAGGTGGTCGATGAGCCTGGCGGCAAGGAAGTCGCGGATCACGGTGACACCCCCGCCGATGCGCACGTCCTGGCCGCCCGCGGCCTCGCGGGCCGTCTCCAGCGCCTTGGCGGGCGAGGCGTCGAGGAAGTGGAACGTCGTGCCGCCCTCCATCTCGATCGACGGGCGCGTGTGATGGGTGAGGATGAAGGTCGGTGTGTGGAACGGCGGGTTGGGCCCCCACCACCCCTTCCACTCCGGGTCCTCGTGCCATCCGGGGAAGCCGAACTTCCCGGCGCCCATGATCTCGGCGCCGATCCCGGGCGCGAACTGTCGCGCGAAGGCGTCGTCGAGGCCGCCGCTCCCGCCGGGCTTGCCGACCATCTCGTGCCAGAACCTGGTGGCGAACATCCACTCGTGCAGCCGTTCGCCGGCGTGGCCGAACGGCGCGTCATGGCTCAGACCCTCACCGGTGCCGAAGCCGTCGAGCGAGATGGAGAAGTTGTGGACGCGGGCGAGTGACATGGCTGACGATTCCCTTCTTCAAGTCTTCAAATCTGCGATCTGCGAGTCTGCGAGTTGGTTGCGGCTTGTGGAAGTGGGCCTATCCGGCCGGCGCGCGCCACTGCGGATCCCGCCCGCTCAACCCCACCGCCCGGTCGAGCAGCGGCGCGTCGTCCGGGACGGGGACGACCGGGCCGAAGATGCCACCGCCGCGGCTCGGGTCGTCGGCGGCCGCGAGGAGCATGCCGTACGACAGCTGCAGGGCGGCCGGATCGGGCTCGTAACTCTGGCCGGTCGACCTGGCCAGGTCCCAGCCGTGGATGACCAGCTCGTTCACGGCGACGACCCCCGCCTCCGCGCCCGTCAGCGGCACGCCGCCCGCACGGGTCTCGCCGGTCCAGGCGACCGGCTCGCGCCAGGCCTCGGCCAGCTCCGCCAGGACCTTCGGCAGCTCCTCGCGCCAGCCGGGCCCGATGTCCGGCACGGCGGACCCCGGGTCGGTGTCGGTCGTGGGGCCCAGGTCCTTGCGGCCGGCGTCGCGGAAGGCGACGGTCAGCCCGAGCAGGTGCCCCAGCAGGTTGCGCACCGTGTACGCCGGACACGGGGTGGCATACGTCAGCTGATCGTCGCGGACTGCGTCCGCCAGGCGGGCGATGACGCGGGTCTGTGGATCGAGGTCGAGGGTGGTGTCAGTCATGGGCCGGCTCCTCACGGGTCTGTTCCTGAGAGGTTGACCGACGGCGTCGGCGAAACTCATCGCCGACACGGGCCGCCGTACACTCCGATCCCGGCTCCTCCACCCGAGCCGCCTCACCCCGCACCGCGCTCTTGGCTCCTTTGGACCGTCCTCGGCATGGCGTTGCCGGCGTCGGCGGTGCCGCTGCTACGGCACGATTGCCGCGACGCGCCACGCGCGCGTGGCGGACGCAAACGCAGCACCACAGCCAGTGATGCCCGTTGTGCAAACCCGGCGCCTTAGCGCCGGGTAGTTGACAGCCCGGCGAGCCCTTCCCGCACCGCCACCAGGTCCCCGTCCGACGCCAACCCGGCGTGATAGAGCCGGATTTCCGTGGCCCCGAGTTCACGCGCGCGTGCCGTGTCCGCCGCGAGCGTGCCCGGGCTGCCGCCCATCCCGGAGACCACGCCGAAGTTGGCGGCGATGACGGCGCCCTCGCGGCCCTGCTCGGCGAACGGGGTCAGCAGACCGGGGCCGCCCGCGCACGGCACGACCACACCGTCCGCGACGGAGAGGATGTGCGCGGGGTCGACGCCCGGGTTGGCGCCGCAGTGGTACGTCACCGGGTCCGCGTGCAGCAGCACCTGGAAGCCGTCGGGAGCGGCCCGGCGAACCGCCCCGACCGCCGCCTCCTGGAGGGTGCCGGCGGTTTCGTCGCGCCACGCGCGCGTGGCCGCCGCCTTCGCCTCGCCGAGCAGCTTCTCGACCCCGGCCCAGCCCTCGTCGGCGACCGTGCCCTGCCACAGCGGCTCCAGGGCGGCGCGTACGGCGGCCGCGAGCTCTTCGGCGTCCAGGCCCTGGGCGCCGTAGCCCTCCCGGCAGGTGGGACAGAAGCAGAGCGCCATCAGGTACTGCCCGGCGTCCCCGAGCGGTACCCCGGCCGTCTTGTCATGGGCGTGCAGATGCTGGAGCCCGTACCAGCCGAGGGACTCCAGCTCGGTGCCGTGCGCCCCGGGGCGTACGGCGGCCTCGGCGGCCAGGTCGACGAGGTACGCGCGCGTGGCGGGCTGTGCGATGCAGGGGGCCCACGGGTAGCGGTCGCCGTAGGCGTTGACGACCGAGGTGTCCGGGTGTTCGGCGCCCAGGCGGGAGTTGTGCGCGAGGACCACCCAGGTGTGCACCTCCAGGCCGGCGGCCGCGAGCGCGGCGGCCGCCTCGCCGAAGGCGTCGCCGGGCGCCCAGTCCCCCGCCGGGTACGGGCGCAGCTCCCGGCCCTGCCAGCGGTCGTCCGTGGGGTAGAGCACGGCCGCGTGTTCGGCGGTGACGATGCGGTGGCGCGGATGGCGGGGGGTGAGGGCGCGCGTGGAGTGGTAGGCGGCGGCGAGCGTCACCTGCCGCACGCCGAGGGCGGCGATGCGGTCGGGGGCCTGCGGGTCTCCGTTGACGTCCCAGGGGTAGACGAATGTCGACGCCTTCACTTGGTGTCCTCCGGCTCCTTCTCCAGCAACGCGTACCCGCGCTCGATGATCTGAGCGAGCTGCTTGACATGATCCTCGCTCGGCTCGTGCAGCGGAGGCCGGACCTCCCCCACGTCCAGGCCGCGCAGCCGTACGCCCGCCTTGACGAGGGCGACGGCGTATCCGCGGCCCTGGGCGCGCAGTTCGACGAAGGGGCGGTAGAAGCCGTCCAGGAGGCGGCCGGCGGTCGTGTCGTCGCCCGTCTCCAGGGCCCGGTGGAAGGCTTGGGCGATCTCCGGGGCGAAGCAGAACACGGCGGAGGAGTAGAGCGGGACGCCGATGGCGCGGTAGGCGAGCTGGGTCTGCTCGGCGGTCGGCAGACCGTTGAAGTACAGGAAGTCGCCGGGGATTTCGGTGCGTACGGCGCTGACGATCCGCTGCATGAGGTCCAGGTCGCCGAGACCGTCCTTGAGGCCGATGATCCCGTCGGTGCGGGCCAGTTCGACGACGGTGTCCGGGGTGAACACGGCGTTGTCGCGCTGGTAGACGATGACGGGGAGCGCGGTCGCCGCGGCGACCTCCCGGTAATGCCGCAGCAGCCCTTCCTGCCCGGCGACGACGAGGTACGGCGGCATGGCGAGCAGCCCGTCCGCCCCGGCCGCCTCGGCGAGCCCGGCGTACCGCACGGCGAGGGCGGTGCCGTATCCGGCGCCCGCGACGACCGGTACGCGCCCCGCCGTCTCCTCGACCGCCGCCCGTACACACGCCTCGAACTCCTCGGGTGTGAGCGCGTGGAACTCACCGGTGCCGCAGCAGGCGAACACGGCGGCGGCCCCGGCCTCCACGCCTCGGCGCACATGGGCGCGGTAGGTGTCGAGGTCGACCGCGCCGTCGGGGCCGTACGCAGTCACGGGGAAGAACAAGGGCCCGCTGGGGATGCTGAGTCGTGCGGCGAGAGGGGCAGACGTCACGGGCTCTCCCTGGGACGAGACGGGGACGGGAACGAGTGAGTACATGATTCTGATCGGAGTTTACATTTATGAACACCCACTGCACCACTCTTGACGCGAAAGGGTGATGATCCTTAACTGGTCCACGAATGTGAATACCGTGCATGCAGGCGGCCATCGATCGAAGGAGAACCGAGGATGCCAGCCCCCCGCACCGTTCTGCTCACCGGCGCCGCAGGCGGGCTCGGCACCCTGATGCGGGACCTGTTCCCGGCGTACGGCTACGAGCTGCGGCTGCTCGACCTGCGCCCCGTCGAGGGCGAGCCGGACGCGATCGTCGCCGACCTCGCCGACAAGGACGCCGTGCGCGAGGCCGTCCGGGGCGTCGACGCGATCATCCACCTCGCCGGCATCTCCCTGGAAGCCCCCTTCGAGAAGATCCTCAAGGCCAACATCGAGGGCACCTACCACCTGTACGAGGCCGCCCGCGAGGAGGGCGTCCCGCGCATCGTCTTCGCCTCCTCCAACCACGCCGTGGGCTTCACCCCCCGGCCTCAGGGCGACGATCCGCTCATCCCGGTCGACACCCCGCGCCGCCCGGACACCTTCTACGGCCTGTCCAAGTCCTTCGGTGAGGACCTGGCCCAGTTCTACTGGGACAAGCACGGCCTGGAGACGGTGTCCGTGCGCATCGGCTCCTGCTTCCCCGAGCCGACCAGCGTGCGCATGCTCTCGGTGTGGATGAGCCCCGCCGACGGCGCCCGCCTCTTCCACGCGGCGCTGACCGCCGAGCACGTCGGGCACACGGTCGTCCACGGCTCCTCCGCGAACACCCGCCTGTGGTGGGACCTGACCACCGCCCGCGCCCTCGGCTACGAACCGCAGGACGACTCCGAGCCGTACGCCGAGAAGCTCATCGCCGAGCAGGGCGAGCTCGACCCGGACAACATCGCGCACGCCTACCTTGGCGGCCACTTCGTGAGCGACCCGCCGATCTGGCCGTACTGAGGCATACGGCCGTACTGGGGTTCTGGCCGTACTGAGGCCGCCGGCACGGCGGAAAACGAGCGTCCGGAGAGCGGACGGGCACCGAACGGGCCCGTCCGCTTCCGCATTCGGGCATCGACGCTGCCCGATCTCACGTCACGATCTACGGCCGCCCAGGTCCGAGACGGTCACATGCCGAGCCGAACGGGCAGAAACGGGCAGCATCGACTTGACAACAGGCCTGTTCAGTCCCGCTTTGCCGCTGTAGAACTTCCCCCATGGGCCTCACCGGGCCCGAACGGGCAACAAGGCCCGACCGCCCCGCAGGCGATCGAGTCACGCAGCACAGCACGGAAGCGGGTGTCGACGATGACGACGGCGAATACGGCGAAGACCGCCGAGGAACGCCAGCGTGAGATCGTGCGCCTCGCGCGGGCCGCCGGTTCGGTGGACGTCACCGAGCTCGCCACCGAACTGGGCGTCGCCAAGGAGACCGTACGCCGGGACCTGCGCGTCCTGGAGGACCACGGCCTGCTCCGCCGCACCCACGGCGGCGCCTATCCCGTGGAGAGCGCCGGCTTCGAGACGACGCTCGCCTTCCGCGCCACCAGCCATGTGCCCGAGAAGCGCCGGATCGCGGCCGCGGCGGCCGGGCTGCTCGGGGACGCCGAGACGGTCTTCGTCGACGAGGGCTTCACCCCGCAGCTCGTCGCCGAGGCCCTGCCCAGGGACCGGCCGCTGACCGTGGTCACCGCGTCCCTGCCGGTCGCGGGCTCGCTCGCCGAGGCCGAGAACATCTCGGTCCTGCTGCTCGGCGGCCGGGTGCGCTCCGGCACGCTGGCGACCGTCGACCACTGGACGACGAAGATGCTCGCCGGCTTCGTCATCGACCTGGCGTTCATCGGCGCCAACGGCATCTCCCGCGACCACGGCCTCACCACGCCCGACCCGGCGGTCAGCGAGGTCAAGTCGCAGGCGATCCGGTCCGCCCGGCGCACGATCTTCGCCGGGGTGCACACCAAGTTCGGAGCGGTCAGCTTCTGCCGGTTCGCCGACGTCGGCGCGCTGGAGGCGATCGTGACGAGCACGCTGCTCCCCGCGGCCGAGGCCCACCGCTACTCACTGCTGGGACCGCAGGTCATCCGCGTCTGACGGCCGAGCCGACCCCGGCATCCACCCGCCCACCCATAGATCCGGAAATCCAACCGACCCACCCACCAGGGCACCCCCATACCCACCCCGTCCCCTTTGTGCCTAAATGTCCAGGAGCACCCCATGCGAACCCAGAGCCGACGCGCGCCACGACGCCTCCTCCTCGTGGCTGCCGTAGGGACGCTGATCACTCCGCTCGCCGCCTGCGCGGGCGCCGGCGGGTCCGGATCCTCCGGCGGCGACTCCATCAACGTCCTGATGGTGAACAACCCCCAGATGGTGGAGCTGCAGAAACTCACCGCCGACAACTTCACCAAGGACACCGGGATCAAGGTGAACTTCACCGTCCTCCCCGAGAACGACGTCCGCGACAAGATCAGCCAGGACTTCGCCAACCAGGCCGGCCAGTACGACGTCGCCACCCTGAGCAACTACGAGATCCCGATCTACGCCAAGAACGGCTGGCTCCACTCCCTGGACTCCTACGTCAAGAGCGACAAGGCCTTCGACCAGGGCGACATCCTCAAGCCGATGACGCAGGCCCTCACCGCGGAGGACGGCAAGCTCTACGGTGAGCCCTTCTACGGCGAGTCCTCCTTCCTGATGTACCGCAAGGACGTCCTCGAGAAGGAAGGGCTGACCATGCCCGCCAAGCCCACCTGGAAGCAGGTCGCCGACCTCGCCGCGAAGGTGGACGGCGCCGAGTCCGGCATGAAGGGCATCTGTCTGCGCGGCCTGCCCGGCTGGGGCGAGGTCATGGCCCCGCTGACCACGGTCATCAACACCTTCGGCGGCACCTGGTTCGACAAGGACTGGAACGCGCAGCTGGACTCCAAGGAGTCCAAGGAGGCCACGCAGTTCTACGTCGACCTCGTCCGAAAGCACGGCGAGTCCGGCGCGGCCCAGTCCGGCTACGCCGAGTGCCTGAACAACATGACCCAGGGCAAGACGGCCATGTGGTACGACGCCACCGCCGGCGCCGGCTCCCTGGAGGCCTCCGGCTCCCCGGTCAAGGGCAAGATCGGCTACGTCCCGGCGCCGGTCGAGAAGACCGACAGCTCAGGCTGGCTCTACACCTGGGCCTGGGGCATCCAGAAGGCGTCCAAGAACGCCGAGAACGCCTGGAAGTTCATCTCCTGGGCCTCCGGCAAGGACTACGAGAAGCTCGTCGGCGAGAAGATCGGCTGGGCCAACGTGCCCGGCGGCAAGCGGACGTCGACCTACGACATCCCGGAGTACCGCAAGGACGCGGCCGCCTTCGCCGACGTCACCCGGGACGCCATCGCGAACGCCAAGCCCGAGGACCCGGGCGTGCAGCCCCGGCCCGCGCCCGGCATCCAGTTCGTCGGCATCCCCGAGTTCACCGACCTGGGCACCAAGGTCTCCCAGGAGATCAGCGCCGCGATCGCCGGCCGCCAGTCGGTGGACAGCGCGCTGAGCAAGGCGCAGAAGCTCGCCGAGGCCGTCGGAAAGAAGTACCAGTGATGACCGTGACGACTCCCCCCACCCGGGTCGCCGCCGCCCCCGCGCGGCCGGCGGCCCAGCGGCCCGACCGTATGCGCGCCTGGGCCACCCGGGCCCCGCTGCTCCCCGCGCTGATCTTCATGATCGTGGTGACGCAGCTGCCCTTCGTGGCCACCCTGGTCATCTCGTTCTTCGACTGGAACGCCCTCTACCCCGACGACCGCCACTTCGCCGGCTTCGCCAACTACTCGGAAGTGCTGAGCACGCCCGAACTGCGCAAGTCGGTGTGGACGACGGTCCTGCTGACCGCCACGGTCGTCCTCGTCAGCCTGGTGCTGGGCCTGATCCTGGCTCTCCTGTTGGACCGGAAGTTCCGTGGCCGGGCAGCGGTCCGCACCATGCTCATCGCCCCGTTCCTGCTGGTGCCGATCGCGGCCGCGCTGCTGTGGAAGCACGTGCTGTTCAACCCCGAATACGGCCTCTTCAACGGCATCCTGCACTGGATCGGAGGGAACGGCGCGGCCCAGCCCGACTGGATCTCCGAGATGCCGCTCATGGCGGTCGAAGCGTCCCTGATCTGGCAGTGGACCCCGTTCATGACGCTGATCCTGCTCGCCGGCCTGCAGAGCCGCGACCCGCAACTCATCGAAGCGGCACGGGTGGACGGCGCGAACGACTGGCAGGTGTTCGTCCACATGACGCTGCCGCACATCCGCCGCTACATCGAACTGAGCGTGCTGCTCGGCTCGATCTACATCGTGCAGAACTTCGACGCGGTGTACACCATCACCTCCGGCGGCCTGGGCACCGCGAACCTGCCGTACACCATCTACCAGACCTTCTACCAGGCCCACGAGAACGGTCTCGCCTCGGCGGCCGGCGTCATCGTCGTCATCGGCTCGATCATCCTCGCGACCTTCGCCCTGCGCGTCGTGTCGTCCCTGTTCCGCGCGGAGGTGTCCCGCTGATGACCACGCTCACCACCGCAGCCCCGCGACGGCTGCCGCTGCGCGGCCGGTTCCCGGGCGCCGCCCTGGGAGTCGCCGCCTGGCTGGCCGGCATCCTGTTCGTCCTGCCCATCCTCTGGATGGTCCTGACGTCCTTCCACTCGGAGGCGGACGCCGCGACCAACCCGCCCTCCGTCGCCGCCTCCCTCACCCTGGACAGCTACCGCGAGTTCTTCGGCGCGGGCGGCGGAGCCAGTCCCTGGCCCTCCCTGATCAACTCGCTGACGGCCTCGTTGGCCTCGACGCTGCTGACCCTGCTCCTGGCCCTGCCCGCCGCCTACGCACTGTCGATCCGCCCGGTGAAGAAGTGGACGGACGTCCTGTTCTTCTTCCTCTCCACCAAGATGCTGCCGCTGGTGGCGGGCCTGCTGCCGATCTACCTCTTCGCGAAGAACACGGGCCTGCTCGACAACATCTGGGCGCTGGTCATCCTCTACACGGCCATGAACCTGCCGATCGCGGTGTGGATGATGCAGTCCTTCCTCGCCGAGGTGCCGGTCGCGATCATCGAGGCGGCGCAGATCGACGGCGCGAGGCTGCCGACGATCCTGGGGCGGGTGGTAGCTCCCATCGCGCTGCCCGGCATCGCCGCAACATCCCTGATCTGCTTCATCTTCAGCTGGAACGAACTGCTCTTCGCTCGTGTGCTGACCGGCGTGGTGGCCGAGACGGCCCCCGTTTTCCTGACCGGCTTCATCACCAGCCAGGGCCTGTTCCTGGCGAAGGTGTGCGCCGCGTCGCTCGTCATCTCCCTGCCGGTGCTCACCGCGGGGTTCGCCGCCCAGGACAAGCTGGTCCAGGGCCTGTCGTTGGGAGCCGTGAAATGAAGGCCGCCGTCATCGAGTCCGTGGGCAAGGCCGTGGTCGCGGAGGTCCCGGATCCGACGCCGGGCCCGCGGGAGGTCGTGGTCGAGGTCGCTGCCTGCGGCCTCTGCGGCACCGATCTCCACATCCTCCAGGGCGAGTTCGCGCCGAAGCTGCCGATCGTGCCCGGGCACGAGTTCGCGGGCGAGGTGGTCGGGGTCGGGACTCAGGTCACGGAGCTGTCGGTGGGCGACAGGGTGGCAGTCGACCCCTCCCTCTACTGCTACGAGTGCCGCTACTGCCGTACCGGCCACAACAACCTGTGCGAGCGGTGGGCGGCGATCGGCGTGACGACGGCGGGGGGCGCGGCGCAGTACGCGGTGGCGCCGGTGGCGAACTGCGTGAAACTCCCGGAGCACGTCCGCACCCAGGACGCGGCTCTCGTGGAGCCCCTCTCGTGCGCCGTCCGTGGCTACGACGTCCTGCAGTCCCGTCTCGGCGCCCATGTCCTGATCTACGGCTCGGGAACGATGGGCCTGATGATGCTGGAGCTCGCCAAGCGGACGGGGGCGGCGAGCGTGGACGTGGTGGACGTGAACCCCGCGCGGCTGGAGACAGCCCGGCGCCTCGGCGTCTCGGCCTCGGCCGCGAACCCGGACGAACTGGACCGGCCGCAGGGCTGGGACCTGGTGGTCGACGCCACGGGGAACGCGGCGGCGATCCAGGACGGCCTCGACCGGGTGGCGAAGGCGGGTACGTTCCTGCAGTTCGGGGTGGCGGACTATGCGACGCGGGTGACGATCGATCCGTACCGCATCTACAACCAGGAGATCACCATCACGGGCTCCATGGCGGTCCTGCACAGCTTCGAGCGCGCGGCGGAACTGTTCGCGAACGGGGTCCTGGACCCCGAGGTCTTCATCAGCGACCGGATCCCGCTGGAGCGGTACGCGGAGGCCCTGGAGCAGTTCGCGGCGGGGGTGGGCCGCAAGATCGTCGTGGTCCCGTAACCAGTCCCTCGCCCCCGCCGCCCCTACCCGTCCCATCCTTGAAGGGGCTCCGCCCCTTCGACCCCGCCAGGGGGCTCCGCCCCCTGGACCCCCGCTCCTCA
>NZ_JBVKAU010000019.1:0-173128 GCF_055657525.1 Streptomyces sp. NPDC107522 | reverse complement strand
CTGGCGTTGACTTTTGGCACGCTGTTGAGTTCTCAAGGAACGGTCGCTTCCTTTGTACTCACCCTCTCGGGCTTTCCTCCGGGCGCTTCCCTTCGATGTTTCCAACTCTATCAGTGTTTTTCCGGCTCTCTGACCACTGTCCTGCAGGCATGCAGAAAGTGACCCCGAGATAGGATCTGACAAGTTGGGTGCTGCTGGGCGAGGACACTTGGTCGCGTCACTCAGCCCCCCGCAGGAGTACGACTGTACACGCGGCCACGGAGCGGGTGCAAATCGATATGGGGTATGGTCTAGACCACTCCGCGAGGGCGGAGCGGAACCGGCACTTCACGTGACATACCCTGCTGAACAGTGTGCCGTCCGGCACAGGCAGCGACGGCCCCTATCGATCTCCATCCCTGGGAGGCTTCCCATGACCACCGTGACGTCCCCACTGGCAGGACGCGCCGTCGGACTGGCATCCGTACCCGATCCTGTCTTCTCCGGGGCCATGGTCGGCCCGGGCACCGCGATCGACCCCGTGCGTGAGCCGTCCGAGGCGGTGTCCCCCGTGGACGGAGTCATCGTCTCTCTCCATCCGCACGCCTTCGTCGTCGTCGACGAGCAAGGTCACGGTGTGCTCACTCATCTCGGCATCGACACGGTGCAGCTCAACGGCGAGGGCTTCGAGCTGCTCGTGAACAAGGGCGACACCGTGACGCGCGGCCAGGGCATCGTGCGCTGGAACCCGGCGGCGGTCGAAGAAGCCGGCAAGTCCGCGGTGTGCCCGATCGTGGCGCTCGAAGCCACGGCCGAGGCCCTCTCCGATCTGCGTGATGACGGCGATGTGAAGGCCGGCGACAGTCTCTTCGTCTGGAAGTGACACGGCGCCGTTCTATGACGGCAAGTAGGGACGACAACCATCGCGGCGGCGGGACCCGCCGCACTATCGGAGACGGTGAGATGGAGACAACGCTGCGAGGCGTCGGCGTGAGCCACGGTGTGGCGATCGGCGAGGTTCGGCACATGGGAACGGCGGTCCTCGAGCCGCCTGCCAAGCAGATTCCGGCCGAGGAGGCGGAGCGTGAACAGGGGCGCGCTCGCAAGGCCGTGGAGGCTGTGGCAGCAGACCTGATGGCCCGCGGCAATCTCGCGGGGGGCGAAGCCCAGGCCGTGCTCGAGGCGCAGGCCATGATGGCCCAGGACCCCGAGCTGATGGCGGACGTGGACCGACGTGTCGCCGTCGGCAGCACGGCTGAGCGTGCTGTGTACGACGCCTTCGCCGCGTACCGGGAGCTGCTGGCGGGTGCCGGTGAGTACCTCGCCGGCCGAGTGGCGGACCTCGATGACGTGCGGAATCGTATCGTCGCTCGTTTGCTCGGGGTTCCGATGCCGGGTGTCCCGGACAGCGACGAGCCCTATGTCCTGGTCGCGCGCGACCTCGCCCCGGCCGACACGGCCCTCCTGGACCCGGCCCTGGTTCTCGGCTTCGTCACCGAGGAGGGTGGGCCTACCAGCCACAGCGCGATTCTGGCGAGGGCGCTCGGTGTGCCGGCCGTCGTCGCGCTGCCGGGTGCCGGTGAGCTCACCGAGGGCACGGTCATCGCCGTCGACGGCAGCACCGGTGACATCTTCGTGAACCCGAGCGAAGAGAAGAAGGCTGAGCTCGAAGCGGCTGCCGCCGCGCGCAAGGCCGCGCTCGCGGCGTCGACTGGTCCGGGTGTCACCGCCGACGGTCACAAGGTGCCACTGCTGGCCAACGTCGGCGGGCCGTCCGACGTTGCGGCCGCTGTCGAGGCGGGTGCTGAGGGCGTCGGTCTGTTCCGTACCGAGTTCCTCTTCCTCGACGACAGCAAGAAGGCTCCGTCGGAGGAGAAGCAGGTCGAGGCTTACCGGCAGGTTCTGGAGGCCTTCCCCGAGGGCCGGGTCGTCGTGCGTGTCCTGGACGCGGGTGCGGACAAGCCGCTCGACTTCCTGACGCCGGCCGACGAGCCGAACCCGGCCCTGGGTGTGCGCGGTCTGCGGACGCTGCTGGACCACCCCGAGGTGCTGCGCACCCAGCTGACGGCGCTCGCGAAGGCTGCGGAGGGGCTGCCGGTCTACCTCGAGGTCATGGCCCCGATGGTGGCGGACCGTACCGATGCGAAGGCGTTCGCGGACGCGTGCCGTGCGGCCGGGCTGCAGGCGAAGTTCGGTGCGATGGTGGAGATTCCGTCGGCCGCGCTGCGGGCGCGTTCGATCCTGCAGGAGGTCGAGTTCCTGTCGCTGGGGACGAACGACCTCGCGCAGTACACCTTCGCCGCGGACCGTCAGGTGGGTGCGGTGTCCCGTCTGCAGGATCCGTGGCAGCCCGCGCTGCTCGACCTGGTCGCGCTGTCCGCCGAGGCGGCGAAGGCCGAGGGCAAGAGTTGCGGTGTCTGTGGTGAGGCGGCGTCCGACCCGCTGCTGGCGTGTGTCCTGACCGGTCTGGGGGTCACCTCCCTGTCCATGGGGTCGGCGTCGATTCCTTACGTCCGGGCGACGCTGGCGAAGTTCACGCTGGCGCAGTGTGAGCGTGCCGCTGCAGCCGCGCGGGCGGCGGACAGCGCCGAGGAGGCGCGCAACGCGGCTCAGGCGGTGCTGTCCGGCGAGTAGCCGGAGCCGACGGGCTGCATGACGTTCTCGTGGGGCGCTCCGCCTGAGGGTGGAGCGCCCCCTTGCGTTCAGTGGTCGTGGCCCCGAGCCGCCTCCTCATCGCCGAGATGCGGTGGCACGCAGTAGTCGACGCCCGATTCCGGGGCGATGAGATCTCCGGATTCGATGTCGGTGCAGTAGGCGTCGAAGACCTCGCCTGCCGTGAGGGGTTCCAGACCGTCTCCGCGCAGCCGCCATCCGTAGATGCGGTCGGATGTGCCGGGGGCGCTGGTGCGCATGACGAGTCCGCCGGGGCTCTTGGTGGCGAGGCCGAGGGCGAGAACCGTCGTGAATTCCAGGGCTTCCGCCTCGTCGAGGTGGGTGGCGCCCTCGGCGCCTTCGTCGGCGTGCAGGACGGCGACGAGTGTTTCCGGTGTTCCCGTGACGCTGCACACGAGGTGCCGGCTGCCCGGCTGGGCCGTGTCCAGGATCCGGACGAGGAGGTTGGAGGCACGGATGAAGGCCGCGCGGCCGATGTCCTCGCCGCAGGTGGCGCAGGTGCCGATTCGTGCCAGGAGTGTGGAGGCGTACTCCCAGGTGGCTTGCCGGACGGCTTCGTCGACGAGGGCCGGTACGAGGTCTGCCAGGGGCTGGCCCTCGTAGAGGACGGTGGGTCCGGTGCTCGCGAGTTCGGCGGTGAAGCGGGTGCGGCTCGACGGGATGTCGGGGTCGAGGCCCGTTTCCGCGCAGTACTCGGCGTACTCCTGCGGATCGAAGAGGGCGATCGTCGTGTGGCTGCCTTGGGAGGCCCGTGTCCTGAGGAGGGCTTCCATCTGTTCCAGATACTTCTTGTGGTCGTCGAAGGTGAAGCTGCGGTAGCGCCGCATCGCACGGAAGTCGTGCTCGTCGGTCAGCAGGCCGATCGTGCCGGCGATTTCGCGGCGCAGGACGCGTCGCATCGTCTGGTGGTCGGTGTGCGCCATGTTTCCCCCTGTGCTGCACAGTCGATCAATGCTCACTCACAGTAACCGGGGGCACTGACAACGGCCTCGGCCTCGGACGTCACCGCGGTTTGGGAGTCCGAGGCCGGCGTGTGTCGGTCAGGCGCGCTTGCGGGCCAGATCCTCGTAGAAGTGCAGGAGGTCGAGGTTGTCGATGGAGCCCGGATTGACCGCCTTCTCAAGGGGTGTGCCCTGCAGCAGTCGCTTGACCGGGACTTCGATGCGCTTTCCGGTGAGGGTGTGGGGGACGCCGGGGACCTCGATGATCTCGTCGGGGACATGGCGGGGTGAGAGCTGTTCGCGGATGGTCTGTTTGATGCGGTTCAAGAGGGTCTCGTCGAGAACCGCTCCGGGGGCCAGGTGCACGAACAAGGGCATCCAGTAGCCGCCGTCGGGCTGTTCGATGCCGATGACGAGGGACTCCTTGATCTCGGGGAGGCGCTCCACGGCTTCGTAGATGTCGGCCGACCCCATGCGGACGCCCTGGCGGTTGAGGGTCGAGTCGGAGCGGCCGTGGATGACGACGGAGCCGCGTGAGGTGACGGTGATCCAGTCGCCGTGGCGCCATACGCCGGGATACGTGTCGAAGTAGCTGTCGTGGTACCGGTTGCCGTCGGGGTCGTTCCAGAAGTAGATCGGCATGGACGGCATGGGGTTGGTGACCACGAGCTCGCCCACCTCGTCGATGAGCGGTTTGGCGCTGGGGTCCCAGGACTGCAGGTCGGTGCCGAGGCTGGGGGCCTGGAGTTCGCCGACGTACACGGGCAGCGTGGGCACGGCTCCCGCGAAGCAGGAGCACACGTCGGTGCCGCCGCTGACGGAGGCGATCCAGAGGTCGTCGCGGACCTCGTCGTGCAGCCAGCGGAAGCCGTCGGGCGGCAGCGGTGACCCGGTGGTGGCGACGCATTGGACCTTGGAGAGGTCGAAGTCGCGGGCGGGGTGCACGCCGGCCTTGCGGCAGGCCATGACGTACGCGGCCGAGGTTCCGTAGAGGGTGGCTCCCGTGCGTTCGGCGACTCGCCACTGGGCGCCCGTGTCGGGATAGCCCGGGCTGCCGTCGTAGAGGACGATCGTGGTGCCGGTGAGGAGGCCGGAGACGAGGAAGTTCCACATCATCCAGCCCGTCGAGGTGTACCAGAAGAAACGGTCCTCGGGGCCGAGGTCGCAGTGCAGGCCGAGTTGTTTCAGGTGCTCGACGAGGATGCCGCCCTGGGACTGGACGATGGCCTTGGGCAGGCCGGTCGTGCCGGAGGAGTAGAGCACCCAGAGGGGGTGGTCGAAGGGCACCTGCTCGAAGACGGGTTCTACGTCGGCTGTGGTGAGGGCCGACCAATCCAGTGCGCCCTCGGGTGCCTCGGTGCCGAGGAGGGGGATGTGCACGACGGCGCGCAGGGTGGGCAGTTCGTGGCGGAGTTCGGCGACGATGTCGCGGCGGTCGTGCTCCTTGCCGCCGTACCGGTAGCCGTCGACGGTGAAGAGGACGACCGGTTCGACTTGCTGGAAGCGGTCGAGGACGCTGCGGGCGCCGAAGTCGGGGGCGCAGGAGGTCCAGACGCCGCCGACGGCGGCCGTGGCCAGGAGGGCGACGACGGCCTGTGGGATGTTCGGGAGGTAGCCGCTGACGCGGTCTCCGGGGCGTACGCCGAGGGCGCGCAGCTCGGCGGCGAGGGAGCCGACCTGGCGGCACAGCTCGGACCAGGTGACGGGGCGGGGCTCGTGGGATTCGTCGACGTACAGGAGTGCGGGTTCGTCGGGGCGGGTCGCTGCGGCGCGCAGGGCGTGCTCGGCGTAGTTCAGGGTGGCGCCGGGGAACCATTGGGCCCCGGGCATGGTGCGGTCGCCCAGCACGCGCGCGTAGGGGGTGGAGAACCGTACGTCGAACCACTCGGTGACGGCTTTCCAGAAGGTGTCCAGTTCGTCGACCGACCAGCGGTGCAGGGCCGCATAGCCGCCTTCGGCGGGGGCGCCGTGGTTTTCGGCGGCCCAGGCCTGGAACCTGCTGACTTGTGCCTGTGCGATGCGCTGCGGATCTGGCTGCCAGAGCGGCTGGGGATTGGTCGACATTGGGGCGGCTCCCGGACTGTGCGCGTCGTGTGCGTCTTCCGCGCACGGCTGGGGTGTGCGCGTGACGCGGATGACACGGACGATGCCATGTGATCGACTTCTGCACCAGGGTGCGCCCCACATAGTCCGTGTCGTGAAGATGTGGCCCCGACACGGGTGAACGGAAGTTGAACGGCACGCGGGCGTGGGGCGGTCAATGGCAGGCTGAGCAGCATGGACGGTCGTGACCTGGTGCGTTCGATATTGGCGGTCGGTTCTGTTGGGGCGGCCCAGGGGTTGCGTACCGTACAAGCGGCGTGGCGCAGGAAGCGCGCCGACGCGCTGGGGCTGCCACCCCGGGGGGCCGAGCGCGCTCGGGTGCCCGGCGCCGTGCGGGAGGTGCAGCCCGGTCCGGGCGGGGGCGTCATCCGGTTCGGCCGGTCCGAGTTGCGGGTCGTCGTCACCGTGAACGGGGCCGTCTTCTGGGGCTGGGACGGGGCCGCTCCCGAGCCGTCGTACGCGCTCGCGGGCCGCTGTCCCGAACCGGATCCCCGGGCCGTGCTCGAGCCCGACAAGGACGGTGGCTGGCGGGTCGTGGCCGAGCGGGTGACGGTCGTGGTGTCACGGCACGGCGCCGTGGAGGTGCAGACACCGGGTGGTGTGACGCTGCGGCGCGATCTGCCGCCGCGCTGGTGGGAGCCGGTCGGCGGTGGGTCGGCGCGCTGGATGCAGCGCTCGGAGGTGGCCGCGGACGCGCGGTTCTTCGGGTTGGGCGGCCGGGCGTCGGGGCCCCGGCTGAAGGACGGGACGTACAGGCTGTGGAACACCGACCCGGGCCATGCGTTCGGCCCTGACGACGACCCGCTGTACATCACCATGCCGGTGCAGCTGGTGGTGTCCGACGCGGCCACACACCTGGTGTTCCACGACTCCTCGTGGGACGGCACCGTGACGCTGCGGGAAGGCGAGGAAGGTGCCGGTTCCGGGCATGACCGCGCGGGGACCAGCGAACTGCGGATGGACGGGGGCCCGCTGCGCTGCTGGGTGGTGGTGGGCACTCCCGCGCGCGTGCTGCTCGTCTGGGCCTCCCTCACCGGCGCTGCCGCGCTGCCGCCCACCTGGGCGCTGGGCCACCATCACGCGCGGTGGGGCTTCGGCAGCGAGCAGGAGGTGCGGCGGATCGTTTCGGGTTACCAGGAGCGGGACCTGCCGCTGGACGCGGTCCATCTGGACATCGACCACTACGACGAGCATCAGGTGTTCACGGTCGATCAGGAGCACTTTCCCAAACTGCCGCAGCTCGCCGAGGACTTGCGGCGGGACGGGATCCGCCTGGTGTCGATCGTCGACCCGGCGGTCAAGGCCGCGCCGGGCAACGCCGTGTTCGACAGCGGGACCGCCGAGGACGTGTTCGTCCGGGACGCCTCAGGGCGACTCGTTCGGGGAGTGGTCTGGCCCGGGGAGGCGGTGTTCCCCGATTTCACGCACGCGCGCGTGCGGCAGTGGTGGGGTGGTCTGTACGAGGAGCGGCTGGGGCAGGGTTTCTCGGGTTTCTGGCATGACATGAACGAGCCGACCTCGTTCGCTGCCTTCGGGGAGTCGACTCTGCCGCGTTCTGCCCGGCACTCCTTGGAGGGCCGGGGCGGGGATCATCAGGAGGCGCACAACGTCTACGGCCTGTGCATGGCCAGGGCGGGATACGAGGGACTGCGCGCACTCGTGCCCGAGGAGCGCCCCTTCGTCTTCTCCCGCTCCGGGTGGGCCGGCATGCAGCGCTACGGGGGCACCTGGTCCGGTGATGTCGCCACGGGCTGGCCCGGGCTGCGGGCGGCGCTGTCGCTGGTCATGGGCCTCGGGCTGTGCGGGGTGCCCTACTCGGGGCCGGACGTGGGCGGGTTCGACGGGAGTCCTTCGCCGGAGCTGTATCTGCGGTGGTTCCAGTTGGCCGCCTACCTGCCGCTGTTCCGTACGCACGCGAGCCTGCGGGCGGGGCGCAGGGAACCTTGGGAGTTCGGTCCCGATGTGCTGGAGCACGCGCGCGTGGCGGTCATCGAGCGCCGGAGGCTGCTGCCGTACTTCGTGACGCTGGCACACCTGGCCCGGCGGACAGGGGCGCCGTATGTGCGTCCGCTGTGGTGGTCGGCGCCCGAGGAGCGGCCGCTGCGCGATTGCGAGGATGCGTTTCTGCTGGGCGATTGCCTGCTGGTGGCTCCGGTGCTGGATCCGGGCGCTGAGCGACGTACGGTGCAGCTGCCGCGAGGGCGCTGGTACGACACGGTGACGGAGCGGACGTACGAGGGTCCGGGGCAGGTCCTTGTCGAGGCGCCCCTGTCCCGGATTCCGGTGCTCGCGCGCGCGGGTGCCGTTGTCCCCGTACGTGGGGACGACGGCGGGCTGGAGCTGGAGGTGTGGGCGCCCGCCCCGGGACGTACCGGGGGCGGGCTGGTGGTACCGGATGCGGGTGACGGCTGGGACGAACCGGAGATCGAGCGCTACGTCACCCGTTGGGAGGGCCGGAAGCTGGTCGTCGAGCGGGAGCATGAGGACGGCGTGATCACGTCACCTCGTCCGGTGCGGATACGAGGGCTCGGCGAGCGTTGAGCTCAGACGTAACGGCCCTCGAAGAACGCCCGTACGGCCAGGGTGTGCAGCGGGAAGGCGAGCTCCTGCGGCCTGCGCAGGAGGTGCCAGCCTTCGGTCTCGTCCGTGGCGGCCGACGTCGGCAGGCGGTCGGCGGGCCGTTCCGGAAGGAGGCCGAACAACAGCAGGTGCCCGTCGGGAGAGCTCATGGCGTCGACGAGCCGTACGTCGCGGCCGGCCGCGTCGATGCCGGTCTCTTCCTTGAGTTCGCGGACGACGGCCTGGCGCCAGTCCTCGCGGTCGTCGATGTAGCCGCCGGGCAGTGCGATGCCTCCGCGCGCGGGGGCGACGGTGCGGGTGATGACGACCAGGGCGGTGCCCTTCGTGTCGTACACGGGCTGGAGCGCGATCGCTACCGGCAGCGGGTTGCGGTAGGCCACGGTGGCGCACGCCGGGCAGGTGCGGGGCCAGCCGGAGACGCCCTCTCCGTAGGGCGCGCCGCAGCTTGAACAGTGGGAGTCTGCTGCGGAGTTGGGGGCGGAGTGCTGA
Organism: Streptomyces sp. NPDC107522; assembly: GCF_055657525.1. Classification (NCBI taxonomy): domain Bacteria; kingdom Bacillati; phylum Actinomycetota; class Actinomycetes; order Kitasatosporales; family Streptomycetaceae; genus Streptomyces; species Streptomyces sp. NPDC107522. Next base: position 164,363 of record NZ_JBVKAU010000019.1, on the reverse strand, counting down.
GTTTCGGACACGCGGCGGACTGTATCCGATCAGGGGAAGGGCGTCTTCCGGGGGCCGGTCACTACTGCCTGGTGAGGGATTTCCAGGACACGGGGAAGTCGAAGTAGGTGTCCGGATAGGGCTCCGGCTTGTAGGTGTAGTGCCACCACTCTTCGGCGAGGTTCACAAAGCCGAGGGCTTCGAGGGTGCTCTTGAGCAGCAGCCGGTTGGCACGCTGTTCGCCCTGTATGCGCGGGTCGAGGGTGCGCGAAAGGGTGTCGAAGCAGTCGAAGCCGGTGCCCATGTCGACGGAGTTGTCGGGGAAGCGCTCACTCTGCGGGGCGTAGCAGGGCACGAGGGGCTCTCCCGGCACATACGGCCTGGTGGGCTTCGTCGGCAGACGGACGATCGTCAGGTCCATGGTCGAGCCGCGGCTGTGGCCGGATTTCTCCGCGATGTAACCGTCCACGAACAGACGGGTCTTGTCGACGTTCGGATAGAACTCGTCCTTCATGGCCTGGTCGTCGAGGTCCTCGGCCCAGCGCACGAAGTGGTCGACGGCGCGCTGTGGCCGGTAGCAGTCGTACACCTTGAGCGTGTAGCCCTGGCGAAGTAGTTGCTTCTGGGCCTTGTGGAGCGCTTCGGCGGCGGGCCGGGTGAGGATGCAGAGGGGCTGCCGGTAGCCGTCGATGCGCTCACCGACGAAGTTGTGCGGGGTGAAGTACCGCATCTCCTGGAGGATGGTGGGGTCCACGGTTCTCAGCGCCACGAAGTCCTTCGGCGCTCTGGGCTCGGTCTTCGCCTGGGCGGTGGCGGGGGCGACGGTCACGGCCAGCAAGGTGGCGAGCGTGATGACCAGTCCCCGTACCGCGGTGGAGAGTCGTGTCATGCCTCCTGCATCTATCAGGAATGTGTTCTGTCGGGGAAGCGATCGGATGCAGTCGAGCGGTCGGGGCCGCCTGCCGCTTTCCGGTTGCCCGTGGCACACTTCTGACGACCCGTCAGATCCTGGCCAGGAGGGGCTATGCCACGCACGCGCACACCTGTGGTCGCCGGGTGGTTCGCCGGTGACGAGGACGACTTCCGACTGCTCGGCACCCGTTGCTCGATCTGCACCTCGGTCTTCTTTCCCCGCGAGGACACGCACTGCCGCAACCCGGACTGCCCGGGCGGCGATTTGGAGGAGGTGCCGCTCTCACGGCGCGGGCGCGTCTGGTCGTACACGGACAGCCGGTACCGGCCTCCGTCACCCTATGTGACCGATCCGGAACTTCCGTGGGAGCCGTACACGTTGATCGCTGTGGAGCTGGCAGCCGAGCGCCTCGTGGTGCTCGGGCAGGCGGTACCCGAGGTCACCGTCGCCGATCTGACGGTGGGCATGGAGGTGGAGGTCGTTCCGGGCGTGCTGCATGAGGACGCGGAGACGATCTGGACGACGTGGCAGTGGCGGCCGACGGGGTGACGGCATGACGGAAGAGGTTGCGGTGCTCGGCGTGGGCATGCATCCCTGGGGCAAGTGGGGGCGCGGCTTTGTCGAGTACGGGGCGGTCGCGGCCCGCGCGGCACTCGCCGATGCGGGCCTGGAGTGGCGGGACATCGGGTCGATCGTCGGCGCGGACACCGTACGGGGCGGCTACCCGGGATATGTCGCCGGGGCTACGTTCGCGAAGGCGCTCGGCTGGCAGGGCGCCCGGGTCACGAGCGTGTACGCGGCATGTGCGTCAGGGGCGCAGGCCGTCAACACCGCGCGGGCTCAGATACTTTCGGGACTGGCGGATGCGGTGCTGGTGGTGGGTGCGGATGCGGCTCCCAAGGGGTTCTTCCGCCCTGCGGGCGGCGACCGGCCGGACGACCCGGACTGGCTGCGTTTCCGCGTCCTGGGTGCGACCAACCCGGCGTACTTCGGGCTGTACGCGCGCCGCCGGATGGCCGTGCACGGGGACAGCCCGGAGGACTTCGCTCAGGTCAAGGTGAAGAACGCCGCGGTCGGCGCACTGAATCCCTACGCGCGCTACCGAAAGCGGGTCACCGCCGAGGAGGTCGCCGCGTCCGCCGTCGTGGCCGATCCCCTGCGGCTGCTCGACATCTGCGCGACCTCGGACGGAGGAGCGGCGCTCGTGCTGGCCGGCATGGAGTTCGCACATCGGCACGGCGCCAGGCATCCTGTACGGATCCGGGCGGTCTCCACTGTGACGCCCCGTTACCCCAACACCGTCCTGGATCTGCCCGACATCGCGACGGACTCCGCGGTGGCGGTGCAGCCGGCGGCCGAGACGTTCCGGGAGTCCATCGCACGGGCCGCCTACGAGGAAGCGGGCATCGGTCCGGAGGAACTCTCCCTGGCAGAGGTCTACGACCTGTCCACCGCTCTTGAGCTGCAGTGGTACGAGGATCTGGGGCTGTGCGGCGAGGGCGAGGCCGCGAAGTTACTGCGGGAGGGCGTGACGACGCTGGGCGGACGTATACCCGTGAACGTGAGCGGCGGGCTGGCCTCCTTCGGGGAGGCGGTGCCTGCCCAGGCGATCGCCCAAGTCTGCGAGCTGACATGGCAGTTGAGGGGCGCTGCGGGCGACCGGCAGGTTGCTGGGGCTCGCGCGGGGATCGCGGCGAACCAAGGGCTGTTCGGGCACGGATCGGCGGTGATCGCGGTGCGGTGAGGCGGCGGCGCGACGGGCCCGCGCGTGTGGTTCGGCGAACGTGACATCACTGTCGTACGGACAACGGTGGCCGAGCACGGCCAGGCGTCCACCTACGCTGTGTGACCAGCCTGGAATCCTGCGTGAACGTCTCATGAACTGGGCTCGGGCGTGCTCCGGCGGTCGCCATCATGCTCCCGTGGACTCCTGGACGGATACTCTCCGCTTCGCTTTCCAACCGGTGGTCAATCTGACAACCGGCGGAGTGGCGGGGCTGGAGATACTCGCCCGCCCGGAGACCGGCGACGTCCTGGCCGAGGCCCGCCGCGATCCCGAACTCGACGGACGGCTCGCCGTGTTGGCGTTCCGGGCGGCGGCACGCAAGGAGACGTTGCTGCCTCTGTACGTCAACGTGTTCGCCGGGACCCTCGCCGACCTCGGCGGGCTCACACCGCTGCACGACGCCGTGCGAGCGGCGGGGCGGCTGCCGTGGGAGGTGACGGTCGACGTCGGCCCGCCGTACACGCATGTGCCTCAGCATGCGTTGCTGGAGGCGATCGGCTCGCTGCGGGAGCAGGGCTTCCGGATCAGCGCGGACGGCGTCGGAGACGGGGACGTGCCGCTGCGGTTGCTCACCGACATGGCGCCTGACCTGCTGAAACTCGACGCGTCCATGCTGGCGCGCCCGGCTGCGGTGCGAGCGATGCGAACGCTGTGCGACGAGTTGGCGGCCCTGCTGTGCATCGAGGGCGTGGAGACGGAGCTGCAGTGCGCATCCGCGCAGTCGGCCGGTGCGCAGCTGGCTCAGGGGGAGTTGTTCGCTCCACCGGCTCGGCTGCCCGCCGCGGAGGTATACGTTCCGCCGCGCTCCCCCGGTGTGGCGGTGCCGCCACGCTCGGGGCCGTCGGTGCTGGAGTTCGTGCGGCCGGCCGCACTGTTGCCGGCCACCGCGTCCGCAGGCCAGGTGCGGGCGCTGCTCACCGGGTCGCCGGACGTGTCCGGGGTGCTGCTGGTGGACCCGAACGGCGTCCCGGTGCGGTCGGTGCACCGCTCCCGCTTCCTGCTGTCGATGTCGGGCCGCTACGGCCATGCCCTGTACGCCGACCGGCCCGCGGCCAAGCTCGGAGATCCCCCGCGCACGGTGGGCGTCGACGCCACCGCGTGGGAGGTACTGGACGTGGTCGCTGTCGGCGCCCGCGACCGCACGTCGGACGATGTGGCCGTGGTCGACCGGTACGGCCGGTGTGTGGGCGTCGTACGGCTCGCCGATCTCATACGCGCTCTCGCCGAGAGCCGGGTCGAAGAGGCCGCAGGGCTCAATCCGCTGACCCGGCTGCCCGGTTCCGACGTGATCACCGATGAGGTGGACCGCCGGATCGCGGACGGGCGGACGTTCGCGCTGAGCTGGCTGGACGTGGACCACTTCAAGCAGGTCAACGACGGTGCCGGCTTCGCGGCGGGCGACGAGCTGATCCGGTCGGTCGGACGGGCGCTGCAGCACGCGGCGTCCGGCACCACCCGAGTGGGCCACATCGGCGGGGACGACTTCCTGGTGCTCGCGGACCCGGAAGGGCTGAGCCCGCTGGCCGCCTCCGTACTGGACGCACCCTGGTCGGCGGGCGGGCGTCCCGTGACGCTGTCCCTGGCCACGGTGCTGTGCGAGCCAGGTAGCGTGACGGACCACCGGCAGGCGGCCGCCTGTCTGGCTCCCCTGAAGAAGGCCGCGAAGTCGCTCAGCGGGGCGAGCTGGGTTCTGGGCCGCGCGGGACTGTCCGGGCACGAGATCCTTCGCGGTGTGGCGGCGGAGCCGGCCCGGGCCGAGTGGGCGGTGGCGGACCGCGGTAAGGGGTGAGACTCTTTTCCTACCGGGTCGGCGGCGCCGAAAGGTGTCCGTACGGCCCCAGTGCAGCCATGGCCTTCGACCCCTGCCGGGTTCAGCAGGAGCCGGCCTCCCTGCCGGCCTCAGCAGGGCCTCGGTGTCCGTCCCTAACCGAACGGGCGTGCCACGAGCCGCGTCGGCAACGGTTCGTGACCCGTCGGTGCGCCCCCAACCATTGGCGTCGGCGACCTTGACGCCCCCTGGACACCGGTGAACACTTCCCGGTGTCGGTCGACATCGCCGTACATTCTCGGCGTATCCACGCACTGCGCCGCGCGGTTCCGCCTGCACCAAGGCGTCTTCCCCCCACGGGCGAGTCGGCTGCGACGGCACGCTCGTCACGGACGCCGGGCGGGGCGCGGGACTCTCCCTGCCCTCGGCTGAAGTCGCCATGGGAAACGCACCCCGCACGGAGAACCGGGGCCGATCGTCCCGGCCAGGGCCTAGGAGCCGCCATGAGCAACGGAGACGTATTTCTCGGTGAGGTCATCGGTACCGCGATTCTGATCCTCTTCGGGGCCGGAGTGGTCGCCGCCGTCGTACTGAACTTCTCGAAGGCGAAGGACGCGGGCTGGGTCGTCATCGCGTTCGGCTGGGGCTTCGGCGTGATGGCCGGCGCCTACACCGCCGCACCGCTGTCCGGCGGGCACCTCAACCCGGCCGTGACGCTCGGGATCGCCATCGACACCGGGGACTGGGACCAGGTCCCGGTCTACGTCGCCGGGCAGATGGTCGGCGCGATCCTCGGCGCGATCCTGTGCTGGCTGGTCTATTTCGCCCAGTTCCAAGCCAACGCCGACGACGACATCGCTCAGCCGACCCTCGGGATCTTCTCCACGGCGCCCGCGATCCGCAATACCGTGGCGAACCTCATCACCGAGATCATCGCGACCGTCGCGCTGGTACTGCCGATCCTGGCGTTCGGTCTGACCGAGGGGCTGGGCGAGTCCGGCACCGCGATTCTGATCGTCTCGTTCCTGGTGGTCGGCATCGGTCTGTCGCTCGGCGGTCCCACGGGATACGCCATCAACCCGGCCCGCGACCTGGGCCCGCGCATCACCCACGCCTTGCTCCCGATCCCCAACAAGGGCACCTCGGACTGGGGTTACGCGTGGATCCCGGTGGTGGGACCGCTGATCGGCGGGGCGCTGTCCGGGCTCATCTTCAACGCAGCCTTCTGAAGGAACCGACGAAGGGGACGTCATGACGGACAAGTTCGTCGCCGCTATCGACCAAGGCACCACCTCCAGCCGCTGCATCATCTTCAACCAGGACGGCGCCATCGTGGCCGTCGACCAGCGTGAGCACCGCCAGATCTTCCCCAAACCCGGCTGGGTGGAGCACGACGCCACCGAGATCTGGTCCAAGGTGCAGGCGGTGGTGGCCGGCGCGATCGCCAAGGCCGGGCTGCGAGCCGACCAGCTCAGTGCCCTCGGCATCACCAACCAGCGCGAGACCACGGTCCTGTGGGACCGCGCGACGGGCAAACCGGTGCACAACGCGATCGTGTGGCAGGACACGCGTACCGCGGCGCTGTGCAACCAACTCGGTGGGTCGGACGGGCAGGATCGTTTCCGTGAGCAGACCGGACTGCCGCTGGCCAGCTACTTCTCTGGCCCCAAGGCCGCCTGGTTGCTGGACAACGTGCCCGGTCTCAGGACGCGCGCCGAACGCGGCGAGATCGCCTTCGGCACCATCGACTCCTGGCTGAACTGGAACCTCACCGGCGGCACGGACGGCGGGCACCACGTCACTGACGTGACGAACGCCGGACGCACCATGCTGATGAATCTGGGGACCCTCCAGTGGGACCCGTCGATCCTTTCCGCCATGAACGTGCCCGAGGCGATCCTCCCGGAGATCAAGTCCTCCTCTGAGGTGTACGGGACCGCCGTGGGCCAGCTGTCCGGGGTGCCCGTCGCTTCCGCACTGGGCGACCAGCAGGCGGCCGTGTTCGGACAGGCCTGCTACGACGTGGGCACGGCGAAGAACACCTACGGCACGGGCAGCTTCCTGCTGCTCAACACCGGCAACCGGCCCGTGCAGTCGAAGAGCGGGCTGCTGACGACGATGGGCTACAAGATCGGCAGTGAGGCGCCGGTGTACTGCCTGGAGGGGGCGATAGCGATAACGGGCGCGCTGGTCCAATGGTTCCGCGACCAGCTCGGCATCATCCGCACCGCCGACGAGATCGAGCCCCTGGCGGCGAGCGTCGAGGACAACGGCGGCGCGTACATCGTGCCCGCCTTCTCCGGTCTGTTCGCGCCGTACTGGCGCTCCGACGCGCGCGGTGTCGTCACCGGTCTGACGCGGTACGTCACCAAAGCGCATCTCGCGCGCGCGGTGCTGGAGGCGACGAGCTGGCAGACGCGCGAGGTCGTGGACGCCATGTACCAGGACTCCGGGGTGGAGATCACGACCCTGAAGGTCGACGGCGGCATGACGAAGAACAACCTGCTCATGCAGCACCAGGCGGACGTGCTCGACGTGCCGGTGATCCGGCCCAAGGTGTCCGAGACGACCTGTCTGGGGGCCGCGTACGCGGCGGGGCTGGCCACCGGCGTCTGGAACGACCTGGATGAACTCAAGGCGCACTGGGCGAAGGACGCCGAGTGGACGCCCTCCATGACGGCGGAGGTACGTGACCGCGAGTACCACAAGTGGCGCAAGGCGGTGGAGAAGAGCTTCGGCTGGGAAGAGGACGGCGACAACTGACCGTCCCTCCATGAGCCACGGCCCGTACCCCGGTCGGCGGGGGTACGGGCCGTGCGGCGGTGGGCGTCAGGTGGTCACGGTCTGGCGGCGGTCCGCCTGATAGGCCATCGCGTGCTGGACGACGCCGATCAGCACCTCCTTGACGGACTCACGGTCGCGGGCGTCGCACAGCAGCAGCGGTACGTCGTCGTCGAGGTCGAGGGCCTGCCGGACGTCGTCCGCCGGATAACGGGCGGCTCCCTCGAAGCAGTTGACGCCGACGAGGAAGGGTATGGAGCGCCGCTCGAAGTAGTCGACGGCCGCGAAGCAGTCCTCGAGGCGGCGGGTGTCGGCGAGGACCACGGCCCCGAGCGCGCCCTCGGAGAGCTCGTCCCACATGAACCAGAACCGCTCCTGGCCGGGCGTGCCGAAGAGGTACAGCACCAGGTCCTCGCGCAGGGTGATGCGGCCGAAGTCCATGGCCACGGTGGTGGTGCGCTTGCCCTCGACACCGCTCGTGTCGTCGACCGGGCGCCCGGCTTCGGTGAGCAGTTCCTCGGTGCGCAGCGGCCTGATCTCGCTGACCGCGCCGACGAGGGTGGTCTTGCCCACGCCGAAGCCGCCGGCCACCAGGATCTTGAGCGTGACGGGCTCGACCGGAGGCTTCCCGCGCTCAGAACGCCCGAAGATCATCGATCTCTTCTCCTGCTTGATGGGGGTCGCGCGACGGTGGGCCGTAGCCTCCGCCGCCGGGGGTTTCGATGACGAGTACGTCGCCGGGGCCGACGTCCGCCGAGTCGCTTCCGGCCAGTGCGGTGACCGTGCCGTCGGCGCGTTCGACGCGGTTGGCTCCCAGCGCGCCCGGTTCACCGCCCGCCATGCCGTACGGCGGGACCCTGCGGTGCTGTGACAGCGTGGACACGGTCATGGGCTCGTGGAACCGGATGCGGCGCACGGCGCCGTCCCCCCCGCGCCACCGCCCGGCGCCGCCGCTGCCGCGCCGTACGGCGAACTCGTCCAGCTGTACGGGCAGTCGCCACTCCAGCACTTCGGGATCGGTGAGCCGCGAGTTGGTCATGTGGGTCTGGACGACGGGCGCACCGGGGAATCCGTCGCCCGCCCCGGATCCGGAGGCGACGGTCTCGTAGTACTGGTGGCGTTCATTGCCGAAGGTGACGTTGTTCATGGTCCCGGAGCCCTCGGCCTGGACCCCCAGTGCGGCGTAGAGAGCGCCGGTGATCGCCTGTGAGGTCTCCACGTTGCCCGCGACGACCGCTGCCGGGGGTTCGGGTGCCAGCATGGAACCTGGCGGCACGATGATCTGCAGGGGCCGCAAGCAGCCGTCGTTGAGCGGGATGTCGTCGGCGACAAGGGTGCGGAAGACGTAGAGGACGGCGGCGTTGACGACCGAGAAGGGGGCGTTGAAGTTCGTGGGCAGCTGCGGGGACGTGCCGGTGAAGTCGACGGTGGCGCAGCGGTTTTCGCGGTCCACGCGCACGCGTACCCGGATGACAGCGCCGGAGTCCGTCTCATAGGCGTACTCGCCGTCGTCCAGGGCGTCGATGACGCGACGCACCGCTTCCTCGGCGTTGTCCTGGACGTGCTTCATGTAGGCCTGGACGACATCCAGGCCGAAGTTCTCGATCATGCGGGCGACTTCGTCGACGCCCTTCTGGTTGGCGGCGATCTGGGCGCGCAGATCGGCGAGGTTGGTCTTCGGATTGCGGGAGGGGTAGGGCGCCTCGGTGAGCAGGCGGAGGGTCTCCTCCTCGCGGAAGCGGCCGTTCTCGGCGAGCAGCCAGTTGTCGAAGAGGATTCCCTCTTCTTCGATGGTGCGGCTGTCGGCGGGCATGGAGCCGGGCGCGATGCCGCCGATCTCGGCGTGGTGGCCGCGTGAGGCGACGTAGAAGAGGATCTCTGGATCACCCTCCGTGTTCGCCGTGGCTCCCGTGTCGAAGACCGGGGTGATCACGGTGACGTCGGGCAGGTGGGTGCCACCGTGGTACGGGTCGTTGACGGCGTAGGTGTCGCCGGGGCGCATCCCAGAGCTGCGACGCCGGATGACCTCTTTGACGCTCGTGCCCATCGAGCCCAGGTGGACGGGGATGTGGGGGGCGTTGGCCACCAGGTTTCCGTCCGGGTCGAAGAGCGCGCAGGAGAAGTCCAGGCGCTCCTTGATGTTGACGGACTGGGCCGTGGATTCCAGCCGGGCGCCCATTTGTTCGGCGATGGACATGAAGAGGTTGTTGAAGACCTCGAGAAGGACCGGGTCGGCTTTCGTGTCGAGATCGGAACTCTGCGTAATCGCCACGCGTTCCATGAGCAGATGCCCGTCGTGCGTCGTCGCCGCTTCCCAGCCGTCGTCGACGACGGTCGTCGCACTGGCCTCGGTGATGATCGCCGGGCCGGTGACGGTTTCGCCGGGAGGCAGGTCCTCGCGGCGGTGGAGGGGTACGTCGCGCCAGGTGCCGCCCGTGTGGAGGCGGACGGTCTCCGGGGCGGCGGGGCCGCCTTCAGGGGCGGCTTCAGAGGTGGCTTGGTGGAGGGCGAGAGCGGAGAGATCGGGGGGTTCGGTGATGCCGGTGGCTTCGACGGAGAGGGCTTCGACGACGATCGGGCGGTCGAGGGTGAAGGAGTACGTGGCACGATGACGTTCTTCGAAGGCGCGCCTCATCGTGTCGGGCTCGGTGAGCTCGACGGTGAGGGTGGTGTCGGTGCCGTCGTAGCGGAGTTGGGCGCGGCGGGTGACCTCGATGCGGTCCTCGGGGACGTCCTCGTCGAGGAGTTCGGTCCGGGCGGCGGCTTCCAGGTCGTCCGCCGTCTTGAGCACGCCGGGCATCGAGGCGGCCTGCAGGGGTGCCTCGACGGACTGTTCACGCATGGCGGTGGTGTCGGCGAGACCGATGCCGAGTGCGGAGAGGACACCGGCCATGGGCGGCACGAGGACGGTGCGGATGCCGAGCGAGTCGGCGACCATGCACGCGTGCTGGCCGCCCGCACCGCCGAAGGTGGTGAGGGCGTAGCGGGTGACGTCGTGGCCCTTCTGGACGGAGATCCGCTTCACGGCGTTGGCGATGTTGGCGACCGCGATCTGGAGGTAGCCCTCGGCGACTTGCTCGGGAGTGCGGTCGTCGCCGGTCTGCTCGCGGATCTCGCGCGCGAGTGCGGCGAAGCGGTCACGGACGAGGGCGTCGTCGAGGGGCTGGTCGCCGTCGGGGCCGAACACCTTGGGAAAGTGGGCGGGTTGGATGCGGCCGAGGATGACGTTGGCGTCGGTGACGGCGAGCGGGCCGCCGCCTCGGTAGCAGGCCGGCCCCGGGTCCGCGCCCGCCGAGTCCGGCCCTACGCGGTAGCGGGACCCGTCGAAGTGCAGGATGGAGCCGCCGCCGGCCGCGACAGTGTGGATGTCCAGCATGGGGGCGCGCAGCCGGACGCCGGCGATCTGCGTGGTGAAGACGCGTTCGTACTCGCCCGCGAAGTGCGAGACGTCGGTGGAGGTGCCGCCCATGTCGAAGCCGATGACACGGTCGAAGCCGGCGAGCTGCGACATACGGGCCAGGCCGACGATGCCACCTGCGGGTCCGGAGAGGATGGCGTCCTTGCCGCGGAACTGCCCGGCTTCGGCGAGTCCGCCGTTGGACTGCATGAACATCAGCCGTACGCCTTCGAGCTCGTCGGCGACGTGCCGGACGTAGCGGCGCAGCACGGGCGAGAGGTAGGCGTCGACGACGGCGGTGTCCCCGCGCGGGACGAGTTTCATCAGGGGGCTGACCTCGCTGGACAGCGAGATCTGCGGGAAGCCGACACGGGCGGCGAGTCTTCCGACGGCCTGTTCGTGGGCGGGGTGGAGGTGGCTGTGCATGCAGACCACGGCGACGGCGCGGATGCCGTCGTCGTACGCCTCCTGGAGCGGGCCGACGAGCCCGTCCAGGGCGGGCTCGTGCAGGACGGTGCCGTCGGCGGCGATGCGTTCGTCGACCTCGACGACACGTTCGTACAGCAGCTCGGGGAGTTCGATACGGCGGGCGAAGATGCGGGGCCGGTTCTGGTAGGCGATGCGCAGGGCGTCGCGGAAGCCGCGGGTGATGACCAGCAGGGTCCGCTCGCCCTTGCGCTCGAGGAGGGCGTTCGTGGCGACGGTCGTCCCCATGCGGACGGCCTCGACGGGGTCCTGGGAGCCGCCCAGGAGCTCGCGTACGCCCGCGACGGCCGCGTCGGAGTATCGCGCCGGATTCTCCGACAGAAGCTTGTGCGTCAGCAGCCGGCCGTCCGGGCGTCGCGCGACGATGTCCGTGAACGTGCCGCCTCGGTCGACCCAGAACTGCCAGCCTGTCACGTCACTACCCCGCTTCCGCGCCGCTCACAGCGCCCGCAGGCCGTTGATCACGTCGCGCAGAATACTCTCGTCCACCAGCTCGGCAGGCGGTACGGGCCGGTTCACATGGACGAATTCCCCGTCCACGAGATCCCCGATGAGGACTCGGACGACTCCGATGGGCAGGTCGAGTTCGGCGGAGAGTTCGGCGACGGACTGCGGGGTGTCCCGGCACAGATCGACGATGTCCACGTGTTCCGGGGACAGCATCGAGTCCGCCTCCGGATCGTCCGCGTGCGGCTCGGCGACGACCACCGCGATCAGGTCGAGGCGGTGCTGGGCCGCACTGGTGGTGCGGCCGCGCGTCATGGCGTACGGGCGGACGACCGGTCCGGCCTCGTCGTCGAACCAGTGGCTTCTTCCCTGACCCTCAGCGCTCATGCCATCCCACTACCCGCCCGAGGGCAGATCGGTGCGCGGAGCGGTGCCCAGATGCACGCCGACCCGCTTGACGAGGAGCGTCATCTCGTACGCGACCTGGCCGACGTCCGAGTCGGCGGCCGAGAGCACCGCGAGGCAGCTGCCGTCGCCGGCGGCCGTCACGAACAGGAAGGCGTCGTCGAGCTCGACGACGGTCTGCCGGACGTTGCCCGCCTCGAAATGGCGGCCCACACCCTTGGCGAGGCTGTGGAAGCCGGACGCGACGGCAGCCAGGTGCTCGCTGTCCTCGCGGGTCAGGTCCTTGGACACCCCCGTCGGCAGGCCGTCGCCGGAGAGGACGAGGGCCTTGCGGATGCTGGCGACGCGGTCCACCAGGTCATCGAGGAGCCAGTTGAGCTCGCCGGACTGGTTGGTCGCGGTGTGGCCGGTCGCCTTCGGTGCGGTCATCGACCGTCCCCCTTAGTCGTTCCTCGTGGTGCTGTGCCGCTGTGGGCGTCATCGCCCGCGGCGTTCTCCTTGCGACCGCGCTGCCAGCCGCGCTGGAGCGAGGCCATGCGGCTGCGTACCTCGTCCGCGTCCCGCTCGGCGAGCTCCGTCCCCTCCTCGGTGCGCCGAGCGGGGCCCTGCTTGAGCTGCGGAGCCAGATTGGCCTGCCGTACGCGCCGGGGCAGCGGCGCCGTGCCGGAGCCGGTGTCCCGCTGTGCGGCGGCCGTGCTCGGGAAGGAGTCGTCGGGGCCGCTCGACGCGATCGCGGGCCGTCGGGTGCGCCTCGGGAGGGCTGCGGGCTCCGGCCGTTCAGCGCGGTCGTGTCCGGCGGAGGGCGGGGGGCCGGTGCGGTCACCTGTCCGGCTCGGGACGCCGGGCAGGTCGCCGTGGGATCCGCTGCCGCGCCGACGGGTCGGCAGCGGGGCGAGGCCGTTCGGCTCCGGGCGGGTCGGGCCGGCGGGAGGCGCCGTGTCCGCCTCCTCTCGCCGGGAACGCTGCTCGGTGACCGGGCGTCCGTGCGAGCTGACCAGCTTGGGCGTCCTACGACGGGGCAGCGGGACGGGGGCGCTCATGTCGTCGTCGGGGTCGGCCTGGTCCGGTCCGCCATGGATGCCGGAGACCGGGTGGGCGCCGAGCGGGCCTTTCGCCTCGTTCTCCACTTCGGCGAGGCTGCGACGCGGGCGGAAGAGGCCGCCGCGTTCGCCGTCCTCGTCGTCGAGGGCGTCCGGGAAGTCGCTGAGGGCGTCGAGATCGACGGGGGCCTCCAGCTCGACCGGGCCGTCCAGGAGCGACGCGGGGAGGCCGGGCACGCGGGCCGGCACCTGGGCCAGGGCGGCGCGGCGTGCCTCCTCCAGCTCGGCCTCCTTCGAAGGCGTGGGCCGGTCGAGACGGAACCCGATGCCGTTGGTGTCCGGCACGTCGTCGGTGAGCAGCGTGTCGGGGATGAAGACGACGGCGGTGGTGCCGCCGTACGGCGACGGTTGCAGCGAGACGCGGACGTTCTGCCGCTGGGCGAGCCGGCTGACCACGAACAGACCGAGCCGGTCGGTGTCGGACAGTTCGAACTCGGGCGTCTCGGCGAGTCGGAGGTTGGCGTCCAGCAAGGCGTCGGCCGCCATGCCGAGGCCGCGGTCGTGGATTTCGAGGGTGAAGCCGTTGGCGACCCGTTCGCCCAGGACCTGGACGGCGGTGTGCGGCGGGGAGAACACCGTGGCGTTCTCCAGGAGTTCGGCCACGAGGTGGGTGATGTCCGCGACGGCCGGTCCGGTGACGGCCACCCGGGGCAGGCGACGGACCTCGATGCGCTCGTAGTCCTCGACCTCGGCGACGGCGGCGCGCACGACGTCCATGAGCTGGACGGGCTTGCGCCACTGCCGGGAGGGGGCGGCGCCGGAGAGGATCACCAGGCCCTCGGCGTGCCGCCGCATGCGGGTGGTGAGGTGGTCGAGGCGGAACAGGTCGGCGAGTTCGTCGGTGTCCTCGGTCCGGCGTTCCATGGTGTCGAGGAGGGTGAGCTGCTTGTGGAGGAGGACCTGGCTGCGGCGGGCGAGGTTGACGAAGACCTCGGACACACCGGCGCGCAGTTCGGCCTGCTTGACGGCGGCTTCGACGGCGGCGCGCTGCAGGGTGTTGAGGGCCTGTCCGACCTCGCCGATCTCGTTCTTGTCGTACTCCAGGCGGGGGACCTCGGTCTCCACGTCGACCTGTTCACCGGCGGAGAGACGGCGCATCACGCTGGGCAGCCGTACGCCGGACGCCTCGTGGGCCTCCAGGCGCAGCTGTCGCAGGTCGCGGACGAGGCCGCGGCCCATGCGCACGGACAGGATGAGCGAGAAGAGCAGGGCGAGCAGACCGAGGACACCGGCGATCGCCGCCTTCATGATGACGCTCATCGCGACAGGGCTGACGCGCTCCTGATAGCGCGCGCCCGCCTCGTCGTTGAGTTTGCTGAGCTCGTCGAGGACGCTGCCGGCGGCGGTGTCCCAGCGCTTGGCGTCGACCGTACTGGGCTTGCCGGGCTGGGAGGCGATGACGGCCTGTTCGGCGTCGCGCAGCGGAGCGGAGGACGCGTTCTTCCAGAAGCGCTCGTAGCGTTCACGCTCGGACGAGGGCAGGTCCGTCAGGCTGATCTCGTACAAGAGCGTGCGCTGGGCAATGAGATCGGAGACGTCGCGTATCTCGTACCGGGAGAGCTTGCCGACCACGAGGGCGGAACTGAGCAACGCGTCCTCGCGGGAGAGGAGTTCCCGGGCGCGGGTGACGTTGAGGAGGGCGCGGGCCTGCTTGTCCATCGCCACGTTGTCGACGCCGTCGAGGGAGGCCAGTAGGGCGTAGCAGGGGTCCACGAGAAGGTTGTACTGGTTGAGGGCCCCGGCACGCGTCACCGTTCCGTCCTCGACGCTGCGACGCAGGAGGTCGATCCCGTCGAAGGCGTCCAGTACGGCGGTGAGGCGCTCGCTGTCGCCCTGGTCCAACCCGTCGCGGACGTCGGGGTCCTTGGCGTTCTTGCGGATCTCGGCGACGGCGGCGTCGGTGGCCTTACGGGTGACCCGCAGCGCGGACAACGCGTCCGACGCCCGGCGGTCGGAGAGATAGACCAGCGCCTGGCGGCGTTCCTGCTGCAGGACGCGGACTGCGTCCTCGGTGGAATAGCCGATCTTCTCGACGAGGGACGACACCGTGAACAGCTGGGCCACACCTCGCCCCGTGAGTACCGTGGCGAAGCCCCAGATCGCGGTCAGGGACACCAGCGGCACGAGAAGCAGCGCCACCATCTTCCGGCGGATCGACTTCCCGCGAAAGTGCATGGCCTCCCCCAGCTCAAACCCCCACCCGGTCAGGGGGCACACATGTGCGTCAACAATTGGCGCGAGCCTACTACCGACGCACAGGTAACTCGAAGAGCCATCCGGAATCTGAACTTCCGTACCCGCGGCGAGACATGGGGAGTTGTCCCCCCATTGCGGGAGATTGCCTCCCGCGATCCCTCGACGCCCCGGAGGACGGATCCGGCTCATATGCCTGGCCAGTTGGCCGGAAATCTACCTTCCTTGGGAATCTTCAGGACACGTCGATCGTCCTTCTCTACAGGAAATGGGGGCGGATTGGGCCACAGGAGCCGCATCCCGCCTCTGGGTGGCGTAAAGCAGCGCAAGCCGGGCAACCGCTGGGGAGCTGAGTCTTCGGATGCGGGAGAGCGGTCTGCTGACGGTGGGGAGTGACACGGTGATGGGCACGGCGGAGCGGTACGTGGCGCCTGAGGACGGCGAGGCGGCGCACCAGACGGCGCGGCGGGACCCCGACGCACTGGATCGCGACATTCCGGCGCACGGGGAGGGGACCGTGGAGCGCGCCACGGCTCAGGAGCCGCCGCGCTACCAGCCGTTGTGGACAGAGGAGCCCGCGCGGCGGCGCCGGATGCCCGATCCGGTGCGCACGGCGGCGGTACGGGCAGTGCTGATCGTCGCCGTGACTCTGGTCCAGGCGATGGTGGCGTTCCTGTGCACGCTGGCCGGTTCCTGGCTGGCGTTCCCGATGGTCCTCAGCAGCGTGGCGAGCACAGTGGTCGCGACGTGGGCCTCGCTCGACGTCTGGGTGACACGCCAGGTGTGGAACCAGCGCAACGGCGTGGTGTCGGCACCGAGCAGCACCGCCCGGTCCCTGCGGCACGAGCGGCGCAGGGTACGACGGCAGGCACGGGCCGTGGAGCGGGCTCAGGAGCGCATACGCCGGCGGGGCGGGACGGGGCAGTTGTCGCACCCTTGAGAGAGTCGAGGTCCTCGAGGACCGGGCGGCAGCTCACTCACTCCGGGACTTGCTCCAGACGAATGCGGCGGGCCCGAGGGCCCGCCCCGTTCGCCGACCTGTGACGGTCAGGCCTTGGCGTACTCCCAGCCGCCGCACCTGTACGGGGTGCCGCTGGACCCGTCCTGGAGGCAGGCGCGGATCTGCAGGGTGGTGCCCTCCGCGAAGGAGAGGTTCCAGTCCTTGGGGACGGCGTAACCGTTGCCGTTGTAGTACGAGTGGGTGGCGGAGCTCGAGTTGTAGCGCCACTGAGCGGCGGTGCCGTGGCCGTCCTTCAACATGTCGAGTGCGGTGAGGATCTCTCCATCCTGGGCGAAGTACGTCTTCGCGGTCACCTCCGACGAGATGATGGAGTTGGAGGCCTCGTAGACGTAGCCGTCGGCCTGTGCCGGGGCGGCGGCCAGGACGAGCGCCGACGCGGAGGCCGCGGCCATGCCGAGGACGGTCGTCAGACGACGGTGGGACTTGAGCAAGGCGGGGTTCCTCTCTTCGGACAACTGATCGAGCCTGAACTTACCTGAGAGGAAAGGGAGTTCATCGCTGAATTTTCGCTGTCCGACGGTGCGCCAGGAGGTGCCGCATGCCATCGCCGCCGCCCTCAAGGCGTTGCAGGTGCCGGGCGTTTGAACATCCGTGTCGCCGTGATCTCGCTGTGCACCGCCTCTTCCGTGCGAGGCTGCTGCGGCAGTCCCGGACGGAGATGTTCCTCCACGCTGATGTACTTCAGGCCCGCCCTCAGGTCGGCGTCGTTGCGCAGTCGGATGACCAGCGGGAACTCCGCCAGTGCGGTCGTGTCGAACAGGCCGGTGGTGTAGAGGAGTTGGACACCCAGGGCGTCCGACACCGCGCGCTGGAGTTCCAGCAGGTAGGTCGCGTTGGCGCGCCCGATCGGGTTGTCGAGGAACAGCGTGCCGGCGTGCCGGTGCTTGTCCCGGCCCCGGTCGTTCGAGCGGAGGGCGGCCATCGTGCAGTACAGGGCAATGGCCGCCGTGAGCAGCTGTCCGCCTGAGAAGACGTCGCCCATCTGCCCGACGGGCACGCGCTCCGCGCGCAGTACGGCGTCCGGCTTGAGGATCTCGACGGCGACGCCCTTCGGCTGAAGGGCCGCGGCGACACCGCGCAGCAGCAGGGACATACCGTCCCGCCGCAGGTCGGAGTTCTTCTTCACCGCCGCCCGTGTCGCCTCGTCGATGACCTCGCCCAGCC
The DNA here is from genome assembly GCF_055657525.1 of Streptomyces sp. NPDC107522. Lineage (NCBI taxonomy): Bacteria > Bacillati > Actinomycetota > Actinomycetes > Kitasatosporales > Streptomycetaceae > Streptomyces > Streptomyces sp. NPDC107522. Next base: position 146,923 of record NZ_JBVKAU010000019.1, on the reverse strand, counting down.
GTTCGGTGAGGGTGGCCTGGTCGGGCTCCTCGAAGCGGATGCGCAGGAACTCCTGTCCGGACCACTCGCCGAGCCCCTCGGGCAGCCGGGAGAGCCGCTGGGCGGACCGAAGGGTCGCCAGCGCCGACTCGACCAGCCCGCGGAGCCGGTCGACGATCGAGTCGCGGTTGCGCTCCAGTTGCGCCAACTCGTCGGTGAGCACGCGCAGTCGCGGCGCGAAGGCGTCCGCCCACTTCTGCGCGTGCTCGGGCAGGGCGGAGGCGGGCAGCTCGCGGATCTGCTGGCGGGCGGGGGTGCGGACCTGTTCGTAACGCGTGGAGTTGGCGTGCCGTACGAGCACGTCGCTCGCCTCACGGACGGCTGCCTCGGCGGCGGACAGGTCGGCTGCACATCCGCGCAGCGACCGTCGGGCCTCGGCGGCGGAGTGCCGGGCCTCCTCCAGGCTGCCGGGGTAGGGCTCCGGTGCCTCCTGGTCTTCGTCCGTGGCGTGTTCCCGCAGCAGGTCGCGCAGCATCGCGGCGATCTCGTCGAAGCCGCCCGCCGCGTCCTCGGCGGCGCGGTGTGCTTCGAGGAGTTCCGCGTGGGCCTCGCGGGTCTGCGTCAACGCCTCGGTACGCGAGGCGAGTTCGGCGGTCGCCGTGCGCAGCAGCGCCTGCGCGTGTTCGGCGTCGCGCGGCTGGAGCTCCTCGGACAGCTCGGTGTGCGCCTCGCCGTCCTCGGGCGCGTGCCGCTCGGCCTCGCCGCGCAGCCGGCCGAGCTGCTCGCTGGCGCTGGACATACGGGTCTCCAGGAGCTGGACCAGCTCCTCCGCGCGCGCGGCGGCCGCTTGCCGGGAGGGCCCGTCGGAGCCGTCGGGCGACTCCAGGAGCTGCTCGGCCCGGGTACGGACCTTGTTGCTCAGCCGGTCCAGCTCGGCGCGCGCCGCGCTCTCGTCGCTCTCCGCGCGGGCCTGTTCCGCGCGCAGATCGGCGCCGACGCCGACCTTCTCGTACACCTGGGAAGCGGCCCGGTACGCCTCGCGCAGTGCGGGCAGGGACGCCCTGGGGGCATCCGCTTCGGTGTCCGGAACGTCGTCGGGGGCGCCCGCGATCTCCGAGCGCTCGGCGCGCAGGGCACGTGCCGTGCGGCGGGCGTCGTCGGCGGCGCGCTGGGCGGCGCGGCGGTCCTCGTCGGCCGCGCGGGCGCGCTCCAGGCAGGCCTGGGCGCGGGCCTCGGACTCGGTGGCCTCGTCGGCGAGTTCGCGCAGCTTGACCTGCCAGCCGGCCCGCTCACGCAGCCGGAAGGCCAGCCCGGCCAGGGCGTCGGCGGCACGCCGGGCCTTCTGCGCGGCCTCCTGTCGCTCGTCGCGGGCCTGTGCGGCCTCGGCGGCGGCTTCGTCGGCCTCGGCCCGCACGGTCCGTGCCTCGGCCAGCTCGGCCTCGGACTCCTCGGCGAACGCGCGCGCCTCCCGGGCCGCCTGCGCCAGCTCGACCAGCCGCCCCGCCGGACAGCCGGTCCGCCACGAGGCGAGGCGTGCCGCCAGCTCCCGGTCCTTGCCGAGCCGCGCGGCCAGCGTGCGGATCTCCTCGTCCCGCTCGGTCGCCCGCGCGCGCAGCGCCTGCCGCTCCTCGTCGGCGGCGTGCTCGTCGTGCATGGCGGGGTTCGGCGGTACGAGGAAGACGTCGCCGCTCTGGGAATCGGGTGCCGGTGTCGGGGCCAGCAGGGCGGCGGCCGTACCCACCGCCACAGCCGACCGTGGCAGCAGCGCTGCTTCGCTGAGCACCTCGCGGGCACGCGCGTGTGTGTCCGGGTCGGTGATGATCACGCCGTCGACCAGTTCAGGCCGTGCGGCCAGCACGCGCGCGTGGTCGGCAGGGTCCACGGCCTGGGCGAGGTAGCGCCAGCCCGGCAGCGCGGGGATGCCCTGCTCGCCGAGGAACTCCACGGTGGCCAGCACGTCGGGGCCCGGCGGCAGCAGCCCGCCGTCACCGAGCGCGCCGAGGATCCGGGCGTCGTCGGCAGCTGCCGTACGCAGTTCGAAGAGATGACGCTCGGCGCCGGAGACGGCGTCGTCGAGCAGTTCGCGCAGCTCGTCGGCGAACCGGTCCAGGTCCTCCGGTGTGAGGGCGCCTTCGACGAGGGCGCTCGGGGCGGGCGCCTGGGCACCGTCGCGCGCGGTCGTGCTCCCCTTTCCGTCGTCGCCCGTGCGAGGAGCGGGAACGGCCCCGCGCTTCGTGCCTGACTCGCCGGACAGGCCGAGCAGTTCCGTGAGCCGCTCCTCCGCCGCCAAGCTCTCGGCGAGACGGCGCTCCGCCTCGTACGACCGCTCGGCCGCCGTGGCGGCGTCCGCCGCGCGAGCCGCCGTCAGCTCAGCGCGGGACTCGGCCGAGGCCGCCTCGCGCGCGTGCTCCGAGGCGCGACGGGAGGCTTCGCGGGCGGTGTCCCAGGCGGCGACCGCGGTCTTCTCGGCGTCGCTGGCGGCGAGAGCCGCGCGGGCCGGGTCGGCGTCGGGCGCGCTGTCGTCGAGCCAACCCGCGCGGACGGCCTCGGCGGTCTCCTGCTCGACCTCGGACAGCCGTTGCCGCAGATGCCCGATCTCACTGCGGGCGCGCTGCGCCTCGGTGGCGGCGGCGGTGGAGTCGCGGTAGGCGGACTCGCTGACCTCCTGGAGGGCGGCGGACCGCTCCTCCTCCTCGTTGGCGAGGGTCTCGGCGCTCTCGGCGGCCGAGTGCAGGGCCCGTACGAGATCGACGGCGGCCTTGGCGCGGGCGGCCAGCGCGGGGGCCGCGTCCCGCTCGGCCTCCTGGATCGCGGCGGCCACGCGTGCGACGCGGTCGGCGGCGGCGCGGTGCCGCAGCACGGCCTCGGCGGCCTGCCAGGCGGAGTGCAGGGTGCGCGCGTCGGCGAGCTCGCGCTTCTGAGCGGCCGCGGACCTCTCGGCCGCCGCGAGTGCCAATGAGGCGTGCCTGTAGGCGAGTTCGGCTGCGATCAGCGCGCTGCGCTCGCGCGCCGCCTCGGCGTGCGTGACGGCGTACGCGGCGGCGGTGACCCGTTGGGCGAGGTCGGCGGCGCGCACACGCTCCTGGGCTCCCCGAGCGGACAGCCGCCGGGCCAGGGTCCGGGTCCGCCGCTCGGCACCGGCATGGATGTCACGCGCGCGTGAGCGTGCCTCGGCGGCCTCGACGATCCGCCCGAGCAGGTCCACGGACCCTGCGGTGAAGTCCCGCTCGGCGATCAGCTCGGCGCGCCGGCCCAGCTTGTTGCCGAAGCCGCTGACCAGGTCGGCGAGGCCGTCGGTGTCGCGCGTGTCCGTCACGGCCCGCAGCAGCAGGTCGGTGAAGTCGGAGTCCTTCTTGACCGCGAAGAGGCCGGCAGCCTCGCCCTCGTCGGCGTTCATCTCCCTTTGGTAGCGGAAGAGTTCGGGGTCGAGGCCGAGGTCGCCGAGGTGCTCGATCCAGCGGTCGTGGATCTCCTCCCAATGCACCTCCAGATGCGGATACGCCTTTCCTGCCTCCGTGATGGCGTCCCGGAAGCCCTTCATGGTGCGGCGGCGCCCCTGAGCGCCCGACTGGCCCTCGACAGGCGGCCGTACTGCGGTGGACTCGGCGACGGGCAGGTTGTCCAGGGACAGCCCGGGACCCGGCCGGAAGGAGTACCAGGCCTCGGCGAACTTCCGGGGATCGTTGGAGACCTGGCGTCCGCGCCATTCACTCACCTTGCCGACCACGACGCACTCGCCGGTGAGTGTGTGCTGCCACTCCAGCGCGACATGCCCGCAATCGTCGGCGAGCAGGAACTTCCGCAGTACACCGGAGCTCGCACCGCCGAGCGTGTTGCGGTGGCCCGGCAGCATCACGGAGAAGATCAGCTTGAGCAGGACCGACTTGCCACCGCCGTTCTCCAGGAAGAGCACCCCGGCGGGCGCCGGCCGGCGCGGCGGACCGACGGGCTCCTCCTCGAAGAACTCCGCCTGCGTCGGCGCGGGGTCGGGCACGGGCTCGCCCACACCGCGCAGGTCAAGCACGGTGTCGGCGTAGCGCGCACCGGCCGGTCCGATGGAGTAGAGGCGGACCCGGGACAGCTCGTACATGGCGGACTCTCGTAAGTCTTCGGCAGATCAGGGAAGTTCGATGAACTCGGGGCAGGTCGTGGGGTTCAGGCGGAGTGGAACGGCAGGCCGGCGTCGGCCACCAGCTCCTGGTCGTCCGTGTCCTCCGCGGGCAGCAGGGTCGGCGTGCCGTCGGTGACCGGGACCACGCCCAGCTCCAGCAACTCGGCCATGGCGGCGCTGCCCGCCATGTCACGCACCTGGAGCTGGTAACGGGCGGTCGTCCGGTACGTGCCGCCGTTGTCGTCGCCCGTCCGCTGCAGGAACCCGGAGTCGGTGAGGAACGCCACCGCCTTGCCGATGATGCCGGTCGTGGAGCCCGCGAGCCGGCGGGCGTCCTTGGTGGCGCCGGTGGCGCTGCGTCTGACCCAGATGCGCCAGGCTGCCTCCAGGCCGGGCGCGTCCGTGGCGGGGTCGGTGTTCTCCCCCTGCTCGGCCGCCCGCTCCTCCAACCGACGGCAGGCCTGCCGTACGAAGGCGTCCACGCCGTTGACGGTGACCCGCCCGATGTAACCGTCGTCGGCGAGGTCCTCGGGCCGGGGGAACGCCATGGCGGCGACGGCGAGATGCGCCAGCCCGTGCAGGAACCGGTCGCTGCCGTCGGCCGAGGTACGGCGCGCGTAGTCGCCCATCCGTACGGCGAACACCGAGTCCTCGGCGGCGGTCACCGCCATCCCCGCGCGCGGGGACACCTCCAGCACGACCAGTCCCAGCCCGGCGGCCACGGCGTCCGCGAGCCGCGCGAACGGAGGGTCCTCGCGATAGCGCCGCAGCAGCTCGGTGTACTCCTGGTCCCGAGCGGGCTGCAGCTTGGGCTGCAGGCCGAAAGCAACGAGCCGGGCTGCGTCGGCGGCGTCCGCGGGGGTGACGGCGGCGGTCGCCGACGGGGCAGGCGCCTCCTGGTCACTCCACTCGACGTGCTCGCTCACGGTTGGTGCTCCTTGCTCTGCTGTTGCTCACTCATGCTGCCTCCGTCCTGTCGGCGGCCATCCCGGCCGCGTCCAGCAGGGCCGTCCCCACGATCAGGTCGGCTCCGCCGAACTCGGGATCGTCCAGCTCCGTTCCGTCGTCCACGGCGAACAGCAGCTTCTCCTCCCCCTGCCGGTAGGCGGTCCCGACCGGTGGACTGGCCGCGTGAACCGCCAGCAGGGCCACCAGGTACGGGAGATCCGGGTCCTGGCGACGCGCCTCTGCCAGCAGACCCGACAATCGGCGCGGCGCGTCGGCCGGCAGGTCCAGCAGGTTCATCGCGGCGGCCAACTGCTCCTCGCTGAACCGGCTGTCGTCCGGCGTGGCGATGAGATCCGGCTCGGGCATCTCGGCCCCCAGATGTTCCCGCTCCACCGGCGGCGTCAGCAGCAGGTCGACAAGGTCGCCCACCCGGACCGACGCCGGTGTACGCAGCCCGGTCCCCCGCGCGAAGAAGGCATCCGTGACCCGGACCGCCTGCTCCAGCGGCAACGGCAGCACGGGCGCGACGAGATGCCCGTACAGGTCTATCCCCGACGTCGTCATGGGTGTCGCGAAGGCCTGCCGGTCCTGCTCGGCGCGGAACAGGGGCCCGGCCTCCAGCAGGCGGGACTGCAGCTGGGTGTGCCGCCGGATGCAGTCCTTGACGATGTCGACGAGCTCGGCCGCGCGGCGCTTGTGCTCGGGGTCCTCGGTCTCGTCGCGCGCCTTGCGGATGTTCGTGAGGATCGCGTTCTCGTGGCGGTACCGGTCGGCGACGTGGTCGAGGGCCTCGGCGATCATGTCCGGTACGGCGTTCAGCCAGTCCACCGCCCGGACGTTGCGCCGGGTGGCATCCAGCGCCTTGCGGAGCGTCTCCGAGTACTGAACGGTCCGGTACCGGGCCTGCTCGGCGGCCAGCTGTGCATCGGCGAGGCGGCCGCGGTTGATCAGGACCTCCAGCTTGACCTCGGCGGCGATCTGGGCGCTGGTGACATCGGTGTCCAGGGCGCCGACGAGGACGTTGACCGCCTCGTCGGTCGTCCGCAGGTACACCGTGCCGCCCGGTCCCGGCACCTCTTCGATCAGCTTGAAGTCGTAGTCACGGCGGACATAGCTGCCGTCCGGCGCGAACGTGCCGTACACCGCCCGGAAGCCGCGGTCCACACTGCCGACGTTGATCAGGTTCTCCAGGACCCAGCGGGCCACGCGCTCGTGCTCGGCCACGGGGCGCTGTGGGGCCTGGGCGGCGATGCGGGGGATCAGCCGGGCGACGATCTGGTCGTGGTCGGCGCCCGTGTCGAAGTCCATGTTGAGCGTGACCAGGTCGATGGCGGCGAGCGCCACCTCCGCCATGCCGTACACCGAGTACTCGCCCGCGAGGTTGGCCTTGCGTGCGTCGAGGTCGTGCAGCGGCGCGGTGCAGGCGAGCGCGCGCAGCCGCCGCGCCAGTCCCTCGTCGGCGGCCGGGCCCGGAGCAGGGCGCGGCCCCGCGCTGAGCTGGGGCGGAACACGGTCCGTCGGTGCGGGTGAAGTCACGGTGCACAGACTAGGTCCTCGGTCTGACAACGGCCCAAACGACGGCGCGACGCTGCTTGAGCCGGGGAACTGCCGGTTGTGTTTCGGCTGCGGGCCGTACGGGGCTGATCGCGCAGTTCCCCGCGCCCCTACGGGGCGCTTGTCACCCGCCTCTTATAGACCTCCACAACCCGCTGGAGCGAGTCTTCGAGGTACACCCGCAGCAGCTTCTCGGCCTCGGCCTTGTCCGCCGCCTCCAGGGCCTGGAGGATCTGCTGGTTCCGGGCGAGGTATGGCTCATGCAGCCGCCTCGGGTCGTCCACGACATGGAAGGCGAGCCGCAGCTCCGCGAAGACGCTGCGCATCAGCTCGTCGGTGCGGGCGCTTCCCGCCAGGGCTACCAGTTCCCGGTGGAAGTGGATGTTGGCCGTACCCACACCTTTCCAGTCATCCTCGGCAGACGCCCGGCGGCCCTCCTCGACGGCCGCTGCGAGGCCGTCGAGACCGTACGGCGGCTCGCCGAGCCCCCGTACGACGGCGCACTCGACGAGCCCGCGCGTCCGGTAGATGTCCTCGACGTCCTCGACCGTCAGGACCCGGACGAACACGCCTCGGTTCAGCTCGTGCACGAGGAGGCGTTCATGGGTGAGCAGCCGGAACGCCTCGCGCAGTGTGTTGCGGGAGACGCCGAGCGCGCCGCCGATGCTGTCCTCCGACAGCCGGGTGCCGGGCGGGAAGAAGCCCTCGGCGATGCGGCTGCGGAGGATGTCCGCAACGCGCTCCGCGGTGCTGGTGCGCCCCAGGAGGGCGCGGTCCTCGGCGAGTGAGGTCAGCTGCTCTGCCATGCCGGAATTCAATCGCAGATACCAAGAACGAACCAACATGGGTATTGAGGGATCGTTGAACAATCCTCTACGGTGCTACGAACCGGCACGGCTCAATCCACAGCACCCTCCGTCCCCTCTCTGCGAGGTGCCCATGAGCACGACCCCTCCACCGCAGGCCATGACGAACACCCACCCCACCACTGACGAACGCGCCGCCGACGACGGCGCGTTCGGCTGGCTGCGCGCCCTGGGCCCGCGCGGCCGCCGCGCCTTCGCGGGCGCTTTCGGTGGTTATGCCCTGGATTCGTACGACTACTTCACCCTGCCGCTCAGCATGGTCGCGCTGGCCGCGTACTTCGGCCTGGACAGCGGCCAGACCGGCCTGTTCACCACCGTCACGCTCGTGGTCTCCGCGATCGGCGGCGCCCTCGCGGGAGTGCTGGCCGACCGGATCGGCCGGGTCAGGGCACTGATGATCACGGTGATCACCTACGCGGTCTTCACCGTCGCCTGCGGTTTCGCGCCCAACTACGAGACGCTGCTGGTCTTCCGCGCCCTCCAGGGCCTCGGTTTCGGCGGCGAATGGGCGGTCGGCGCGATCCTCGTCGCCGAGTACGCGAGCGCCAAGCACCGTGGGCGCACGCTCGGCGCGATCCAGAGCTCCTGGGCCGTCGGCTGGGCAATGGCCGCGATCATGTACACGCTGGTCTTTTCGCTCGCCGACGCCGACCTGGCCTGGCGCGTGATGTTCTGGACCGGCGCACTCCCCGCGCTCCTCGTCATCTGGATGCGGCGCCGGGTGCACGACGCCCCCGAGGCAGTGGCCGTGCGTGAACAGAGCGCGCAGAAGGGGTCGTTCGCGGCGATCTTCAAGCCCGGCCTGCTGCGTACGACGGTCTTCGCCGGGCTGCTCTCCACCGGCGTCCAGGGCGGCTACTACACCCTCGCAACCTGGGTGCCGACCTATCTGAAGACCGAGCGCGAGCTGTCGGTCGTCGGCACCGGCGGCTATCTGACGTTCCTGATCTCGGGCGCCTTCATCGGTTACCTGACCGGCGGTTACCTCACAGACCGGCTGGGCCGCCGGCGCAACATCTGGCTGTTCGCCCTGCTGTCGGCGGTCTGCATCCTGGCGTACGCGAACATCCCGAGCGGCGCCAACACCCTGCTTCTGGTGCTCGGTTTCCCGCTCGGGTTCTGCATGTCGGCGATCTTCAGCGGCTTCGGGTCCTACCTGAGCGAGCTGTACCCGACGGCGGTGCGCGGCACAGGACAGGGCTTCACGTACAACACCGGCCGCGCGGTGGGCGCCGTCTTCCCGACCACGGTCGGCTTCCTGGCCGACAGCTGGGGCGTGGGCGGCGCGCTCGTCTTCGGCGCGATCGGCTACGCCATCGCGGCGCTGGCGCTGCTCGGACTGCCGGAAACGCGCGGGAAGGAGTTGGTGTGAACCGTACGGAGGACCGCTCGCTCACCTTCATGGCCGAAAACGCTCCGCTCCCCGTCGTGGCCGAAGACCGCCCGCTCACCCTCGTCGACGAGCACGCGCACGCGTGGAGCCCGAAAACGGCACGCGCCCGCTTCCGGGAAGGCCTCACGGGTCCGACGTCCGGGGTCGCGGCGGGCCACACCCAGGTCAACCTGATCTCGGTGCCCGCCGACTGGGCGTACGACATGCTGCTGTTCTGCCAGCGCAACCCCAAGCCCTGCCCGGTCCTCGACGTCACGGACGCCGGTTCCTGGACCACTGTCCTCGCCGACGGCGCGGATCTGCGCACCGATCTGCCCCGCTACCGGGTGTGGCGGGACGGCGAGTTGGTGGACGAGCCGACGGACGTGCTCGCGCACTGGCGCGACGACCTCGTGTCGTTCCTGATCGGCTGCAGCTTCACCTTCGAGTGGACGCTGGCTTCGGCGGGCGTCCCGATCCGCCACATCGAGCAGGGCCGCAATGTGCCGATGTACGTGACCGACCGCCAGTGCCGTCCGGCAGGGCGGTTGCGCGGCCCGATGGTGGTGTCCATGCGCCCGGTGCCGCCGGAGCATCTGGCGGCGGCGCTCCGGGAGACCAGCCTTCTCCCGGCGGTGCACGGCGACCCCGTGCACTGCGGCGACCCGTGGGCGCTGGGCATCGCCGACCTCGGCCGCCCCGACTTCGGCGACCCGGTGGACGCCGAGCCGGACGACATCCCGGTGTTCTGGGCCTGCGGAGTGACCCCCCAGGCCGCGGTGATGGCCTCCCGCCCGCCGTTCGCCATCACCCATGCACCGGGCCAGATGTTCCTGACCGACGCCCGCGACGAACAGTTCCGCGTCGGGGCGGTCGCCTGACGCGGGGCAGGGCACCGGCATGAAATCCCCTGACAAGCCCAGACACAAAGTCCGAGGCTCCATGACAAGCCCCCGGCACAAAGCCCGAAGTCCCCTGGCAAACCCCCGACACCAAGTCCCCGACAAGACCCCGTCCCGAGAGACCCTGAAGGACCATGACGTCGATCGATCTCAACGCCGACCTCGGTGAGGGCTTCGGCCGCTGGCAGCTCACCGACGACGAACGGCTGCTGTCCGTCGTCACCAGTGCCAACGTGGCCTGCGGCTTCCACGCCGGGGACGCGGCCACCATGCGGCGGGTGTGCGAGCAGGCGGCCGAGCGCGGGGTACGGATCGGCGCCCAGGTCTCCTACCGGGACCTGGCGGGGTTCGGGCGGCGCGCGATGGACGTGCCGCCCGCCGAGCTCGCGGCCGAAGTCGCCTACCAGATCGGCGCCCTGGAGGTCTTCGCGCGAGCGGCGGGCACGCGCGTGTCCTACGTCAAACCGCACGGCGCGCTCTACAACCGCGTGGTGCACGACGAGGAGCAGGCCGGCGCGGTCGTCGACGGTGTGCTCCTCGCGGACGCCGCCCTGCCCGTGCTCGGCCTGCCCGGCTCGCGGCTGCTGGAACTGGCCGCCAAGGCCGGTCTCCCGGCCGTCACGGAGGCGTTCGCGGACCGCGCGTACACCGAGCAGGGCACGCTCGTGCCACGCGGCCAGGACGGCGCCGTGGTCACCGATCCGGAGGCCGTCGTGGAGCGCTCGGTCGGCCTGGCCCGCTCCGGCGTGGTCACCTCCCACTCGGGGTGCCGGGTGGAGGTACGCGCGCGTTCCCTGTGTCTGCACGGGGACACGCCCGGCGCCGTCGAGCTGGCCCGGCGGGTGCGGGCGCGGCTGGAGGAGTCGGGGGTCCGGGTGGAGGCCTTCGTATGAGGGCGCTGCCCGTCGGCGACGACGCCCTGCTCGTCGAGGTGTCCTCGGGCGAGGAGGCCCAGGCGCTGCACGCCGAGTTGCTGCGGCGCCGCGCCGCGGGCTCGCTCTCGGTCCGCGAAATCGTCCCGGCGGCCCGCACGGTCCTGCTCGACGGCCTCGCCGACCCGGCCCGCCTGGCCGCCGAACTCTCCACGTCCGACGTGCCGCCCGCTCCCCCACGCGCGCGTGACGTCGTCGAACTCGCGGTGCGCTACGACGGCCCGGACCTGGCCGAGGTCGCCGCGCACTGGGGCGTCTCCCCGCACGAGGTGGCCCGCATCCACGCGGACACCGAATTCAGCGTCGCCTTCTGCGGTTTCGCCCCCGGATTCGGCTACCTCACCGGCCTGCCCCCGCGCTACGACGTCCCCCGGCGGGCCACGCCACGCACGGCCGTACCTGCGGGTGCGGTGGCGCTGGCGGGCCCGTACACGGGCGTGTACCCGCGTTCGTCGCCGGGTGGCTGGCAGCTGATCGGGACCACGGACACCGTCCTGTGGGACCACACGCGCGTGCCGGCCGCACTCCTGTCGCCGGGCACGCGCGTGCGCTTCGTTCCGGTGAGGAGCTCATGACCGACCGCGCGCTCTCCGTCGTACGCGCCGGGGCGCTCACCACCGTGCAGGACCTCGGCCGCCCCGGCCACGCCCACCTCGGCGTGCCCCGCTCGGGTGCGCTCGACGGGCCCGCAGCGGCGCTGGTCAACCGTCTCGTCGGCAACAGCCCCGAGGCCGCAGTACTGGAGACGACGCTCAACGGCTGTGCGGTGCGGCCTCGTTCGACGGTCACCGTGGCGGTCGGCGGCGCTCCCTGCCGGGTCACGGTGAACGGGCGCCCGGTCGCCTGGGGCGCTCCGGTGCGGGTGCCCGCCGGTGCGCTGCTGGACGTAGGCGCGGCCGTCTCCGGCGTACGCAGCTATGTGGCTGTTTCCGGCGGCATCGCCGTCGAGCCGGTCCTCGGCAGCCGCTCCACGGACCTCCTGTCGGGTCTCGGCCCACCGCCGCTCACGGACGGCGCGGTGCTGCCTCTGGGCCGCCCTACGGGGCTCCACGCGCGCGTGGACGTCGCCCCGCAACCGGCGCCCCCCGCCGAACTCGTCCTGCGCGTGACGCTGGGCCCGCGCGACGACTGGTTCACGCCGGAGGCGGTGCGCGCCTTCACCTCCCGCGCATACAGCGTGTCCTCCGCCAGCAACCGCATCGGACTGCGCACGGAAGGCCCCGCCCTGGAACGGGCCCTCAGCCGTGAACTCCCCAGCGAGGGCATGGTCCTGGGCGCGGTCCAGGTTCCGCCCGACGGCCGGCCGGTCGTGTTCCTGGCCGACCATCCGACCACGGGCGGCTACCCGGTGATCGCCGTCGTCCGCGCGGCCGACCTCCCGGCCGCCGCCCAGGCGGCACCGGGCACGCCGCTGCGCTTCGTGGCCGTACGTCGCCGCTGATCCCCGGCACGCACGATGCCACGCACGCGCGCCCCGCACACGCGCGCCCCGCACACGCGCGCTACGCCGCCTCTGGTGCGGGCTGCTGCCCCGAAACCGAGCGCTGCCCGGGCACAGACAAACCCTCCGGCAGGGACAGTCGGCCCGGCACCGCCGCCCCCTCCGGCAGGGACGGCTGCCCGGACACAGGCCGATACTCAGGCATGGGCCGCCGCTCAGGCACCACCTGACGCTCCGGCACTACCCAATCGTCTACGGACACGGCCCGATGCCCAGGCACCGCCGGACGCTCAGGCACCGCCCGCTGCCCAGGCACCCCCCGTTGCTCGGGCACCGGCGCCGGCAGCGAGGCCGGTGCCGACAGCGAGGCCAGCACCCTGGACACCTCCTGCGCCGCCCGCAGGTCGAGCCGGCCGCTGGTGCCCCGCGCGCGGTGCCGCATCTCATCGACGGCGAGGCGCAGCAGCTGAGGCAGCAGGTCGTTGCACCGCCGGACCACCCAGGCGGTACCCGCGGTGGCCAACCACAGCAGGCTCGCCGACTTGGTGGGCGGCGGGAACTCGGGCTCGGGCGAGGGCGCCCTTTCCGACGCGAGGCCCCTGTGCGCCAGCATCGCGTGGAAGCGCAGGGCGATCTGCCGGTGCCCGCGCTCCCCGGGATGCAGCCGGTCGGAGCTCCACATCGAGCGTTCCATGATCCAGGCGTCGTCGACCGCGTGCAGATGCACGGCCCCGTACCGCTCGGAGAGCGTGTGGACCACCGTGTTGACGGCTCTCTGCCGCCGGGCCAGCGGGTTGCCCAGGACCCCCGGCAGGCCAAGCATCGTGCCCGGGTCGGGCAGGCAGGCCGTGAGGACGGCAGCGCCCTGCCGGGTGAACGCCGCGTAGACCTTGTCCAGGCGTTCGGCGATCTTCTCTATGTCGAAGGTGCTGCGCAGCGTGTCATTGACGCCCACGAGGACGGACGCGATGTCAGGCCGCAGGGCCAGCGCGGCGGGCAGCTGACTCTCCAGCACGTCCCGCGTCTGGGCCCCGCTGACCGCGAGGTTGATGAACTCGGCGGGCGGTCCGGACAGCCCGCCGGCGAGCAGCGCGGCCCAGCCGCGCCACCCGTTCCCCACGGGATCGCCCACCCCCTCGGTCAGCGAGTCCCCGAGGGCGACGTAACGGAGCGGTCTCATGCCGCGCCCTCCGCACGCGCGAAGGGACGCGCCGGCACCGCCGCGTCGTGCGCGGTGAGGAAGGCGTCCACCGCCGTGCCCCAGCCGAAGCACTCGGCACGCGCGCGTGCCGCGTCCCGGCGCTCTCGCTCGGGACGGTCGAGCAGCATCTCCACGGCGTCCGCGAAGGCGTCCCCGTGGTCCGCCGCGGTGGCCCCGGCGGATCCGATCACCTCCGGCAGCGCGGAGGACGCGCTCGCCACGACGGGCGTGCCGCAGGCCATGGCCTCCAGCGCGGCGAGCCCGAACGTCTCGGCGGGCCCGGGAGCCAGGCACACGTCGGCGGAGGCCTGGAGGGCGCCGAGCAGGCTGCGGTCGGCGACGTGTCCGAGGAAGGTCACCGGCAGGTCGCGCTCCTGCGCCCGCTGTTCGAGCCGCGCGCGCAGCGGCCCGTTCCCGGCCACCACGAGCACCGCCCGCACACCGCGCCCGCGCAGCGACTCCAGGGCGTCCAGCGCGGTGCCGGGCCGCTTCTCCACGGAGAGCCGGGAGCACATCACCAGCAGCGTCTCGTCCGCGCGCGCGTGGGTGGCGCGCAGCGCAGCGTCACGCAGGGTGGGACGCCGGTTCATCAGGTCGACGCCCAGCGGAGCCCGTACGACGTTGCGGGCGCCGATCCGCACGAACTCCCGCTCGGCGAACTCGGTGGTGCACACGACCTTCGAGTACGTATGGGCCGTACGGACGTTGAGGGCGTCGGCGGCGCGCCGGGACAGCTTCTCCGACAGGCCCCAGGTGCGCAGCACGCCGTCGGCGGTCTCGTGGGAGACCATCACGGCGGGCACCCGGGCGCGGCGGGCCCACTTGCCGGTCCACCGCAGCGTCGTACGGTCGGAGACCTCCAGGCGGTCGGGGGCGAGTTCCTCCAGGAGGGACGCGACCCGCCGCTTGTCGAGGAGCACGCGGTAGCCGCCGGTGCCGGGCAGCATCGGGCCGGGCAGGGTGATGACACGGCCCTGCTCGGTGTCGCAGTCGCTGTACTTCTCGCCCGGCACGACGAGGACGGGATCGTGGCCCGCCAGCTTGAAGCCCTTGCCCAGTTCGCGCAGCGCGGTGCGCAGGCCCCCGGAGGCCGGGGCGACGAAGTTCGCGAGTCGGACGATGCGCAGGCCGGTCATGCCGCCACCACCGCCCGGCGGGCGGCGAGCACGTCCGTGTAGTGCCCGATCAGCTGGTCGCCGATGGCCGCCCAGGTGCGGCCCTCGACCGTGGCGCGTCCCGTGGCCCCGTACGCGGCCCGCAGCGCCGGGTCGGCGACCAGGGCCTGGACGGCGTCCCGTACGGCCGAGGCGTCGCGCGGCGGCACCAGCAGGCCGGTGCGTCCGTGGTCGACCAGGTCGAGCGGACCGCCCGCGGCGGGCGCGACGACGGGCACGCCGCTGGCCATGGCCTCCTGCACGGTCTGGCAGAAGGTCTCGAAGGGGCCGGTGTGCGCGAAGATGTCGAACGAGGCGAAGATCCGCGCGAGGTCGTCCCCGCCGCGACGGCCCAGGAAGACCGCGCCGGGCAACACCTCGGCGAGCGCGGGCCGGCTCGGACCGTCGCCGACGATCACGACCTTCACGCCCGGGATGCCGCACACGCCGGAGAGCAGCTCGATGTGCTTCTCCGGGGCGAGCCGCCCGACGTAGCCGACGATGACCTCGCCGTTCGGGGCGAGTTCACGGCGCAGCGCCTCGTCGCGGAGTCGGGGGCGGAAGCGGGCGGTGTCCACGCCGCGTGCCCAGAGCTTGAGCCGGGGAACTCCGTGTGCCTCGAGGTCGTTCATGGAAGCACTGGAGGGGACGAGCGTGAGGTCGGCGGCGGAGTGGACGGAACGTATGCGCCGCCAGGCCGCGGCCTCGCCGGCGCCCATGTAGGTGCGGGCGTAGCCGGCCAGGTCGGTCTGGTAGACGGCGACGGCGGGGATGCCGAGCCGGGCGGCGGCGGCCATGCCGCGGACGCCGAGGACGAAGGGGCTGGCCAGGTGGACGACGTCGGGCTGGTGCTGGATCAGCGCGGCGGCGAGGCGGCGGCTGGGGAGCGCGACCCTGACCTGGGGATAGCCGGGGAGCGGGAGGGAGGGGACATGGACGACTGGGCAGGGCGCCAGAGAGGCGGCCGCCTTGTTCCCGGGAGCGGGAGCCGGTGCGACGACGAGGGGAGCGTGACCGCTGTCGACGAGGTGTCGGGCGGTCTGGAGCGCGCAATGGGCCACGCCGTTCACATCGGGGGGAAAGGATTCGGTCACGATGACGACACGCATACCGGTGTTGTCGCCGCACCGGACGTGGCCGCGTCAAAGTGGATCTTTCCGAACGACAAACGTCCCATGAGCGTTCCGCTGCGCCCCCGAGCGGGTCAGATCACGTCCATGCGCGCCTGACCCGCAGGTCATCCCGCGTTCACCCGGCGGCCGGATCTCCCCGACTTTCACCGCGTGAGCACATGTCCCGCCCGGTGATCAGCCGGGGGCCGTGTGCCTCCCGATGATCAGCCGGCTCTCGTGGCGGGCCCGGTGATCAGCCGGCCTTCGCGTCCGAAACCCGATGATCAGCCGTTCGCCGTGTCCGGCCCGATCCGGCTGCGTACGGCCGTCTGCACCTCGTCCTCCTCGGCCGGGTCGGCGGCGAGCCGGCGCAGCCGCTCGACGACACGCGTGTCACCGGTCTCGGCGTGCCGGGCGGCGATCTCCCGGGTGGACTCCTCGCAGTCCCAGAGGCACTCGACGGCGAAGCCGGACGCGAAGGAGGGGTCGGTGGCGGCGAGAGCGCGGGCGGTGCGGCAGCGCAGATGGGAGGAGGCGGTCTCGCGGTAGATATGGCGCAGGACGGGGGCGGCGCAGGCGATGCCGAGCCGTCCGGTGCCGTCGACGAGGGTCCACAGGGTCGGCGCGTCCGGGCCTTCGCCGCGTACGGCCTCCCGTAGCGCCGCGAGGACGAGGTCCTTGTCCTCGGTCCCGCCACGGCAGGCGAGCATGCGTCCGGCGGCGGCGCCCAGTTCGTCGGGCCGTCGAGCCCAGCCGCGCGCGCGGTCGACGGCGGCCACACTGCGCATCCGTTCGAAGGCGTCGACGGCGGCCTCCACGACGGCCGGTGAGCCGGTGACCACGGCCGCCTCGATCAGGTCGAGGGCGTCCGAATCATTGCTGTCGGCGAGGTAGCGCAGGGCGGTGCAGCGGGCTCCGTCGGTGCCGTCCTTGGCGGCGGCGACGATCTCGGGCCGGTCCTCGGGCCCCGCGACGGCCGTGAGGCACCGGGCGGCGGGCACATGGAGCGCGGCACCGCGCTCCATGCCCTGCTGGGCCCACTCGAAGACCGCCTGCACGCTCCACCCCGGACGGGGCCCGGTCGGTCGCATCTGCCGCTGCCAGCGGTCGAAACAGCCGGCCTCCTGAGCGGCACGCACGCGCGTGGCGATCGATTCGCGCGGATCCTCGGCCCACAGCCGCCAGGGCCGTGGCTCAAAAGCATCGCGTACGGCGACGGCCAACTCGGCCTCGCCCTCGGGATCGGCCGGGAAACGCGCCAGGACGGGTGCGGCCAGGGCACGCAGGCCCGCGTCGTCGTCCCTGAGCGCCAGTTCGTCCAGCGCCCAGGCCCAGTTGGAGCCCGTGGCGGCGTACCTGCGCAGCAGTTCGAGGGCGTCCCGCCTGCCGTAGGAGGCGAGGTGGCCGAGGACGGCCAAAGCCAGCCCGGTGCGTGACTCGTCTGTGTCGAGGGCGTCCTCGACGTCGAAGAGGTGGGCCTCGATCTCGTCCAGCTCGCCGTTCAGGTCGAGGAAGAGACGGGCGTAGTACAGGGAGCGGTTCTCCACCTGCCAGTCGTGGCGGGGATCTCGCAGCACGCAGTGGTTCAGGGCCGCGAGCGCCTCGGCGCGCGGGGCGGTGAGCGCGTGCAGTGTGCCGTCGCCGCGGCCCCGCTGAAGCAGGCCGAGCAGCGTACCGCTGGGCGCTATGACCGGTTCGAACATGGGAAACAGCCTCACATCAAGCGTCGACGCAACCGGGGTTCTTGCTTCACCTGGCCGCGTGACAACACGTCGGGGCGCCCGCCGTTTCCTGCTTGCTGTAGACCATTTTCCTCTGCCTCTCGTCAGTGGCCCTCGCGGACCGCATCACGGCCCGCGCGGTGCGGCAACACCTGCCCAGCCATCGCGTCCGTGAATCACGACGTCATGATGACTCGGCACTTCCATCTGCCGCGACCGAAATTTCGGCGGCCCTGTACCGCCTCCCCCATTTTCCGTGTTTCAGCTGGTCAGAGCGCTCGGCTCACTGAGCGCCGAACAGTTCGAGCAGTTCCGTCTTACCGAACATCCGAGCCGTGTCGACGGCTGAGGGGGTCCCCCCGGCCGGATCGGCACCGGCCTCAAGAAGGGCCTTGATGACGTCCGTCTCACCCTTGAAGACGGCACCGGCGAGTGGCGTCTGCCCCCGGTCGTTGACACGGTCCGCCTCGGCACCCCGGGCGAGCAGGGCACGCACCGCGTCGGCGTGGCCGTGATAGGCGGCGAGCATCACGAGCGAGTCGCCGCGGTCGTTGGTGAGGTTGGCCGGAACACCCGCGTCGACGTACGCCACGAGCGCCTCCGTCTGCCCCTGCCGGGCCAGATCGAAGATCTTGGTCGCCAGCTCCACGACCTCGGGGTCGGGGGCTTCAGTCATCGGCCGGACCGCCTCTCACTACACACTCGGGGACTGCTGGGGACTGCGGGGAGCAAGGGTACGACCGGCGAGCGGTGTCGGCCGTACGAGTGATTCGCCAGGGTACTGGCTCGCGCGGCACATGACCCGCTGCGTCCGCGGCAAAGATCATCGCAGACACGGTCGGACGCACCACCCCAGTTCATCCGGCCAAGGACACTCCGCCACCCGAGGGAAATCTGCCGAATTTCACCCAGTTGCACCTTTTATCGTATGGATACATCCTGTGAGCCTGGAAGTACTCATGGTGACTGTCCCCACCCAACCAGGAGCACTCACATGATCCTCTCCATCTCAGGCGTCGTCCTGCTCGGCATCGTCGTCTTCATCTTCTTCCGCAAGGACGGACTGAAGGCGTCGCACGCCCTGATCTCGGCCCTGTTCGGCTTCTACCTGGCGAGCACGGCGATCGCCCCGAGCATCAAGGCCGGCGGCGAGAGCCTGGCGAGCCTCCTGGGCGGCATCCAGTTCTGACGCCGCCCCCTCCCGACCGTACGCACCTCCAGGAGACAGCAGTGGCCCGCCGCCCCCTCCCCCGCATCCTGAGCACAGGCAGCGCGCAGATCGCCCGGAGCCGGGATCTGGCCCGGGCACAGTTCGCCCGAAGCCGGGAGCTGGCCCGGACGGCGTCCGACAGCGCCTCTGACGTCCTCCACCCGCTGATCACGATCACCCGCGGGCTGCGCCGGCTGGCCTCGGCCGGGCGGCGCAAGTGGGCCGACACGCCCAAGGACAGGCGCAGCATGCTGCTGTTCCTGGTGGCCTCGGTGATCCTGGTCGTGGCGCTCGTTCCGTACGGCCCGCTGCTCGCCGTCATCACACTGATGGCGGCGGCGGCCTGGCAGGGCCGGGACCGGGGGCCGTCGGCGCCCGAGGGCCCCGACGAGTCGCAGACGGAACGGCTGAGGTCGCTGTACGAGGCACTGGTCCCCTACTTCTCCGCCGCCGATGACCCGGCACCGCTGTACGCCCACGGCGGCGAGTGGGAGAAGGCCTTCCCTGAGTACGAGTTCGACGGCACGGGACGGGTCAGCACCCTGCTGATCCGCTACCCGGCCTACTTCACCGACGGCGAGGCGGAGGCCCGCGCGCGGATCGAGCACCTGCTGGCCGCGAAGTCCGGCCGCGGCCGGGAGTACTACTTCATGTGGGACGAGATGGGCAACGAGCTCACGGTCACGGCCCTCGCGCCACTGCCCACCGGCATCGCCGCCCAGCGATTCGTCACGGCCCCCGGCGAGACGGTCCTCGGCTTCACCGACCACACCCTGGTCCAGCGCACGCTCCCCCTCACCCACGGCCAGGAACAGCGCGACGTACCGCCGGTCGTCTGGCGCACCGGCATCCGCTCCACCGAACCCCACCTGCTGGTCATGGGCCAGCCCGGCAGCGGCACCTCGACCCTGCTGCGCTCCATCGCCCTGCAGGCCCTGCAGTACGGCGACGTCGTCATCGTCGAGGGCGGCAGCACCGGCGAGTACGCCTGCCTGATCGGACGCGACGGCGTCCTGGCCGTCGAGTGCGGCCTGACCGGGGCGCTGGCGAGTCTGGAGTGGGCGGCGACGGAGACGGAGCGACGCCTGATCGCCACGAACCGCGCCCGTCAGGCCGGCAATCCCCCACCGGACGACACCAAGCGCCCGCTGTGGATCCTCCTGGACCGCCCTACCGCGTTCACCCACCTCGCCGCGGCGGACCACCGCAAGGACCCGCAGTCCCTGCTCCAGGTCCCGCTCCGGCACGGCCGCGCGGTCAACGTCACGGTGGTCGTGGCCGACCAGTGGGACGGCATGGACGCGCTGAGCGATGCCGTACGACAGCACACGCGCGCGCGTGTCGTGCTCGGCCCCGCAACGGCCGACCAGTTGGAGACGGTCCTCGGCGCTTCCCCGCACACGACCCCGGTCGCCGAGGTCCCACCCGGCCGCGGCTACGCCCGCCTGGGCACGGGCCCCGTCCACCGCCTGCAGGTCCCGGCGACCCCGGACCCGTACGACGACGCGACGAGCGACGCGCATCGGCAGGCGGTGCTGGACCTGCTGCCGGAGCGGACTACGCCGGTGGATGCGGAGCCGTTGGCGAAGCTGGAGAAGGCGGAGGAAGAGCCGGAGCCGGTGCCGGCGGAAGCTGTGGTCGCAGAGACCTCGTAGCAGTCACCGCAGCCCAAGGAAGGCGGCACCCCGTCGCACCGGGCTGCGCACCGCCCTGCCCAGCCCTCACGCCGGGCGCCGTCATGCAACGAACGGTCGCACCGACTCCGCGGCGGCCCCGTTCCCCCCGCTCTCCACCAACCGCGCCGCCGCGGCCAACCGCACCGCGGCCTCCTCCGCCACCGCGCCCCCCACGGTGAACGGCAACCGCACATACCCCTCGAAGGCCCCGTCCACCCCGAACCGAGGCCCGGACGGCACCCGAACCCCGACCCGTTCCCCCGCCTCCGCGAGCCGCGACCCCGACAGTCCCCCGGTCCGCACCCACAGCGTGAGCCCGCCCTTCGGCACCTCGAACTCCCACTCGGGCAGCTCCCGCCGCACGGCCGCGACAAGGGCGTCCCGGTTCTCCCGGGCCTGCCCCCGCCGCACGTCCACCGCCTGCTCCCAACCCCCGGTGCCGAACAGCCAGTTCACGGCCAGCTGCTCCAGCACGGGCGTCCCCAGATCGGCGTACGCGCGCGCGGCCACGAGACTGCGGATCACATCCGGAGCCGCCCGCACCCAGCCGATCCGCATCCCGGCCCAGAAGGCCTTGCTGGCCGATCCGACGGTGATGACGGTCGACCCGGCGGGGTCGAAGGCGCACACCGGTCGCGGCATCTCGAGATCCTCGTCGAGCCACAGCTCGCTCATCGTCTCGTCGGCGACGAGTACCGTCCCCGCCGACCGGGCCGCGTCCACCAGCCGACGCCGCTGGTCCTCGTCGGCCAGCGCGCCGGTCGGGTTGTGGAAGTCGGCGACGACATAGGCGATCCGGGGAGCGGCCTCCCGCAGCACCTGCCGCCACCGGTCCATGTCCCAGCCCGCCAGCCCCTCGGCCATGGCCACGGGCACGAGCCGGGCGCCCGCCACCCGCATCAGCTGCAGGATGTTGGCGTACGACGGCGACTCGACCGCGATCCGCTCACCGCGGCCCGCGAAGAGATGGCAGATCGCGTCGATCGCGCCCATCGCCCCGGTCGTCACCATGATCTGCTCGGGCATGGTCGGGATCCCCCGCGCCGTGTACCGGTCGGCGATCATCGAGCGCAGCGCGGGCAGCCCGGCGGGATAGTCGCCGTGGGTGTGGGCGTACGGGGGCAGTTCCTCCAGGGCTCCCTGTACGGCACGGGTCAGCCACGGCTCGGGCGCGGGCAGCGCGGCGCAGCCCAGGTCGATCATCGAGCCGAGCGCCTCGGGCGGCAGGGGTTCCAGGCCGCGCGCGGGCAGCGGGTTCCCGGCCGGCACGGCGGTCCAGCTGCCGGCCCCGCGCCGGGACTCCAGGAACCCCTCGCTGCGCAGCGCCTCGTACGCGGCGGCCACGGTCGTGCGGCTCACGGACAGTGCCAGGGCCAGCTCACGCTCGGCGGGCAGCCGGGCGGCGACCGGAACGCGGCCCTCCAGCACCAGCAGCCTGATGCCGTCGGCCAGCGCCCGGTACGCGGGCGGACGCTTGGAGCCGGGGCCGGCAGGGCGGTCCTGCTGAGAGGTGAGGAGCCGGGCGAGCTGCGCGGCACCCACCGCAGAAGTCCACTGCGCCATGATTTCCAGTCCACCTTCCCCGAATTGGCCATGGAGGGCGATGCTTCCCAAGCCACAGGGTGTCATGCAGCAGGCCACTACCACCACAGGGGGGCACGTCTTGTCCACTCAGGGGCATCCCGTTCGACAGCTGCCGCAAGGGCGACTCATCCGGCGGCTGTCGCAGGGGCATGTCATACGACGGCTGTCTCAGCTCTACGTCGGGCTCGCGCTGTACGGCGCGAGCGCGGCGCTGTTCGTCGAGGCGGGCCTGGGTCTGGAGCCCTGGGGCGTGCTGCACCAGGGCCTCGCCGAGCGCACCGGTCTGACCATCGGGGTCGTGTCGATCGTCGTCGGCGCGGCGGTGCTGCTCCTGTGGATCCCCCTGCGCCAGCGGCCGGGGCTCGGCACGGTCTCCAACGTCTTCGTCATCGGCATCGCCATGGACGGCACGCTCGCCCTGGTTCCCGAGGTGCACAGCCTTGCCGTACGGATTCCGCTCCTCCTGGCCGCCATCCTGCTCAACGGCGTGGCCACCGGCCTCTACATCGCCGCCCGCTTCGGCCCGGGCCCCCGGGACGGCCTGATGACCGGCCTGCACCGGCGCACCGGCCGCTCGATCCGCCTGATGCGGACAGCCGTCGAGATCGCGGTCGTGGTGACGGGCTTCGTGCTGGGCGGCACGGTCGGCGTCGGCACCGTCCTCTACGCGCTGTCCATCGGCCCGCTCGCCCAGCTCTTCCTGCGGGTGTTCGCCGTCCCCTCGGCATCCGACGGCAGCACGGTCGTTGCCACCGGGCAACCCCGGCGCGCGATACTGCGTCCGTGAGCACCACGCGGATACGCCACCCCTACCTCGACCACCCCGGCCCGATCCCCTTCGCCCATCGGGGCGGGGCGGCGGACGGCCTGGAGAACACCGTGCTGCAGTTCGGGCGCGCGGTCGAACTGGGCTACCGGTACATCGAGACCGACGTCCACACCACGCGCGACGGCAAGCTCGTCGCCTTCCACGACTCGACCCTGGACCGGGTGACGGACGGGGCGGGCCGGATCGCGGACCTGCCCTGGGACGACGTACGGCACGCGCGCGTGGCGGGCAAGGAACCGGTGCCCCTCTTCGAAGAGCTCCTGAAGACCTTCCCCGAGGTGCGCTGGAACGTCGACCTCAAGGCGGAACCGGCGCTCCACCCCTTCCTGGAGCTGATCGAGCGCACCAACTCCTGGGAGCGTATCTGCGTCGGCTCCTTCTCCGAGGCCCGCGTGATCCGCGCTCAGCGGCTGGCCGGGCCCCGCCTCGCGACCTCGTACGGCACCCGGGGCGTCCTCAATCTGCGGCTGCGCTCCTGGGGCGTGCCGGCCGCGCTGCGCCGCTCGGCGGTCGCCGCCCAGGTTCCCGAGACGCAGTCCGGGATCCAGGTGGTGGACCACCGCTTCGTACGGGCCGCCCACGCGCGCGGGCTGCAGGTGCACGTGTGGACCATCAACGATCCCGATGCGATGCACCGGCTCCTGGATCTGGGAGTCGATGGCATCATGACCGATCACATCGACACGTTGCGCAAGGTCATGGAGGACCGGGGCGTCTGGGTCTGACCCCCGTCCGGGCTCCGCCCTCGCGCGGGATCACCACGGGGAAGCGAGGGCACGGGTGGGGACCGACACCGTGCGGACGGACGCGGCCGACGAGGCCGCCGGGCGACGGCGCGAGCAGCGCGGCTGGTACTTCTACGACTGGGCGTGCTCCGTCTACTCGACGAGCGTGCTCACCGTGTTCCTCGGCCCCTATCTGACGTCGGTCGCCAAGGACGCGGCGGACGCGGACGGGTTCGTCCATCCCTTGGGCATCCCGGTGCGCGCGGGATCCTTCTTCGCCTACTCGGTGTCCCTGTCGGTGATCGTCGCCGTCCTGGTGATGCCCTTGGTCGGCGCCGCCGCCGACCGCACCGGCCGCAAGAAGCCCCTCCTCGCGGTGGCCGCCTACCTGGGGGCCACGGCCACAACGGCCATGTTCTTCCTCGACGGCGACCGCTATCTGCTCGGCGGCGTCCTGCTGATCGTCGCGAACGCGGCGCAGTCGGTCGCGATGATGCTCTACAACTCCTACCTCCCCCAGATCGCCCCGCCCGAGGAGCGCGACGCGGTCTCCTCCCGGGGCTGGGCCTTCGGCTACGCGTCGGGCTCGCTGATGCTGATCGTGAATCTGGTCCTGTATCTGGCGCACGACTCCTTCGGCGTCTCGGAGAGCATGGCCGTCCGCATCTGCCTGGCGTCGGCCGGCCTGTGGTGGGGCGCCTTCGCGCTCATCCCGCTCCGCCGGCTGCGCGACCGCCGGTCCACGAGCGACGGAGACGAGCAGGAACCGACTCCGAAGGAGCCGACCTCTAAGGCGGCGAGCGCGAAGGCGCCGAGCGCGATGGGCTTCGGGCAGCTCGCGGCGACCGTCCGTGACATGCGCCGCCACCCGCTGACGCTCGCGTTCCTGCTCGCCTACCTCATCTACAACGACGGCATCCAGACGGTGATCTCCCAGGCGTCGGTCTACGGCTCCGAGGAACTGGGCCTCGGACAGTCCACCCTCATCGGCGCCGTGCTGCTGGTCCAGGTGCTGGCGGTGGCGGGGGCACTGACGATGGGGCGCCTCGCGCGGACCTACGGCGCCAAGCGCACGATCCTCGGCTCACTCGTCGCATGGACGGTGACGCTGGCCGCCGGGTACTTCCTCCCGGCCGGGGCGCCGGTGTGGTTCTTCGTGCTGGCGGCAGGCATCGGGCTGGTCCTGGGCGGCAGTCAGGCCCTGTCCCGGTCACTGTTCTCCCATCTCGTGCCGCCGGGGAAGGAGGCCGAATACTTCTCCGCGTACGAGATGAGCGACCGCGGCATGAGCTGGCTGGGCCCCCTGCTCTTCGGGGTCACCTACCAGCTCACCGGAAGTTACCGGGACGCAATCATCTCCCTCGTGGCCTTCTTCGTCCTCGGATTCGCCCTGCTCGCGAGGGTTCCGGTGCGGCGGGCGATCAGCGACGCGGGCAATCCGGTCCCGCCGACGATTTAGCGTTCGGAGCGAAAGGGCGGTAGTGTACGCGTTTGGCCTGCCAGGCGTACCGTTACTGCGCGTCAAAGATGCCGAAACGCTGGGTCACATCTGCTAGCAGATGTGACAAACCGGGCGCCGGTGGGTACGACATTGGTCAGCAAGGCTGCGGCTACGACGGCGACGCATCACCCGGAACGGGACACCGATCGGGAATCTTTACCGCCGACCGGACGTTGACCGGATGACGACGACAGCGACACCTGTCCTGTGGGCGACAAGCCCGGGAGGCACGATTCATGAGTGAGCGAGCTCTTCGCGGCACGCGCCTCGTGGTGACCAGCTACGAGACGGACCGCGGCATCGACCTGGCCCCGCGCCAGGCCGTGGAGTACGCATGCGAGAAGGGGCACCGATTCGAGATGCCCTTCTCGGTCGAGGCGGAGATCCCGCCGGAGTGGGAGTGCAAGGTCTGCGGGGCCCAGGCACTCCTCGTGGATGGCGACGGCCCTGAGGAGAAGAAGGCCAAGCCCGCGCGTACACATTGGGACATGCTGATGGAGCGGCGTACCCGCGAGGAACTCGAAGAGGTCCTCGAGGAGCGTCTTGCCGTTCTGCGCTCGGGGGCGATGAACATCGCGGTTCACCCCCGGGACAGCCGTAAGTCGGCGTAGTCCCTGCGAGTCCCTGCGGGGGCTCGGGCGGGTTTGACCCGGCAACGCGTGTGACCGCGGGCGCCGTACGTGAAGGTGACGTACGGCGCCCGCGGTTTGCTGTGCCCGAAAATTTGCTGTGCCCGAAAGAGGCCCGGCGCTCAGCGGGCGCCGGGCTCTTACGATGTCTGCTCGTCGTCAGCCCGTCAGCGGCGGCCTCGGCTCCCGCGGAGTGTCCCCCGGCTCGTCCCTGATGACCTCACCCTGCACGATCTTCCCGTCGGGGTGGTGGATGCGCGCCTGCTGGAAAGCGTCGCCGAACGAACCCGGCGCCGCCGCGCGCAGCTTTCGTTCGAACGTGCGCTCCGCGTGAGCGCTGAGGGCCTTCTGGACCGGCGGGATCAGCAGGAGCAGGCCCAGCGCGTCCGAGATCAGCCCCGGCAGCATGATCAGCAGGCCGCCCAGCATCATCAGGCCGTTGCCGCCGCCGCTCGTCGGCGCGCCGCCGCGCTGCAGCGACTCGTTCAGGGCCTGGAAGGCGCGTCGGCCCGCCCGCTTGATGACCACCGAGCCGAGCACCAGGCCGGCGACCAGCAGCAGGAAGACCGTGAGCCCACCCGCCGCGTCCGCGACCACGGTCAGCAGCCAGATCTCCAGCACCAGCCACGCGGCGACACCCAGCGGCAGGAAGGTACGCAGCCGTGAGCGCCGGGGCCGGGCGGGATAGGTGGGGGTCGATGCGCCAGTCGTCATGCGTCCAGTGTGCCTGGGCCCGGCTCAGAGCGGGATAAGCGGACGGCCGACGGCGTCTGCGCGGTCGTGGGCAATGCCCGCGGCTGCCGGGGCGTGCTCGGGCGGCACCCGGCGCTGCAGGCTGTGCCCACCCTCCCCCATCGCCCTGCGGAACGACTGCCCACAGTGATGGCAAGGGCCGCAGGCTAGGGCTGCCGTGGCCGCGTCGGCGAGGACGGCTTCGTGCGGCCCAGCAGCTTGCCCACCCGCTCCTGTGCCCCCCACGACGTGACCCGCCACAGCGCCTCGACCAGGATGTCGCGGCTCATCTTCGAGTCACCGAGTTCGCGCTCGACGAAGGTGATCGGCACCTCGACGACGTGGAAGCCGGCCTTGACCGCGCGGCGGGCGAGGTCGACCTGGAAGCAGTAGCCCTGGGAGGCGACGTCGTCGAGGCCTAGGCCTTCGAGGGTCTCGCGGCGGAAGGCGCGGTAGCCGCCGGTGATGTCGCGGAGCGGGAGGTCCAGGGCCAGACGGGAGTAGAGGCTGCCGCCCCGGGAGATGAACTCGCGGGACTTGGGCCAGTTCACGACCCGGCCACCCGGCACCCAGCGCGAGCCGAGGACCAGGTCGGCGCCCTTGAGGGCGGTCAGCAGGCGGGGCAGTTCCTCGGGCTGGTGGGAGCCGTCGGCGTCCATCTCGATCAGGACGCCGTAGCCGTTCTCCATGCCCCAGCGGAAGCCCGCGAGGTACGCGGCGCCGAGGCCCTCCTTGCCCTTGCGGTGCAGGACCTGGACGTGGTCGTCCTCGGCGGCCAGTTCGTCGGCGAGCTTGCCGGTGCCGTCGGGGCTGTTGTCGTCGGCCACGAGCACGTGCGCCTCGGGCACCGCCTTGCGGACCCGGCCGACGATGCCCTTGATGTTCTCCGCCTCGTTGTAGGTCGGAATGATCACCAACGCCGTGCCGAGCGGCCCGAACCGCCTCTCGCGGTCCTGTGCCCCGAGGGTCCCGTCGCCGTCGTTCACTGCTGCCCCTTCACATCCGTACGCAGACGTCCACCATAGTGGGCGCGGCCTGCGCTGAGGCGACAGCACGTTCGTATGGTGGTGTCGATTCCACAAGAGCGGGGTAAGGCTCTGATTTTCGGGGCCGGTGCGCCGGTTTCGCACCCTCTGCGGATGTTCATGCCTCTGCGGATGGGGGCCCGGCGCCCTTCGGGCCGACCTGGGACCCGCTGGCTGCGGGTCGACCGAAAGCCGTTGTCTACTGAGCGCCCGGGCCCCACCCGGGTCACACCTCCCCGATCGGCCGCGACGTTCCGTCGTCGCCGCGCGGGCGCTGAGCCTGGCTCCCAGTGGCGGTGCCCCGGTGCGGCACACCGTCCCTGACCCAGCGGCGTTGCGACGGGTTCCCGGAAGTTCCGCGGTTCCCCGGTCGGGCGTCCGGTGGTGGACTCGGCCGAACCTACCGGCCCCGGGCCTTGACCTGTCAACAGCCGTTTGACCTGCAGGTCTTCACCCAATGCGCTGGTCAGCGCAGAGGATGCGCAGGTCGCGCGCCGGGGTCGCGCGAAGCGATCCCATGCGCGCCACCCCGGTAGATCACTCGCCCGGCCGTACGAAGACCGTTCGTCCGCCCACCACCGTGCGCAGGCAGACCGGGAGGTCACGGCCCGGGGTCAGATCGGGCAGGCCAGGGGTGCCGGAGCGGGGGTCGGTGGACCAGCGCGCGACCCGGTCGTCGGGCGCCTGGACCACCAGTTCGTCGGCGCGCCAGACGACGTAGTCGGCGGGCGCTCCCGGCACCAGGACGCCCGCGTCGTCGCGCCCGATCGCCCGCCAGCCGCCACGCGTGTGCGCCGTGAACGCGGCGCGTACGGAGACTCGGTGCTCGGGCGTGTGGTGGAAGGCCGCCGCGCGGACCGTGCCCCAGGGGTCGAGGGGTGTGACCGGGCTGTCGGAGCCGAAGGCGAGCGGGACGCCGGCCCGCAGCAGGGCCGCGAAGGGGTTGAGGGTGCGGGCCCGTTCGGCGCCCAGGCGCTGGGCGTACATGCCGTCCTCGCCGCCCCACAGCGCGTCGAACGCGGGCTGGACGGAGGCGGTCAGGCCCAGCTCGGCGAAGGCCGCGACGGTCTCCGGGGTGAGCATCTCGGCGTGCTCGACGCGGTGGCGGGCGGCGCGGACGCGGGCGAGGCCGAGTTTGTCGGCGGCGGCCCGCACGCCCTCCACGACGGCGGTCACGGCGGCGTCGCCGATCGCGTGGAAGCCCGCCTGGAGGCCTGCCTCGGTGCAGGCGACGACGTGGGCGGCGACGGCGGCCGCGTCCAGGTAGGCGGTGCCGGTGTGGGCGGCGTCGGCGTACGGCTGGTGCAGGCAGGCGGTGTGGGAGCCGAGGGCGCCGTCGGCGAAGAGGTCTCCGGCCGCGCCGATCGCGCCGAGCTCCCGGGCCTTGGCGATCCCTTCCTCGCCCTGCTCGGCCCAGTAGCCGACGACCCGCGGACCGGGTTCCTCGGCGGCCAGCCGCAGCAGCCCGGAGAAGTCGTCCTCGGAGGAGATGTCCGGCCCGCCGCACTCGTGGACGGTGCCGATGCCGAGGGAGGCGGCGTGGGCGAGGGCGGAGCGCTGGGCCTCGGTGCGCTGGGCGGGCGTGATCGCGCCCAGCGCGGTGGCCCGTACGGCGTGGTGGGCGTCGGCGACGAGCGGCGCGTCGACCGCGCCGAGGCCGCCCGGCGTCATGTCCAGCAGGGCCGTCGTGACGACCGCCGAGTGGACGTCGATGCGGGACAGGTAGAGGGGCCGGCCGCCGGTGGCCTCGTCGAGCTCGGCACGCGTCGGGGGGCGGCCACCGGGCCAGCGGGAGGCGTCCCAGCCGTGCCCGAGCAGGACACGGTCCTGCGGACGGGCGGCGGCGAAGTCCCGTACGAGGGCGAGGGCCGCCTCCAAGGAGGGCGCACCGGACAGGTCGAGGCCGGTCAGCGCGAGCCCGGTGGCGGTGGTGTGCACATGGGCGTCGGTGAACGCCGGGGTGACCAGGGCACCGTCCAGATCGACGACCTCGTCCACACCGTCCGCAAAGGCGTCGGCGGCCCCCTCGGACCCGACCCAGGCAACCTGCCCACGCTCCACGACCATCGCGGTGGCGAAGGGGTCGGCGGGGCTGTGCACCTCCCCGCGGCGGAGAAGGACGGTCTTGGGCTGATCGGTGGACTCACTCATGAGGAACAGTGTCGCGCCTGACGCCGTCAGCTCTGGTCAGGGGGTTACTGCAACGCCGACGAAGGGGCGCGGGGCCGTGTCGATATGCGGCTCCGCCGCGCGGGCGCGACCAGCCACAAATCACCCGCAGCCGCCGAACAACCAACACCTCAACGGCGTCAATGCGACGTTCAGATCCTCGGCGGCCGAGCCTCATAGGGCGTAGACAAAACCACCGTCGTCCGAGTCGAAACCCCCGCCAGCGACCGCACCCGAGCCAACAGCTCCTCCAGCTCGTGCGGCGTGGCCACCCGAACCTTGAGGATGTAGTTCTCGTCGCCCGCGACACTGTGGCAGGCCTCGATCTCCGGCACCCCCGCCAACCGCTCCGCGATGTCATCAGGAGCGCTGGGATCGAACGGCTTCACCGAGATGAACGCGGTCATCGGCAGCCCCACGGCCTCGGGGTCCACGACCGCGGCATACCCACGGATGACGCCACGTTGCTCCAGCCGCCGCACCCGCTGGTGCACGGCCGATGTGGACAGGCCCGTGGCCTTGCCCAGGTCGGTGTAACTCATCCGCCCGTCCTTGACGAGCAGCTGCACGATCTGCCGGTCCAGCTCCTCCATGGCGCAAGAACCTACAGTGCGGCTGATCTCCTCGGATACCTGAGCAGCCCAGGTCATGCCCGGTTTGTGATGTGGCGGTCGGACGGCTGTGAGCCGACCGAGGGACAAACCGGCCGCCTCGGGCACCTGCGAGCGGCATGTGACGAACGCCACAGGCCTCGAACAGGCTCCGTGATGTTCTCGTGATTACCGCCGAGACCGGGCGGGAAGTGCTTGCTGTGGTCGAGGCCGCAGCGCCTTCACGGCCCAGCCCGAGGGGGAGAAATCCATGCAGAGTCTTAAGCGCCCTGGTCGTACCGCGCCCAAGCGCCTTCAGCCGGTCGTCGAGCCCGCTCCGGAGGGCGTCGAACCCGACGACTTCGACGACGAGCTCGACGCGTACGACACCTTCGAGATGTACCGGGTCATCTGCCCGGACTGCGCGCAGCCCATCGCCCTGCTGGCGGACGAGGAGGTCCTGCCGGAGCACGCGCTGTGCGCCTCACCGTGGAACCCGTTCGGCCTCACGGTCTGCGCCGGTACGGGCCGCAAGGCCTCCGAGGCCCGTTCCGCCGACGAGTCGGCGGAGCCCCAGGAACAGGACACGGCCCTTCTGTTGACGCTCCCTCAGGGACTCGACTGGCGGACGCAGCCCTTCT
This sequence comes from Streptomyces sp. NPDC107522, assembly GCF_055657525.1. Classification (NCBI taxonomy): domain Bacteria; kingdom Bacillati; phylum Actinomycetota; class Actinomycetes; order Kitasatosporales; family Streptomycetaceae; genus Streptomyces; species Streptomyces sp. NPDC107522. The sequence continues at coordinate 116,319 of NZ_JBVKAU010000019.1, read as the reverse complement.
CGCACGTCGGCGGCCCGGGCTCGCGCCCCATCAGGGTCCCCGCGATGCGCCGCGAGGCCGCCTGAGCGCACGCCACCTGAGCGCACCTGGCCTCAGCCGCGCTCGCACCCGCGTCGCTCAATCCCAGTAGCTGCCCTGCACCATGGCTCGCAGGCTGCCGTGGTGCAGGATCAGTGTGTCCGGGTCCGCAGGTACGGCGACTTCGCCGAAGTACGCCTGGCGGTAGGCGATCCGCAGCATGACGACGGCGTGCCGCAGGGCGGCGTACAGCGTGTAGAAGTCCATGTCACGCGGGGTGTGGCCGGTGAGGTCGGCATAGCGGGCCTCGATCCGGTCGCGGCGCAGGAAGTCCGGGAGCCCGCGCTGCCCGAAGGCGACCGTCAGGTCGTGGAAGAAGCGGTGCAGATAGACGGTCCAGCCGAGGTCGACCTCGCGCGGGGCCAGGGCCGCCATCTCCCAGTCGAGGACGGCCGCGGGTTCGAAACCGTCGTAGACGACGTTCCCGATGCGCGCGTCGCCCCAGTTGAGCACCGGCGTGCCCGGGTCACGGGGCCAGAGCTCCTCAAGGCGGTCGAACGCGTCCTCGATGAGCGGTGAGCGGGCGAGTCCGTCAACCACCCATTCGTAGTACGCACGTTGGGCGCTGACGTGCCGCCGAAGCGCGTCACCCTCACCCGACAGGGTGAGGAACTCGGCCTCCTGCGCCGGGACTTGGTCGTGCAACCGGGCCAGCAGCCCAATCGTGGCCGCCTCCAGGTGCGCGCGCTCGGCGTCGCTCGCCGCGTGCAGCCAGTTGCCCTCGTAGGTGTACGGCATCACGTCCGGCGGCACGCGGCCTGCGACGCGCTCCATGACGAAGAAGGGCGCCCCCAGCGGGCCGGGGTCCTCCTCCAGCCACTGCACCTTCGGCACGGGGAGGTCGGAGCGGTCGGCGACCAGGCGCATCGTGCGGTACTGCCGGGGCATGTCGTATTCCGGAAACACCGTGTACGCCGACGGATCCGCCGCGAGCCGCAACGCGCAGGCGCGCAAGGGCGCTTGAGGGTGCTCGATGTCGAAGAGCAGGGTTTCGCTGGACATGCCGTTCGAGGTGGGGACGGTGACGCCGACCGCCTTGGCGCCGGGCAGCCGGGTGTCGAGCCAGGCGGTGAGGCGGCGGGCGAGTTCGTCCGGGTCGCGCGTCGTCGTGCGGGGGCGAGGTGCCGCGGTCATGGGGCCGACTCCCTTCGTGTCGCGGGGCCTTCGTTCCGCCGACGGAGCCATGACCTCATGGCGCGACCGAACCGAAGTCCGTGAACCCGCTCGGGTCGTGCCGCCCGAACGAGCCGTGCTCGAAGATGCCGTGGCCGACCCGGCCGTCCAGCCGGAAGCGCGCGGCGTGGTCGGTGACTCCGTACCTGGCGAGGGGATGGGCGGTGGGGTCGGAGAGGTCGTAGGTGCGGCGGTCGGTCCAGCCGCGCCCCCGCCAGGTGCCGTGTTGCCAGTCGTCGGCGGGCGGGTAGCCGGCGCCGACGGCGAGCGGGGACGACGTGAGGATCTCCACGTCCAGTTCCTGGGGCTTGCGTACGTCGCCGAGGTGGATGAGGGCCCGTTCGGGGTGGCGGCTGCCCGAGCGGTAGGTGATCTCGGCCTGGGGCCAGCCGAGTTGGCGGTCGCGATCACCCGGGCGGACCATCGTCGCGTCGCTCAGCGAGCGGTATCCGTCCGCGTCCTCCTGGACGATCACCATGAGGAACCGGTCATCGAAGCGCACCGGACACCAGATCCAGTGGAAGCCCTCGGTCGGCCGCTCCTCGGCGAACCGCCCGCCCTCCTCCCCCGGTATGGGCCGCACACCCCAGCTGCGGTCGCGGGTGCCGGTCCAGTCGTCCGGTGTGACGCGGAACTCCCGGCCACCCGCGCGTACGACGCCTTCCACCCCGCCCGCCTGGACGAAGCGGCGCCCTTCGAGGCTGAGCCGGTCGCCGCGGCGCTGGAGGTGGTGGGGTTCCCAGAGGGCGGGGAAGCCGGCGGTCCAGGTGATGTCGTACGACAACGTGTCGTCGTCGCAGATCAGCCGCAGCCGTCGCAGCGGCTCCCCCACCTCGATCCGCAGCGGCCCGACGGCCAGGCGCATCCGGTCCTCGCCGAGCGCGTCCGACGCCCGGACCGCGTGCAGGGTGTCCCCGCCCCGTAGGGTCGCGTACGCGTCGATCACCCCGACGTTCGGGTACACCCCGAGGCCCAGGATCAGCAGGGCACGCCCCTCGTGGTCGAGGACGTGGAAGATGCAGCGGTCGTAGGCGTTCCGGTCGCTGGTCGCGACGTACTTCATGGACAGCGGGACCTGGTGCACGGGGTACTCGTCGAGCGGTACGGGGCGTTCGTCGTCGGCCACGGCAAACCTCCCTGGAGGCGGCTGGGCTGACGGTACGTCAGACAGCGTGGGGTGGCCAGAGAGGGAGCCGGACGTCCGTGAACGAACGCCCGATTCCCGTAGGCGGTGACTTGTCCCCGTGCCTCCGCGTTGCCCTGGTATGCCCCCCACCTATTCAGCGACCGGGCCGCAGCGCCGCATCTTCGTTCCGCGGCCGGCAGGGACGGTTCCGCCTGCGCCTGCGCAGCAGTCGGACCCGCCGATCTACCGCGATCTGATGCGTATGTGGGCCGACCGCGGCCGCACCCTGCCCGGACGCCATGACCCGGAGTGGATCGAGCTCACGGCGCCGCAGGTCAGGCGTGGTCAGTTCAGCGTCCTTCGGGACCTGCCAGGTGACGGGCGATGACCATCCGCTGAATCTGGTTCGTGCCCTCGACGATCTGCAGGACCTTGGCCTCGCGCATGTACCGCTCGGCCGGGAAGTCCGCGGTGTAGCCGTACCCGCCGAGGATCTGGACGGCGTCGGTGGTGACCCGCATCGCGGTGTCGGTGCAGTGCAGCTTGGCCATGGCCGCCTGCTTGGCGAACGGCCGGCCCGCGTCGCGCAGCCGCGCGGCCGCCAGGTACAGCGCGCGTCCGGCCTCGATCTGGGTCGCCATGTCGGCGAGCATGAAGCGCAGGCCCTGGAAGTCGGCGATCGGCTTGCCGAACTGCCGGCGCTCGGTGGCGTACGCCACCGCCTCGTCCAGCGCCGCCTGGGCGACGCCGATCGCGCAGGCCGCGATGCCGAGCCGCCCGGAGTCGAGCGCGGACAGGGCGATCGCGAAGCCCTGGCCCTCGTCGCCGATGCGCCGGTCGTCGGGGACGCGGACACCGTCGAAGTGGACCTGCGCGGTGGGCGAGCCCTTCATGCCCATCTTCTTCTCGGGCGCCGCCGCGCTCAGCCCCTGCGCGTCACCCGGCACCAGGAAGGCGGTGATCCCGCGCGGCCCTTCCTCGCCGGTGCGCGCCATGACCGTGTAGAAGTCGGAGATGCCGCCGTGCGTGATCCACGCCTTGGTGCCGGTGATCACCCAGTCGTCGCCGTCGCGCACCGCCTTGGTGCGAAGAGAGGCCGCGTCCGATCCCGACGCCGGCTCGGAGAGGCAGTACGCGCCGAGCAGCCCACCGCCGAGCATCGCGGGCAGGTGCTCGACCTGCTGCTCCTTGGTGCCGTAGGCGGAGAGGGCGTACGAGGCGAGGGTGTGCACGCTGACGCCGAGGCCGACGGTGAGGCGGACAGCAGCGAGCTCTTCGAGGACCTGGAGGTAGACCTCGTACGGCTGGTCGCCGCCGCCGTACTCGGAGTCGTACGGCAGGCCGAGCAGCCCGGATTCGGAGAGCAGGGTGAAGACCTCGCGCGGGAAGCGTCCGGCGTCCTCCTCCTCGGCCGCCTTCGGGGCGATCTCGCGCTGCGCGATGTCACGGACGAGCGAGATCAGATCCCGGGCCTCGTCCGTGGGCAGTTGACGGTCCACCGGCTGCGGGGCGCGGTCGGGCATGGCGACGCTCTCCTCCCTTTCGGGAACGTCGGCGGTCGCACGCCTTGGGTGGGGCGGCTCCGCCGGGGCTCTCGGGATGCCGGCAGGTGCTCCGCTCCCGGGTTGCGGAAGCTGCTGACCAGCGGCTCTGCGGTGAGTATGCCCGATCGGGGACATCGAGTCACCAGTTAACGACCGCTTACTTCAAGAAGTATCGAGCGACACACCGGGCCGATGCGCACGGCGGCAAAATTGGTCCGAACCATTGACGTACTGGTCTAGTCCTCCTACCTTGACGGAGCGCTTCTCGTCATCGCGTTCATGCCAATCGGCACTCGTTCCCCTCTCCCCCACGGAGGAGAAATCCCGATGCACACTTCGCACCGCCCGCGCACCCGGCTCCGGACCCTCGTGTCCGCCGCCTGCGCGGCCGTCCTCGGTGCCGGACTGCTCGCCGGCGCGGGCACCGCCACCGCCGAACCCGCCACCTCGCCCAAGCTCGCCGCCGGCTCCAAGGTCGTCGGCTACTTCACCGAATGGGGCACCTACGACCGCAAGTACTACGTCAAGAACATCGAGACGTCGGGCTCGGCCGCCAGGCTCACCCACATCAACTACGCATTCGGCAACGTCACCGGCGGCAAGTGCGCGATGGGCGACTCCTACGCGGCGACCGAGCGGACCTACACCGCGGCCGAGTCCGTGGACGGCGTCGCCGACACCTGGGACCAGCCACTGCGCGGCACCTTCAACCAGCTGCGCGAACTGAAGAAGAAGCACCCGGGCCTGAAGGTCCTGTGGTCCTTCGGAGGCTGGACCTGGTCGAGCGGCTTCGGTGAGGCCGCGCGGAACCCCGCCGCCTTCGCCCAGTCCTGTTACGACCTGGTCGAGAACTCCAAGTGGGCCGACGTCTTCGACGGCATCGACATCGACTGGGAGTACCCGAACGCCTGCGGCGCCACCTGTGACACCAGCGGCCGGGAGGCCTTCAAGAACCTGATGGCGGCGGTGCGCGCCAAGTTCGGCTCCGGCAACCTGGTCACCGCGGCGATCACGGCCGACGCGACGAGCGGCGGCAAGATCGACGCGGCGAACTACGCGGGCGCGGCGCAGTACGTCAACTGGTACAACCCGATGACGTACGACTTCTTCGGCGCCTGGGACGCGACCGGCCCGACGGCCCCGCACTCGGCGCTGAACTCCTACGCCGGCATCCCGAAGGTGGGCTTCCACGCCTCGGCGACCATCGCCAAGCTCAAGGGCCTCGGCATCCCCTCGTCCAAGCTGCTGCTCGGCATCGGCTTCTACGGCAGGGGCTGGACCGGCGTCACCCAGTCGGCGCCCGGCGGCACGGCGACCGGCCCGGCGGCGGGGACGTACGAGCAGGGCATCGAGGACTACAAGGTGCTCAAGTCGAAGTGCCCGGCGACCGGCACGGTGGGCGGGACCGCGTACGCCAAGTGCGGAAACAACTGGTGGAGCTACGACACCCCGGCGACCATCGCGACCAAGATGACGTACAAGAACCAGCAGGGCCTGGGCGGCACCTTCTTCTGGGAGCTGAGCGGTGACACCGCGGGCGGCGAGCTGATCAAGGCGATCAACTAGCCCACGGAAGCTGATCGAGGCGATCAACCAGCCCGGTTCACAGGGGACTTGGGGCGGAGGACCACGAGCCTCCGCCCCTTGTCGCGTCAGGCCTCGCGTCAGGCGTCGGGGCAGCCGTCGCGGCGGGCGGGCTCCGGGGCCGGGTAGGCGGGGTCCATCTCCTCGATGGCGCGCATGGCGCCGCCCAGTGTCTTCACCAGCAGCTCGCACATCTGGTCGCGGGAGAGCTGGGGGCGGTCGATCCAGTCGAGGGCGGCTCCCTCGACACTGCACACCCAGGCGACCAGGCCCATGCGGGCCAGCGGAGCGATGTCGGTGCGGCCGTACGCCCCCTCGGCGATGGTCGCCACGATCGCCTCCCGCACGCCGTCCCGGATGGCGTGCACCTCGGTGTCGAAGCCGACGCCGCCGCTGACGATGGTGCGGTAGGCGGCCTGGTTGTGCTCGGCGTAGCGCAGATAGCTGTCGATGGTGCGGTGGACCCGGTCCACCGGCTGCAGCTCGACGCCGCCGGCCGCGTACGTGACCAGGTCGGCGACGGAGTCCTGGATGATCGCCAGGTAGTAGCCGCGCTTGGAGTGGAAGTAGTAGTAGATGAGCCCCTTGGCGACATGGGCCTGCCGGGCGATGTCGTCCATGGAGAGCGCGTCGTACGACGTGTCGGCGAACAACTTCCGCCCGATGGTGATGAGTTCGGCACGACGCGCCAGCGAACGCTCGGTGCCGCGGGCCCGGGGACGGGCAGCGTCGCGCTGTTGACTGATATTCAATTTCGACCCTGTTATCCAACGGGCGGCGGGACATCCGCAGTATGGCAGACCTTCACCAGCTGCTCGTTCGAGTCTGATCGACTTTGGTTGGACCGCTGGACAACGGGGTCGGCATATGTCCGACAAGTGGACCGATGTGTGTCAGGTCACAGCAGACCGAGCTGTGTCACGAGCATCGCGACAAGCACAACGAGGATCCAGCCCATGACGTGCTCGACGATCTTCGGGCCGTCGTCGTCCTTGGGGCCGCCGGTGCGGACACGAGCGACCGTGGCTGAGTGCGTGGTCATATGCCCACCTTGCCACCGGGAGCGGCATGCATGGCGGAGACGTTGCTCACAGCACCCCCACCGCGGCGAGCGCCGCCCGCTGGCGCGGCGTGGGGCATGCCGGGAAGTAGAGGTAACAGACGCCGCCGGTGCCGGAGACGACCTTGCCACTGGCGTTGTACCGCTTGGTCCGCAGCCAGATGTTCTCCCACTCCCGCCGCTTGTAGACGCGTCGCACCGCCTCGTTGCTCGGCGACGCCGGGTCGTTGGCGATCACGTTGCCGTCGGCGGTGAACCCTATGACCGTCATCAGGTGCCCGGCGGTGCCGTACCCGGCCCCGGTCAGCTCCTCCTTCAGGAAGGACTGGGACGTTATGGCCGGGATGCCGGCCGCGATCAGCGTCTCCAGATCGGTGAGCGAGCCGAGCCGGGTGACCACGCCCCGCAGGTCCTCGAAGGTGGCCGCGTAGGCCGCGTTGAACGGCCAGTTGCCGCAGCCCTCGTACTGGTAGTCGTAGGTGAACCGGGCCGCGTGGCAGACCTGGGGGTCGGCGTAGGACGGATCGACCCAGGCCAGCTGCTCCGGGGTGAGCCGGCCGCCCCAGTACTCGATGATCATCTGCGAGGAGGTGGGGCTGCACCAGGCCTCGCCGCCGTTGTCGTACTCCGGGTACTGGCCCGCGTGGATCTCCTGCGAGTAGCGCGGAACGATCAGTTCGTGGGTGAGAGCGGGGGTGGAGGCCGGGACGGTGAAGCGGTCGGGGACGTCGGAGCCCATCGCGCCGGCCCGCCAGACCTTGGGCGTGAGCTGCGTGCCGGGCGTGCGGTAGAGGGTCAGCCGCAGTCGGTACGAGGTGAGGCGCAGCCCGGTCGCGGGGTCGTCGATGGCGAAGGTGTCCGTCCAGATGCTGCTCCTGCCGTCGCTCTGGTCGTCGACCGAGGTCCGCCTGATGTCCTGGTCGCCGGCCGCCCAGCGGCCCATCACGTACCAAGGGGTGGCGGTGCCGTCGGAGTAGGTGCCGGTCAGCTCGATCTGGAGCCAGGTGCCGGCGGGGGTGTGGGCGTTCCAGGACGCGATGGCCTCGGTCGCGGGGACGGAGAGCCGGTGGACGGGGGACGTCCAGGTCGCGTACTCCCAGCGGGCGGTCCTGCCGGTGTGCGGGTCGGTGTAGTCGGTGGTGCCGGCGGGCGCGGCGATCACGATGCCGGGGCGGGCGCCCGCGACGGCACGGGTCCCCTGTGCGGCACCTGAGCGCCAGTCCGAGTACGTGGTCCAGGCGCGGTTGTCGACGGTGCGGGCCTGGGTCGGGACGGGGGCCACGGCGTCGGCGATCCGGTCGGCGCCGGTCTCGGCGGCGGCCGGGCCCGCGGTGCCGGCGACGGCTGCGGCGACCGCGGCGGTCAGGACGGTTCTCCGGGACGGCTGTTCGGCTCTGCTCATGGGCGGAAGACCCCCAGGTGTCCGAGTCGGGCAGGCAGGTCCATTGCACGGCTGTCCGCCAACTATGGCCGCAGGAGGGAGCGTCTGCCAGCACTTCGGAGCCTGGCGCGCCCACGAATATTGGTGTCGACCACTGGCATGACCTGGGGCGACCGGCCGCCTGTGCGAGCGAGGTGGGCCGAGCGGGCGGGTCTCGGCGTACGCCGCCGTGACGACGTACGCCGAGACGAGTGACGGCCCGTCAGACGAGGTCCATGGCCGCGACCTCGTCAGGGCGGCCGTAGCTGACCGGGCCGTGGAAGCGGCGGCGGGCGGTGGTGAACCACCAGACCGTGGCCACGGCCAGGACGACGGCCAGGGCGACCGGCGCGTAGTTGAAGGAGTCGGCGGTGATCGGCGAGGCCTGCGGCAGCATGAACAGGACGCTGCTGAGCAGGATCCAGGTCACCGCGACGACCCCGACCGGCCGTCCCCAGCGGCCCAGGTGCCAGGGTCCTGGCTCGAACTCGTCGCCCAGCCGCAGCCTGAGCAGGATCGGGACGGCGTAGGCGAGGAAGAGTCCGACGACGTTGACGCTGACGATGGCGGTGAACGCCGTGTGCGACCACCAGCCGGGCACCACGAGCGCCAGCGAGCAGGCGACCGCCAGCCACACCGCCTTGACGGGGGTGCGCGTGCGGGGCGAGACCGAGTGCCACCAGCGGGAGCCGGGCATCGCGCCGTCCCGGGAGAAGGCGAAGATCTGCCGGGTGTTGCTGGTGAGATTGGCGAGGCCGCAGAAGAGCATGGCCCCGATCACGATCAACAGCAGTACCTTCGCGGTGCCGACTCCGAGCCCGTCGATCAGGATCTGCACCGGAGGTGCGTCGGCGCTCGCCACCCGGTCGTAGTCACGAATGCTGTAGACCAATGCGAGCATCAGCAGCAGCCCCGCGATCGCCGAGTAACCGATCGCCCGTGTGATCCCCTTCGGCGCGTTGACCGTCGCCCGGACCGTTTCCTCGGACATGTGGAAGCTGCCGTCGAAGCCGGTGAAGGTCCAGCTCGTGACCAGCAGTCCGAGCATCCCGCCGTAAAGGCCGCTCGTGAAACCGGTGTTGTTCGCGAAATGCGTGACAAAGGAAGCCGACTGATGATGCTCGGGCATGACGATCAGCGCGCTCACGATCACCACGAGTCCGCTCAGCAGCCACCACACGGAGATCCGGTTCAGTACGGCGACCAGCTGCACGGTGTAGGTGTTGGCGAGCCCCTGCACCACGATGATCAGGGCCGTGATCAGCACCGTCCGGTGCGGGGTCGGCTCGTACGAGGGCCACTGCAGGGCCATGAAGGCCTGGACGAAGGTGGCGGCGGCGTACCCGGTGGCGGCCGTACCGCCGACCTGGCCCACGAAGTTCAGCCAGCCGGTGTACCAGGACCAGGCGCCCTTGTGCCGTTTGGCGAGCTTGCCGGCGGAGAAATACAGCGCGCCGCTCGTCGGATAGGCCGAGGCGACTTCCGCCATCGCTGCTCCCACGAAGAGCACCATGACGGAGACGCCGATCCAGCCGAAGACGAGAATACTCGGGCCGCCCGCGTTCAGACCGAACCCGAATCCCGAGAAGATACCCGAGATGATGTTGATGATGGTGAATGAGATGGCGAAATTGTCGAACGCCTGAAAACGACGCGTGAGTTTTCTCGGATAACCCATCGCGTGCAGGGTCGCGTCGTCGTCGAGCTCGATCGGAACCGCTCCGCCGCGCGCTCGGGCACGGGGAGCCGATATCCGTTCTGACACGGTCGGACCTCTCTCTTGGTGGGGGGTTGCGGTGTGTCAGGCGGCCGGCACGGGCAGGCCGCAGGCGCGGCGCGCCCGGGACAACTGCTCGGCCGGGTCGCCGAAGACGCACCAGGGCATACGGGAGGCGTAGGGCCCCATCGCCGCGAAGACGGCGCGGGCCTCCTCCTCGCGCCGGGCCATGACCAGGGCGTGTGCGAGGTAGGCCAGGTCGAGGACGGGGGTGAACCGGTATTCGGCCACCGCGGGCAACCAGTTCTCGTGGATCGACAGGGCGGTCGAGCGCCACTGCGGCTGCTCCCAGACCCGGTCGGCGAGCAGCTGGGTCGGGTCGTAGCACTCGACCAGGGCGACCAGCGGCAGCAGGCGCAGCGGTGAGTCGGCGGGCGCACGCTGCCCGAGGAAGGCGGCGACGTCCCAGGCGGCGGTCACGGAGCCGCCGTGCCGGGGGAAGAAGCAGGCCAGGAAGCGGTGGTGGGCCTCGCGGTGCCAGGGGTCGAGGGAGAGGATGTGCGCGAACAGCCGCCATGGCCCGGGCGGCGCCGTGAGCAGGCCGCGCGGCGCCTGGTCGCGCAGTCGGTGCAGCCGGGCCATCGCCAGCTTGGCCACCCAGGGCGTGGGATCGGCGGGGTCGGCCGTCGCGGCCCGGTCGCAGGCGGCCAGCGCTATCCGCTCCAGCGCCTCGGTCCGCGGGTCGCGGGCGTCGGCCGCGCGCAGCGCCCGCAGCACGGCGACCCGCGCCCACAGCAGCGCCGCCTCGGGGCCGGGCTCCTCGGCCAGCCAGCGCTCGACGAGGTCGGAGTCGGCGGCCTCCGAGGCGAGGACGAGGGAGCGATGGGCGCGCAGACCGAAGTCACCGTGGGTTTCGGCCAGGGCGTCGCGGGCGCTCAGACAACGGCCGGCCCGGACATCGACGCATACGCTCGCGAGCAAGCGGTCGTCGGCCGCCGGATGCCACACATACTGCCCTTCGAATAACCCCGCGGCCATCTGTCCCAGCCCATCCCCGTTACGGCACCTCACAGTTGCACACCAAGCACCTTACTCATCGCAGGACTCAACCGGAACGCACATTTCGCAGCGACGGCCGGAGTTTTTCGGCGGCATTGCGGACAGCCCCCGGACAACCCCGTCTAGTTCAAAGCGACACCTTTTCTCATCTCACCATGCCCTCCAGCCCCAGCATCCGCTTTAACCCTCTACTAGAATGTTCCAACGAAATATGCCCATCGCCGCTCCACTCCGGGAAAAACGATTCACGACCTCGCCACCCGGCTCCGCCGGCTCCCCCCGTCCTGCGGCCCGGTCCGCCTCATCGGCGTCGACGGCCACGCCGGCTCCGGAAAGTCCACGTTCGCCGGGCAGTTGGCCCGGGCCCTGGGCGACGCGCCGGTGCTCCACCTCGACGACATCGCCAGCCACGACGAGCTGTTCGAGTGGACCGATCGCCTGCTGACCCAGGTGATCGAACCGCTCACCCAGGGCGGAACAGCCCACTACACCCCCTACGACTGGCGGGCCCGCCGCTTCGGGCCGCCCCTCCCCGTGCCGCCCGCCCCCTTGATCGTCGTCGAGGGAGTCGGGGCCGGCCGCCGCGCCCTGCGCCCGTATCTCGCCCAGCTGCTGTGGATGGAGTTGCCGCGCGAGGAGTCGTGGACCCGCGGCCGCTCGCGGGACGGGGCGGAGCAGCGGGAGTTCTGGGAGGGGTGGGTCAGGGCGGAACTGAAGCACTTCGCCGGCGACCCGTCCCGGCCGTTCGCCGACCTTCTGATTCGGCAGTGCAACACGGGGTATGAGGTGCTCACTGGGCCTGCCGGGACGGTTGGACCGGACCAGTTCCTCACGCAGGGTGACGACCCAGCGGCAATGTGCTGAACCTGTGAAGAGCCTTGCGGGAGAAGTTCCCGGAGTGCTTCAACTCGGCTTGACCCGGGGGCCGTACAGGACTTACGTTCTCAATGTGCGGCCAATCGAGGTCGCCCCATACGCGAAGCCCCCGGTTGTTCCCCCGTGATCGGGGGCTTCGTTCTGCCCTCACACTCTCCCCCCGGGCGCCGAGAGGCGTTGTTTGCTCACCCTCGGTCACCGAGCGCGTGCGCCCGATCCGCTCCCACCTCGTCAAACGGCCGGTGCGGCACCCTGGGGCGGGCCACGCCCTCGCAGGTACGATGCCCTCGGTGCGACCTACGGACGGCTGCTCTGCGCACCGTTGCAACTCCGGTCCGCGGTACGGCGGTTCGAACAAGGCGGCTGCGGGCGACGGCCCGGCGGCTTGGGGGTGGCTGGTGGATCAGGCCGGATCAGGGAGCGGGGTCATGGGGGTCCCCCCGCGCGAGGTTGTTCGAGCGTGGGGGAGCGTGCAGCTGCAAGGCGGAGGAGGGAGTCGACGCGGAGCGTCGGCGACCGACGACAACGCCGCAGATGCGCGTGCCAGGGCCCGCGAGCCCGGCCTGATCCACCAGCCACCCCCTGACCGACGGGGGCACGGTTTGTGGGGGACGTGATGGACTTCGGCATGCAGGGCCCCGAGGCCCCGGCCGACCTCGCCTGGCTGCGAGGTGTGGACGCCTACACGATGGGGGCCTATCCCCAGGCGGAGGAGGAGTTCCGCACCGCGGTGCGGATCGATCCCGGGATGGCCGACGGCTGGCTCGGCCTGCACGCGCTGCGCATCGACACGACGACCGCGCTGCTGCGGATGTTCCGGCACCGGGAGCGCTTCGGGGAACAGCGGACCCGGCACCGGCGGACGCTCAACTCCTGGTACTGGCTGGGCTGGTGGGTGCAGCCGGTCCTGGAGAGCCCGCGGGACCTGCTGCTGGCCCACGCCTCGCACTGGCTGGACGGTCGGCACGTCCCGGAGCTGGACCGGGCCCTGGCCGGGCTCCCGCCCGTGGACACCGATCACCAGGTCCGCTTCCTGCACGCCTGCCGCGCCTATCTGGTCAAGGACTGGGAGCAGCTGGTGCGGCACACCGATCCGCTGCTCGACGATCCGATGCTCGGCATCGAGGCGGGCCTGTTCGGCGGCATGGCCCGGGTACGGCTGGAGATGTACGGGCAGGCCGAGCCGCTGCTGTCGGCCGCGCTGATGCGGTGCCGCAGCGAGCAGCCGCAGCGCAAGGAGCTGCGGTACTGGCTGGCCCGGGCGCACGAGGGCACGGGCCGCTCCGCCGCCGCCTTACCGCTCTACCGTGCCGTGCACCGGGTCGACCCCGCGTTCATGGACACCTCCGCCCGGCTCGCGGCGATCGCCGAGGGCGACGGGTACGAAGACTCCGACGACCTCGCCGCGATCACGCTGACCGGGGTCGGGCAGGATGCCGCCGACGGCCCCGACGGGCTCGATCCGCTCTTCGGCACCGACGGCCGGGACCTCAGGCTGCCGGACGCCGACCTGCCGCCGGCCGGTCCGCTGCCGTCGGTGCTGGATCCGGCGGTGCGCGAGAAGACGGCCGTGCCGTCGCAGCAGCTGCCCGCCGGGCCCACCGATCCCGAGCTGCTCGAGGAGGCGCTCGCGGAGCTGGAGCGCATGGTGGGTCTCGAGCCCGTCAAACGGCAGGTCAAGGCGCTGTCCGCCCAGTTGAACATGGCCCGGCTGCGGGCCGGGCAGGGTCTGCCGGTCCAGCCGCCCAAACGGCACTTCGTCTTCTCCGGGCCCTCCGGCACCGGCAAGACCACGGTCGCGCGCATCCTGGGGCGCGTGTTCTACGCCCTCGGACTCCTCGGCGGCGACCATCTCGTGGAGGCCCAGCGGGCCGACCTCGTCGGCGAGTACCTGGGGCAGACGGCCGTGAAGGCCAACGAGCTCATCGACTCCGCGCTCGGCGGCGTCCTGTTCGTGGACGAGGCGTACTCGCTCTCCAACTCCGGTTACGGCAAGGGCGACGCGTACGGCGACGAGGCGCTGCAGGTGCTGCTGAAGCGGGCCGAGGACAACCGCGACCACTTGGTGGTGATCCTCGCCGGCTATCCGGAGGGCATGGACCGGCTGCTGGCCGCGAACCCCGGGCTGTCGTCCCGCTTCACCACTCGGGTGGACTTCCCCTCGTACCGGCCCCTTGAGCTCACCTCGATCGGTGAAGTGCTCGCCGCGGAGAACGGGGACGTGTGGGACGAGGAGGCGCTGGACGAGCTGCGGTCCATCGCCGGGCATGTGGTCGATCAGGGGTGGATCGACGAGCTGGGCAACGGGCGGTTCCTGCGGACGCTGTACGAGAAGAGCTGTGCTTATCGGGATCTGCGGTTGTCGACGTACCCGGGGGCGCTGACGAGGGACGACTTGTCGACACTTCGGTTGCCGGATCTGATGCAGGCGTACGGGGAAGTGCTGTCGGGGCGGGGGCCTCAGGATCCGTCGGCCATGTAGGTGCCGCGGGCTGGGGCCGGCGCCGGGTGGGTTCGCTCGCCCGCGCTAGCGGGGTGCCGCTGCGCCCACCCGTGCCGCCCCAGCGGCACGACTGCCCGCAGCTAGGTCGCCAACACCTCTTCTGGCTCCCCGGCACTCACCCGCGGCCCCGTCACCCGCACCTCAGGCAACTCCCGATGCGCCGGATCCCGTACCTCGCCCACCAGCAGCTCCAGTACGTCCTCCAGCGCGACCAGCCCCAGCACCTTGCCGGACGCGTCGGCCACCTGAGCCAGATGGGTCGCGGCGCGGCGCATCACCGTCAGGGCGTCGTCCAGAGGGAGTTCGGAGCGGAGGGTCGTCATGGGGTGCCATACGTGTTGCGGCACCGCGCGTTCCGACTCCTCCAGGTCGAGTACGTCCTTCACGTGCAGGTAGCCCATGAAGGCGCCGTTCTCCGCCGCCACCGGGAAGCGGGAGTACCCGGTGCGGGCGGTGAGCGCGACGATCTGGCCGGGGGTGACCGACGGGCTGACCGTGACCAGGGACTCGCGCTTCAGCAGCACGTCCGTCACCGGGCGCGAGCCCAGTTCCAGCGCGTCCTCCAAACGTTCCTGCTCCTCGGGATCGAGCAGGCCCGCCTGGCCGGAGTCCTCGACGAGCCGGTTGAGCTGCTCGCTGGTGAACACCGCCTCGATCTCGTCCTTCGGCTCGACGCGGAACAGCCGCAGGATGGCCTGGGCGACCGCGCCCAGGGCCACGGTGATCGGCTTGCAGAAGCGGGCGAACCAGACCAGGCCGGGGCTGAGCCACAGCGCGGCCTTCTCGGGCGCCGCCATCGCCAGGTTCTTCGGCACCATCTCGCCGATGACCAGGTGGAAGAAGACCACCGCGGCCAGCGCGATGACGTAGGTGAGCGGGTGGATCACGCCTTCCGGGAGATGGATCCACTCGAACAGCGGCTCCAGCAGATGCGCCACCGTCGGCTCGGCGACCGCGCCGAGCGTCAGCGAGCACACGGTGATGCCGAACTGGGCCGCCGCCATCATCTGCGGCAGCCGCTCCAAGCCGTACAGCACCTGCCGGGCGCGGGCGGTGCCCAGCGGTTCGATCTGGCTGCGGCGGACCGAGACGAGGGCGAACTCGGCGCCGACGAAGAAGCCGTTGGCGAGCACGAGCAGCGCGGCGAAGAGGAGTTGGAGCACGCTCATCGGGCGACCTCCACCACGGACCCGGTCCTGACCAGGCGGACCCGTTCGGCCCGGTAGTGGCCGACCCGGCGCACCGACAGCCGCCAGCCCGGCAGTTCCGCCTTGTCACCGACGGCCGGGATGCGCCCGAGCAGGTCGGCGACGAGTCCGGCGACGGTCTCGTACGGCCCCTCGGGCACGTCGAGCCCTATGCGCTGGAGGATGTCGACACGGCAGCTGCCGTCGGCGTCCCAGGCGGGGCGGCCGTCCTCCGGCGGGGCGGCGGCGAGTTCGGGCAGGTCCTGGCCGTCGTGCTCGTCGCGGACCTCGCCCACGATCTCCTCGACGATGTCCTCCAGCGTGACCACTCCGGCCGTACCGCCGTACTCGTCGACGACGACCGCGATGGGCTGCTCGCTGCGCAGCTGGGCGAGGAGGGGCTGGACCGGCAGGGTCTCGGGGACCAGCAGCGCCGGGCGGGCGATGCGGCCGACCGGGGTGCGCAGCCGGTCACTCGAACGGATCGCCAGCGCGTCCTTCAGATGGACCATGCCGACGATCTCGTCGATCTTCTCCCGGTAGACCGGGAAGCGGGACAGACCGGTGGCGCGCGTCAGGTTCACCACGTCCTCGGCCGTGGCCGACGACTGCAGCGCGCTGACCTTCACGCGCGGGGTCATCACGTGCTGCGCGGTCAGTTCGGCGAGCGACAGCGTCCGTACGAAGAGATCCGCGGTGTCCTGCTCGAGGGCGCCGGCCTGTGCGGAGTGCCGCGCCAGGGAGACCAGTTCGTCGGGGGTGCGGGCGGAGGCCAGCTCCTCGGTGGGCTCGATGCCCATGGCGCGGACGAGGCGGTTGGCGACGGAGTTCAGCGCGGCGATCACCGGGCGGAACAGGCGTGCGAAGACGTGCTGCGGGCCGGCGACGAAGCGCGCGACCTGCATCGGCCGGGACACCGCCCAGTTCTTCGGCACGAGCTCGCCGATCACCATCTGCACGGCCGAGGCCAGCAGCATGCCGACGATCACGGCCACGCCGGGCACCGCGCCCTCGGGGACCCCGATCGCGGTGAAGGGGCCGCCCAGCAGTTCGGCGAGCGCCGGCTCGGCGAGCATGCCGACGACGAGGGAGGTGATGGTGATGCCGAGCTGGGTGCCGGAGAGCTGGAAGGACAGCTCCCTGAGCGACTCGACGACCCGGTGGGCCCGTCGGTCGCCCTCGGCGGCGGCCTTCTCGGCGTCCGTCGCCTCGACGGTGACCAGGCCGAATTCGGCGGCCACGAAGAAGCCGTTGGCGAGGATAAGGAGGAACGCGGCTGCCAGCAGCAGCAAGGGGATGCTCATGATGCCGCCGCCCCGGTATGTCGGGAGGGGGCGGCGCAGGTACTACAGGACGATCCGTCCATCGCTGGAGGGAATCACTCCTCGGGTAGCAGGGGCCTCTGAGGACCGGTCGGAACATCAGCGGCGGAGGCGCCACACAAACGCCTCCGCCAACAGATTAATCAAGACATGGGGATTTACGGCAGGGTGAACGCCCCCGAGTGAGCCCGCACGGTCCCCGACTCAGCCCTCATGGTCACCGGGTCGGCCCTCATCGTCACCGGGTCGGCCCTGACGGTCAGCGGGCTCCTTGACGGAGGACCGCGCCTCGGCCAGGGCCCGCAGGGCGCGTGCGTCGGCGATGGCGCGCTGCTTGGCGATGCCGGGCTGGATGCCGAGCGCGGGCAGGCTGGTGCCGTCGCTGAGGTTGAGGAACACCCAGGGGTCACCCGGGCGGAGGGTCACCTGGAGGATCTCGGCCCAGTCGAGACGGCGCCTGCTGGCGATGTTCACCACGGTGACACCGGACTCGTCGGCGACGACCCTGACGCGGGCCAGCATGGCCAGCACGCCGAACATCAGCGCTCCGGTGAGAACGAAGCTGAGGCGCTCGCCCGGGCCGAGCTTCTCCAGCAGCAGCGCGATCGCCGTGATGACGACGAAGATCGCGGCGCCGGCGGTGAGCAGGACGGCCCGGGTGCGGCCCGGCCGGAACGTGACGGGCAGGGTGGGCAGTTCGGAGGACATCGGAGTACGGCCCCTCGGATCAGAGGCGGCAGGCGTGGATGGCCGTCGTCAGGATGGCCCGGGCGCCGATGTCGTACAGGTCGTCCATGATCCGCTGGGCTTCCTTGGCCGGGACCATCGCGCGGACGGCGACCCAGCCCTCGTTGTGCAGCGGCGAGACGGTCGGGGATTCGAGGCCCGGGGTGAGGGCGACTGCCTTCTCCAGCTGCTCGACGCGGCAGTCGTAGTCCATCATCACGTAGGTCCGCGCGACCAGGACGCCCTGGAGGCGGCGCAGGAACTGCTGCACCTTGGGCTCCTCGCCGTCCGCGCCGGTCTGGCGGATGACGACGGCCTCGGACTTCATGATCGGCTCGCCGACGACTTCCAGGCCGGCGTTGCGCAGCGAGGTGCCGGTCTCGACGACGTCCGCGATGACCTGGGCGACACCGAGCTGGATGGCGGTCTCGACGGCGCCGTCGAGGTGGACGACGGAGGCGTCGATGCCGTGGTCGGCGAGGTGCTTGGCGACGATGCCCTCGTAGGAGGTGGCGACCGTCTTGCCGTTCAGGTCCGCCAGGTCGGCGCCGACGGTGCCCGGCTTGGTGGCGAAGCGGAAGGTGGAGCGGGCGAAGCCGAGCGGCAGGATCTCCTCGGCGTTGGCGCCGGAGTCGATCAGCAGGTCACGGCCGGTGATGCCGATGTCGAGCTGGCCGGAGGCGACGTAGATGGCGATGTCGCGGGGGCGGAGGTAGAAGAACTCGACGTCGTTCTCGGGGTCGACGATCCGCAGTTCCTTGGACTCGCGGCGCTGCTGGTAGCCGGCCTCATGCAGCATCTCCGCCGCAGGGCCGGACAGTGAACCCTTGTTGGGGACGGCGATGCGCAGCATGAGGTCGGCTTCCTTCGTTCGCTCTTACGGTGTGCGGGTTTTCTTGCGGCTCTGAGTGCTCAGGTGCCCAGGTGCTCAGAGATGGGCGTAGACGTCGTCCAGGGAGATCCCGCGGGCGACCATCATCACCTGGACGTGGTACAGCAGCTGCGAGATCTCCTCGGCGGCCGCCTCCTTGCCCTCGTACTCGGCGGCCATCCAGACCTCGGCGGCCTCCTCGACGACTTTCTTGCCGATGGCATGGACGCCCTTGCCGACCAGCTCGGCGGTGCGGGAAGTGGCGGGGTCGCCGTTTGCGGCCTTGTGCTGGAGCTCGGTGAAGAGCTCCTCGAACGTCTTCTTGGACATGGTGACGCTCAGCCTATGCCACATACCCGTTTCGTCAGTGCCAGGGTTCAGATACTGAGCGGAGCGTCGCCGCCGTGGCCACGGCCGCCGTCACCGCCTCGTGCCCCTTGTCCTCGTTGGAGCCCTCCAGGCCCGCCCGGTCCAGCGCCTGCTCCTCGGTGTCGCAGGTCAGCACGCCGAAGCCGACCGGCACGCCGGTCTCGACCGACACCTGGGTGAGGCCCTGGGTCACGCCCTGGCACACGAAGTCGAAGTGGGGGGTGCCGCCGCGGATGACGACGCCGAGGGCGACGATCGCGTCGTAGCCGCGGCCCGCGAGGACCTTGGCGACCACCGGGAGTTCCCAGCTGCCGGGGACCCGGAGCAGCGTCGGCTCGTCGATCCCCAGGTCGTGCAGGGCGCGCAGGGCGCCGTCCACCAGACCGTCCATCACCTTCTCGTGCCACTGCGCCGCGATGACCGCGACCCGCAGGTCGCCCACATTGCGTACGGACAGTTCCGGTGCGCCCTTGCCGCTCACGTTCTCAGGTCTCCTCGGTGTGTTCTCTTACTGGTTGGTGCAGGTGGCCAGGGAGGCCACGGGGGCCGCGTCCAGCCAGGGCAGGTCGTGTCCCATCCGGTCGCGCTTGGTGCGCAGGTACCGGAGGTTGTGCTCGCCCGCCTGTACGGGCATCGGCTCGCGCTCGGTGACCTCGATGCCGTGGGCGAGCAGCGCGTCGGACTTGTCGGGGTTGTTGGTCAGCAGGCGCACGCTGCGCACGCCGAGGTCGGCGAGTATCTGCGCGCCGGCGCCGTAGTCGCGGGCGTCGGCGGGCAGGCCGAGTTCGAGGTTGGCGTCGAGGGTGTCGCGGCCGCGCTCCTGGAGCTCGTACGCCCGCAGCTTGGACATCAGGCCGATGCCCCGGCCCTCGTGTCCGCGCAGGTAGACCACCACTCCCCTGCCCTCGGCCTGGATGCGCTCCAGGGACGCCTCCAACTGGGGGCCGCAGTCGCAGCGCTGGGAGTGGAAGACGTCGCCGGTGAGGCACTCGGAGTGGACGCGGACCAACACGTCCCCGCCGTCGCCGATCTCGCCGTGGACGAGGGCGACGTGCTCGACGCCGTCGACGGTGGAGCGGTAGCCGTACGCCGTGAAGGTGCCGTGGGCGGTGGGCAGGTGGACCTCGGCCTCACGGCGGACGGTCGGCTCGACGGTGGCCTCGGAGGGGGCCGGTGCCTGCTCGGCCGGCTCCTGCTCGGCCGCCTGCCGCAGCTCGGTGCTGCGGCGGTAGGCGATCAGGTCCTCGATGGAGATGATCGTCAGGCCGTGCTTGCGGGCGAACGGGATCAGCTCGGGCAGCCGCAGCATCTCGCCGTCCTCACCGGCGATCTCGACGATCGCGCCGGCCGGGCGCAGTCCCGCGAGCCGGGCGAGGTCGACGGCGGCCTCGGTGTGGCCGTTGCGGACGAGGACGCCGCCGGGCCTGGCGCGCAGCGGGAAGATGTGGCCGGGGCGGACCAGGTCGGACGGCTCGGCCTTGCCGCTCGCGAGGAGCTGAAGGGTGGTCGCCCGGTCCGAGGCCGAGATGCCCGTGGTCACACCGTGTGCGGCGGAGGCGTCCACGGAGACCGTGAACGCGGTCTTCATCGACTCGGTGTTGTCACCGACCATCTGCGGCAGCTCCAGCCGGTCCAGCTCCTCGCCCTCCATGGGGGCGCAGATCAGGCCGCGGCACTCGCTCATCATGAAGGCGACGATCTCGGGGGTGACCTTCTCGGCGGCGATGACGAGGTCGCCCTCGTTCTCGCGGTCCTCGTCGTCGACGACCACGATCGGGCGGCCCGCCGCGATGTCGGCGATGGCCTGCTCGATCGGGTCGAGCGTGAGGTCCTCGACGCCGTCGGGGCTGTACAGAATCGGTGCCGCGGTCATGCCGGCGCTCCTTCCAGGACGGGCCGCGCGTCCTTGCGGGAGCGCAGCCACCAGTCGCGCATGCCCCACAGGACGAGTGCGCCGTAGATGACGTAGACGAAGCCGGAGAAGGCGTAGCCGTTGGCGAAGTTGAGGGGCACGCCGACCAGGTCGACGAGCAGCCAGGCGAACCAGAACTCGACCATGCCGCGCGCCTGGGCGTACATGGCGACGATGGTGCCGACGAAGATGTAGGCGTCCGGCCAGGGGTCCCAGGACAGGGTCGGGTACGCCTCGAAGAGCAGCGCCACCGCGACGGTGCCGGCGGCGGCCGCCGCGACCATGACCGCGCGCTCGCGCCAGGTGGCGAACCGGACGCTGATGTGCCCGTCCTCGGCCTGGCCCTTGCCACGCTGCCACTGCCACCAGCCGTACAGGGCGACGAGCATGACGACCGCCTGCTTGCCGGCGCTGCCGGTCAGATGGCCGAAGAAGGCACCGAAGAGGATCAGGCCGGCCAGGAACTGCACGGGCCAGGTCCAGATGGAGCGCCGCCAGCCGAGGGCGAGGGCGGCCAGTCCGAAGAGGTTGCCGATCATGTCCGACCAGAGGATGTGCTGGCCGAAGAGGGCGAAGGCCTCCGAGTTCAGCGAGTTCACCGGCCCGCCGCCCCTTCCGAGGAGGCGCGGTCGCCCAGCATCCGCTCGACGTACTTGGCGATGACGTCGACCTCGAGGTTGACCGGGTCGCCGGGCTGCTTGTGGCCGAGCGTGGTCAGGTCGAGGGTGGTCGGGATGAGGCTGACGGTGAAGTAGTCGGGCCCGGCGTCGACGACGGTGAGGCTGATGCCGTCGACGGTGATGGAGCCCTTCTCGACGACGTACCGGGAGAGGTCCGCGGGGAGCGAGATCTTCACGATCTCCCAGTTCTCGGACGGCTTGCGCTCCAGCACCTGGCCGGTGCCGTCGACGTGCCCCTGCACGATGTGGCCGCCGAGGCGCTCGCCCACGGCCATCGGGCGTTCGAGGTTGACGCGTGAGCCGACGACGAGTGCGCCCAGGCTGGAGCGGTTGAGGGTCTCGGCCATGACGTCCGCGGTGAACTCGCCGCCCTCGTGGTCGACGACCGTGAGGCAGACGCCGTTGACGGCGATGGAGTCTCCGTGCTTCGCGCCGTCGGTGACGACGGGGCCGCGCACGCGGAAGCGACAGGCGTCGTCGAGGGTCTCGACAGCGGTGATCTCGCCCAGCTCTTCGACGATTCCGGTGAACACTTCCCGGGTCCTCCTGCCTCATTCGGGCACGGACTCCGGGGCTGTCGATGACGACAGAATGTACGAGCAGGAACACCGGGGGCGACGCCGGACAGGGCTCGCCACTACGACGAACCGGTACGGCGGCGCGCACGAATGCCCGCCCGCCGCGCACTGCCTCCCATCCGGACTTTAACCGTCGGTCCAGGAATTTCACCTGGTCAACCGGCCGCTGGAGGCGACCGGGTCGCGGACTGTAACCGCCGGTTCGGACTTTCACCGACCCCGGAGTGCGCTGCTTCTGGTACAGGGCCAGTGTGCCACGCCTGATCGGCGTCCATGCGGGCGAATGCTGTGGGGTGCCTCACAGGCCGCGTGGCTGGATTTCCTCGATTCGAGATTGGTCCATACCTATTGACTCACTGGTCTAGTCCTTCCTACAGTCGGCCCAACTCGCCTGGACAGGCACGCCGTTGCCGGTCGGGGCGGACGGCCCGGCGGCGGTGACGACGGCCCTTGCCCGCCGCCGGGTCTCCCAACTCGCGCCGACCGCGGTTCTGGCAGGGTGAGGGGCATGACCACCGCGACCGCCGACGAGTTCGAGGCGCACCGCTCCCGGTTGTTCGGCCTGGCCTATCGCATGCTGGGCTCCGCCGAGGAGGCCGAGGACACCGTCCAGGACGCGTATCTGCGCTTCAGCGGTGCCGACCGCGGCGCGATCGAGCATCCCGCGGCCTGGCTCGCCAAGGTCGTCACCAACCTCTGCCTGACCCGGCTGACCTCGGCCAGGGCCCGCCGGGAGCGGTACGTCGGCCCCTGGCTGCCGGAGCCCGTGGTCACCTCGGACGGTGCACTCGGGCCCCTGGAGTCCGCCGAGCAGCGGGACGCCGTGTCCATGGCGATGCTGGTGCTGCTGGAGCGGCTCACACCGACCGAGCGAGCCGTCTACGTGCTGCGGGAGGCGTTCGCGTACGGCCACCGGGAGATCGCCGAGGTGCTGGATCTGAGCGAGGCCAACTGCCGGCAGCTGTACCGGCGGGCGGCTCAGCACGTGGGTGAGCCGCGGTCGCGGTTCGAGCCGGCTCCCGAGCGGCAGGAGGAGCTCGTGGCGTCCTTCGTCGCCGCGGCCCGGGACGGTGATCTGGCCCGGCTGGAGAAGCTGCTGGCGGCCGAGGTGGTCTGGTCGAGCGACGGCGGCGGCAAGGTCTCGGCGGCCCGGCGGCCGGTCGAGGGCCGCGAGAAGGTGTCCCGTTTCCTGGTGGGTCTGGTGGAGCGGTTCATGGAGGGCGTGCACTTCACGTCGGCCGAGGTCAACGGCGAGCCGGGGGTGGCCGCATGGGCGGGCGACACGCTCCTCGGCGTGGTCGCGCTCGAACTGGGCGACGGTCTCGTCGTGCACGTCCGAGCCGTGGTGAACCCGGACAAACTGGCGTTCGCGGGCCGTCAGCTGGCCGGGGCGTAGAAGATCCCGAGGCTGTCTGTCACATTCCGCACCGGGTATTCGGTCCCAGCTGACGAGGGGCGCTCCGCCCGGGAGTGCCCGGCGTCCGAAGGGACTGAACGACATGACCACGATCCTGGTGACCGGCGGCACCGGAACGCTCGGCCGGCTCGTCACCGAGCGGCTGCGCGCGGACGGGCACGAGGTGCGGGTGCTCAGCCGGCACGCCCAGCCGTACGCCGTCGACCTGCGCAAGGGTGGCCCGGGTCTGGACGCGGCGATGGAGGGCGTGGACACGATCGTGCACTGCGCGACGTCCACGGGCGGCGGTGACGAGGAGGCGGCGGCGCGTCTGATCGCGGCGGCGCGGACGGCAGGCGTACGGCACCTCGTGTACATCTCGATCGTCGGCATCGACCGGGTGCCGTTCGGCTACTACAGGACCAAGCTCGCCGTGGAGAAGCTGATCGAGGAGTCGGGGCTGGGCTGGACCGTGCTGCGCGCGACGCAGTTCCACGACCTGCTCGTGCGGGTGCTGGGGATCCTGTCCAAGTCGCCGGTCATGCTGCTGCCGGCCCGCGTGAAGGACCAGCCGGTGGAGGTGGCGGAGGTCGCGGCCCGGCTCGCCGAGCTGGCCCCGGGCGCCCCGGCCGGGCGGGTCGAGGACATGGGCGGTCCCGAGGTGCGGACCCTCGACTCGCTGGCCCGCGCGTATCTCAAGGCGACGGGTCGCAGGCGGCTCGTGGTCAGCGTGCCGCTGCGGGGGAAGGCGTACGCGGGCTTCCGCTCGGGCGGCCATCTGGCGCCGGGGCATGCGGTGGGCAAGGGGACGTTCGAGGAGTACCTGGGGCGGCGGGTCGGGGGCGGGCGGGGCGTCTGACCGCGGGGTCTGCGGGGGGGCGGCCGGGTGAACCGGGTGGCCCGGTGGACGTACGTCCAGGGTGGCCGTTGGGGGGTCTGACTCTTGCGGCACTTTTTCTGAGCGCTTGCTTTTCTCGCCCCCGCCGCCCCTACCCGTCCCGTCCTCCAGGGGCTGCCGCCCCTTCGACCCCGCACCCCTGGGGGCCTGCGGCCCCCAGACCCCCGCTTCGGCCCTGAAGGGGCCTCGTCCTCAAACGCCGGACGGGCTGAAGAATGCGGACCGGCGTCGAGAGGTGACCGCCTGGTGCCGTGAGGCGGATCCCTCCGCGGGTGGGTGGGGGTTAGGGAGGGTTGCGGTCTTGTCCGCAAATGCCGAACAGACCGAGTTGCCTGGACCCGCGTCGAGACATGGCAGCCCCCTGCCGGGCGGCGAGGGTCAGGGGCGGCTGCGGCTGCGGCCCCGTCCTCGAACGCCGGAAGGGGCTCGCCGCGCCGGGTGGGAGGGCGACCAGTCGCCCGGACAAGCCGGACCGCTCAGGGCGACCGCTCGGTCAGCGCTCCGGCGGCGCGAACAGCTCGTCCTGCGCCGCGTCCCTCGCGGTCAGCAGCGCTCCGCGCAGGACGGCATCGCCGCCCAGGCTGCTGGGCCGCACCACGGTCGCCAACGGCGACATCCGCCGGACCCGCTCCTCCACCCGCCCGGCGAGTACCTCTCCGCCGGCCTGCCCGACCTCGCCACCGAGAACCACACAGCCGGGGTCGAGGACGGCGACGACGGAGGCGACGCCTACGGCGAGGCGATCTGCGAGGGCGTCGAGGAAACGGTCGGCGGGCTCCGCAGCCTGGGGCGGGCCGGCGGGTGCCGCGTCGACGTGGGCGGCTGAAGCTTGTGTCGGCCCTTCCCGCGCCGCGCCTCTCCCCGCCCCCTTATTGCCCGCCCCCTCCTCGCCCGCAACCGACACCGCGGCCCGCCCGACGATCCCCGCCGCAAGCGGCTCGTGCGCTGCGACGCCCTCGGTGGCCAACCCATACGCCCCCGCCAGCTCCACGATCGCCGCCGACCCCGCCAGCGAGTGGAAGCCGCCCTCGCAGTCCACCGCCGACGGCAGCCCCGTCGTCCCCGGCACCGGCAGGAAGCCGATCTCGCCGGTCCCGCCGGAGGCCCCGCGGCGCAGTGCGCCGTCGAGGACGACGGCCGCCCCCGTGCCGTGGCCGAGCCACAGCAGTACGAAGGTGTCCCGGTCCCGGGCCACCCCGTCGCGCTGTTCGGCGAGGGCGGCGAGGTTGGTCTCGTTCTCGACGCTGACGCGGGCTTCGGGGAGCCGTTCCTGCAGGGCCGCCACCAGGCGGCGGTGCCATGCGGGCAGGCCCGTGGAGTTGCGCAGCTCCCCGGTCGCCGGGTCGATCAGGCCCGGGGCGCCGATGCCGACCGTATGGAGCCGGTCGGCGCCGGCCTCCTTCACGACCCGTTCCACCAGCGCCACCGCCTGCTCCACCGCGGGCCCCGTCCCCGTGTCGCCGCCGATCGGTACGGACGCCTTGGCGAGCACCGCCCCGACCAGGTCGGACACCACCACGGAGACGCCCTCGGTGCGGACGTCGAGCGCGGCAAGATGGGCGCGGTCGGCGACGATGCCGTACAGCTTGGCGTTCGGTCCGCGCCGCTGCTCCCCCGCCTCGCCGACCACCGCGATCAGACCGGCGGCGGAGAGGCGTTCGACGAGGTCGGCGACGGTCGGGCGGGACAGGCCGGTCAGCTGCTTCAACTGCCCTGCCGTCAGCGGGCCTTCCTGCTGCAGCAGGCGCAGGGCGAGCCGGTCGTTGATGGCCCGGGCGGTGCTCGGGGATGCGGGCATGCCGGGATCCTCCCACGGCTGGTTTATCCGCTATCTATCAGGCAGGGTTCCTGATAGTTTACCGCGCGACGACCGCAGGGAACCGACAGGGGACCGAGAGGCAGGGGGGGCCGCAGAATGAGCGCAGTGGTCTACGAGCAGCGCGAGGTGAGGCGGGCCCGGTACGCCGTGGCCGCCGTCTTCGCCGTGCACGGCGCCGTCACCGGCTCGTTCGCGACCCGCGTGCCCTGGATCCAGGACCACGCCGGGGTCAGCGCCGGCCAGCTGGGGCTGGCGCTCGCCTTCCCCGCGCTCGGAGCCTCCGTCGCCATGCCGCTCGCGGGCCGTATCAGCCACCGGTTCGGCGCCCGCAACGCACTGCGCGGACTGATCGCCCTGTGGACGATCGCCCTCACGCTGCCCTCGCTCGCCCCGAACCTGCTGACGCTCTGCCTGGCCCTGTTCGCCTTCGGCGCCACGGCCGGCATGGCGGACGTGGCGATGAACGCGCTCGGCGTCGAGGTCGAGAACCGCCTGGGCCGGTCGATCATGTCCGGCCTGCACGGCATGTGGAGCGTGGGCACCGTGGCCGGCTCGCTCGGCGGCACACTCGCGGCCCATCTGGGCGCGGACGCCCGCCTGCACCACGCCCTGGCGGCCGCGGTCCTGACCGTGCTGGGCGTGGCCGCCTGCTCCTGGGTGCTCGACCTCCAGCCGGCCGAGGACGAGGAGCCGCCGCCCCGGTTCGCCCTGCCGCCCCGGTCGGCGCTGCTCATCGGCGCGGTCGGGTTCTGCGCGGTGTTCGCCGAGGGCGCGAGCCTGGACTGGTCGGCGGTCTATCTGCGCGACCAGCTGGACACGTCCGCCGGCCTCGCGGCCGCGTGCACGACCGGCTTCACGGTCACCATGGCTCTCGCCCGGCTCGTCGGCGACAAGGTGGTGGACCGGTACGGCGCCGTCCGGTCCGTCCGGTTCGGCGGTGTCCTGGCCGCTCTCGGCGGCCTGCTGATCGTCGTCGCGGGACATCCGGCCGTAGCGATGACAGGCTTCGCCCTGCTGGGCCTGGGCATCGCGGTGGTCGTCCCGCTGTGCTTCGCGGCGGCGGGCCGCAGCGGCTCCAACCCCTCGCTGGCCATCGCGGGCGTCGCGACGATCACGTACACCTCGGGGCTGATCGCCCCGAGCGCGATCGGCGGGCTCGCCCAGGCCACGAGCCTGACGGTGTCCTTCTGCCTGGTCACCGTGCTGGCCTCGGGGGTCGCCGTGTTCGCGCGCGTCCTGCGCACCGCCGACCACGACCGCCCGAAGATCAGCCGACCGGACGCAGCAGTTCCCGACCCACGGCCCTGAAGCCGTCGCTCCACGGCGCCGGCCGCAGCGTCCCGGCATCCAGCCGGACCAGCACCCGGGTGCCGTGGGCGTACGTCACCGCACCGTCCGCCGAGCAGAACCGGAAGCCGTAGGTGAGCCCGGTGTTGCCGAGCCGTTCCAGCCAGAGGTGCACGGCGTAGGTGCCCGGTGCGGTGACCGGCGCCTCGTAGCTGATGCGCAGTTCCTTGACGGCGTTGCAGGCATCGCCCGCGGCGACCCAGTCCCCGGCGAAGCCGACGCCGTGCTCCTGCCACAGCTCGGTCCAGGCCCGCTCGACCATGAGCGGGTAGCGGGCGTTGTGGAGCAGCCCGAGCGCGTCGAGGTCGTCGAAGTGGACGGTGACGGGGATCAGCCGGCCGTACGACACGGCGGGGGCGAGGGAGGCTTCGGCGGTCACGGGTGGGGCTCCTGGGACGGTTGAAGTACGGACGACCATGCTAAGCGGTCGCTCACCCCGCCTACGACGAGCCCTCCCACGACAGCGAGGGTCAGCGCGCCAACTCGTAGGCGTACGACGCCGTGAAGGTGCCGGGCTCACCCTTGCACCCGTCCGACTCCCCCGGCAGCTTCACCCACAGATAGCCGTCGATCCGCGCCTCTCCCGTGCTGAGCGTCGGCGCCCGGCCCAGCTTGCGCCCGGCCGGGTCGCACCACTGCCCGTCGGCCGGGGCCCCGGCGCCGTTGCGGCTGGTGTCGATGACGGCACCCAGGCTCGCGGGACCGCCGAGGGCGTCCAGGACCTGGCGGTCGTAGGCGATCTCGTTGGCCGTGGTGTGGAAGTTGGAGACGTTGCTGAAGACGCCGTCGGAGGACGCGGTCGAGGCGGCGCCTGCCTGCCGCAGCCACTCCGCCTGCTTTCCGGGCGCGTGCCAGCCGGAGTGCCCGGCGTCGTAGTAGACGCGCGCCTTGGGGTTCGCGGCCTTGAAGGCGCGGCCCGCGCGGGCCAGCGAGGCGAAGCGGTCGGCGCGTTCACGGTCGGAGAGGCACTCGGACTGGGCGACGGAGTCGGGCTCCAGGACGACGATGACGTCGCCGGAGCCCAGCCCGGCGGCGAACCTGTCGATCCAGGCGTCGTAGGCGTCGAGGTCGGGCGCCCCGCCCTGGGAGGCCCCGCCGCAGTCGCGGTCCGGGATCGCGTACGGCACGACGACCGGCACCCGGCCGAGCGCCGACCCACCCGAAGTCACCGCACGGACCCGCGCGGTGATGGTGTCCGGCGTGAAGTCGGCGAACCACACCGCGGCCGGCTGGGCGGCGATCCGGGACTCTATGACGGCATGACGCGGGTCGCCGGCGTGGTCACGGACCCAGTCGAGGACCTGGGAGTCGGGGTGGCGGTAGAGACGGGCGGACACCACGGCCGACTGCTGCTTCCTCTCCGTCTTCGTCGGCGAGGACGTGGGGCTCGCCTTCTTCTTCGGAGTCGGCGAAGGCGTGGGCGCAGGGGACTTCGTCGTGGATGCGGAGGGCGAAGGCACGAGCGGCAGGGTCTCCAGGCCCGGCGAACGCGTCACCTCGGGCGGCCTCGCCTCGTCGGAGCCGCGTCCGTCGTCGAGCGCGGACATCATGCCGGTCGCGCTGCCGACGGCGACCACCACCGAGGCCGCCACGACCATCGCATGGCGCCGGGCCGCCTTCCTGCGCGCGGACCTGCGCGCGGCCAGTCGCTGGGCACGTAAGCCTGCCACGGTCCTGCTCCCCCTCCCCACGGCGAGCCCCGCCCCCACAGCGAGCGCATTCCCCCGTTCTGGGGAAGCGCCGGGCCCGCCGACACTCCGGCCAGCCTAAAGCTGGGACTCTGCCCCCATGGCGCAATGCGAACAATTCACCACAGCCGTGGACGCGGTCGTCTCCCGTATGCGCGCCCTCGACGCGGCCCTGCCCGAAGGCGACGGAGTCGCGGTCTTCAACCGCGTCTACCTCACTGTCACGGAGGCGGTGGACCGGCACATCGACGGCGGCCGGTTCCCGGACGCGGGGGCGGCGATCACGCTGGACGTGCGGTTCGCGGAGCGGTATCTCGCGGCGGTGGAGACGGCCGAGGACGAGCGGCGCCCGCCGGCCTGCTGGCGGCCCCTGTTCCAGATGCGCCGGCATCCCGGCGTACGACCGCTGCAGTTCGCGCTCGCGGGCATCAATGCGCACATCGGGCACGATCTGGCGCTCGCCGTGGTGGACGCCTGTCGTAGCCTCGGCTGCGAACCCGCCGAGCTGGAGGACGAGTTCGATCGGGTGGGTGATCTCCTCGCCTCGCTGGAGGAGCGCATCCGCGAAGATCTGATGCCGGGTCCCGACCTGCTCCAGATCGCCGACCCGCTCACCCATCTGCTCGGCTCCTGGAGCCTGGAGCGGGCCCGCGACGCGACCTGGTCGGCGGCGCGGGCGCTGTGGGCGCTGCGCCGACTGCCGGACGTCGCCGAGGAGTTCACGGAGCGGCTGGACGCGGCGGTGGGGTTCGCGGGACGCATGCTGCTCACGCCGCTGCCGGACTGATCCGGATCCGACTGGCACTTCCCCGGGCTCGCAGTACGTTGGCCGGTGGGGGCGGACACCGATCGCGAAGGAGCGCGCAGTCATGGCCATCCGTCTAGGACTCGGTCTTCCCCAGCTCCGGCAGTACGACCTCGCCAAGGACGTGACGGACGTGGCCCGTACCGCCGAGCAGATCGGCTACGACAGCCTGTGGGTGTACGAGCGGCTGCTGGTCCCGGAGTCCCCGTCCCAGGGCCTGTACGGCATCCCGGGCCTGCCCTGGCCGGACTGGTACCGCGGCATGGCCCATTCACTGGTCACGCTGACCCTGGCCGCGGCGGTCACCGAACGGGTCCGGCTGGGCACCGGCATCGTGGTCGCGCCGCTGCACGGGCCCGCCCAGCTCGCCAAGGCCCTCGCCACGCTGGACGCGGCGAGCGGCGGGCGGGTGATCGCGGGGCTGGGGCCGGGCTGGTCGACCGACGAGTTCGCCGCCGCGGCCGCACGGCCCTACGAGGAGCGCGGCGAGGCGCTGGACGAGGTGATCGACGTGTGCCGGGCGGTGTGGGGCCCGGACCCGGTGTCGTACGAGGGCCGCACCACGAAGATCGACGCGGCCGTGGTCGGTCCCAAGCCCGCGCGGCCGATCCCGATCCTGGTGGCCGCGTCGGGCAAGAAGGCGATGACGCGGGTCGTGGACCACGGCGACGGCTGGATCCCGGTCGCCATGGGCGCGCAGGCGTACGCCGACGGGTGGCAGCGGCTCCAGGACATCGCCGCCGAGCGGGGCCGGGCGCAGCCGATCGAGCGGGTGCCGCGGGTGAACGCCCTGTACTCGGCCAAGGCGTACGACGGGGCCGACCGCCAGCCGTACCAGGGCAACGCCGAGCAGCTCGTGGAGGACCTCGCGGCCCTCGCCGAGGTCGGCATGGACGAGGTCCTGCTCGACCTGCAGACCACTCCACGCGACGCCCGGGAACTCAAGGACGTCGCCGCGGAGGTGTACGAGAAGGCACGGGCCGCCGGGCTGTGAGGGCCCTTGGGGCAGCCCTTGATCGCAGTCCTTGAGCGCAGCCCTTGATCGCAGCCCTTGCGGGCTCAGTCCTCCGGCAGCTCGACCGGCGCGATCTCGTCGTAGACGTCACCCGGACCCGGGTTGGTCGCGTCGGTCGCCCCGCCGAAGTGGTGCATCACGCCCCAGACCGCGTTCAGCGCCGTCTGGACGGCACCCTCGGCCCAGCCGGCCGTCCAGGAGATGTCGTCACCGGCGAGGAAGATGCCGCGCTTGTCCTCGGGCAGCCGGTCCTGCATGAAGTGCGTGAACAGGCGTCGCTGGTAGCGGTAGTGGCCGGGCAGGTTGGCCTTGAACGCACCCATGAAGTAAGGCTCGTTCTCCCAGGACACGGTCACCGGGTTGCCGATGATGTGCTTCCTGATGTCGACCTTCGGGTAGATCTCGCCGAGCGACTTCAGCATGACCTCCATCCGCTCGTTCGCGGACAGCGGCAGCCACTTCAGGCTGTCGTCGCACCAGGTGTACGACAGACAGATCACCGCGGGCTTGTCCGGACCGTCGTCGAGCAGGTAGGTGCCGCGCGTCATCCGGTCCGTCAGGGTCATCGACATGACGTCCCGGCCGGTCTCCTCGTCCTTGTCCAGCCAGAAAGGCCGGTCGACCGGGACGAAGAGCTTCGAGGACTCCATGTAGTGGGTGCGCTCGATCGCCGTCCAGTGGTCGATCGGGAAGAGCGAGTCGTCGCAGGCGATCTTCGACAGCAGCATCCAGGACTGGGCGGTGAAGATGGCCGCCTTGTAGGTGCGGATGTCGCCGTTCGCGTCCGTCACCGTGATCTGGTGGCCGGCCGTGCGGTGCAGCCGGGTCACGGCCGGGCGGGGCGCGCCGTTCTCGTGCAGCTTCGCGAGCGAGGTGCCGTAGGCCCAGTGGACGATCTTCTCCGGCTCGCGCTCCCACAGCCTGAGCGGCAGTTGCTGGGAGCCGCCGACGATGCCGCGGTGGTGGTCGTCTGCCTCGGTGTAAACGACGCGCAGGATCTCCAGGATGGAGTTCGGGAAGTCGGTGTCCCAGCCGCCGGTGCCGAAGCCGACCTGACCGAAGATCTCGCGGTGCCGGAAGGACTTGAAGGCCTCGGAGTCGCAGAGGAAGCCGTAGAAGGTCTGGTTGTCGAGCTTCTCGACGAGCTTGGACCAGATCTCGCGGATGCGCGGCACGTCGCGCTCGCGCATGGCCTGGTTCATGTCGGAGAAGTCGGCGCCCTCTTCGAGGCACTTGTTCCAGGCCGCGGCGACATCGCGGTAGACCTGCGGGAGGTCGTCGATCGTCTCGGCGTAGTGCGACTCGCCCTTGAGGTCGACGACGGTCGAAGGCGTCGCTTCGGCAAGGGGGTTGGGGAAGGGACGGGTCTCGAGCCCCACGAGGTCGATGTAGTGCTGGAGGGCCGTGGAGGAGGGCGGGAAGCGCATCGCGCCCATCTCGGCGGTCAGACCCTCGGTGCCCTGGCCGTCGAAGCCGACGGTCCGCAGTCGCCCGCCGATCTGGTCGGCCTCGTACACGACCGGCTTGAGGCCCATCTTCATCAGCTCGTAGGCGGCCACGATGCCGGAGAGCCCGCCGCCGATGACCGCGACCTCGGTGCCGTGCTCGGTCGCGGGTATCTGGCCGAGCCCCGCCGGGTGGGCGAGGAAGTCGTCGTACGCGTACGGGAAGTCCGGGCCGAACATGGTGATCGGCGGCTGCTGAGAGTCGGCGTGCTCGACGGCGTTGGGCACGGTGGACGTCATGGGGTACGGACTCCTTGCGACTGCGACAAAGAAAGCGGGGGGAGGCTCAGGGGGTTTCAGACCAGGGACCCGTACAGACCGGGGCGGCGGTCCTTCAGATACGGGTTCTCCTCGCGGGAGGCGGCGAGGAAGGCGGGGTCGACGTCGGCGAGGACGAGCTCCGCACCGCGGCCGGCGCGGGTGCGGGCGACCCCGTCGGGGCCGGCCAGCGTGGACAGTCCGACGAACTCGAACTCCCCTTCCTGGCCGACCCTGTTGACGTACGCGACGTACATCTGGTTCTCGAAGGCCCGCACCGGGATCATCGACTCGGCGACGAACTGGAACGGGTGCATCTGCGCGGTCGGCACGACCAGCAGGTCGGTGCCGGCGAGGGCGTGGGCGCGGACGTTCTCCGGGAACTCGACGTCGTAGCAGATCAGGATGCCGACGCGGAGGCCGTCGAGCTCGGCCTGGACCACCTGCTGGTCCCCCGGCGTGAAGTGGTCCCGCTCGAAGCAGCCGAAGAGGTGCGTCTTGCGGTAGTTGGCGAGGCGGTCGCCGTCGGCGGAGACCAGCTGGGCCGAGTTGAAGACCGTGTCGCCGGCCCGCTCGGGGTAGCCGTACGCGATCGCGAGGCCGTGCCGGGAGGCGATGGCGGCGATCGCGTCCGCGGAGTCCCCGTCGGCGGGCTCGGCGAGGCGGCGGATGTCGTCGCCGATCGCGTACCCGGTCAGGAACATCTCCGGCGCCGCCAGCAGCCCGGCCCCCGCGGCGGCGGCCCGTCCCGCGGCCTCGTCGAGGACCTTGAGGTTCTCGACGGTCGAGCCGGGGCGGCCGGAGCTCTGGAGCAGGGCGGTGCGCATGCGTGATCCTCACCGGGCGGAAGTGGTTGGGGAGCCATCTAGAAGGTACGGGCGGCTGACCAGGCCGGACAAGAAGGAGCCGTTGCGCGCCGGTGAGCGGTTTGTTGCGTCGGTCATGCGTCCGGCGGTGATTCGTTGCGCGCCCTCGGGCGGAGGTCCGGTCCTCCTCGCAGCGGAGGGGCGCGCGGGTGTCCCCGCCGTACGGCGGAGGCGGGGTCCCGTCCTCGGTGCGATGTGGCCGGGGCGCGCTGCCGCGACAGTGGTGACTGTCCGGTTGACCTGCGGAAAGGACCGCCATGAACCGCCGTACGAGGACTGTCGTGCTCTGCTGTGCGCTG
Organism: Streptomyces sp. NPDC107522; assembly: GCF_055657525.1. Lineage (NCBI taxonomy): Bacteria > Bacillati > Actinomycetota > Actinomycetes > Kitasatosporales > Streptomycetaceae > Streptomyces > Streptomyces sp. NPDC107522. The sequence continues at coordinate 82,638 of NZ_JBVKAU010000019.1, read as the reverse complement.
CTGCTGCTCACCGCCGGAACCGTCGGCCCCGCCGCCACCGCGACGGACGGGCCGCAGCAGCGGGAGGCGGCGGCCCTCACCGGCACCGCCGAGCTGTACCGCTCGGCCGGGGACGACATCACGTTCTCCTTCGATGCGCATCTGGCGGCGAAGGACACCGGCGACCCGATGAAGGCCGCCGGCACTTTCGAGTTCAGCCACTACCGGGACGACTTCGGCGCCTGGGCCAGGGCCGAGGTCGACTGCCTGATCACCGGCGGCAAGGTGGCCGTCGTCTCCGGTGTCATCACCGACTCCGACCTGCCGGGCGCCAAGGGCAAGCGGGTCGGCGTCACCGTCCACGACCTCGGCCGCCATGACCGGCTCGGCTACAGCTGGGCCGCGACGGGCCGTCCCGGCGCCGGGCAGGAGCCGCCCAAGTGCGTGAGCTCCGCCCCCTTCGAGAAGGTCGAGAAGGGGACGGGTGACTTCACGGTCGTGCCTTGGCGTCCCGAGCTCTAGTCAGCAGCAGCGCGGTCAGCAGGTAGGGCACCGCGAGCAGCGCGAACACGGTGCCGTGGGCGGCCGCTCCGCCGAGGACCGCGTAGCTGCCGTACACGGCGACCGTCGCAAGCTCGGTGCCCAGCCCCGCGACCGAGGTGAGCGTGGCCCGGCCGGTGTCCTCGATGCAGTGCTGGAGCCGGGCGTCGGCGAGGACGGTCGCCAGCTGGAAGCCGCCGAAGGCGAGGGCCACCAGGCCGATGCCGACCGGTGTACCGGACAGGGCGCCCATGGCCAGGGCGAGCGCGGCGGCCGTGAGCAGCCACGCCAGTCCGCCGGTACTGAGGCGTTCGGCCGGACCGGCCAGCAGACCACCGGCCGTGGCTCCGGTCCAGATCAGCAGGAGCAGATAGGGAACCAGTCCGTCGGTCACGCCGGTCTCCCGCACCAGGAGCGGCGTGTACTCGTCGAGCGCGCCCCATACGGCGCCGACGGCCGGCACGAGCAGCACCGCTCCCCGCAGGGAGCGGTCACCCCGGGCGGCGGCGAGTCCGGCCCGCAGCGTCGCGGCCCAGTCCTCCCCGTCGCCCTCACTCGCCGAACCCCGGTTCTCCGGGAAGCGAGCGCCCATCGCCGCCGTCGAGAGGCAGGCCAGCACACTGGCCGCGCCCACGGCCGGGTAGCCGCCGAAGGCGAACACCGGCCCGGCGGCGGCCATCGCCGCCATGACGCCGATCAGGCCCGCCGCCCTGGCCCGGCCTATGACGCGCGCGTACTGCCCGGCCGCGCCGAGCCGGTCCAGCTCGTCGTAGACCAGGGCCTCCAGCGCACCGGAACCCAGGGCGCCCCGCGCGCCCCACAGGACGAAGCCGACCGCGAAGGCCCAGTACGACGGGACCAGCACCCACAGGGCGAAGCCCACGGCGGTGAGCAGCGGGCCGAGCCACAGCAGCAGCCGGCGCGAGACGGCGTCGGCCCAGGCGCCGGAGGGCACCTCCAGCAGGACGCCGGTGATCGACCACAGGGCGAACAGCGAGGAGATCTGCCAGAGCGACAGTCCGGTGTCGGTGAAGAGCAGCGCGTACACCGGGTAGAGCAGGACGAAGTCGTCCAGGAACATGTAGCCGTACAGCGTGGCCGCGAGGCGCCGGACTCCGGCGGTGGGCACGCGTGCAGGTGAGAGTGTCATGAGGCCTTCCCGTAAGGGCGGTTCGGACGCCGGAGGTACGGCATCCGAGGCGGCCCTCGGGAGGCACGGCTGGTGGATCAATGTCGCCAGGTCATGACACCGATGGTAGGCGGATGGGGCTCGGCTGTGCAGGGAAAATCGGGGGCCGTCCGCCCTGGCGCCCTCCGCCGGGGAGGAGGCACGGCTCCGCCGAGCGGCGACGAGCATCGGCCCGGCGAAGGAGGCCGTCGCCCGTGTCCGCGTACAAGACTGCCGATCGGAAGCCCCACCCGCCTGCCGAAGGGACCCGCATGGACGCCACTGACATCCCCGCCCTGCCGTTCGTCGACGAGCACACGACGGTCGTCGCCTCTGACGCCGACAAGGTGTGGCGGGAGCTGGCCGACATGATGGACCGCACCTTCTCGCGCGGACGATCCGTGGGCGTCGTGCATTGGCTCGGCTGCGCCGACCGCACGCCCTCCGGACCCCGCCCACTGGCCGTGGGATCGACTCTGCGCGGCTTCCGGGTGGCCGTGGCGGACCCGGGCCGGGAGCTGGCCCTCGTGGGAGGTCACCGCTTCTCGTCGTACGCCCTGGTCTTCCGCCTGGACGAGGCAGGCCCCGGACGAACCCGGGTGCGGGCCGAGACCCGGGCAAGCTTTCCCGGCCCGGCGGGAGCCGTGTACCGACGGCTCGTCATCGGCACGGGCGGCCACGCAGTGCTCGTACGCCGCATGCTGAAACGGCTGCGGTCGGACAGCGCCCTATGAGGGGCGCGGGGCTGCATTGAATATGCGGCTACCGCCGCGCGGGCGCGACAAGCCCCCACCAGCCCGCGGACAAAACACTACGTCGGCGACCCGGAAGAAAACCGCCGCAGCAACGGCGACAGCACGAGCACCGACTTGGTCCGTTCCACGAACGGCTCCCCCGCAATCCGCTCCAGGACCCGCTCGAAGTGACGCATGTCGGAGGCGAAGACCTGCACGATCGCGTCCGCGTCCCCGGTGACGGTGGACGCGGCCACGACCTCCTGATAGCGCTCCAGCCCCCGCCGAATGGTGTCGGGAGAGGTGTTGTGCCGGCAGTAGATCTCGACGAACCCCTCGGTCTCCCAGCCGAGGGCCGACGGGTCCACCCGTACGGTGAAGCCGGTGATGGCCCCGGTGGCGCGCAGCCGGTCCACGCGCCGTTTCACGGCGGGCGCGGACAGGCCGACGAGCTGCCCGATGTCCGCGTAGGAGCGGCGGGCGTCCTCGGCGAGGGCGTGCACGATGCGTTCGTCGAGATCGTTCAGCACTGCGGGTGGTTCACTTCACTTCTGATGCGACTGGTACGTCTGCTGCGTCTGCCGCGGCAAGACGGGACCGGCGATAGCCGTACAGGAAGTAGAACACGAGACCGGCGGCCATCCAGCACCCGAAGACGACCCAGGTGACGGTGTCGAGGCTGAACATGTTGTACGCGCAGAACAGGAAGCCCAGCACCGGCAGCACCGGCCCGAACGGCACCCTGAACGTGCGCTCGAGCTCCGGCCGCTTGTAACGCAGCACGATGACGGCGATGTTGACCAGCGCGAAGGCGAACAGTGTGCCGATGCTGGTGGCGTCGACGAGCTTGCCCAGCGGGATGAGGGCAGCGAGCGCGGCGCAGAACAGGGACACGATCACCGTGTTGAGGCGGGGCGCGCCGGTCTTCGCGTTGACCTTGCCGAGCGCCTTGGGCACCAGGCCGTCGCGGGACATCGCGAAGAGGATGCGGGTCTGGCCGTAGAGCACGGTGAGGACGACGCTCGCGATGGAGATGACCGCGCCGAGGGCGAGCAGGGTGCCCCAGAAGGACTTGCCGCTGACGTCATTCATGATCGCGGCGAGGGAGGCCTCGGAGCCCTCGAACTTCTTCCAGTTCCAGGCACCGACGGCGACACCCGCGACGAGCACGTACAGCGCGGTCACGATGATCAGCGACAGCATGATCGCCCGCGGCAGGTCCCGCTTGGGGTCCTTCGCCTCCTCACCGGCGGTGGAGGCGGCGTCGAAGCCGATGTAGGAGAAGAAGAGCGTGGCGCCCGCGGCGCTGACGCCCGCCATGCCGAGCGGCATGAAGTCGGCGTAGTTGCCGGACTTGAAGCCCATGAAGCCGACGGCGCAGAACAGCACGAGCGCGGCGATCTTCACCGCGACCATGATCGTGTTGGCGCGGGCGGACTCGCGGACACCGCCGAGCAGGAACACCATCGCCAGCAGGACGACGATCAGGGCGGGCAGGTTGATGATGCCGCCCTCACCGGGCGCCGAGGACAGCACGGAGGGGATGGTGACGCCTATGGTCCCGTCGAGCAGTTCGTTGAGGTACTCGCCCCAGCCGACGGCGACGGCGGCCACCGAGACGCCGTACTCCAGCACCAGACACCAGCCGCAGACCCAGGCGACGAGCTCGCCCATCGTTGCGTACGCATACGAGTACGAGGAGCCGGCGACCGGGATGCTGCCGGCCAGCTCGGCGTACGACAGGGCCGAGAACAGCGCGGTGAGACCGGCGATCACAAAGGCCAGGGTGACCGCGGGGCCGGCCTCGGGGACGGCGTCGCCGAGGACGACGAAGATGCCGGTGCCGAGCGTGGCACCGATGCTGATCATGGTGAGCTGCCACAGGCCCAGGGAGCGCCGCAGGGACCCTCCCTCGCCCTGGCCACCCTCTGCGACCAGGTGTTCCACGGGCTTGCGACGCATCAGGCGCGCGCCGACGCCGGGGGACGCGGGGGCGGCGGTCTGGCTTCTGTTCTGCGGGGGTGCGCCTTGGTCGAGCACGCGCTGGCTCCTTATCGCTGCCATTCAGGGCGGCGGGAACCGACGGCATCCCTGCGAGCAGGAACCCACGAGCGGGGTTCCCGCCACGCCACGTACGAGGCGACAGCCTATGAGGAGGGGCGTTGCCGTTGTAATGCAGCAACCTTGCGTGTGCCCGCAAGATCATTGCGTTCATCGGGGCTGGGTGGGGGTTCGTTGCGCGGTGACTTTCGACCGTTGCATACAGGGTGCTCAGCGAAGTTCTCTGACGAGGAACGTGCAGGGGTCGACGCACTCACGGGTCGCGCCGTCGACGTCCTCGTACGAGTAGCGGTCGAGGTACTCGATCAGGGGCCGATAACCGAGGCGGGCGTAGAGGGCGGCTGCTCGCGGGTTGTCCACCGCGACGCCGATACCGGCTTGCGCCAGACCTCGCTCCCGGGCCAGGCCCTCGGCTGCTCGGATCAGTTCGCTGCCGATACCTCGCGAGCGGAGTTCCTCGGGCCAGACGGCCAGCCCGCCGATCTCAGGACATCCGGGCCGTACCTCGCGCACTTCGGGAGCGTCGCAGCCGATCCAGCGCATCTCGGTGTGCCCCACCGGACGCCCGTCCAGCCAGGCGACGAGATACGTGCACTCTCCCACCTCCTGGCGCGCGAATCGCCGGGCGTGGAACGAGGTCCTGCCGGGCGAGCCCATGTGCCGGTCGAGCAGGGCGACATCCGGGGCGGTACAGACGGTGATCTCCATGCCCCGACCGTAGGGCCTGGGCATGCGAAACGGCCCCCGGCTTTCCCGGCGAGCGGGTCAACGGGGGCCGTTTCCAAGGGCGTTGAGCCATCAGCTCCAGCTGGCGTGCAGCGGCTTGCCCTCCGCGTACCCGGCCGCGCTCTGGATGCCGACGACGGCCTTCTCGGCGAACTCCTCGAGGGAGCCCGCACCCGCGTACGTGCAGGACGACCGCACGCCCGCGATGATCGAGTCGATCAGGTCCTCCACGCCCGGCCGGGCCGGGTCGAGGAACATGCGGGAGGTGGAGATGCCCTCCTCGAACAGCGCCTTGCGGGCGCGGTCGTAGGCGGACTCCTCGGAGGTGCGGTTGCGCACGGCACGCGCGGAGGCCATACCGAAGGACTCCTTGTACGCGCGCCCCTGGGCATCGTGCTGAAGGTCGCCCGGCGACTCGTACGTGCCCGCGAACCAGGACCCGATCATCACGTTGGAAGCACCGGCGGCCAGCGCCATGGCGACGTCACGCGGGTGCCGGACACCGCCGTCGGCCCACACGTGCTTGCCGTACTTCTTCGCCTCGGCCGCGCACTCCAGCACCGCCGAGAACTGCGGCCGGCCGACGCCGGTCATCATGCGGGTCGTGCACATGGCGCCCGGTCCGACACCGACCTTGATGATGTCGGCGCCGGCCTCCACGAGGTCCCGGACACCCTCGGCGGCGACGATGTTGCCGGCGACGATGGGCACCTGCGGGTCGAGCGCGCGCACCGTCCTGATCGCGGAGATCATCGACTCCTGGTGGCCGTGCGCGGTGTCGATGACGAGCGTGTCGACGCCCGCGTCGAGCAGTTGCTTGGCCTTGCCCGCGACGTCGCCGTTGATGCCGACGGCGGCCGCTATGCGCAGCTTGCCGTTGGCGTCGACGGCGGGCGTGTACAGCGTGGCGCGCAGGGCGCCCTTGCGGGTGAGGATGCCCGCGAGGCGGCCGTCCTTGTCGACGGCCGGGGCGTAGCGCCGGTTGTGGTGGTCGAGGGTGTTGAAGGCCTCGCGCGGGTCGAGGTCCGCGTCGAGGAGCAGCAGGTCACGGGACATGACCACTTCGAGCTGGGTGAAGCGGTCCACGCCGGACAGGTCGGAGTCGGTGACCACGCCGATCGGCTTGAAGTCCTCGTCGACGACCACACCGGCGTTGTGCGCGCGCTTGGGCAGCAGGGCCAGCGCGTCGGCGACGGTCTGGTGCGGGGCCAGCACGATCGGGGTGTCGAGGACGTGGTGGCGGCTCTTCACCCAGGAGATGACGTCCGTGACGACGTCGATCGGGATGTCCTGCGGGATGACCACCAGGCCGCCGCGCCGGGCCATCGTCTCGGCCATACGGCGGCCGGCGATGGCGGTCATGTTGGCGACGACCAGCGGGATCGTGGTGCCCGTGCCGTCCGGGGAGCTGAGGTCCACGCCCTGCCGCGAGCCGACCGCACTGCGGCTCGGGACCATGAAGACGTCGTCGTACGTCAGGTCGTACGCGGGCTGGATGTCATTGAGGAAACGCACGTGCTGCACATCCCAGTCGATCAGAGGTGGCCCCCGGACAGGTCAGCCAGGGGGAAGAGCACGTACTTCATTGTCCCATGCTGACCGGAATGCGATGCACGGTCGCTTCATACGAGCAGGTCAGAGGTGCGTTAGGAGGAACCTCCAAGCGGGGAGGCGGGACGGGCGAGAACGCTCGCCTCGGTGAGGGCGACAGGGGCGACCGGCTGCAGGGCCCCATGGAGGTGGACCAGGCTGTCCCCGCTCGCGCCGCTCTGCGCGTGGTCCACGGCGCCCACGACCAGGTGGTGGTCTCCCAGCCGGATGCGGTCGTAGCGGGAGCAGACCAGCCAGGACAGGCAGTCGTCGAGGAGGGGGACGCCATGGGGCCCGGTGTGCCAGCGGGTGGGAAGGGCGAACCGGTCGACGCCGCGGGCGGCGAAGCGTCTGGCCAGCTCCACCTGGTCCCCGGCCAGGATGTGGATGGCGAACCAGCGGCTGTCCTTGATCCGGTGCCAGGTCGAGGAGGTGTCGGCCAGGGCGAAGGAGACCAGTGCGGGTTCGGTGCTGATCGACGTCAGCGAGGTGACGGTCACCCCTGCGGGGCCGGCGGAGTCCGCGGCGGTGAGCACCGCGACCCCTGATGCGTAGGGTCGCAGGGCGGTACGCAGGGCCGTCCCGTCGATGGTCATGGCCGGGTCCCGTTCATGTCGTTCCTCGTCATTCCTCTGGTCGGTGCGCGACTTCCTTGGTTTGGTGCGCGTCCTCCTGCCGTCGGTGCGCGTCGATGTGCACCGGTCGCAGTGCGATCGCTGCCGCCACCGCGACCACCAGCAAGATCGCCGATCCGGTGAGCACCGCGACCTGCAAGCCGTCGGTGAACGCCTCGATGCTGCCCTGCCTCAGTGCCGCGCCCGCCGGGTCCGGCAGGGTCTCGGCGACCTTCACCGCCGCCTGCAGCGTGGCGCGCGTCGCCTCAGCCGCCTCGGGCGGCAGACCGGGAGGGATGACGTCCGTCACCTCGCGGCGGTACACCGTCAGCGCGATGCTTCCGAGCATCGCGATGCCGACGGCGCCGCCGAACTCGTTGCTGGTCTCCGACAGTGCCGACGCCGACCCCGCGCGCTCCCGTGGCGCGGTGGCGACCACGACATCGGTCGCGAGCAGGACGACCATGCCCACGCCGAAGGTCATGATGCTCGCGCCGGTCACGATGACGGCGAGCCCGTCGTCCGACTCCACCAGGCTCATCACCGCGAAGCCCGCACCGGCGAGGGTGAGACCGGTGCACATCACGAACACCGGCCGCAGCCGTTGGGCCAGCACTCCCGCCGCGGTGAGCCCGAGGAACAGCGTGGCGACCGCCGGCAGTTGCCACAGGGACGCGACCAAGGGCCGCAGCCCCAGCACCGACAGCGCGTACTGCGAGGTGAGCATCATCATGCCGAGCATCGCGAACTGCACCACCGTGGTGGTGGCGATGGCGGTGCTGAACGCACGGTCACGAAACAGCCTGGTGTCGATGAGCGGGTCGGGTGAGCGGCGCTGGCGGCGGATGAACAGCACCCCGACCGCGAATCCGGCGACGACCGCCACGACCGCCCTCCCGTCGAGGTGGCCCTCGGCGAACCGCTTGGCGCCGTAGACGACGGGGAGGACCGCCGCCAGCGACAGTGCCGCACTGAGCAGGTCGAACCGCTCCGGGCTGGGGCTGCGGTACTCCGGCAGCAGGATCGGGCCGAGCACGATCGCCAGCAGCATGACCGGCACGTTGATGAGGAACACCGAGCCCCACCAGAAGTGCTCGAGGAGCAGGCCGGCGGTGATCGGGCCGAGCATCGCGCCGGCGGCGAACCCCGCGGTCCACAGACCGATCGCCGCGCGGCGCTGTCCCTCGTCGTGGAACATGTTGCGGATCAGGGACAGCGTGGACGGCGCCAGCGTCGCGCCGGCCACCCCCAGCAGGGCCCGGCTGGCGATGAGCAGTCCGGGACTGCTCGAGTAGGCCGCGAGAACCGACGCGACACCGAACCCGGCCGCCCCGAACAGGAGCAGTCTGCGCCGCCCGATCCGGTCCCCCAGCGCACCCATCGTGATCAGCAGGCCCGCCAGCAGGAATCCGTAGATGTCCATCACCCACAGCACCTCGGAGGTGGTGGGGGCGAGATCGGCCGCGACAAAGGGCACCGCGTAGAACAGCACACTGATGTCCATCGCCACGAGCACGCAGCACAGCACGATCACCACGAGGCCGAGCCACTCCTCGTGCGTGGCCTTGCCGTGCGTGACCTCGGCATCTCGGGCGGAGGGTGCGCCGGGGGTCCCGGTCACCGCGGACCGCCTCCGGTGATCGCCCGGGTGACCGCGGCCGACTGCGACGCGGCGCACGTCGTACCCGCCGCGGGCGTCTTCCCGGTCAGCAGGTACTCGGCTTCGTGGGCGCGGGCGCAGGCGGAGTTGAGGATGCCGGTGTGGCCGTCGCCCTCGACGGTGAGCAGCCGGCCGCCGTCGATCTTCGCCGCGACCCGCTGGGCCCACCGGTACGGGGTTGCCGGGTCGAACCGCGTGTTGACCAGCAGGATCGGCGGTGCGCCGCGGACCTTCAGCGGGGCGGGCGGATTGGCGGCGGCCACCGGCCAGTCCAGACAGCCGCTGGTCCAGTCCCAGAACTCCGAGTAGCGCCAGGTGTGCGGGGCGATCGCCCGCAGGTGGGCGGCCTGCGTCCGCATGTCGAGGAATCCGCGGGTGTTCGGCGCGAAGTCGTGGCAGCCCACGGTCCGGTACGCGGGGTACTCCGGCTGGAGGAACGACGCGGGGGCCACCAGGTTCGTGGCGTCGGCGGCCCCGGCCTGTCCTGAAGCTGCCGCGAGCGCACCGGCCAGGTGCGGCCACGTCGACGGCTGGGTCAGGTAGGTGTACGCGCCGGCCGCGAGTTCCTCCGCGTTGGCGTCGCGGCCGAGGGCCGCCGCGGGAATGCCCGATGTCCCGGCCCGGTGCATGACCGCGTCGTACACGGCGACCGCGTCGGTGCCGCGCAGTGCGCAACTCCCGTCGCCCCGGCACCAGTCGGCGAAGCGCCGCAGCGCCTTCTCGGTGGCGCGGGCCTCGTCGACCGCGGCCAGGCGGGCCGGCCGGCTGTGGTCGACGACGCCGTCGAGCACCATCGTCCGGACCCGGTCCGGATGGCGCTGGGCGTACAGCGAGCCGATCTCGGTCCCGTACGACAGTCCCAGCCAGGAGATCTTCTCGGCGCCGAGGGCCTGGCGCAGGGCCTCGACGTCGGAGACGACGCTCGCGGTGTCGACGTGGTCGATCAGCGGGCCGGTCGCGTCACGGCATGCCTGCCCCGCCGTACGGTTGAACCGCTTCAGCTCCTCGAACGCGGCGCGGGTGCGCGGGAACTTGCTGACCGCGGGGTCGTGCAGCGGTTTCGGGCAGGTGAGCGGCGTGCTCCGACCGACGCCGCGCGGATCGAACCCGATCAGGTCGAACCGGTCCCGCAGCGCCTCGAACTCGGGAGCGGCGGTGAGCAGGTCGCTGTAGGCCACCACGGCCGCGCCGGAGCCTCCCGGACCGCCGGGGTTGAACAGCAGCGGGCCGATCCGGTTCTCCTGGTCCCGGGCGGGGAGCCTGGAGAGGGCGAGGGTGATCTTCCTCCCGTCGGGCTTCGTCCAGTCCTGCGGCACCTGTATCGCCGCGCACTGGGCGCCGGGCACCGATCCCTCGCCGCAGTCGGCCCAGGCGATAGCCTCCGCGGTGGCAGCGCTCGGCTCCTCGGCCCCGGCCGAACCCGGCAGCACCACTGCGAGTGCGGCGGTGCACGCCGCGACGGTGACCGCCCGGACGCGCCGGGACCACCGCACAGGTTCTTCGGACATGTCTGTTCCTTCGTCCTTGTGTCGTTTCATCGGTTCGCCGTCTCCCGGATCCGGTGTCAGCGGGCTCTGGCGACCACGGCGATGAGTGAGCTGCCGGCGGGCGCGGGCAGTCGGCGGGTGAGCCAGTGATCGATGCGGCTCAGCCGGTACATCAGCTGGTTGACCGGCCGCGCCGGGGCCTTCACGAAGTGGCTGTGCTCCGAGGCGTCCGCCTTGAACAACAGCCGGCGCAGGAAGAGCGGCAGCACCGTCCACGCGTAGTAGTAGCGCAGTTCCAGCACGCGCAGCCCCGCGCTCTCCAGCGCGGTCCGCAGGGATGCGCGGGTGTAGCGCCGGAAGTGGCCGCTCAGTTCGTCGAACTCGCTCCACAGCGCCATGAGCGCGGGGACGGTGATGACGCCCCGGCCGTCGGGGCCGAGCAGGGATGCCACCCTGCGCAGCGCCGCGCCCTGGTCGTCGATGTGCTCCAGCACATCGAGCATCAGCACCAGGTCGTGGTCGGCGCCGCGCGGCCGCCCCTGCACGAAGTCCGCGACCTCGATGCGGTCGCGCCGCGGTGAATCGGGCGCCACGAGCACGCGGTCCGGCTCTATCCCCTCCAGGTCGCCGAAGGGTTCCAGCCGCCGCCAGATGAACCCGTCGCCGCAACCGACGTCGAGGATCTTCGCGCGGCGGCCGTTCCACCGGCCGTGCTTGCCGACGTAGTGCAGCACCTGGTGTTCGCGAGCACGCCACCACCAGTGGGTACGGTAGATCTCGCCGTAGACACCGCTGTACGCGGCATCCATGAGGGTCGAGTCTCCTGCCGGGTCGGCCGCCGTCCCGCCGCCGTCATGCGTTGCCGGATCCACCTTCATCAGCCCTACTCCGTGGGTTCTGTCCGGCCGCCGGTGCGGGAGGCCAGATGGCGGCGCTCGAGCTCGCGTTCGGAGCCGCGCAGCGACACGATCTCCTCGAAGCTCGGCATGACCGGCTCGTCGTCACCGCCGACCAGGCTGCGGGTGACGTCCGTCAGCAACGCCTTGAGTGCCACCGGGTTGCGCAGCAGCGCATGGCCCGAGACCGCGACCTCGACGATGTGGTGCTGGTCGAGGCCCGCGGCCTCGAACGCCTTGCGCACGTCTGCGATGTCCACCCAGTCGTCGTCGGCGGCGACGAAGTTGCGCACCGGGACGTTGAGCACCGACAGCGCGTCGATCGTGGCGGACAGTTCCCACCAGTCGACGGTCCTGGTCTCCGCGACGATCGGGCGCGGGTCCACCGAGTGCTTGTCGATCTGCACCCGAGCGGGCAGCGCGTCCAACTCCCAGTCCAGGTAGTCGACGTCGAGCACCTTGACCAGGGTCTGCCTGCCGTTGACGACGCCGAGCATCAGCGCGATGTTGTCCGCGCACTTCTTGTCCGCCGCGAGCTGCAGCACCGGCAGTGCCGACAGGCTGGTGGCGACCATCGAGACGGACTCCACCCCCTCGCGTGCGCACACGGTGTCGACCACGGCCGTGAGGGCCTCCATCAGCTGGGTGATGGAGTAGTCGACGATCTCGCCGTCACTGAGCCCGACGTGGTCCAGCGCGTCGAACCGGTACACGGTGGCGCCGTTGTACACGAGCATCAGGGCCAGCACCCCGGAGCTGCGCATCCGCTGGCCGAACCCCGGCGCCATGACGACGACGGGCCCGGTGGCGTCCTTGTCCGGCGGGCTGTCCCGCCATACCGCGACGGTCCGGCCGTCCTTGGTCTTCACGTCGAAGCACTCGGTCGACATGGCTCTCCCTCCGTTGATGTGTGGGTTGTCCGTCCTGCCGGTCAGGCGGTCCGCACCGTCTCGGCGAGGCGCAGGGCACAGCCGTGGTGGCTGGAGGTCCGCATCCTGCGGTGGATGTCGACCGTGGTGCCGTTGCGCCCGCACGGGCAGGTGTCGGTCTCGGCGGTTCCGAAGTCCTCCGCCAGCAGGAAGCACGGGTAGCTGCGCGCCGTCGGGTCCAGATAGGACATGAGACCGACCTGCCCGGCGGGGGCCGGGGACAGGTCGTACGGGTCGCGCACGATGACCTCGACCCACGGCGGCACGTGCTTGCGGTGGTACTCGCATTCGATGAACGCCGTGTTCAGCTCGACCTGGTTGAACACATCGCGCACCTGGGACGCCGAGGCCAGCCCGAAAGTGTCCATCGCGAGCGAGCGCAGCTCGTCCGGGTCGAGCTTGGTGGACTCGTTCTTCTTCCAGCCGCCGCCGGTGATCACCGCCATCCTCTCGCCCGCGGACAGCTTGATGCTGTTGTCCGACATGTGCCGCAGCAGTTCGGCCACGAACACCGGCGGACCCGCCACACAGACGAACCGGCCGTCGGCCAGTGAGCTGCTCACGTCGTGGACGGCGTCCTGCAGCCGCAGCACCCCGTCGTGAACGTAGGAGCGGGTGGCGGCGAACATCTCGACCAGCGTCATGAGGTAGCTGATCCACACGCCGTCGGCCTCGTGCCGGTGCGGACCGAGGTGCACCATCTCGCCGTCGTCGTCGAGATCGATGTCGCCGTAGAGGGTGCGCCAGATGTCCCCCTCGGGACGCAGCGAGCCGGCCAGCCGCTCCAGGGACGGTTCGTCCCGCCAGACCATGCTCTGGATGCCGCTGGTGCCACTGGACTTGAAGACGTCGCAGTCGTGCGCGGGCACGCTGCGGATCTCCGCGCGTTTGAACATCCGGGTCGGGAACTGCGGCACGCGCGGCAGGGCGGCGGGGTCGCCGAGGTCCGCGAGGGTGAACCCAGCGGCCTCGGCGAACCGACGGTAGTCCGCGTTGTGCTCCAGGTGGTGCGCCACCGCCGCGGTGATGAACCGGTGGCGCAGCGCGGCCTGCTCCGCGCTGGACATCGCCCACCAGTCGTCCTCCTCGAAGACCAGCCGGTCGAGTTCGGCGAACTCGGAGCCGGTCAGGGGGCCGGCCGGGCGCGGCCCGGCGCCGGTCGGGGTGGTCACGAGGCGGCTCCGCTCGGCTTCCAGCCGATCCGGGGCAGAACTTCCTCGGCGAACATGTTCATGTTCTCGATGATCCGGTCGTGGTTGAGGGTGGCCTCCACGCCGAGCTGGAAGTTGCGCACACCGGTGGCCTCCATGGTGCGGCCGATGCGGTCCACGCACTCCTCCACGCTGCCCACGATGCTGTTGTCCAGCATGTAGTTGGTGAAGTCGGCGTTGGTGCGGTCGCCGCGCAGCGCGGCGGCCTGCCACTCGCCGTACTGGAACCGGTAGTTCGGCAGCTTCTGGAGCTGCTCCATGGTGAACGCGGCGTCGTCGTGCTCCTGCTCCCACCAGCACATGTGCTTCCAGATCTCGTCCCGCGCCTTCTGGGTGGTCTCGGCGACGTGGGCGACGGTGCACATGGCGTGCGGCACGGTGGTCGGGTCGATGCCGTGGCTGTCCGCGGTCTCGTTGTAGAGGTCGAGGATGGAGCGCATCGCCTCGTACGTCCCGATGACCGGCATGATCAGCGGCAGTCCGCGGGAGGCGGCCCACTCGATCGTCGACGGGGACTGGCCCACGCCGTACATCGGCGGGTTCGGCCGGGTGTACTGCGTGGGGTACGGCGTCACGTCGGGCAGGGTGATCTCCTGGCCCTCCCACTTGGCGCTGCCGGTCTCCCAGATGCTGCGGATGACGTCGACGTACTCGGTCTGCAGGACGTGCGACTTGGCCGGGTCGACGCCGAAGGCCTCGAAGTCCTTCGGGAAGTAACCGCGCCCCACACCCAGGATGAACCGGCCGTGGCTGAGCTGGTCGAGCATGTTGGTCTGCTCGGCGATCCGGATGGGGTGGTCGAGCGGCAGGATGACCACCGCCGTGCCGACCTTGATCTGCTTGGTCTTGCCGAGCACGTAGCCGGCCATGGTCAGCGTGTTCGGGCACAGGCCGTAACGGGTGAAGTGGTGCTCCAGGAGCCACGCCGACTGGTAGCCGAGCTCGTCGGCCGCTACGGCGAAGTCGATCGAGTTGTCGAAGACCTCGGTCTCGGTCCAGTGGTCGGGGTGGGCCGTCGTCAGCATCACACCGATGTCCATCACTTTTCTCCTCTGGTCAGTCGTCCGTGGAAAGGGCCCTCGAAAGGGCCGGGAAGGGGCCTGTGGAAGGGCATGAACCGGCTGCGTGCGGGCGGGACTTGGATGTGGTCCGTCACATCAGCAGATCGCGCAGCCGGCGGTGCTCGAGGAACTCCGACTGGTCGATCGGCACGACCATCCCCTTGCCGTAGTCGAGTCGTGGAGCCTCGACCGAGACCATCCGGGTCATCAACTGCAGCGGCTGGAGGCCGTCGTGCGAGCCGCCGAGCCGGAACAGCGGCGACAGCCCGGCCTCGACGAATCGGCACGCGCCGCGTCGGGCCAGCTCGTCCCGCAGCCGCTCGTGCAGCGACCACGGGGCCAGACCGACGGTCTGCACCGTCGGATCGACCCACTGCGCCACCTCGGCCAGGTCCGCCACCGGATGCACGAACACCGTGCGGGCGCTGGGCAGTTCGGTGACCGTGGCCGGGTCGGTGATCAGGATCGACCCCCAGGAGCCGGTACGGGCCCGCTGTCCGAGGAACTGCTGGGCGGCGACCTCCATCGACGCCTGGGCGGCCTCGTCGGGGGTGACCGATGTGCGCGGCAGCATGTCCTCGTAGCGCACCAGTTCGCTCTCGAGCCGGTCGGCGAACTCCTC
Source organism: Streptomyces sp. NPDC107522 (assembly GCF_055657525.1). Lineage (NCBI taxonomy): Bacteria > Bacillati > Actinomycetota > Actinomycetes > Kitasatosporales > Streptomycetaceae > Streptomyces > Streptomyces sp. NPDC107522. The sequence goes on along the minus strand of NZ_JBVKAU010000019.1, from coordinate 67,360 downwards.
GGGGTCGGCGTCGGTGAACACCTGGTGCGTGGAGAAGCAGGCGCGCTGTTCGTACATCGACGCGTCGTGCGCGATGCCGCGGGCGGCCCGCGCCAGGTCGGCGTCCTTGCCGACGACGGTGAAGCTGCGCCGCGGGCCGTAGGGGACCACGATCGCCTCGGGCGAGCAGTTCCGGTAGGCCGCGTTCACCGCCTCGGCACCGCCCCACGCACAGATCACCTCGGCGTCCGCGAGGACCTGCCGGCCCAACTCGCTGTCCCGCTCCCAGAACACCGCGCTCACCGACCGGGTCACCGGGTGCTGAGGGTCGATGTCGGTGAAGCTCTGCGCCAGCACCACCGCGGTGACGGGCTCGCCCGCGGCGTACTTGAGCACCGACGTGTTCTTGGTCAGCAGCGCGCGGACCAGCGAAACCGTGGTCGAGTACGGCACGTTCCCCGGCAGGATGTGCACGCTGCGACCGCGCGGATAGGCCCGCACCTCGGCGTCCTCACGGGGAATCCAGCGGTCCATGATCTGCCGGTGGCCCAGCTCCACGGCCACCATGTCGTGCAGGTGTCCGTGGGCCCGCAGCGTCGCCGAGATCAGGTCGGCCTCGGCGTCGGCCATCTGCTGCGAGTAGCCGTGCATCCGCTTGAGCTCGCGGATGTAGAGCCTGCGGCGCGCGTACTCCTCGTTGTTCCACAGGTGACCGATCCGGTTGAGGTAGGCGACGATCTCCTGCAGCGGGGTCTCGGCGAGGTCGGTCGGAGGGCGGTGCAGCCGGTCGGCGAGCGCCGGGGTCAGCCGCGGGATCGCGGTCTTCGCGCCGTTGGGGAATTCCAGTACGCGGGCGTCGGCGTCGGGCTCGACACGCTCCCCCCACACCATGAACGGATGGTTCTTCACCTTCGTCGGCGCCACCGGCGCCGCGTGACCGATCACAGGTCACACCTCCTTCGACTGACTGATGTGTGGTCCCGAGGTGCCGCTGGGCGGGTCCCAACCGCCGCGGTGCGGGTCCCAGGTGCCGCGCAGCACGCTGAATGCCTCCGCCGCGGCGGTGTTGGCGTGCGCGCCGAAGAGTTCGGCCTGCAGACCGATCGCCTTCAGTGAGCGCGGGTGCGGGAAGTCCCGTAGTTCCGACGCGTAGCAGCGCATCGCGTCGAGCTTGCGCTCCAGCGTGTCGGTGATGTCGCTGTAGAGCGCGGGCACGAACGGGTCGCGGCCCGCGTAGCCGGCGTCGGTCGCCGACAGCGTGGAGAAGCCCAGGAGCCAGCGCACCGGACTCGCGTGCGGCCGGCAAGCGATCATGCAGGCGCGGGCCGTCAGCTCGTGATCGATGTTGAGGTCGCCGCTGTGGTGGGTGTAGACGGTGTGCGGGGCGAGCCGTTCGACGAGCGCGCCGACCTGCTGCGCCAGGGTGAGCAGCGGGTAGGTGTCGAGCCGGTTGTCGGCAAGGTCGAGCCGGTGAACGGCGGTGCCGCCCAGGGCCGCGCAGGACTGTGCCGTCTCCTGGGCCGACAGTGCCGCGCTGGCCTCGGGATCGGGGTCGTCGGTCCGCGACGTCTTGCCCTCGGCGAGGATCAGTACGTGGACCTCGTCGCCTGCCTCGGCGTGCCGGGCCAGCGTGCCGCCCGGGCCGATCACCTCGTCGTCGGGGTGCGCGACGACGGCGAGCACCGTGCTCATGGCGTCCCCCTGACTATGTCGGCGCTCTCCGGCCCGCAGTTCATCAACAGGTCCAGCACGGACAGATGTGAGAGGAAGCTGTCGCCCGCCTGCGGGTAGACCGGGTGCGCGTAGTGGAAGTAGTCGATCCGGATGCCCTCCAGACCTGTGGGATCCAGGTAGTTGACCGCCTGTGGCCCCGCGATGAACGTGTCGGCGCCGAACTTCTCGCACAGCAGCGGGATGATCGTCTGGCGATCGAACTCGGGCAGCTGAAGCCGGGAGATCCGGTGCACCGGGCAGTCGATCTTGAGCTGGTCGAGGCAGTAGTCGATGAACGGCAGGCACACGTCGTTGAGCGTGGCGAACTCCGTTGCGTAGTAGGTCTCCAGGAAGTCCGCGTGCAGCCGGAAGTACGGGGACCGGCGGTAGGCCATCTGGACGGCCTTCCAGTGCCTGCGCCGCCAGCCGTCGTCGACCAGCCGCACCTCGTCGATCGGCCGCTCGGCCCGCAGGTCCTCATGGGCGAGGGGAATGGTCAGGAGGAGTTCGCCGCACGGGCCGCCGATCTTGTTGCGGTTGAGCATGTTCCGCCGGCCGATCCGGCTGCGGTCGTGCAGCACGAACAGGTCCGAGCGGGCGATCTTGGCGAAGTAGCCCAGCCACGGCAGGTAGGCCGGCTGATGTGCGCTGATGATCATCGGGCCGCCCCGTTCCGCCAGTGGACGGCGCGTGCCGCCGCGGGCACCGCACCCCAGCCCGTCTTGAACCTCTTGTGGCCCTCGCCGGCCGCCGCGCCGAGATCGACCGTGCCGACGCCGCGGTCGGCCAGCTCGGTGACCGCCGACCAGAACGCCAGGTGTCCTGCGTTGGCGCTGCGCCCGCGCTCGGAGGTCAGCTGCATGATGTGGAACGCGCCCGTCCCGCCCACGGCGAACACCGATGCCGCGTGGACCCCGTCGTCGTCGGCGACCACCGTGGTGACGGCGTGGTCGCCGCCGATGAGGAAGGCCAGGTCCGAGGCGCTCACGGCCGACTCCACGCCGTGCCGTGCCAGCGTCTGCCGGTGCAGCCGCAGCAGGTCGGCCTCGTGCCCGTCCGCCGCGGGGGACGCGACGAGACCGAGCGCGTCCGCCCGCCGGACGGCCGTCCGGCAACTGCCCCTGGCCGCCTGCCACAACGCCTGCGCGCCCTCGGCGAGGCGCAGGAGGTAGGTATCCCGGCCGGGCCGGGTGGGCCAGTGCCCGATCTGCCGCTCCAAGTCGGGGCAAGCGCCGGCCGGCGGCAGCAGCGTGGTCAGCTCCGCCAGTCCCTGGTCGCGGCACACGGCCTCGGCCAGCTCGGCGAAACCGACCGGCCCGCCCCGCCGGATGGCGGACCCGGCCGGCGCCCCGTAGCCGTAGCAGCCGATCTGCGCCCGCCGGCCGGATACGCACAACGGCACCAGCACCTCGTCCGCCTGGCCCCACCGCACCGCCGTCGGCACGAACCGCAGCTGTGGCGCGTCCGCCAGTCCCAGGGCGAGCCAGCGCCGCTGCGCGAACGGCAGCGCCGCCCGCGCGGCCGCCAGCCGAGCGTCCCACGCGGACTCCGACAGCACCGACACGGTGGCCTTCTCCCGCAGTTCAGCCACGATCGGCCTCCTGGTCCCGCACCGACCGGTCGGCCGCGATCAGCGCGTTCACCAACAGCCCTGCCGTCAGCCGCGGCTGCGGCTGCTTGGCCACCGTCAGCACCCGCGGCCACAGCGCGTCCGCGGCCGGCATCGGCCCGGGCGCGAACCGGGCGTACGGGGCGAGCCGGTGCAGCGGGTAGTAGTTCCATGTGCTGGGCACCCCTTGTTCGGCCAGCGCCCGCGCGAACAGGAACCGCTGTCCGGGCCGCCGGAACAGCAGCTCGATACCGGGCCCCAAGTCAGGGTCGGCAGCGACTGGCTGACAAGTGGTCAGCTTCGTTGACACCGCGGCGCGGACCCGCTCGTGCAGGGCCGCGGCATCCTCCGCCACACCGGACGCGGTGCGCAGCAGTGCGGCCGCCGACGCGACCTCCCAGCGGGACGGATCGTCCTGGCGCACCCGGCCCGCCTCGGTCGGCAGATGGTCCGCCTTGGTGTACGACCAGCCGGGCGTGCGGGTCTGGGCGCGCTGTACCGCGCCGCGGACGGCACCCGGCGCGTGAGCCACGAGCCGCGAGGCCACCGCCCGCCGCAGGGGGGCGAGTTCCCCGCCGTGCCGCAGCCCTCCCGTGTCGGCGACCGGCGCCGAGGTGAGCAGCGCGCCGCCGCCGAGTCCGCCGAGCGGCTTGCCCTCGCCGAAGCTCAGCACGATCGGGCAGCCGGCCTCGCGGAACCGGCGCAGCACCGCGGGCGAGACACTGGCCTGGGCCAGGTCGAGCACCACCGTGCCGCCGCGCTCGGCGATCCGCGCCGCGTGGGCCGACCACTCGTCCAGGCCCAGCCCGTTGGTCAGCACCACCGCGCGGCCGGTGAGGTCGACCGAGGTGAACGCGGGGCCCCGCACGGGGTCCGCGTCGACCAGCACCGGCCGCGCACCCGCCGCCAGGACGGCGTCCGCCACGGCCGGGCAGTTGAAGGTGGAGAGCACGGCCTCGTCCGCGCCGGTCTGCCGCACCGCGAGCGCGAGCGCGGCGCGTCCGGTCGCGGTCAGCACGCACCGTTTGCGTCCGGCGTGCTCACGCAGCCGGGCGGCGAGGCCCGTCCGGGTGCGCCGCGGGCGGGCCGCCGCGCACACGGTCGCGGCCAAGCGGCCCGCCGCCATGCGCGACGGGTGGAGGTAGCCCACCGGGCGGCGCGGCGGGGGCGCGTACCACAGGTCGGACAGCTCGGTCTGGTCGAGGATCACGGCTGCCGTGCCCCCGCCATGTCGCCGGTCCACTGCGGCCAGTCGGTGCGCTCCAGGCGCAGCGGCAGTTCGCCGCAGCCCCCGCGAACCCACTCGATCGTCTCCTGCAGTCCCGTCCGGAAGTCGCGGCGCGGCCGGTAGCCGAGCAGGGTGCGGGCCTTGGTCAGGTCCGGCTTGCGCGACTGGATGTCCGGGCCGGTGTGCGGTATCTGCCGGATGCCGGCCTGGCAGCCGCTGATGTCGCGGGTCAGCCTGGCCAGTTCCGCCACGGTCACGTCGTTGGTGTCGTCGCCGATGTTGAAGGCCTGTCCGACGGCCGCCGGCGCGTGCAGCGCGCGGACCAGGCCTGCGGCGAAGTCCTCGGCGTGGCACCATGCCCGCGACTGCGAGCCGTCGCCGTGCACGGTGATCGGCCGCCCGGCCACGGCCTGTGCCGCCAGGGCCCCGACCGCGTAGGCGCCGGTGCGCAGCGGACCGTAGACGTTGAAGGGCCGCACGATCGCGAACGGCAGCTCGTCCTCGGTGCCCCAGGCCGCGGTCATCGACTCGGCCGTGACCTTGCTGACGGCGTAGGACCAGCGCGGGTCGTCGGTGCGCACCGACAGCCACTCGCCCTCCTCGGCGCCCTTGGCCTCGCTGCCGTACACCTCGCTGGTGCTCAGCAGCAGGAAGCGGCGCAGGCGCGGATTGCGGGCGGCGTAGTCCAGGGCGACGGCGGTGCCGTCCACGTTGACCCGCAGGGTCTCGCGGGGCGCGCTGCGCACCTTGTTCACGCCGAGCAGCGCCGCGGCGTGGATCACGTGGTCGACCTCGCCGAACCGGTCGAGCGACCCGCGCTCGGTGATGTCGGCCCTGCCGGTCTGCACAGCGGCTTCGCCCAGCAGCCCCGACAGCCACACGGGCGTGCCCTCGGGCTCCCGGTTGTCGACCAGCACCACTTGGTGGCCCGACCGGACCAGGCCGGCGGCGACCCAGGTGGCCAGGAAGCCGAATCCCCCGGTGATCAAAGTGCGCGGCGCGGTGTGCCCGTTGCTCATGCCCTCCCCCTCGCGTGAGTCGATCCGTGCACGATGCCGGCGACGGCGTCGATGACCCGGTCGCAGTCGTCGTCGGTCATCCCGCGCCACAGCGGCAGCGAGACCAGCCCGGGCAGGGCGGCGTCCACGGTGGTGAACGACGTGGTCAGCCGTGGGGCGATGCCGGCGAACGCGGGCAGCCGGTGCAGCGGCGTGTAGTGCACCTGGCACCGGATCCGCCGGGTGAGAAAAGCGGCCAGCAGATCCTTCTTGGACGTTTTCAGGCCGTCGACGTCGAACACGACGGGAAACAGATGGTGCGCGGACCCGGCGCGCTGCCGCGCGGGCACGGCGCGTACGAACGGCAGTCCTTGCAGCCGGTCGTGGTAGCGGGCGGCCAGCCGGGCGCGCTCCCGCCGGGACTCCTCCGTCCTGCCCGCCTGCACCGCCCCGACGGCCGCGTGGAACTCCGACAGGCGCAGGTTCAGGCCGGGCTCCGGGATCGAGTACGGCCATGGATCGTGATCGCCGGTGTGTGACTCGACCGGCGACATGTTGTGGTTGCGCAGCCCGCGCAGCTCCCGCAGCAGACGCGGGTCCGCCGTGCTCACCGCGCCGCCCTCGCCTGTCGCGATCGGCTTGGTCGGATGGAAGCTGAAGTACGCCGCGAGGGAGTCCGGCCAGGAGCCCACCGGCAGTGTGCCGTCGTAGGTGCCGCCGACCGCGTGGCAGGCGTCCTCGACGAGGTCCGCCCCGTAGCGCCCGCACAGTGCCGACAGCGCGGGCATGTCGGCGCTGTGGCCCGCGTAGTGCACGGGCAGCACCACGATCCTGGCGTAGTCGCGGTGTACGCGGTCCAGCAGTTCACCGAGGCTCGCGGGGCACACGGTGAGGTCGTCGGCGGACACGTCGCACAGGGCCACGTCCCAGCCGAGCAGCTTTGCCGACGCGGGCGCCGCGGCGAAGTTGAGTGCCGGTGACACCAGCAGCTTCGGCCCGGGCACCGAACGCCCCAGCGCGTGCAGCAGCGCGAAGACCGCGGCCGTTCCGCTCGACAGCGTGACCGTGGGCGCGCCGGTCACCCGCTCGAGTTCCGCCTCGAACCGCAGCACCTGGCTGCCGTTGGTCCAGAACCCGGACTCCAGCGTCGTCATCAGGGCCGCGGCTTCCTCGGCGTCCCAGTGGGGGCGGGCGTAGGGGAGTTCGGGCTCAGACATCGGCCCTCCTCGTACAGTCGAGCCGCGCGGCCAGTCGGGGTTCGGACGCCAGCCAGTCGTAGGTCGCCCAGCAGTTCTTCCGGCTCTCGTAGTCGCTCTCCTGCACCTCGAGGACGACTCCGACCTCTCCCCCGGCGGCGGTCGCCGCGTCGAGTGCGGCGGCGAGCATGCCCGCGAGCAGGTCGGGCGAGATGTCGCCGGCCACCGGCGGCACGCCTTCGAGGCACTCCCCCGGCCAGGTCGGCATGGCGTGCCCGGAGAAGGACGCGAAGTGCACGTGTTTGATCGGCAGGGCGGGGAGCTCGAACGGCGGCACGGGGTCCGCTCGCTGCTCCAGCCGCGCCATCGCGGTGAGCGTCGAGTACGACACCGCCCAGTGGCAGACGTCCCAAGTGGCCCCGATGCGGCGCGAACCGAGGTCGGCGAGCGGTGCGAAGTCCTCCGGCCGCACGAACACCGAGTCGAAGTCGATCCCCTGCGCACCGATGATCGGCATGTTCTCCACACCGATCCAGATCGGCGCGTCGCCCAGGTGATCGTCGAGTTCGGCGACCCGGTCCACCACCCTGGCTCGGGCCCCGGGAAGATCGAACGCGGGCCAGTCGTCCAGGGAGACGAACTGGTTCGCGTGCAGCACGACCCCGCGCGCACCCACCTCGGCGGCCAGGTCGCAGAACCGGCGCAGTCGGTCGTAGGCGGCCCGGTCGGCGACCCAGTTAGCGTTCTCCGTCGGGAAATGCATGGTCAGCGCCCGTGCGCCGATGTCGAGGGCGTGGCGCAGGTTCTCGCCCAGCACCCGCCACTGGTCCTCGTCCGCGATGTCGTCGCCGTCGAAGACGTAGGCCTCCAGCCCGCCGAGTTCGCGGGCCCACTGCGTGTCGATCTGTGCGCGCCGCAGGCCGTCGAAGGTCAGCCGCAGCGTCGCAGGTGCGCCGCTCACAGTTGCTCGACCTCCGCCGCGTTGAGCATGCCCCGGCAGTCGAAGATCAGATTCGACGAGGCGAGCACCGTCTCGTAGTCGATCTCCTCGTGGTCGGTCACCAGCAGTACGGCGTCGGCGCCGCGGCATTCCTCCGCGGTCAGCTCGACGGCGGTGTACGTGTCGGAGACCATGTCGATGCCCAGCCAGGGGTCGGTGACCTTGACCGTGGTGCCCATGCTGACCAGTTCGGCGGCGATGGCGAACGCCGGCGAGTTGCGCGAGTCCGCCACGCCCGACTTGAACGCGACACCGAGGATGAGCACGGTCGCGCCCTGCAGACTCTTGCCCTGCCGCTCCAGTGACGCGGCCAAGCGCTGCATCACATGCCGCGGCATCGAGTCGTTGATCTCGGCCGCCGCGTTGAGCAGCTCGCTCTTGTGTCCCGCGGAGCTCAGGGCGTGGTTGAGGTAGTGCACGTTGTTGGGCAGACAGTGCCCGCCGACGCCGGGACCGTGGTGGAACGGCATGTATCCGAACGGCTTGGTCGAGGCGGCGGAGATCACCTCGCGCAGGCTGATGTTCATCTCCGACGTCGCCTTGCTCAGCTCGTTGACGAAGGCGATGTTCAGATAGCGGAAGGTGTTCTCCAAGAGCTTGGTGAACTCGGCCACCTCGCAGCTGGAGACCGGTACGACCTCCTTGAAGACCGTCCCGTAGAAATTCTTGATCGCTTCCAGGGACTGGGCGTCGAGGCCGGAGACCAGCTTGGGCACGTCACTGAGCACGGCGTCGCGGCCGGGGTCGACCCGGTCCGGGCTGTAGGCGAAGAACACGTCGACGCCCGCTTTCAGCCCGGAGAGCCGCTCGAAGAGCGGTGCGATGTGCGTGCGTGTCGCGCCGGGGAAGATCGTCGATTCGATCACGACCAGGGCTCCCGGCCTGGCGACCTCGGCGACCTGCGCCAGCGCCCGGTCGAGGTAGGTGAGATCGGGCCTCTTCTCCTCGGTCAGCGGAGTGGGCGTGGAGATCACGTAGATGTCGACCTCCGGCACGTCGGCCAGGTCCGACACCGGCAGGTAGCGGTTGTTCTCCGTCTCTCTGCGCAGTTCCTCGTCGGTGACGTCGACGAGGTACGACCGGCAGGCCCGCAGTGACTCGTACCGGGCGGGATCGATCTCGACCGCGTACAGGGTGTGGCCCGAGGACGCGATGGCGATGGAAAGCGGCAGACCTACGTACCCCTGCCCGATGGCTGCGACTCGCACGTTCCCCCCTTTCGTCGTAATCGGTTGTGGCAGCGTCCGGCCCTGGACGTGGCGAGGGCACTGCCCGTGGTGGACTTCCGGGTGTTCAGACCTGCTCCGCGACCGCCGCATCGCCTTCGAAGATCGGCAGCTCGGTGGTGGAAACCTGCAGGGAGCGCCGGTTGAACCGCTCCGCGGCGACCACCGACCCCAGGGACGTCGCCGCCGCCAGCCCGGCGGCCACGCGGAACCATCGCGACCCGGACCGGGCGCCCGCGAGCGCGGCGACCGCCCCGCCCGCCACACCGAACCGGCTCAGCACACCGGTGAGCGCGAGCGAGCCCACCGCCTCCTCGACATGGCCACGCAGGCCCAGCCGGGAGTCGTCGCGGTAGCTCTTGGGCTTGACGTAGGTGACCGTGCGCATGCCGAGCCCGAGCGCGGCCATGATCGCGCCGACATTGCCCTTGGTGAACGTCAGGTCGCCCAGTCTGCGGGCGACGTCTTGGCGCATCACGAAGAACGAACTGGCACCGTGCGGGATCGGGTGCCGGCCGAACCGGGTCTCCAGGAAGTAGAAGACCGCCTGGCCGACCAGCAGCCGCGCCGGATCGTCGCGCTTGCGGGTGGACGTCACGCCGAACACCGCGGCGACCTCGGGCCCTTCCTGCTCCAGCGCGGCGACCAGTTGCGGTACCACCTCGGGCGGGGTCTGCATATCGGCGTCGAGCACGCAGACCATCGCGCCGCGAGCGGCGAGCATGCCCGCCTTGCTCGACGCGGGCTGCCCGCAGTTCGGGCGCAGCTGGACCCAGCGGAACTCCGGCGTGGTGGCCCGCAGTTGGGCGAGGATGCGCGGGGTGGAGTCCGTGCTGCCGTCGTCGACGGCGAGCACCTCGAAGGAACGGCCCCAGTTCTTGCCGACCCGCACCGCCCGTTCCACGGCCTCCCGGGCGATGGCCTCCTCCTTGTACATGGGGATCACGAAGCTGAGGTCGACGCTGTCGGCGGAGTCGGTGTGGTGCTCGTCGAGTGTGCGGCTCATGTTGTCCCTAAGGTCGTGGCCCGCTCTGACGGCCTCCGCCGTCAGGCGGCTCGTTTGAAACTGATCATCATCTGGGCGGTGGGGCTGAACTTGGCGCGCAGAAAGTCGATGCCGGCGAAGAACGCGGTCAGCGGCTCGTACACGCGGTTCATGTAGGCGGGCCGCTGCGGGCTGACCTTGATCCAGCCGCGGTCGCTGAGCCACGCCATCACGCTGATCGCCCACTGGGGCGCACCCTGGGTGTAGTAGCTGTCCGCCTTGGTGAGACCCACCTCGGAGCCGAGCCGGTCCAGTCCCGGCTCGGTGAACAGCACGAAGTGGCGGGGGCAGTGCAGTCCGCCCCAGTTGCGGTGCCGGAAGATACGGGCGTCGACGGTGGCGGTGTTGGGCGTCTTCATCAGCAGGACGCCGTTCTCCGACAGCAGGCCGGCCATCGCGGCCATGACCTTCCGCGGGTCGGGCACGTGCTCGATGATGCTCATCATCAGGATCAGGTCGAACGGCTCGTCCGACGTGAACTCCTCGATGGGCATGCAGTGGTAGACGTGTCCCGCCGCTTCGGCCAGCGGTGCGGCCGCGGCCTGCAGATCGACCTCGTGGGTCTCCGTCACCCGCTTGTCCGCCCGGCGCACGGTGGTGAGCAGCCAGCCGGCACCGCCGCCGACGTCGAGCACCCGCAGTTTTTCGCCGGGAATGGCCTTCAGCAGCTTCGCGAGCATGCGCCCGTCCAGCCATTCCTTGATGCGCTCGGTGAAGGTGGTCGACTCGGCGATGCCGCCGTAGGAGTAGTAGTTGGGCGGATAGATCTCGTCGAGTCGGTCCGCCGGCGGCGAGTCCAGATAGACCGCGGTGCACGAGGGGCACTGCGCGTAGCTGTATTCCTTGTCGCTGGTGAAGTATTCCTTGTCGTACGCCTTGGCGAACAATTCGACCGCGGTTTCCCCGCAGACCGGACAAGCCATCAAATTCTCAGCCATGACGGGCCTCCATTATCAGCGTCCTGATGGCCGCGCCGTATCCGGTGCGACTGGCCTCCATCTCCGCGGCGAGCGGGGTACGGGACAGGAACTCCCCCATCTCCGCGAAGCGGGTGTACGAGATCGCCGGATCCCAGTGGTGCAGCAGGTGCTGGTTGAAGCCGGCCGAGCCGAAGGTCCGCGACACCGGTCCCGTGCCGAACAACCGGTTCACCGGCCCGTGCAGTTCGACCGAGAAGTCGACGTCGCAGGGGGCATCGAGGTGCCGGTGCTCGACGATCGTTCGTACGGTCGCCAGCAGCGGGAACACCGCTCCTACTGCGATGACCCAGGTCAGTGCGCCGAGCCCGGAGCCGGCCACGATCAGCCCGGCGACGATCGCCGCGTGGACGGCGAACGAGCGCAGGGAGGCCAGCAGACCGCTGGACGTACGACTGGACTTCTTCCGTCCGTCGCTGTGCCCCCGGTTGCGGAGCAGGACCTCCAACACGTGGATTCCGGTGACCGCCTTCAGCATGTTCAGTACGGAAAGACAGAGGTGGTAGGTGGTTTCCGTGTCCTCGTGGTCGCCGAGGTGAGCATGGTGCGTCATGTGCGTGTAGCGGTAGTTGACGGTCGTGGAGCCGTAGAGGATCCAGACGAACCAGTCACCCAGCCGGTCGTTGACCTTGCGGCGTGGCGCGAGGTTGGCGTGCGCGGCCTCGTGGCCGAACAGGAACAGCGAGTGCAGCCAGAACCCGGTCCAGCAGGCCGCGGGGACGACGAGTACGGCGGCCGCTCGCGCGGACAGCGCCTGCGACGTGAGCGGAACGGCGAGGAGGCCGACGGCCAGGAACAGATAGCAGAAGCCGATGTCACGCCACACGATTCCGTAGCGCGGCTGCAGCGTCTTGCGGTAGTCGACCCACCGTACGCCGTCCTCGGACACGATCGACGGTAGGTGGGGGGACCCCGGATTCCCCTTCCGCCGGGTTCCGCCCGTTGCCGAGTCCATTAATTCTTCCCGCCCTTTGTTGTGAGCCCGTCCCGTTGTTGTGGGCCGTCCGAAGTCGTGGGCCTTTCCGGTGGGGCCGCAGCAGGGGCCCACTCCGGAAATCGCGACAGCGATCAAGACATGAGAATCCCCCGCAACCCGGGAATCCCCAGAAACCCCCGCCCCCCCTAAAAGCCCCCGATATCCCTGAATCCCCCGTTGAGCAGCCGACGAAGGCACTCGCACCTCGTCGCGCTCACACTTCCTGCGCGGCTCGTTCACCTGACGGCAAGCAGAGCACGAGGGCCGACGGGCCGCCTGAGTAGTCACTACTCACTTCTGCTGATTGGACGTTGTCCAACCAAGGTCAGGTCGGCTCGGCCACGGGCGGCTACGCTGCGTTCCACGACCACACGGGCTGGACGAGGGAGAGTCATGATCCGGTTGGCCAGAGCGGCGGAGCTGCCGATTCTGCAGGACATCGAGCGCGCAGCCGGAAAGGTCTTCGCCGACATCGGCATGGTCGCGGTCGCGGAGGACGAGCCGCCGTCGCTCAAGGTCCTCGGCGAGTACGAGCGGGACGGGCGGGCATGGGTATGGGCGGCCGACGGCGATCTCCCCGTCGCTTACCTGATCGCGGAACTGGTGGACGGCAACGGACACGTCGAGCAGGTGTCCGTGCACCCCGGCCACGCCCGGAAGAGGATCGGGAAGGCGCTCATCGACCATGCCGCGGAATGGGCCAGAGCGCAGGGTGCCCCGGCACTCACCCTCACCACGTTCACCGAGGTGGTCTGGAACGGGCCGTACTACGAGAAGCTCGGATTCCGACTGCTGCCAGAGACGGAGTGGACTGCGGGACTCCGCGAAATCCGGGCCGCGGAAGCCGCGCACGGACTGGACAGGTGGCCGCGGGCCTGCATGCGCAAGGAACTCTGAACAGCCGCGCCTCAGGCCGTGTCGTCACATTCCCGCATGCCCGGCAGTGTGACGACACGGTCTCGTGAGCACAGCGGGGGTGCCCTGCGGCGAGTCCGGCGCATCGCGTCGCCGTGACCGCCCATCGGGCTCATGGGGCCCGCCGACGCCCCTGAGGCGTCGTGCCGGCCGAAGCGCGCTCGGTGCGCTGCCGTGCCGGTGGCCCGTCGAGCGCAGCGGGCTGCCGGCGCTTGGTGAGCGGCACGGTCATGGGTGGGCAGTCGGACGGACGGTGCTACGGCTGCTGCCGTCGGCCGAGGCGGAACGGGTCGCGTGACACGGAGCCCGCACGACACGGCGGTGCCCCCGCGAGGAGAGGACCCTGGCGGGGGCGCCGCGGCATGTCACGGCCTGTCCTGGCGGCTCACCGCCCGGCGCCCGGTCCTCCCAGAGCGAGCATCACGGTGAGCGACGGTGCCCGGTCCACAGCCGCGGAGAACACCTCCTGGGCGATCTCCCACTCCTCCGGCCGCGCCTTCGCGTACGGCTGCCAGTTCCGTACGACGACCAGGAGTCCGTCCGCAGCCTCGGCGGGCCACACGGAGGGGTCGGCGAGGCTGTCGGCGAGGGCGTCCCAGTTGCGGCCGAACCAGTCGGGCAGCTCCAGGGCCTGGACACAGCGGTCCATCAGGCCCGCCTTGTCCGCGACCCCGTCGAGGTCCAGCGTGACCACGAGTTCCGTCATCTCGGTACCGCCCAGGTCGTAGTGATCGTCGATGAAAGAAAGGAGGGGACGGCACCGTGGCCGCCCCCTCCTGACGTCCTGTCAGTCTCCGTCAGTGTCCGTCAGGATCCGCCCTGTTGAGCGCGGGCTTCGGAGTCGGCCCCGCCGTCATCAGGACGTCCGCCGCCGAGGTGTCCGTCACCAGGCTGGTGACGAGCCCCGAGCGCAGCACCGCGTCGATCGCGGACGCCTTGCGCGCCCCGCCCGCGATGGCGACGACCTCGGGGATACGGCGGAGCTGGTCGGCCTTGACGGTGATGCACCGCTCCCCCAGGTCCCGCCCGACCCGGCGTCCCTCGGCGTCGAAGAGGTGCGCGGACATCTCGGCGGCGACGCCGAGGGAGGCGTAGTGCGCCCGCTCCTCGTCGCTGAGCATGTCGTGCACCGTAGAGATGCCCGGCTCCCAGGAGCCGATGGAGACGCAGGCGACCGTGACCTTGTCGAAGTACTCGAAGGCCCGGGCGATCCCGGTCTGGTGGCGCAGCGCCGCCGCGGTGGCCGCGTCCGGCAGCAGCATCGGCGCGTAGATGGGGTGCGCGTCGCCGCCGGAGACCTGCGCGGCACGGCGCACCGCCTCGACCGAACCGCGCTCGGCGGTCCCGGCGTCGTACACGCCCGTCAGCTGCACCACGGTGCAGGGCGGCAGCCGGTCGAGGGCGGCCGCCATGTGGATGGTTGACCGGCCCCACGCCAGGCCCAGCACATCGCCCTCGTTCACCAGCTCGCCGAGCAGGTCGGCGGCCACTTCTCCCAGGTTCTCGGGGTCGGGCGTCTCCTCGGCCTCGGCCGGCGACTCGACCACGACGGCATGCCTGAGGCCGTACCGGGCACGCAGCGCGTCCGAGCGCTCGGCGTCCAGCTCGGCCGGCACACGGATCTCGATGCGCACCAGATCCCGTTCGAGAGCGGTCTCCAGGACCCGGGCCACCTTGAAGCGGCTGACGCCGAACTCCTCCGCGATCTGGATCTTGGACTTGCCCTCGAGGTAGAAGCGGCGGGCCATGGCCGCCGCCTGCACCAGCTCAGCGGGTCCCATCCGCATGGCTGACCGGCCCGCCGACATACCCGACACGGCGATCTCCTCACTGCTGTTCACACTCTGGATTCGCCGTTCATCCTTGCAGATCCGGCGCTCTTGATCCGCCCTGATGGGCGCCGTTCACGTTGTCTTGGCTCAGTGGTCGCATGCCCAGGCTGCGGTCTTCGTGACCGCCTCCGCCTGAGCACGCAGCGCTCGGACCGCTTCGGCCGGGTCCTCGGCCCCGTACACCGCCGAACCGGCGACGAAGACATCGGCGCCCGCCTCGGCACACTGCTCGATGGTGGAAGCGGCGACGCCACCGTCCACCTGGAGCCACAGCTGCAGGCCGTGCTTGCTGATCAACTCGCGGGTGCGACGGATCTTCGGAAGCATGATGTCGAGAAACGCCTGACCACCGAAGCCCGGCTCGACGGTCATGATCAGCAGCATGTCGAGTTCGGGGAGCAGATCCTCGTACGGCTCGATGGGCGTCGCGGGCTTGAGCGCCATGGAGGCACGGGCGCCCTTGGCCCGGATCTCCCGGGCCAGCCGCACGGGTGCCGCGGCGGCCTCGACATGAAAGGTGACGGAGGAGGCCCCCGCTTCGACGTACTGGGGTGCCCACCGATCGGGGGCCTCGATCATCAGATGGCAGTCCAGCGGGGTGTCCGTCGCACGGGCCAGGGATTCTACGACCGGCACGCCGAGCGTGAGGTTCGGGACGAAATGGTTGTCCATGACGTCGACGTGGAGCCAGTCGGCTCCCTCGACCGCCTTCGCCTCGTCCGCGAGGCGGGCGAAGTCGGCGGACAGGATGCTGGGGTTGATCTGCACGGCCATGACCCAAGACTGCCATGCCGGAGCACGAATGTTCGCGCCGGTACAGACCTAAGACGTTCATCGGATGTTGTGTCCGGTTCGCGCGTGCCATGCTGGGCGGCCGACCGGATGGTTGACCGGATCTTTTGTACTGGTTGACCGGATCGTTGTTCGGCTGCGGGGGTGGCCATGACGGAGATCCAGGAGAAGAAGCGGCAGACGCCATCGGGACAGCGGGGCGTGGCGCATCTGGTCTGCGGGCGACGCGCCAAGTGGGTGGTGCTCGTCCTGTGGCTGGTGGTGCTGTTCGTGACGGCGCCGTTCGCCCAGAAGCTGACCGACGCGCAGGACAACGACGCGGCCTCCTGGCTGCCGGGGTCCGCTGAATCCACTCAAGTCCTGGAGATCTCCGAGAACTTCAGGCCGGAACAGATCCCCGCGGTCGTCGTCTACGCCCGTGACGGCGGCCTGACGGCACAGGACCGGGCGGCGATCACCGAGGACGTGGGCCGGCTCAAGCAGCTGACCGACCACGGCATCCGGGGCGCCGAGACGCGGGGCCCGGTCCTCGACCGCGAGGTGGATCCGCGCGCCGCCCAGGTCCAGGTCCCGATCACGATGGACGAGAAGGGCTGGGAGCGCATCGCGCCCGCCGTCGACTCCATCCGGGACGTCGTGGGTGAGGGCGGCGGCGGACTCGCCGTGCACATCACGGGCCCGGGCGGCACGTCCGCGGACTTCTCGGAGGCCTTCGAGGGCATCGACTCCACCCTGCTGCTCTCGGCGATGACGGTGGTCATCGTCATGCTCCTCCTCACCTACCGCAGCCCGACCCTTCTCCTGATCCCCCTCCTCTCCGTGATCGCGGCCCTGTTCACCGCGCAGGCCTTCATCTACCTCCTGGCGGAGCACGCGGGCCTGACCGTCAACGGCCAGAGCGCAGGCATCCTCACCGTCCTGGTCTTCGGCGCGGGCACCGACTACGCCCTCTTGCTGGTCGCCCGCTACCGGGAGGAACTACGCCGTCACGAGGACCGCCACGAGGCGATGGCCCTGGCCCTGCACCGCGCGGGCCCGGCAGTGATCGCATCCGGCGCGACCGTCGTCCTGAGCATGCTGGTGCTGCTGGCGGCGGAGATGAACTCGACGCGCGGCCTCGGCCCGGTGGCGGCGATCGGCGTGGCGGTCGGCCTCCTGGCGATGCTGACCCTGTTCCCCGCCCTCCTCGTCATCGTCGGCCGCTGGATCTTCTGGCCGGTGATCCCGCACCTGGGTACCGAGAACCCGGACAAGCGAGGCATCTGGGCGCGCATGGGCCGCCGTATCGCCCACCGCCCGCGCATGGTCTGGGCCGTGACGGCGATCGCCCTCGCGGTCTGCTCCCTGGGCCTGATCCAGCTGCGCGCCGAGGGCTTGAGCAACGCGGACGCGTTCACGGACAAACCCGACTCGATCACCGGCCAGGAGGTCTCCGCCCGCTACTTCCCGGCCGGCAGCGGCGACCCGCTGGTCATCGTCAGCAACCAGGCACAGGCTCAGCAGGTGGGCCGCGCGGTCGCCGGGACACCAGGCGTGGTCGCCGACTCCCTGGGCCTGCCGCCGGGCACGAAACCGTCGTACGACGGCAAGGTCCTCTTCGAGGCGACGATGACCGCTCCGGCCGACAGCGAGGCCGCGAAGCAGACCGTCGAACGGGTCCGCGACGCCGTGCACGCGGTGCCGGACGCCGACGCGCAGGTGGGCGGCGGTACAGCGGCCCTGCTGGACATGGACAGGGCGACGACGCACGACAACGTACTGATCATCCCGCTGGTCCTGCTGGTGGTCCTGCTGATCCTGTGCGCGCTGCTCCGCGCCCTGATCGCCCCGCTCCTGCTGATCGGCACGGTGATCCTGTCCTTCACGGCCGCCCTGGGCATCAGCGCTCTGGCATTCCGCCACCTCTTCGACTACGCGGGCGAGTCGACCGACTTCCCCCTGTTCGTCTTCGTCTTCCTCGTCGCCCTGGGCATCGACTACAACATCTTCCTCACGACCCGCATCCGCGAGGAGGCAGCCCACCAGGGCACCCGCCCAGGTGTGGTGACGGGCCTCGCGGCAACAGGCGCCGTGATCACCTCGGCGGGCCTGGTCCTCGCCGGCACCTTCGCCGCCCTCGGCACCCTCCCCATGGTCGCCTTCGCGGAAATCGGCTTCGCGGTCGCCCTGGGAGTCCTGCTGGACACGTTCATAGTGCGCTCGGTACTGGTGACGGCGCTGTTCCTGGACGTGGGACCGCGGGTGTGGTGGCCCCACAGCCTGGCGCGGGAGGAAAGCGTCGCGAAGCGCACCGGGTGAGCGAGGTTCGGCGGGGTGGCGGCCACGCCGGCCATACAGCCATCCCTGTCCCCCACCCACCCACAGGGGGCGGCCACCTCACGACGCCGATCCGGGCATCCCAGCCCGTCCGGCGTTTGAGGACAAGGCCCCTTCAGGGCCGACGGGGGTCCAGGGGGCGGAGCCCCCTGGCGGGGCCGAAGGGGCAGCGCCCCTGGGGATGCGACGGGTAGGGGCGGCGGGGGCGAACCACAACGGCACCCCACCACCCGCCGGCAGACGCCCGACAGCCGGTCGCAGCCCCCGTCAGCCCACCCGCCGAATCAGCGCCAAGTACATCGCGTCAGTCCCATGCAGATGAGGCCACAACTGCACATCAGGCCCCTCCCCCAGCTCCGGCACCCCAGGCAACAAGGGCCGGGCATCCACCAGCTCCCCGTCCCCCCGCTGCTTCAACACGTCCTCGACAACCACCCGCGTCTCAGCAAGATGCGGCGAACAGGTGGCATACCCCACCACCCCACCCACCCGCACAGCATCAAGAGCCGCCCGCAACAACCCCCGCTGCAGAGGCGCAAACCCCTCCAGATCCTCCGGCCTCCGCCGCCACCGCGCCTCAGGCCGCCGCCGCAACGCCCCCAACCCGGTGCACGGAACATCCACCAGCACCCGGTCGAAGCTGCCGGCCCGCCAGGCCGGCCGCGTCCCATCGGCAGCGATGACCTGATACGGCCCCGGATTGCCCTCCAGCGCCTTGGCCACAAGCCCGGCCCGATGCGGCTGCTTCTCGGAGGCGAGCAACACGGCCCCCCGCTCGGCGGCAAGCGCCCCGAGCAGCGCCGCCTTGCCCCCGGGCCCGGCACACCCGTCGAGCCACCGCGCATCGGGCCCGTCCAGCGGAGCGTTCGCGAGGGCGAGGGCAACCAGCTGACTCCCCTCGTCCTGCACCCCCGCACGCCCTTCCCGCACGGCCTCGATCGCCCCCGGCTCCCCGCCTTCGGCAAGCCGCACGGCAAAGGGCGACCAGCGCCCCGGCACGGCGGCCTCCTCACCGAGCAGTTCCTCGGTCGTGGCCCGCCCCGGCCGCGCGACCAGAGTCACCTCGGGCCGCTCGTTGTCGGCCGCCAGCAACCGCTCGATCCCGGCCCGCCCACCACCGAGCGAGTCCCAGAGCGCCGACACGACCCACCGGGGATGCGAGTGCACGACGGCGAGATGGTCCTCGGGATCCTCGTCGTACGGCGGCGCGACCCGCTCGATCCACCCGTCGAGATCGTCCTGCGCGACCTTGCGCAGCACGGCGTTGACGAACTTGGCCCGCCCGTCACCGAGCACGACACGAGCCAGCTCGACGGACGCGGACACCGCGGCATGCGCGGGAATCCGCGTCCCGAGCAGCTGATGCACACCGAGGCTCAGCACATCGAGCACCGGCGGATCGACCTCACGCAGCGGCCGGTCCACACAGGCGGAGATGACGGCGTCATACGTCCCCTGCCGCCGCAGCGTCCCGTACACCAGCTCGGTCGCGAGCGCGGCGTCCCGCCCGTCGAAGTCACCCTTCTCCCGCGCCTTGCGCAGCAGCGGCGGCAGAACGAGGTTGGCGTACGCGTCCCGCTCGTCCACGGCACGCAACGCCTCGAAGGCGAGGATGCGGACGGGGTCCTTCTGGGGCCGTCGGTACGGCTTGCCGGGTTTGCGGGGCCGACGGGAGGTGTCGCTCACGAAAAAGGTGCTCCGGATTGCTGGATGAGGTATGCACACAGCGTACGTCGCACAGGGCACCCGCCGCGCAGGGCGGTCCGGCGATCAGCGCAGGGGCCAGCCGCACACCACCCGGCAGCCGGCCTCCACGCACCCGGCATTCGGGCAGTCAGCAAGCGACAGCGACAGTCGGCCGATCAGACGCCGAGGACCTCACCATCGGCGATCCGCACACCCCGCGCCCAATCGGCCGCCCGCATCGGCTTCTTGCCCTGAGCCTGCACCCACAGCAACTCGACGGCGTACGACCCGGTCCCGACGTACACATTGTTCTTCCCGACGGAGAGCGCACCGGGCGCGAGATCGTCCCGCCCGGGCACCGGCTGCACGTGGATGAGCTTGAGCCGCTCACCGCGGAAGGTCGTCCAGGCACCCGGGGCAGGGGTGCACCCGCGCACGACACGGTCGACGCGCAGGGAGGGCGCGTTCCAGTCGATGCGGGCGTCCTCGACGTTGACCTTGGGGGCCAGGGTGACCCCATCGGACGGCTGCGGAACGGCCTTCAAGGTGCCGTCCTCGATCCCGTCCATGGTCGCGGCCAGCAGCCCGGCGCCCGCGAAGGCGAGCCGGGTCAGCAGGTCGCCGCTGGTGTCGGTGGGCCGGATCTCCTCGGTGACGGTGCCGTAGACGGGGCCGGAGTCGAGCCCTTCCTCGATCAGGAAGGTGGAGGCCCCGGTGATCTCGTCACCGGCCATGATGGCGTGCTGCACGGGCGCGGCCCCCCGCCAGGCGGGCAGCAGCGAGAAGTGCAGGTTGACCCAGCCGTGGGCCGGAATGTCGAGGGCGACGCGCGGCAGCAGGGCGCCGTAGGCGACGACGGGACAGCAGTCGGGCGCGATCTCCCTGAGCCGCTCGAGGAACTCGGGGTCCCGCGGCCTGGCGGGCTTGAGCACCTCGATCCCGGCCTCCTCGGCCCGTTCGGCCACCGGACTCGCCACCAGCCTGCGCCCACGCCCGGCCGGCGCGTCGGGCCGCGTGACGACGGCGGCCACCTCATGCCGCCCGGAGGCGATCAGAGCGTCCAGAGCGGGAACGGCGACCTCGGGGGTACCGGCGAAGACAAGCTTCATGGGTGGGTTCGGGCCTCTCGGGCGGGGGTTGTTGCGGGCAACGCACAAGTTTATGTGGCCGCGGTCGAGGGCTGCGCGGTACATGCGCGCGCGGGCGGGGCGCAGGTCCCGGAAGCCACGAACGACAGCAAGCCATGCCCACGGACGGAGAGCCGCCGACGACGAGCAACCGCCACGGGAGAGCCCAGCCTCGTGGCCGACTGGAAACGGGTCGTGCGAGGGCGGGCAAGCACCCGAGGCCGACGGCCGAGGCGCACACCCCCACACAGGGAGCGTAGGCATATGCCCACACGCCCCCAATGCGTGACCCGCGGAGCGATCCCGCGTTGGTCAAGAAAGAGTTGACCACAACGGGCCGCACCCGCCGTACTCGCGGCCCACTCCTTTTCACGCCGGTTCGAGAGGCTTGTTCATGGCCGACCACGCAACCCACGACGCCCAGGCTCGGGCCAGCCTGCACTTGCTGGTGCGGGACATCGAGCGGGTCCGCCGGCAGGTGGACGCACTGCGCACGCTCACCGCGCAACTGGGCAACGTCTACCGCCCGCGCCGCTCCGGTCCCTCCACGGGCTTCGTCGTCTACGGACGCGCCCCCGCCCCGACGGTCCGTCTCGCCCAGGAGCTGCGGGACAGTGTCGAGACCCTGGTCACGGCGGCCGTGGACTTCGACCGCTCACTCGGCTTCTCCTGGGACGCGGTCGGTTCGGCCCTCGGCGTCACCAAGCAGGCGGTCCACCGCCGCTACGGCGCACGCCGCGCCGCCGCCCAGGCGGCAGCCGAGACCGAGCGTACGACCGAGCCCTCGGGAAGCCGTTCGGTCAACGTCACCACCGCCATCCCCACCGTTCCTACGGTCCCCGCGGCCCGCTCGATGCCGACACAGCCGACGGCAGGCAGCCCCGGCCTTCGCGACGAGGCCAGGCCCACGGCCTTCCCCGGCCCTCGCAACGGCTGACACCCCATCACTCTGCCCTCCCGGAGCGCACCCGGGAGGGCAGAGCCATGCCGGGATCCGGAAGAGCCGACCGCACGGGCAGCGGACCGGCTTGGGCCTGCACACCACGCACACGCCACTCACCCGAGCCCCGGCACCGGCACCGGCACCGGCACCGGGCACCCGGCTCACCCAATATCAGGCGGATCAATCCGAACCCGCACGCGAACCACGGCCTCCCCGCCTCCGTTGCCGCCCCCGCCCCCGGCCCCACGAGCCATCCGCGCCGCCTGCGCCGCCTTCAACGCGGACGCCAGCGCGGCCCCGCGCCCCGGCGGCACCCGGATCAACGCCCGGTCCCAGTGCTCCCCCGGCGGCGGCGCCCCCGTCCGCCGCGGCCGCCCCACCGGCGTGACAGGCAAGGGCACGGGCCCCAAGACCTCGGCCTCCGGCGGCAGTTCGACGGCACGGAGGAACTCGGCGACCGCCTCCCCCGGCCCGGCCACGGAGGCCATCCGGGACACCGGCGGAAATCCGAGCTCGGCTCGCTCGGCGAGCTCGCGCACCGCATGCCCGACGGGATCCCACCGCACGAGCGCCTGCACGGGCCGCAGCGTGGGCTCGGCGACAACGACCACCGTTCCCCCGGCACCCTGCGGCCGTACCAGCGAGGCAGCCGCGATCCACCGCCGCAGCGCGTCCTCACCCGCCCGCAGATCGGGCCGCCCCAGCATGGCCCAGCCGTCCAGCAGCAGGGCCGCGGCATACCCGCCCTCGGCGACGGGCTCGGCCCCCGGCGTGCTCACGACCAGCGAAGGCGTCCCCGGCACGGTGTCCAGCACATGCTCGCGCCCGGAGGTCCGCACCGGAACCGATGGGAACGCCCGCCCCAACTCCTCGGCGGTCCGCCGGGCCCCCACGACCTGAGCCCGCAGCCGGAACCCACCGCACTCCGGACAGTGCCACGCACCTTCCTCACGCCCGCACCACCCGCACCGCAGATCAGCCCCGGAGCCCTGCGCCTCCAACGGCCCGGAGCAGTGCCGGCACCGAGCAGGCGCCCGGCAGTTGGCGCAGGCCATCCGCGGCACGTACCCGCGCCGAGGCACCTGCACGAGCACCGGCCCGTGCCGCAGCCCCTCGCGCACCGCTTGCCATGCCAGCGTGGGCAACCGAGCGGCCCGAGCGGCCTCGTCCCGCGCGAGGTCCCCGTCCCCCACGGTCCGTACGAGCGGAGCCGCACCCCGCACCTGCTCCCGCCCGGCGACCAGGGGCCGGACCCATCCGCTCTCCACGAGCTGGGCGGCCTCGACGGTGCAGCTCCAACTCCCCAGCAGAAAGCCGCACTTGTCCTGCGCGGCGCGCAGCAGGAGAACTTCCCGCGCATGGGGCTGTGGGGCATGCTGCTCACTGTGGCTGTCGTCGCCGTCGTCCCAGAGGGCGACCAGCCCGAGATCCCGCACGGGCGCGAACATGGCAGCACGAGTCCCCACGACCGCCCGTACGCTGCCCCGCCGCACCGCGAGCCACTCCCGATACCTCTTCTCGGGCCCGGCGTCGGCGGTCAGCACCGCATGCCGGCCCTCCCCCATGAGCGAGGTCAGGGCAGCGTCAACGCGCGCAACAGCTCTTCCGTCCGGCAGCACGACGAGCGCCCCGCGCCCGGAGGCCAGCGTCGCCACGACGGCCCGGGCCAGCTCCTCACTCCACTCGGGGCCGGGCAGCGCATTCCACACGGCCCGCGGCGCACTCCCGGAAGCCAGTGCCGCCAGAAAAGCGGGCCCCTGCTCATACCGCCCCCAGGACCCCGCCTCAGGAGCACCGGGCCTCGGCAACGGCTCCGGCGAAGGCCGCTGCTCGGCCCGGGCACTCCGCGGCGGCACGGCCAGCTGCAACACATCGGCCAGCCCTCCGGCGTACCGGTCGGCAACGGCCCGCGCAAGCCCCAGCAACTCCTCACTCAAGACCGGCTCGGGCGACACGACCTGCGCGAGAGCCGCCAGAGGCCCGGAGTAGTCCGACTCCGCAAGCCGCTCCACGAGGAACCCGTCGATGAGCCCCCCACCCTCACGCCGCCCCTCCCGCACCCGATGCCGGCCGGCCCCGAACCGCACTCGCACCCGCACCCCGGGCTGCGCGTCGGCGTCGAGCTCCTCGGGCACGGCGTAGTCGAAGTACCGGTCAAGATGCAGCACACCCTTGTCGACCAGCACCCGCGCGACAGGCAGCTCCCTGGCCAGCGCGGACCCGCGCCACGTCCGCGGCTTGGCCTTGGGCACCTTCGCCTTGCGCACGCTCTCCCGAATGAGCGCAAGCTGCTCGGGCGGCGCCCCCTCGGCCCCACCACCCGTCTGCCCGTTCTCGCTGCTCACGCTTGCATTCTTACCAAACACCACTGACAGCCGACGCCGCCCGAGTCCCCTACGGCGACGGAACGCACCCTCCTCCGGACTGACAAACGACGAGGCCCGGCCCCCGAAGGGAACCGGGCCTCGGCGAAGCCGTATCGCCGGGACTTACAGCCCCACAGCCTTCCGCAGCGCCTCCACGCGGTCCGTCCGCTCCCACGTGAAGTCCGGCAGCTCACGGCCGAAGTGGCCGTACGCCGCGGTCTGGGCGTAGATCGGGCGGAGCAGGTCCAGGTCGCGGATGATCGCGGCCGGACGGAGGTCGAAGACCTCGTCGATGGCCTTCTCGATCTTCTCGGCGTCGACCTTGGCCGTGCCGAAGGTCTCGATGAACAGGCCCACCGGCTCGGCCTTGCCGATCGCGTACGCCACCTGCACCTCGCAGCGCGAGGCCAGACCGGCCGCGACGACGTTCTTGGCGACCCAGCGCATCGCGTAAGCCGCCGAACGGTCCACCTTGGACGGGTCCTTGCCGGAGAACGCGCCGCCGCCATGGCGGGCCATGCCGCCGTACGTGTCGATGATGATCTTCCGGCCGGTCAGACCCGCGTCACCCATCGGGCCGCCGATCTCGAAACGGCCGGTCGGGTTGACCAGCAGACGGTAGCCGTCGGTGTCCAGCTTGATGCCGTCGTCGACGAGCGCCTTCAGCTCCGGCTCGACCACGAACTCGCGGATGTCGGGCGCCAGGAGGGAGTCCAGGTCGATGTCGGACGCGTGCTGCGAGGAGACGACGACGGTGTCCAGGCGTACGGCCTTGTCGCCGTCGTACTCGATGGTGACCTGCGTCTTGCCGTCGGGGCGCAGGTAGGGGATCGTGCCGTTCTTGCGGACGTCGGACAGGCGCTTGGACAGGCGGTGCGCCAGGAAGATCGGCAGCGGCATCAGCGTCGGCGTCTCGTCCGAGGCGTAGCCGAACATCAGGCCCTGGTCACCGGCGCCCTGGCGGTCCAGTTCGTCCTCGTCGCCCTCGACCCGGGTCTCGTACGCCGTGTCCACGCCCTGGGCGATGTCCGGCGACTGCGCGCCGATCGAGACAGAGACACCACAGGAGGCGCCGTCGAAGCCCTTCTTCGAGGAGTCGTAGCCGATCTCGAGGATCTTGTTGCGGACCAGTGTCGCGATGTCCGCGTACGTCTTGGTCGTGACCTCGCCGGCCACGTGCACCAGGCCGGTGGTGATGAGGGTCTCGACGGCGACCCGGGAGGTCGGGTCCTCACGCAGAAGCGCATCGAGGATGGTGTCGCTGATCTGGTCAGCGATCTTGTCGGGGTGACCTTCGGTCACGGACTCCGAGGTGAACAGGCGACGGGACACAACGCTCCCTGTGGTTGCAGCGGCTGCTGGCTGATCATTTGTGGACGGGACGGGGGCTGCGCCCGGCGTCGTCCGAGGACAGTTTATCTGTCGTGCTCGGTCACGGACCCCCTGTCTCGCCTCTCGGGAGCGCTGTGACCTGCGGCACGGGCATTCTGCCCAATGCCACGCGCCCTTGGCCAGGGGCGCCACACCCGAATCGAGCGATGCTCAGGAGAGAGCCGCAGCGCATCAAACATTCACACCAGTCGCCGCGTCACCAGGTCCCACACGATTTCGGCCAGTGCTTCCTTGGGTCCGTGCGGCACGGGTGTCTCACTGCCGTCGGCGCCCAGGACGACCGCCTCGTTCTCCTCGGAGCCGAACGTCTTGCGCTCGCCCACCTCGTTCACCACGAGGAGGTCGCACCCCTTGCGCTCCAGCTTCCTGCGGCCGTTGGCCAGGACGTCGTCCGTCTCGGCGGCGAAGCCGACGACCACCTGGCCGGTACGGGCGCGGTCGGTCGAGATCTCCGCGAGGATGTCCGGATTCCGCACGAGAACGATGGGCTCCGGGTCCTGGTCGTCCTTCTTCTTGATCTTTCCGGCGGCGTACGTCGCCGGGCGGAAGTCCGCTACCGCCGCCGCCATCACCACAGCGTCGGCTTCCGCGGCCGCCTTGAGGACCGCCTCCCGCAGCTGCACGGCCGTGCCCACCTGCACGACGTCCACGCCTGCCGGGTCGGGCAGCCCGGTGTTCGCCGCGATCAGGGTGACGCGGGCACCCCGTGCGGCGGCGGTGCGGGCGAGGGCGTATCCCTGCTTGCCGGAGGAGCGGTTGCCGAGGAAGCGGACGGGGTCGAGGGGCTCGCGGGTGCCGCCGGCGCTGATGACGACGTGCCGGCCCTTGAGGTCCGGCTCGGTGACGCCGCGGGCGAGGACCCGGCGACAGATCTCGAAGATCTCGGAGGGGTCGGGCAGCCGGCCTTTGCCGGTGTCGACGCCGGTGAGACGGCCGACGGCGGGCTCGATGACGACCGCGCCGCGCCGCCGCAGCGTCGCCACGTTCTCCTGCGTGGCCGGGTGTTCCCACATCTCGGTGTGCATGGCGGGGGCGAAGACCACCGGACAGCGGGCGGTGAGCAGGGTGTTGGTCAGCAGGTCGTCGGCGAGGCCGTGCGCGGCCTTGGCGAGCGTGTCGGCCGTGGCCGGGGCGACGACGACCAGGTCGGCCTGCTGGCCGATACGGACGTGCGGGACCTCGTGGACGTCGTCCCACACCTCCGTCGAGACGGGGTTGCCGGAGAGGGCGGACCAGGTGGCGGCGCCCACGAAGTGCAGCGCGGAGGCCGTCGGGACGACGCGGACGTCATGGCCCGACTCCGTCAGCCGTCGCAGCAGCTCACAGGCCTTGTAGGCGGCGATGCCACCGCTGACCCCCAGAACGACCTTCGGCTTGTCCACCGTCTCTCCCCGGACTCGGCAACGTACGACTCCACTACACACCACAGGCCCGGCAGTCGCGCTGCCGGGCCTGTGGAAAAGTCAGCTGCAAGCTGCAAATCGTACTTACTGCGCCGGGCCCTCGACGGCCTCGGACGTCAGCAGACCCGCGTTGATCTCGCGCAGGGCGATCGAGAGCGGCTTCTCGTGAACGTGGGTGTCCACGAGCGGACCGACGTACTCGAGGAGACCCTCGCCGAGCTGCGAGTAGTACGCGTTGATCTGGCGGGCGCGCTTGGCCGCGTAGATCACGAGGCTGTACTTCGAGTCGGTGGCCTCGAGGAGCTCGTCGATCGGCGGGTTGATGATGCCCTCGGGCGCGGAGATGGAAGAGGACACGCTCTACCTTCCGATGGATGGGAAAGATTCAGTGTGAATGATCAAGTTTGAGCGAAACGATCAAACTTGGACGATCAGCCACGATCACACAACGTCCATCAAGGCTAGCAGCTCGCGCGCCACGTCCTCGACGGAGGTGTTGACCAAGGTCACATCGAACTCGGGCTCGGCCGCCAGCTCGACCTTCGCCGCGTCCAGGCGGCGCTCGATCACCTCGGGCGGCTCGGTGCCACGTCCGGTGAGTCTGCGCACCAGCTCCTCCCAGGAGGGAGGAGCCAGGAACACCAGCTGGGCGTCCGCCATGGACTCACGGACCTGCCGGGCGCCCTGGAGGTCGATCTCCAGGAGCACGGGCTCGCCCGCCTCCAGCCGCTCCAGCACGGCCGCACGCGGCGTGCCGTAGCGATTGCCGGCGAACTCGGCCCACTCCAGCAGCTCGCCGTTGGCGATCAGCTTGTCCATCTCCTCGTCGGTGACGAAGAAGTAGTGGACTCCGTGCCGCTCGCCGGGGCGGGGCTTGCGGGTCGTCGCCGACACCGAGAGCCAGACCTCGGGGTGTTCCTTGCGCATATGGGCGACGACCGTGCTCTTGCCGACCCCGGAGGGGCCGGAGAGCACGGTCAGCCGCGGACGTTCACTCATGCAGCGATTATTCCAGCAATCCCGGAGTGCCCGGGACTCCCGGTCCGGAGGACCCGGACTCAGGAGCCGGTGCTGCCGAACTCACGCTCCAGGGAAGCGATCTGGTTCGAGCCGAGACCGCGCACGCGGCGGCTCTCGGAGATGCCGAGTCGCTCCATGATCTGCTTGGCGCGGACCTTGCCCACGCCCGGCAGGGACTCGAGCAGGGCGGAGACCTTCATCTTGCCGATGACGTCGTTCTCCTGGCCCTGCTTGATGACCTCGTGCAGGGAGGCGCCGGAGTGCTTGAGTCGATTCTTGACCTCGGCCCGCTCCCGGCGAGCCGCGGCGGCCTTTTCGAGCGCGGCTGCGCGCTGTTCAGGGGTAAGGGGCGGAAGAGCCACGCCTACGTCACCTCGGATGTCGAACTGTCGGATACGGACCGGTGAGGAACCTAGTCGCCCCACACCTGGGGAGCCACGAGCAACACGCTTGCCCGTTCACTCTGCGTCGGAGACTAGCGGCCAAGTCCGCCAGAGTCAGCGAGAACAGCGGAAAAGTCCTGGTCAGCCTCCGTCAGGCCGGACATTTAGGACATAATGCCCCGGATTTGAGGATGTATTCAGACTCAAGTCGGCCCGGAGTCACTCATCGGAGGTCTCGTGCGACCACCTCGAACACCCCTGACGGCGGTCAGCTGCCCGACACAGCGACCCGGACTTCGTCGGCGAAGCGTGACGCGGCCTCACGCAGCGCGACGACGTCGGGTCCGTGTCGCAGCACGCCCCGGCTGACGTTGGGGACGACATTGCGCACCGCGGCGCCGAAGACCCGGGGGAGATCGGCCGGCGTGGCTCCCTGCGCGCCGATGCCGGGCGCGAGGAGCGGGCCGTTGATGTCCAGGTCGTACGTCGACAGGTCGCCAAGGGTGGCGCCGACGACCGCCCCGAAGGAGCCCAGCGGCTCCTCCCCCGCGTTCTCGACGGCCAGGTGCCCCAGCATCGTCGCGCCGACGGTGCGGCCGTCCGCGCGGATCGCGTGCTGGACCTCCCCGCCCTCCGGGTTGGAGGTCAGCGCGAGCACGAACAGGCCGGTGCCGCTCTCCCGGGCCAGCGCGACGGCAGGTGAGAGCGAGCCGTAGCCGAGGTACGGCGAGACGGTCAGTGCGTCCGAGAAGAGCGGGGAGTCCTTCCTGAGGAAAGACTCGGCGTACGCGGCCATGGTCGAGCCGATGTCGCCGCGCTTGGCGTCCATCACGACCAGCGCCCCGGCCGCCCGTGCCTCCTCGACCGACTTCTCCAGGACGGCGACGCCGCGCGAGCCGAAGCGCTCGAAGAACGCGCTCTGCGGCTTGAGCACGGCGACCCGGTCGGCCATCGCCTCGACGACGGTGCGGCTGAACCGCTCCAGGCCGGTCACGTCGTCGTTCAGGCCCCACTCGGCGAGCAGGGACGCGTGCGGGTCGATGCCGACGCACAGCGGGCCACGCTCGTCCATGGCCCGGCGAAGTCGTGCGCCAAAGGGTTCCAGAGGGCTCATGCGGTCTTCCTTGCCTTCCTGACGTCGGCGCCGACCGCGTCGGCGAGGGTGTCGTACGGGCTGGTGCGGAGGCGGGCGGCGAGGCCCTTGTGGATGGCACGGCCCCAGAAGGGCCCCTCGTAGATGAAGGCGCTGTATCCCTGGACCAGCGTGGCGCCCGCCAGGATGCGCTCCCAGGCGTCCTCGGCGTTCTCGATGCCGCCGACGCCCACGAGGGTGATCCGGTCGCCCACGCGCGCGTACAGGCGCCGCAGAACCTCCAGGGAGCGCTTCTTCAGCGGCGCCCCCGAGAGCCCCCCGGTCTCCTTCACCAGCGAGGGTTCGGATTTCAAACCGAGCCCCTCGCGCACGATGGTCGTGTTCGTGGCGATGATGCCGTCCAGGCCGAGCTCGACGGCCAGGTCGGCGACCGCGTCGACGTCCTCGTCGGCGAGGTCGGGCGCGATCTTCACCAGGAGCGGGACGCGGCGGTTCGCGACCGTGCGGTCGGCGGCCTCGCGCACGGCGGTCAGCAGCGGGCGCAGTGCCTCGGTGGCCTGCAGGTTGCGCAGGCCGGGCGTGTTCGGCGAGGAGACATTGACCACCAGGTAGTCGGCGTACGGCGCCAGCCGCTCCGTCGACTTCACGTAGTCGCCGACGGCCTCCTCCTCCGGGACGACCTTGGTCTTGCCGATGTTGACGCCCACGACGGTCTTGAAGACCGGTGTACGGGACGCCAGGCGGGCGGCGACGGCCAGCGAGCCCTCGTTGTTGAAGCCCATGCGGTTGATCAGCGCCCGGTCCTGCACGAGCCGGAAGAGCCGCTTCTTGGGGTTGCCCGGCTGCGCCTCCCCGGTGACCGTGCCGATCTCGACGTGGTCGAAGCCCAGCATCGACATGCCGTCGATGGCGATCGCGTTCTTGTCGAATCCGGCGGCGAGCCCGAAGGGGCCGTGCATGCGCAGACCGAAGGCCTCCGTGCGCAGTTCCTTGTAGCGCGGCGCGAGCGCGGCGGCGACGAAGGTGCGCAGCACGGGGATCCTGACGGCGAGTCGGATCCAGCGGAACGCCAGATAGTGGGCCTGCTCCGGGTCCATCCGTTTGAAAACCAGACGGAAGAAAAGCTTGTACATCAGTCAGTGTCCTCTTGAAGCCTCGTCACCCTCATGAAGAGGGGGACACCGTTTCCGGTGTCCCCCTCAGGGCTGCTAGTCGCGGGCCGCGGTCAGGTGTTCCGCGTGTTCCTGGAGCGAACGGACGCCCACATCACCGTGGTTGAGGGCGTCGATGCCCTGGACGGCGGCGGCGAGCGCCTGAACCGTCGTCAGGCACGGGACCGACCGCGCCACGGCCGCCGTACGGATGTCGTAGCCGTCGAGGCGGCCGCCGGTGCCGTACGGGGTGTTGACGATGAGGTCGACCTCGCCGTCGTGGATGAGCTGGACGATGGTCTTCTCGCCGCCCGGGCCGGTGCCCTCGGACTGCTTGCGCACGACCGTGGCGTTGATGCCGTTGCGCTTGAGGACCTCGGCAGTGCCGGAGGTGGCGAGCAGCTCGAAGCCGTGGGCGACCAGCTCGCGCGCCGGGAAGATCATCGAGCGCTTGTCGCGGTTGGCGACCGAGATGAAGGCGCGGCCCTTGGTGGGCAGCGGGCCGTAGGCGCCGGCCTGCGACTTGGCGTACGCCGTGCCGAAGACGCTGTCGATGCCCATGACCTCGCCGGTGGAGCGCATCTCCGGGCCGAGGACCGTGTCGACGCCACGGCCGTGGATGTCACGGAAGCGCGACCACGGCATGACGGCCTCCTTGACGGAGATCGGCGCGTCGAGCGGGAGCTCGCCGCCGTCGCCGGTGGCCGGAAGCAGCCCCTCGGCACGGAGTTCGGCGATGGTGGCGCCCAGTGAGATCCGGGCGGCTGCCTTCGCCAGCGGCACCGCGGTCGCCTTCGAGGTGAAGGGGACCGTACGGGACGCGCGCGGGTTGGCCTCCAGGACGTACAGGATGTCGCCGGCCATCGCGAACTGGATGTTGATCAGGCCGCGGACGCCGACGCCCTTGGCGATGGCCTCCGTGGAGGCGCGCAGGCGCTTGATGTCGAAGCCGCCGAGCGTGATCGGGGGCAGGGCGCACGCCGAGTCGCCGGAGTGGATGCCGGCCTCCTCGATGTGCTCCATGACGCCGCCGAGGTAGAGCTCTTCGCCGTCGTAGAGGGCATCGACGTCGATCTCGATCGCGTCGTCGAGGAAGCGGTCGACAAGGACCGGCCGCGAGGGGCTGATCTCGGTCGACTCGGCGATGTACGACTCGAGGCGGGCCTCGTCGTACACGATCTCCATGCCGCGCCCGCCGAGGACATACGACGGCCGCACCAGGACCGGGTAGCCGATCTCGTCGGCGATGGCCTTGGCCCCGGCGAAGGTGGTGGCGGTGCCGTGCTTGGGGGCCGGGAGGCCGGCCTCCTGCAGGACCTGGCCGAAGGCGCCGCGGTCCTCGGCGGCGTGGATGGCCTCGGGGGACGTGCCGACGATCGGCACGCCGTTGTCCTTGAGCGCCTGCGCCAGGCCCAGCGGGGTCTGGCCGCCCAGCTGGACCACGACACCGGCGATCGGACCGGCGAGCGACTCCGCGTGGACGATCTCCAGCACGTCTTCCAGCGTCAGCGGCTCGAAGTACAGGCGGTCGGAGGTGTCGTAGTCCGTGGAGACGGTCTCCGGGTTGCAGTTGACCATCACGGTCTCGTACCCGGCGTCGCTCAGCGCGAAGGAGGCGTGGACGCAGGAGTAGTCGAACTCGATGCCCTGGCCGATGCGGTTGGGACCCGAGCCCAGGATGATGACGGCCGGCTTCTCACGAGAAGCGACCTCCGTCTCCTCGTCGTAGGAGGAGTAGAAGTACGGCGTCTTCGCCGCGAACTCGGCGGCGCAGGTGTCGACCGTCTTGTAGACCGGGCGGATGCCGAGCGCGTGCCGCACCTCGCGCACGACGTCCTCGCGCAGGCCGCGGATCTCGGCGATCTGCTGGTCGGAGAAGCCGTGCCGCTTGGCCTCGGCCAGCAGGTCGGGGGTGAGCTCCGGCGCCTCGGCGATCTCGTCGGCGATCTCCTTGATGAGGAAGAGCTGGTCGACGAACCAGGGGTCGATCTTCGTGTACTCGAAGACCTCCTCGGGCGTGGCGCCCGCGCGGATGGCCTGCATGACGGCGTTGATCCGGCCGTCGGTGGGCCGTACGGCCTCGCGCAGCAGCTCTTCCTTGTCGCCGGGCTCGCCGACAAAGGTGAACTGGCTGCCCTTCTTCTCCAGCGAGCGCAGCGCCTTCTGGAAGGCCTCGGTGAAGTTGCGGCCGATGGCCATGGCCTCGCCGACCGACTTCATGGTGGTGGTCAGCGTGGAGTCGGCCTGCGGGAACTTCTCGAAGGCGAACCGCGGGGCCTTCACGACCACGTAGTCGAGCGTCGGCTCGAAGGAGGCCGGGGTCTCCTGCGTGATGTCGTTCGGGATCTCGTCGAGGGTGTAGCCGACGGCCAGCTTGGCGGCGATCTTGGCGATCGGGAAGCCGGTCGCCTTGGAGGCGAGGGCCGACGAGCGCGACACGCGCGGGTTCATCTCGATGACGATCACGCGACCGTCCTCGGGGTTCACCGCGAACTGGATGTTGCAGCCGCCGGTGTCGACGCCGACCTCACGGATGACGGCGATGCCGATGTCGCGCAGGATCTGGTACTCGCGGTCGGTGAGAGTCATCGCCGGGGCGACGGTGATGGAGTCACCGGTGTGCACGCCCATGGGGTCGAAGTTCTCGATGGAGCAGACGACCACGACGTTGTCGTGCTTGTCGCGCATCAGCTCCAGCTCGTACTCCTTCCAGCCGAGGATGGACTCCTCCAGGAGCACCTCGGTGGTCGGGGAGAGCGTGAGGCCCTGACCGGCGATGCGGCGCAGCTCCTCCTCGTCGTGGGCGAAGCCGGACCCGGCGCCGCCCATGGTGAAGGAGGGGCGGACGACGACCGGGTAGCCGCCGAGCGTCTCGACGCCCGCGAGGACGTCGTCCATGGAGTGGCAGATGACCGAGCGGGCGGACTCGCCGTGGCCGATCTTGGCGTTGACCGCGTCGACGACCAGCTTGAACTGGTCGCGGTCCTCGCCCTTGTGGATCGCCTCGACGTTGGCCCCGATCAGCTCGACGCCGTACTTGTCGAGGACGCCGTTCTCGTGCAGCGAGATCGCGGTGTTGAGGGCCGTCTGGCCGCCCAGGGTGGGCAGGAGCGCGTCCGGGCGCTCCTTGGCGATGATCTTCTCGACGAACTCCGGGGTGATCGGCTCGACGTAGGTGGCGTCGGCGATCTCCGGGTCGGTCATGATCGTCGCCGGGTTGGAGTTCACGAGGATGACCCGCAGGCCCTCGGACTTCAGGACGCGGCACGCCTGCGTGCCGGAGTAGTCGAACTCGGCGGCCTGGCCGATGACGATCGGGCCGGAGCCGATGACCAGGACGGACTGGATATCGGTGCGCTTAGGCACGCTGGCCCTCCATCAGGGATACGAAGCGGTCGAACAGGTAGGCGGCGTCGTGCGGACCCGCGGCTGCTTCGGGGTGGTACTGGACGCTGAAAGCCGGCTTGTCGAGGAGCTGGAGGCCCTCCACCACGTTGTCGTTCAGGCAGACGTGGGAGACCTCAGCGCGGCCGTAGGGGGTGTCGGAGACCTTGTCGGTCGGGGCGTCCACGGCGAAGCCGTGGTTGTGCGCGGTGACCTCGACCTTGCCGGTCGTACGGTCCTGCACGGGCTGGTTGATGCCGCGGTGGCCGTACTTGAGCTTGTAGGTGCCGAAGCCGAGCGCGCGGCCAAGGATCTGGTTGCCGAAGCAGATGCCGAAGAGCGGGGTGCCGCGCTCCAGGACCGCCTGCATGACGGAGACCGGGTGGTCGGCGGTGGCCGGGTCGCCCGGGCCGTTGGAGAAGAACACGCCGTCCGGGTTGACGGCGTACACATCGTCGGCGGTCGCCGTGGCCGGTAGCACGTGCACCTCGATGCCGCGCTCGGCCATCCGGTGCGGGGTCATGCCCTTGATGCCCAGGTCGACCGCGGCGACCGTGAACTTCTTCTCGCCGATCGCCGGGACGACGTACGCCTCCTTGGTGGCGACCTCGGCGGAGAGGTCGGCGCCCTTCATCTCGGGGGCCTGGCACACCTCGGCGAGCATGGTGCCCTCGTCGGGCAGGGCGTTGCCGGAGAAGATGCCGACGCGCATGGCGCCGCGCTCACGCAGATGGCGGGTCAGCGCGCGCGTGTCGATGCCGGAGATCCCGACGACGCCCTGGTGGCGCAGCTCCTCGTCCAGCGAGCGCTTGGCACGCCAGTTGGACGGCACGCGCGCGGGGTCGCGCACGACGTATCCGGCGACCCAGATGCGCTTGCTCTCCGGGTCCTCGTCGTTGACGCCGGTGTTGCCGACGTGCGGGGCGGTCATCACGACCACCTGGCGGTGGTACGAGGGATCGGTGAGGGTCTCCTGGTAGCCGGTCATGCCGGTGGAGAACACGGCCTCGCCGAAGGTCACCCCCACGGCCCCGTAGGCGCGGCCCCGGAAGATCCGGCCGTCCTCCAGGACGAGTACGGCGGGAGCCGCCTTGTGCCTCTTCGAGGCGGTCCCCTGGATGGAGGTCGTCATCGTTCGGCGCCTTCCGTGCTGTTGGTGTTGATCATGGAGTTAATGACGTCGACCCACTCGTTGTGCTCCGCCGCGTGGTCCGAGCGGAACCCGGAGTCGATCAGCCGTTCGCCGTGCGCCCAGGTCACGACGAGCAGACCGCCCTCGGTGAGGACCTTGCCGGCGATGCCCTTGTCGAGCCGGGCCTCGCGCAGCGCGGCGGCGGGTACGAAGAAATCGGTCGCCCCGGGGCGTACGACGTCCAGTCCCGCGGCCGTCAGCGTGAGCTCGACCCGGCTGCGGGTGCCCAGGCCGTGCGCCACGATGCGGTCCAGCCACTGCCCTGCGGTGGTCGAGCCGTGGTAGCGGCCGCTCATGCTCAGTCTCGCCGGGCCGGGGTCGTCCGGCGCGCTGGGCAGCTCGGGCAGGTCGCCCTGGAGCGTGCCGCGCCACTTCCAGCCCTCGCGCATCAGCCAGTAGACGAGCGCGACGAAGAGGAGGAGGCCGACGACCCAGCCGACGCGGGCGGCCCAGTCGGTCACCTCCGCCGACTTCTTCTCGGCGGCGATCCCGGCTGCGAGCAGTGTTGCAGGTGTCACGTGAGCTTCCCGTCGACGAGCGTGGCCTTGCCCCGGAGCCACGTGTGCGTGACACGGCCCGGCAGCTCACGCCCCTCGTACGGAGTGTTGCGGCTGCGCGAGGCGAAGCCCGCGGGGTCCACGGACCCACGGTATTCCGTGTCGACGAGCGTGAGGTTGGCGGGCTCACCAGCCGAGACGGGACGGCCGTGGCCCTTCGCCTGCCCGATCTCGGCGGGCTTGAAGGACATGCGCTCGGCGACCCCGGCCCAGGTGAGGAGCCCGGTGTCCACCATGGTCTCCTGCACCACTGACAACGCGGTCTCCAGGCCGACCATCCCCATGGCGGCCGCGGCCCACTCGCAGTCCTTGTCCTCGTGCGGGTGCGGGGCGTGGTCGGTGGCCACGATGTCGATCGTGCCGTCGGCGAGGGCCTCGCGCAGCGCCAGCACGTCACGCTCGGTGCGCAGCGGCGGGTTGACCTTGTAGACCGGGTTGTACGTCCGCACCAGCTCGTCGGTGAGAAGCAGGTGGTGCGGGGTGACCTCGGCGGTGACGTCGATGCCGCGGGACTTGGCCCAGCGCACGATCTCGACCGACCCGGCGGTCGACAGGTGGCAGATGTGGACGCGGGAGCCGACGTGCTCGGCGAGCAGGACGTCCCGGGCGATGATCGATTCCTCGGCCACCGCGGGCCAGCCGCCGAGACCCAGCTCGGCGGAGACGACACCCTCGTTCATCTGGGCGCCCTCGGTCAGCCGCGGCTCCTGCGCGTGCTGGGCGACGACGCCGCCGAAGGCCTTCACGTACTCCAGCGCGCGCCGCATGATCACGGCGTCGTCGACGCACTTGCCGTCGTCGGAGAAGACGGTGACGCCGGCGGCCGACTCGTGCATGGCGCCCAGCTCGGCGAGCTTCTTGCCCTCCAGGCCGACGGTGACGGCGCCGATGGGCTGCACGTCGCAGTAGCCGTGCTCCTGCCCGAGCCGGTAGACCTGCTCGACGACACCGGCGGTGTCGGCGACGGGGAAGGTGTTGGCCATGGCGAACACCGCGGTGTAGCCGCCGCTCGCCGCCGCGCGCGTGCCGGTCAGCACGGTCTCGGAGTCCTCGCGGCCCGGCTCACGCAGGTGCGTGTGCAGGTCGACGAGCCCGGGCAGCAGCACCTTTCCGGCGGCCTCCACGACCTCGGCGCCCTCGTCGGAGAGCCCGGCACCGACGGCCTCGATGACGGAACCGTTGATCAGGACGTCCTGCGGCTCGCCGCCGAGCACCTTCGCACCACGGATCAGGATCTTGCTCATCTGTCTTACTTCTCCTCGGAGCCGGTGGGGCGGGTGTGGGTGACGGCGGGTTCGTTGCCACCGAGCAGCAGGTACAGAACGGCCATCCGGATGGAGACTCCGTTTGCGACCTGCTCGATGGCGGTGCAGCGCTCCGAGTCGGCGACCCCGGCGGTGATCTCCATGCCGCGGACCATGGGACCGGGGTGCATCACGATGGCGTGCTCGGGCATGCGCGCCATGCGGTCGCCGTCGAGGCCGTAGCGCCGCGAGTACTCGCGCTCGGTGGGGAAGAAGGCGGCGTTCATGCGCTCGCGCTGGACGCGCAGCATCATCACCGCGTCGGACTTCGGAAGGGTGCTGTCGAGGTCGTACGACACCTCGCACGGCCAGGTCTCGACGCCGACCGGCACCAGCGTCGGCGGGGCCACCAGGGTGACCTCGGCGCCGAGGGTGTGCAGCAGGTCGACGTTGGAGCGGGCCACGCGGCTGTGCAGGACGTCGCCGACGATCGTGATGCGCTTGCCGGACAGGTCCTGCCCTATCCCGGCGTCCCGGCCGACCAGGCGACGGCGCATGGTGAAGGCGTCCAACAGGGCCTGGGTGGGATGCTGGTGGGTGCCGTCGCCGGCGTTGATGACGGCGGCGTCGATCCAGCCGGAGTTGGCCAGGCGGTACGGGGCTCCGGAGGCGCCGTGCCGGATGACCACGGCGTCGACGCCCATGGCCTCCAGGGTCTGGGCGGTGTCCTTCAGGGACTCGCCCTTGGACACGCTCGACCCCTTGGCGGAGAAGTTGATCACATCCGCGGACAGCCGCTTCTCGGCGGCCTCGAAGGAGATACGCGTGCGCGTGGAGTCCTCGAAGAAGAGGTTCACGACGGTGCGGCCGCGCAGGGTCGGCAGCTTCTTGATCGGCCGGTCGGCGACCCGGGCCATCTCCTCGGCGGTGTCGAGGATCAGGACGGCGTCGTCGCGGGTGAGGTCGGCGGCCGAGATGAGATGACGCTGCATCTGTCAGGCTCCGTAAGGCAGTTCAGGTCGGGATCGGGGTCTGGGGCCCGCGGCGGTAGCCGCTTGTGTCACGGCCCCGGAAGGCACATTCGGCACGCGCGCGTGGAGGCGCACCGAGCGGGCGTACGGCAGCGCCATACGCCTTCTGCGTGCTACTGGGGCTGCTTCGCGCCGAGCAGCACGGTGTCGCGACCGTCCTCCTCGGCGAGCTGGACCTTGACCGTCTCCCGCAGCGACGTGGGGAGGTTCTTGCCGACGTAGTCGGCGCGGATGGGCAGTTCGCGATGGCCGCGGTCGACGAGGACCGCGAGCTGGACCGCGCGCGGACGACCGATGTCGTTCAGGGCGTCGAGGGCGGCACGGATGGTGCGGCCGGAGAAGAGCACGTCGTCGACGAGGACGACGAGGCGGCCGTCGATGCCGTCACCGGGGATCTCGGTGCGGGCCAGCGCACGCGGGGGATGCATGCGCAGGTCGTCGCGGTACATGGTGATGTCGAGCGAGCCGACCGGGATCTTGCGCTCGGTGATCTGCTCGAGCTTGGTGGCAAGCCGCTGGGCGAGGAAGACGCCGCGGGTGGGAATGCCGAGGAGCACGACGTCGTCGGCGCCCTTGGCGCGTTCGACGATCTCGTGGGCGATGCGGGTCAATACCCGCGCGATGTCAGGGCCTTCGAGAACGGGCCGGGCATCGGACGCTTGCGTGTCCTGTTGCCTGTCCATACGAAAGGGACCTCCTTCTCCGCCTCACGGGACGGACCTTAAAGGACGTCTGGTTTGCGCCATCCACCGTAGCAGGCCCGCGACGCGGCACCGTTCACCCCCTTGGCCCAATCGGCCACCGTCGGCACGGAAGCGTCGGTGTGGACCATTCGGCTTGACGCGCCAGAGTAACGCTGCGTAACCTCACAGTGAGTTACCAACCGCGCGGCATGGAACCCACACCAGGCCGTCGACCCAGTGCCGGGGAGCTATATGTCCAGCGAATACGCCAAACAGCTCGGGGCCAAGCTCCGGGCCATCCGCACCCAGCAGGGCCTTTCCCTTCACGGTGTCGAGGAGAAGTCCCAGGGACGCTGGAAGGCCGTCGTGGTCGGTTCGTACGAGCGCGGCGACCGTGCCGTGACCGTGCAGCGCCTCGCCGAGCTGGCGGATTTCTACGGCGTTCCGGTGCAGGAACTGCTGCCGGGCACCACGCCGGGCGGTGCCGCCGAGCCGCCGCCGAAGCTGGTCCTGGACCTGGAGCGGCTCGCCCACGTGCCGGCCGAGAAGGCGGGTCCGCTGCAGCGGTACGCCGCGACGATCCAGTCGCAGCGCGGTGACTACAACGGCAAGGTGCTCTCGATCCGCCAGGACGACCTGCGCACACTCGCCGTCATCTATGACCAGTCGCCGTCGGTCCTCACCGAGCAGCTGATCAGCTGGGGTGTGCTGGACGCGGACGCACGTCGCGCGGTCTCCCACGCAGAGGAGAGCTGAGCGCTCCCCACGGGTTCGCCCCACTTAGCAGAAACGTGCCGCCGGGGTGGCCGGAACTATGCGGTTCCGGCCACCCCGGCGGCTTTCTACGGGCCTCGAGGGCCGCATGAGTACCAAGACGCCGGAG
The DNA here is from genome assembly GCF_055657525.1 of Streptomyces sp. NPDC107522. Classification (NCBI taxonomy): domain Bacteria; kingdom Bacillati; phylum Actinomycetota; class Actinomycetes; order Kitasatosporales; family Streptomycetaceae; genus Streptomyces; species Streptomyces sp. NPDC107522. The sequence continues at coordinate 28,020 of NZ_JBVKAU010000019.1, read as the reverse complement.
GGCCCGCAGCATCCCCGCTGCGGGCCCTCCGGCGTCTTTGAAAGCCCTTACGCTTCCTCTCGGCGCAGCGAGGGCTTCAGGTCCTTGAGCCGGCCGAGGAGACCGTTCACGAACGAGGGCGACTCGTCCGTGGAGAACTCCTTCGCCAGCTGCACCATCTCGTCGAGCACGACCGCGTCCGGGGTCTCGTCGACCCAGATCAGTTCGTACGCGCCGAGGCGCAGGATGTTGCGGTCCACGACCGGCATCCGGTCGAGCGTCCAGCCGACCGAGTACTGCGCGATCAGCTCGTCGATCCGCTTCGCGCGCTCCGCGTAGCCCTCGACCAGCTGCATCGTGTACTCGCTCACCGGCGGCTGCCGGGTGTCGTCCCGGGAGAGCCGGATCCAGTCCGCGAGGACCGTCAGGACGTCGGCGCCGCGCTGGTCGCCCTCGAAGAGGATCTGGAAGGCGCGCTTGCGGGCCGTGTTGCGGGCAGCCACGGTTAGCTGTTCACCCGGCCGAGGTAGTCGCTGGTGCGGGTGTCGACCTTGATCTTCTCACCGGTGGTGATGAAGAGCGGGACCTGGATCTGGTGACCGGTCTCCAGGATGGCGGGCTTGGTGCCGCCGGTGGAGCGGTCGCCCTGGACGCCGGGCTCGGTCTCCTGGATGGTCAGCTCGACGGCGGCCGGGAGCTCCACGAAGAGCACCTCGCCCTCGTGCTGGGCGACGGTGGCGGTGAAGCCCTCGATCAGGAAGTTGGCGGCGTCACCGACGGCCTTGCGGTCGACCATCAGCTGGTCGTACGTCTCCATGTCCATGAAGACGAAGTAGTCGCCGTCCATGTAGGAGAACTGCATGTCGCGCTTGTCGACGGTGGCCGTCTCGACCTTCACGCCGGCGTTGAAGGTCTTGTCGACGACCTTCCCGGAGAGCACGTTCTTGAGCTTGGTGCGCACGAAGGCCGGGCCCTTGCCGGGCTTGACGTGCTGGAACTCGACGACGGACCAGAGCTGGCCGCCTTCGAGCTTGAGCACCATGCCGTTCTTGAGGTCGTTCGTGGAAGCCACGGTTGCGGAATCTCCTGGACTGACGTGGACGACCCCGGCGCACGCTCCTGTCTAAAGGGCGAGCAGCTCCTTGGTCGTGATGGTGAGTAGCTCGGGTCCGCCGTCCGCCTCGGGGCGGACGACGAGCGTGTCATCGATCCGGACGCCGCCCCGGCCCGGGAGGTGGACCCCCGGTTCGACGGTGACCGGCACACAAGCGTCCAGTTTACCCATGGCCGCGGGAGCCAATTGCGGGTCCTCGTCGATTTCGAGCCCGACACCATGGCCGGTGAGGGGTGGCAGGCCCTCGTGGTACCCGGCGGAATCCAGCACCTGACGTGCGGCGCGGTCCACGTCACGGTAGGCGGCGCCGGGTGCCAGGGACTCCCGTCCAGCCCGCTGAGCGGCGAAGACGAGGTCGTACAACTCGATCTGCCAGTCGGCGGGGGACGTACCGATGACGAAGGTCCGGCCGATCTCGCACCGGTAGCCGCGATACGTCGCACCCAGGCAGACGGAGAGGAAGTCGCCCTCCTCGACACGGCGGTCCGTGGGCCGGTGGGCGCGCCGGCCGGCGTTCGGGCCGGTGGCGACGGAGGTGGGGAAGGCCGGGCCGTCGGCGCCGTGATCGACCAGGCGGCGTTCGAGTTCGAGGGCGAGGTGGCGCTCGGTGCGGCCGACGAGGATGGATTCGAGGAGCTCCCCGAGTGCCTGGTCGGCGATCTCGGCCCCGATCCTGAGGCAGGAGATCTCCTCCTCGTCCTTGACCACTCTGAGCTGCTCCACGGCTCCGCCGAGGTCGGTGAGGCGCAGTCGGGGGACGACCGAGCGGATGGCTCTGTGGCGGGCCACGGTGAGGTGGTGTTCCTCCACGGCCAGGGAGTCCCCGCCCTGCGCTGCCGCCAGGTCGGCGGCGGCGACGGCGGGATCGCCTCCGGCGCCGGGGAGGGTGTGGATCCGCAGTGCCTCGTCGGGGCGGCCCTCGGCCGGCCGGTCCTCCAGTGGGCCGGAGCAGACCAGCAGGTCCTCGCTCTTGCCCAGGAGCAGTACGGCGCCCTGCGGAGCGGCGCCCGCGAGGTAGCGGACGTTGGCGGGGCGGGAGACGACCGCGGAGGCGCTGCCGCTGGCTTGGCAGCGTTCACGTAGGCGGGTCCGGCGGGCGGCGTACACCTCTGACATGACCCGAGCGTATGGGCTCCGCCGGTTTGGCGCCGGTTGAGGGCGTCTGAGTGGGCGGTGTCCGGATTGTACGGGTTGGTGAGGTGCCGTTTCGGGGAGCGGGGTGCCACCGGAGGTTGTCAGCCGTCTGCGGGCCGGTGGGGGGTTGGTCGCGCAGTTCCCCGCGCCCCTTGGGTACCCCCACCCCCGTTGGCTACCAGTTCGGGGGGCTTGCGATTGAGCGGGCCAGTACGTCGTCCAGTACCTGGGCCGTCTGTGGGACGTCCAGCTGGGAGTTGTCGATGATCGGGAGGCCCGAGCCGTACCAGCCCGCCATGCGGCCGTGGATGCGGGCCACCTCCTCGTCCGTGAGGCGGCGGTTGCCCGAGCGCTCGGCGTTGCGCTCCAGGACGATCTCCAGGCCGGGCAGGAGGACCACCGGGAGCAGGCCGGGGCCCACATGGCGCTTCCAGCCGCCGAGGCCGACCACCGGGCGGTCGGGGAAGACCGCGTCGTCGAGGATGCACGAGATGCCGTTGGCCAGGAAGTTGCGCGCGGCGAAGCCGCAGGTGCGGCGGGCGAGGCGGTACTGGGCCTCGGAGTGGTCGTTCCAGCCGGACTGTGGGTCGGCGAAACCCGAGCGGACCCATTCGCGGACGTCGTCGAGGCTGATGTGGGCCGTGGGGACGCGGCGGTGGTCCGCCCAGTACTTGGCGACGCTCGTCTTGCCGGCGCCCGCCGGTCCGATGAGCAGCACCGCGAGGGTCGTGGTCGTCGGATCGGGCGCCGCGGTGGCGGGCGGGGTGCTCGGCATGCCGACGGGGCCGCCGGGTGGCAGTTGTACGTGGCCCGTGGTCTCAGGCGCCGGCGGGGCCGGGACTTGGTGCGGCGTGTGCGGGACCGGGCCGGGGGGCGCGAAGCCCGGCGCCGGAGGTGGAGGAGGAGGGGGCACGGGGGCGGACCCCTGGTGCGGGGCAGGGCCCGGATGCTGGGCAGGGCCCGGATGCTGGGCAGGGCCCGGATGCGGTGCGGGTCCCTGGGGCGCGCCCGGGTGATGCGGACCCGGGTGGTGTGCGGCCGGTGACCAGCCGTGCCCCGACTGGTGGGGCGGCGGCAGCGGAGAACCCACTGCGTGCTGCATCCGGTGCCACTCCGTCTCGTCTTCCATGGCCATTGGCGCTGGCAGCGGGCACGAACCCGCCTCGCTACCGAACGGTACCGCCACCGGCCGCCGTTTGGTGAACGGCCGGTGGCGGTCTGAAGTGCCCATCGCCACAGGCGAATCGGACGGAAGGGTGGTTCGCTGGACTTACTGGCCGACTTCGCCGTACGCGGCGAGGAGCACGGCCGGGTCCGGTCCCTCCAGTACGGTCGGCTTGGCCAGACCGTCCAGGACGATGAAGCGCAGCAGGTCGCCGCGGGACTTCTTGTCGACCTTCATGGTCTCCAGCAGCTTGGGCCACTGGTCGTAGCGGTAGTGCAGCGGCAGGCCGACCGATTCGAGGATCGTGCGGTGACGGTCGGCCGTCGCGTCGTCCAACCTCCCGGCGAGACGGCCGAGTTCGGCGGCGAAGTGCATGCCCACCGCGACCGCGGCACCGTGCCGCCACTTGTAGCGCTCGTTCTTCTCGATGGCGTGACCGAGCGTGTGGCCGTAGTTGAGGATCTCCCGCAGACCCGACTCCTTCAGGTCCGACGAGACCACCTCGGCCTTGACCCGGATGGACCGCTCGATCAGCTCGGCCGTGTGCGGGCCTGCCGGGGTCCGCGCGGCCTGCGGGTCGGCCTCGATCAGCTCAAGGATCGCCGGGTCGGCGATGAAGCCGGCCTTGATGATCTCCGCGAGGCCGGACACGTAGTCGTTGACCGGCAGCGACTCCAGCGCGGCCAGGTCGCACAGCACACCGGCCGGCGGGTGGAAGGCGCCGACGAGGTTCTTTCCCTCGGCGGTGTTGATGCCGGTCTTGCCGCCCACCGCGGCGTCCACCATGGCCAGCACCGTGGTCGGGATCGCGATCCAGCGCACACCGCGCAGCCAGGTCGCGGCCACGAACCCGGCCAGATCCGTGGTCGCCCCGCCGCCGACGCCGACGATGACGTCACTGCGGGTGAACCCGGACTGACCCAGCGCCTTCCAGCAGTAGGCGGCCACCTCGGCGGTCTTCGCCTCCTCGGCGTTCGGCACCTGGATGGCGACCGCCTCGAAGCCCTGCCCGGCCAGGTCCGCACGGAGCGCCTCGCCGGTCTCGGCCAGCGCCTCGGGGTGGATCACGGCGACACGCTTGGCCTTGTTGCCGATCAACCCGCCCAGCTCGCCGAGGAGTTGACGGCCCACCAGGACCTCGTACGGGTCGGATCCCGCGGTGCCGCCGACCTGGATCCGCGTCACTGCCTCGCTCATGCGTCCTTCAACTCCAGTGCGTCCAGGGCCGCTTGGGTCACTTCTTCGGGGGTACGCCCGTCGGTGGCCACGACCGCCGTGGCGACCTCTTCGTACAGGTGACGGCGGGCCTCCATCAGCTCCCGCCACTGCTTGCGCGGGTTGACCGCGAGCAGCGGGCGGGCGGCGTTCAGGCCGGTGCGCTTGACGGCCTCCCCGACGTCCATCGAGAGGTAGACGACCCGCTGTCCGGCGAGCAGTGCGCGGGTGTCGGCGTCGAGGATCGCGCCGCCGCCCAACGCCAGGATGCCGTCGTGCTCGGCGAGCGCCCGGTGGACGGCCTGCTTCTCGATCGCCCGGAAGGCACCCTCGCCCTCGTCGACGAAGATCTCCGCGATGGTCCGGCCCTGCTCGGCGACGATGTCGTCGTCGGTGTCCCGGTAACCGACCCCGAGCCGCTCGGCCAGCAGCTGACCGACGGTGGACTTGCCCACCCCCATCGGCCCGACCAGCACGACGACAGGCGCTGCGCTCATCGGATGGCCAGGTTGTCGAGGTAGGAGGTCACGTTGCGGCGGGTCTCGGCCACGCTGTCGCCGCCGAACTTCTCCGCCACCGCGTCCGCGAGGACGAGCGCCACCATGGCCTCGGCGACGATGCCGGCCGCCGGCACCGCGGACACGTCCGAGCGCTGGTGGTGGGCCTGCGTCGCCTCACCCGTGGTCACGTCCACGGTCTGCAGGGCCCGCGGCACGGTCGCGATCGGCTTCATCGCCGCCCGCACCCGCAGCAGCTCACCCGTGGTCAGACCGCCCTCGGTGCCGCCCGAGCGGCCCGACGTACGCCGGATGCCCTCGTCGGTCTTCACGATCTCGTCGTGCGCCTTGGAGCCGGGCACCCGGGCCAGCTCGAAGCCGTCCCCGATCTCGACGCCCTTGATCGCCTGGATGCCCATCAACGCACCGGCGAGGCGGGCGTCCAGCTTGCGGTCCCAGTGCACATGCGAGCCCAGGCCCACCGGCACGCCGTACGCCAGGATCTCCACCACGCCACCGAGCGTGTCGCCGTCCTTGTGGGCCTGGTCGATCTCCGCGACCATCGCCTTCGACGCGTCCGCGTCCAGGCAGCGCACCGGGTCGGCGTCCAGCCTCTCGACGTCGGCCGGCGTCGGGTACACGCCCTTCGGCGCCTTCGCCGCAGCCAGCTCGACCACATGGGAGACGATCTCGATCCCGGTCGTCTCCTTCAGATACGACCGGGCCACCGCACCCAGCGCCACCCGCGCCGCCGTCTCACGGGCGGAGGCACGCTCCAGGATCGGCCGGGCCTCGTCGAAGCCGTACTTCTGCATACCCGCCAGGTCGGCGTGACCGGGACGCGGCCGGGTCAGCGGCGCGTTACGGGCGAGCCCGGCCAGGATCTCCGGGTCGACCGGGTCGGCCGCCATGACCTGCTCCCACTTGGGCCACTCCGTGTTCCCCACCATGATCGCGACCGGGGAGCCCAGGGTCAGACCGTGCCGCACACCGCCGATGAACGTGACCTCGTCACGCTCGAACTTCATGCGCGCACCGCGTCCATAACCGAGACGGCGCCGGGCCAGGTGGTCCGCCACCATCTCCGTGGTGATCGGCACGCCGGCGGGAAGACCCTCCAGCGTCGCGACGAGTGCGGGGCCGTGGGACTCCCCCGCGGTCAGCCAGCGCAACCTGCTCAACGGTGCTCCTCGATGCTCGCGCCCTGGTACTGCCCTGCGTACGCGTGTCCTCGCGTACGGCGACGGCGCGACCGGGTGCGCGGCCCCGGCCCGCCAACTCCGATCCTCCCACGTCCGGCGGCGCGGCCCGGCCGTCGGTCCACCAAGCGGACGGCCGATGGACGGTGCCGGGCGCCGGAAGTGATCACGCGGGGCCGCTGCCCTGCGCCTGCTGCGGGGCGTAGGAGCCGAGGTAGTCGGCGCCGCTGCCCTGAGCGCCGGGCTGCACGGCGTGCGCCTGCTGCTGCGTGGCCTGCGCCTGCTGAGGGGCGTAGGAGCCGAGGTAGTCGGCACCGCTCGGCTGCTGCGCGGGCTGCTGGGGAGCGTACGGACCCAGGTAGTCGGCACCCCGTCCCTGCCCGGTCTGCGCCGCGGCCTGCACGGCCGGACCCTGACGCCTTGCGCGCCGCTGGGCGATCTTGCGCTTCAGCTTGAAGACCCACGACCCGACGACGAGCAGCACGATGAGAACGAGCACAGGGATCTGCACCCAGTCCGGCATGAACTGCAGGATGACCTCGAATATCTCGCTCTTGCCGGACGCCAGCGGCACACCAGTGGACACGGTTCGTGCTCCCCCTCTGTCTTTCTCCGCCCCCTGCGGAACCTTGCTCCGCCCCTGCGGAACTCAGCGGATCTTAGCGGGCCGCGAGGGCGCGCTCTCCCGCTTTTCGCATGGCGTCCAGGGGCGCCGGGGCACGGCCGGTCATCTGCTCCACCTGCAGCACCGCCTGGTGCACCAGCAGGTCGAGGCCGCTGACGACGGCTCCGCCGAACATGGACCAGCGGGCCGCCAGAGCGGTCGGCCAAGGGTCGTAGAGCACGTCGAAGAGGGTGGCGGGGCGCTCCGGTACGGCGGCGGCGAGGGCGTCGGTCGTGCCGGCCGGGGTGGTCGCGATGACCAGCGGCGCGCGCAGCGCCCGGTCCGCGTCGGCCCAGTCCGCTGTCCGCACCTCGACGTCCAGCCGCTCACCCCACTGCCGCATCTCGGCGGCACGCGCCTCGCTGCGCACGTACGCCACGACCTCGCCGGTGCAGATGCGTGCGAGCGCGGCCAGCGCGGAGGACGCCGTGGCGCCCGCGCCGAGGATGGCCGCCGAGTCGACCTGTTCGATGCCGCGCTCCCGCAGGGCGGCGACCATCCCGGGGATGTCGGTGTTGTCACCGACGCGGCGGCCGTCCTCGGTGAAGACGACCGTGTTGACCGCCTCGACCGAGGCCGCCGTATCGCTGATCTCGTCGAGCAGCGGAATGACAGCCCGCTTGAGCGGCATGGTCAGCGACAACCCCGCCCACTCGGGCCCGAGTTCGGCGAGGAACCCGGGCAGAGCCGCCTCGTCGATCTCGAACCGGTCGTACGACCAGTCCACGAGCCCCAGTTCCTCGTATGCGGTGCGGTGCAGCACCGGAGAGAGGGAGTGGGTGATGGGCTTGCCCAGGACGGCGGCCCGGCGGGCGTCAGTTGCCCCTGCTCTCATTGAACTTGTCCTTGAGCCTGAGGAATTCATCGTGGGTCTTGGCGAATTCGGTCTTGTTCACACCGTCGGTCGCCACGAAGTAGTACCAGCCCTGGTCGGTCGGGTTCAGCGTTCCCTTGATCGCGCCGTCCCCCGGGTTTCCGATCGGGCCGGGCGGCAGACCCTTGTGGTAGTACGTGTTGTACGGGTCCGGGTTGCTCTTGATCTCCGACTCGCTGATGTCGATGTTGCTCTGCCCCTTCAGGTAATTGAAGGTCGAGTCGAACTGCAGAGCACCGTAGGTCTCGGGATTCGCGAGGTCGAGACGGTTGTAGACCACTTCCGCCATCTTGCGGTAGTCGTCGTCGGTCTTGCCCTCGGCCTGCACGAGGCTGGCGACCGTGATGACCTGCAGCGGGCTGTCCAGCTTGAGCGCCTTGGCCTTGGCCTCCAGATCCAGCGACTCGTACTTGTTCGCGGCCTGGGTCACCATTTCCTTGAGGATCGCCTCGGGCTTCATGCCCTTGGCGGCGGCATAGGTGCCCGGGTAGAGGAAGCCCTCCAGCGGGTCCTTGATCTTGCTGTTGTCGTTCGCCCAGCTCGGAAGTCCGAGGCTCTTGTATTTCTCCTCAGCGATCTTCTTGGTTGCGCCGGACGACAGTTCGAGCTTTTTATCGATCGCCGTGTAGACGGCCACATTGCGGTCGCCCGGCCTCACCAGAACGCTGTTCTGGCTCTTCGGGTCGAGCATCATCTCGACCGCGCTCGCGGCGGACATCTGCTTCTTGAGCAGGTAAGCGCCCGCCTGGATCTTGCCCCCGTCGGGATTGTCCTGCTGCGCGGCGACGAAGGCGTCGACGCTCTTCACGACACCCGCCGCCTTCAGCAGCCGGCCGATCTCGGATCCGAGCGCGCCCCTGGGGATCTCGACGGTCACCGTCTCGCTGGTGCCCTCGCCGGCGAAGTCGGGCGCGGCGCCGAAACGATCCTGGTAAAACTGGTACCCGAAATATCCGACGCCGCCGACGCCTCCGGCGAACACCAGCGCGACGACCAGACAGGCGGATCCACTGCGGCGCTTCTTGGGCTTGCCGCCCCTGCCCCGGCGGTCGCCGCGCCCCCGGCCGTTCCCCGACTCGTCGTCGAAGTCGTCGTCATCATCATCGTCGCCACCGGCGAAGAACGCGTGTTCACCCTGGTCGGGCCCGGGATCCCAGTCGGTCTGAGGTGGCTCCGGCTCGGTCTGCCGCCGGCTCGGCGGCTCGGGCGGCGGATAGGCCTCGGGCGTGCCGTAGTAGTCGTGCTGCCCACCGCCGTACGCCGCGGCCTGCTGCCCGTAGGGGTCCCCCGGATCGGGGTACTGGACGTGTCCGTGGTTGCCGGTCCCCCAGCCGCTGTTGTCGTACGACTGCTGCGCCTGGCCCCCGTACTGCTGCTGGTCGTACTGCTGCTGGTACTGCTGGCTCTGGCCCTGCTGCGGGTACTGCTGCTGCGCCTGACCGTATGCGGCCTGCTGGCCGTTGCCCCAGTCGCCGTAGTGCTGTGGCTGCTGCGGCTGCTCCGGATAGTGCTGCGGCTGGCCGCCGTAGGCAGCCTGCCCGCCCGAAGGGGCCTGCTGCCCTTCCCATCCGCCGTCCCCGAACAACGGGTCCTCGGGATGCCACGGTTCGGAGCCTGGGCTCCGGCCATACTCAGTCATCGATCCCCTAGAGCCGCGAGGCGGCGGTCACGCGGCTGCTGAAGATCCGGCTACCGTCCCGCCTCTCTCTGTGCCCCGGCTGTTCGAATACCGGCGCATCGCGCGGAACGTTACCGTATCGCGATCAGATAACCACTTCGACGCTCTCGCCGGGAGCTTTACCTGACACCCGTTCGGATTCGAGCGCCTGCTGCAAGATGATCACGGCAGCTGCCTGGTCGATCACCGACCGGCCCTTCTTCGACTTCACGCCCGAGGCGCGCAGTCCCTGACTGGCCGTCACGGTCGTCATCCGCTCGTCCACGAGTCTGACCGGTACGGGCGCGATCATGCGGGCGAGCTCCTGGGCGAAGCCCCTGACCTTGACCGCGGCCGGGCCCTCGCCTCCCTTGAGGGAGCGAGGAAGTCCGACGACGACCTCGATCGGCTCGTACTCCTCGACGAGTTGCTTGAGGCGGCGATGAGCTGCCGGGATGTCCCGGCCCGGGACGGTCTCCACCGGTGTGGCGAGGATCCCGTCGGGGTCGCACGAGGCGACGCCGATGCGGGCGTCGCCGACGTCGATCGCGAGGCGGCGGCCGCGGCGCATGCCCCGGCCGTCGCCACTCGCCTGTGTGGCGTCGCTCACTTGGCCGTTTCCGTCACGAGCCGCTCGACGGCCTCGACGGCGTCGCCGATGGCGGCCGGGTTCTGGCCGCCGCCCTGGGCGACGTCGGGCTTGCCGCCACCGCCGCCGCCGAGGGTCTTGGCGGCCGTACGGACCAGGTCGCCGGCCTTGAGGCCGCGTTCGCGGGCGGCCTCGTTGGTGGCGATGACCGTGAGCGGCTTGCCGTTGTTGACCGTGAAGAGGGCGACCACGGCAGCCCGTCCGCCCTGGATGCGGCCGCGCACGTCGAGGACGAGCTTGCGCAGGTCGTCGGGGGTCGTACCGTCCGGGACCCGGCCGGTGACGACGGCGATGCCGCGGACGTCCTTGGCGGACTCGGCGAGACCGGCGGCGGCCTGGAGCACCTTCTCGGCGCGGAACTTCTCGATCTCCTTCTCGGCGTCCTTCAGCTTGCCGAGCATGGCGGAGACCTTCTCCGGGAGCTCCTCCGGGCGTCCCTTGATCAGCTCCTGGAGCTGGGCGACGACCGTGTGCTCGCGGGCGAGGAAGTTGTAGGCGTCGACGCCGACGAGGGCCTCGATACGGCGTACACCGGAACCGATGGACGACTCGCCGAGCAGCTTCACCAGGCCCAGCTGGGCGGTGTTGTGGACGTGCGTGCCGCCGCACAGTTCCTTGGAGAAGTCGCCGATGGTCACGACGCGCACGCGCTCGCCGTACTTCTCGCCGAACTCGGCGATGGCGCCCTGCTTCTTGGCCTCGTCGATGCCCATGACGTCGGCGCGCACGTCGAGGTCGCGGGCCAGGACCTCGTTGATCTTCTGCTCGACGTCGGTCATCACGGCCGTGGGAACGGCGGACGGGGAGCCGAAGTCGAAGCGGAAGCGGCCGGGCTGGTTCTCGGAACCGGCCTGGGCGGCCGTCGGGCCGAGGGCGTCGCGCAGCGCCTGGTGGGTGAGGTGCGTGGCCGAGTGGGCGCGGGCGATGGCCTTGCGGCGCCGGTCGTCGATGGAGGCGTGCGCCTTGGCGCCGACCGTCACCTCGCCGACCTGGACGACGCCCTTGTGGACGTAGACCCCGGGGACCGGCTTCTGGCAGTCGCGGATCTCGATGACGGCACCGGAGTCGACCTTGATGCGGCCGGTGTCGCCGATCTGGCCGCCGCCCTCGGCGTAGAACGGCGTGCGGTCGAGGACGATCTCGACCTCGTCGCCCTCGGTGGCGGCCGGGGAGGAGGCGCCGTCGACGAGGATGCCGACGATGGTGGACTCGCCCTCGGTGTCGGTGTAGCCGATGAAGTCGGTCTCGCCGACCTTGTCGGCGATCTCACGGTAGGCACCGGCGCCAGCGTGGCCGGTCTTCTTGGCCTGGGCGTCGGCCTTGGCGCGCTCCCGCTGCTCCTTCATCAGACGGCGGAAGCCGTCCTCGTCCACGGACAGCCCCTGTTCGGCGGCCATCTCGAGGGTGAGGTCGATCGGGAAGCCCCAGGTGTCGTGGAGCAGGAACGCCTTGTCGCCGGGAAGGACGGTCGACCCGGCGGCCTTCGTGTCCGTGACGGCGGTGTCGAGGATGTTGGTGCCGGCCTTCAGCGTCTTGAGGAAGGCGTTCTCCTCGGCGAGGGCTACCTTCTCGATGCGCTCGCGGTCGGTGACGAGCTCGGGGTACTGCTGGCCCATCATGCCGATCACGACGTCGATCAGGTCCTTGACGACCGGACCGGTGGCACCGAGCAGGCGCATGTTGCGGATGGCGCGGCGCATGATGCGGCGCAGGACGTAGCCGCGGCCCTCGTTGCCGGGGGTGACGCCGTCGCCGATGAGCATGGTGGCCGTACGCATGTGGTCGGTGACCACGCGCAGGGAGACGTCCGAGGCGTGGGCGTCGCCGTAGGCGACACCGGTCAGCTCGGTGGCCTTCTTGATGACGGCCATGGAGGTGTCGATCTCGTACATGTTCTGCACGCCCTGCAGAATCATGGCGAGTCGCTCCAGGCCGAGGCCCGTGTCGATGTTCTTGCTCGGGAGGTCGCCGAGGATCTCGAAGTTGTCCTTGCCGGTGCCCTCGCCGCGCTCGTACTGCATGAAGACGAGGTTCCAGATCTCCACGTACCGCTCGTCGTTGACGGCGGGGCCGCCCTCGACGCCGAACTCCGGGCCGCGGTCGTAGTTGATCTCGGAACAGGGACCGCACGGACCCGGGACGCCCATGGACCAGAAGTTGTCCTTCATGCCGAGGCGCTGGATGCGCTCCATGGGCACACCGACGACCTCGTGCCAGATGCGCTCGGCCTCGTCGTCGTCCTTGTAGACGGTGATCCACAGACGCTCGGGGTCGAGGCCGTAACCGCCCTTGTCCTGGGGGCTGGTGAGCAGCTCCCAGGCGAGCTTGATGGCGCCTTCCTTGAAGTAGTCGCCGAAGGAGAAGTTGCCGCACATCTGGAAGAACGTGCCGTGCCGGGTGGTCTTGCCGACCTCTTCGATGTCGGGCGTGCGCACGCACTTCTGCACGCTGGTGGCGCGCGGGTAGGGCGGCTTGACCTCACCCAGGAAGTACGGCTTGAAGGGCACCATGCCGGCGGGGACGAGGAGCAGAGTCGGGTCGTCCGCGATGAGCGACGCCGAAGGGACGACGGTGTGCCCGCGCTCCTCGAAGAAGCTCAGCCAGCGGCGGCGAATCTCGGCCGACTCCATCAGTGGTCCTCATTCCGGTTGTACGAGTACGTCGGGTTCTCGATGTACTTCGGGTTGCTTCGGTCGTTCTCGATGGCGGCGTGCCGCCGGGGCGCGGGGAGTTCGGGGCTCTCCTTGATGCCGAGCGCGTCCTCCAACTCGGCCTCCCGCTGGGCCATGTTGTCGCGGACATCGAGGGCGAAGCCCACCGCGCGGTCCTTCAGCCGCTGTCCCGTCTCCAGGGCCTTGTTCGCGGCGGTGGCGGCAAGGCTCTCCGGGGTGAGCTGCTTGAGCTTGCGGTTGACCTTGGTGGTGGCCCACACACCGGCGGCGACACCCGTGCTGAACCAGAACGTACGGCGGAACATCGCTCGGTCTCAGTCCTTACTTCCGCTTGCGTCGTGCGGCAGGGACCGTCCGGCCCACGATCACGGTACGCCGGGGAGAGTCGGCAGGCGCGTCCTCCTGTTTGCGGCCGCCGAGGGCCCGGCGCACGCCGTAGCCGAAGGCCGCGACCTTGACCAGGGGGCCGCCGAAGGTGGAGGCGACGGTGGTCGACAGCGCGGAGGCGTTCGACGTGACCTCCTGGACGTCGGAGGCGATCGCGTCGACCCGGTCGATCTGGGTCTGGGCGGAGCGCACCGCCGTGGAGGCCTCTGCCAGGAGCGGGACGGCCTGATCGGTCACGTCGGCTACGAGCTTGGTGGTCGCCTTGAGCGTCTGGGCCAGCCTCACCAGGGCGACGGCGAGGAAGGAGACCAGGATCGCCCAGAAGACAGCCACCAGGATCCCGGCAACTTCTCCACCGGACACTGTGTGCACCCGCTCCCTAAGCGTCTGTACCTGTCATTGAACCTGGGTTCTGAACCTAGTATTGAACCTGGTTCCGAGGCTGAGCCTATCGCGCCGGGCGCAGCGCTCCGTACCGCATTACGAGCATGCGAAAGCCCGCCGCCTCCCCCACCCGGAAGGGCGGGGGAGACGACGGGCTCAGGCGCAGAAGTCCTACGACCGCTGAAGGATCAACGGGCGTAGTACTCGACGACGAGCTGCTCGTCGCAGATCACCGGGATCTCCTTGCGGTTCGGCTCACGGTCCAGGCGGAACGCCAGGGCCTTGAGGTTCACCTGGAGGTAGCGCGGGGTCTCACCCTCGGGGGCGAAGCCACCCTCGCGGGCGATCGAGAAGAGGGTCTTCTCGCGGCTGCGCTCGCGGACCATCACGACGTCGTCCGGCTTGACGCGGAAGGACGGCTTGTCGACCTTCTGGCCGTTGACCTCGATGTGGCCGTGAACGACCATCTGACGGGCCTGGTAGATGGTGCGGGCGATGCCCGAACGCAGGACCAGGGCGTCGAGACGGCGCTCGAGCTCCACGATCAGGGCCTCACCGGTCTTGCCCTGAACCTTGGACGCGCGCTCGTAGGCGCGGACCAGCTGGCGCTCGGAGATGTCGTACTGCGCGCGCAGACGCTGCTTCTCCAGCAGACGGACCTTGTAGTCCGAGTTCTGCTTGCGGCCACGGCCGTGCTCACCCGGCGGGTAGGGACGGGCCTCGAAGTACTTGACGGCCTTCGGGGTCAGCGCGATGCCGAGGGCACGCGACTTCTTGACCTTGGGGCGGGACTGGTTCGCCACAATCTCTCATTTCTCAGTGTTCGGCTTGTCAGGGTTGAGGGAGGTCGCATCCGCAGCCGGGGAAACCCATCGGGTCCACTGGGGACCCTCCGGGCAGCCGCTCCCCTGGTCTGGGCACATACGTGCAGCACGCGAGTGGCCCACCGACCATTCCCGTCGTGCGACGAGTGGTGGTGGGCTGCCCGCGACACCATTCGAACGGTGCGCGACGCTCCTGGAGCCGGTCCGAGGACCGGAGCTCCGGCTGACCGTCCCGTTCTGACTGCACGGGACACAGCACTTCGAGCGAGTCTACAGGCTGCTCAGGACCGCCTGCGACGGAGGTGCTTCCTGGTCCACTCCACGGCGTCCGCGTACCGCGCCTCGGCGCCGTGCCGGGTCGGGGTGTAGTACTCGCGGTCCTTGAGGGCGTCCGGCGCGTACTGCTGCTCGGCGATGCCCTCCGCCAGGTCGTGCGGATACACGTACCCCTGAGCGTGCCCGAGCTTGGCGGCGCCCTTGTAGTGCCCGTCGCGCAGATGGGGCGGGACGGGGCCCGCCAGTCCCTTGCGTACGTCGTCCAGGGCGGCGCCGATCGCGGTGGTCGCGGCGTTGGACTTGGGGGCGAGGGCGAGGGCGATGGTGGCGTGGCTGAGGGTGAGGGCGGCCTCCGGGAAGCCGATCATGGCGACGGCCTGGGCGGCGGCGACGGCTATGGGCAGCGCGTTGGGGTCGGCGAGGCCGATGTCCTCGCTGGCGGAGATCATCAGGCGGCGGGCGATGAAGCGGGGGTCCTCGCCGGCCTCGATCATGCGGGCCAGGTAGTGCAGGGCGGCGTCGACGTCGGAGCCCCGGATGGACTTGATGAGGGCGCTGGCGACGTCGTAGTGCTGGTCGCCGTCGCGGTCGTACTTCACGGCGGCCCGGTCGACCGTCTCCTCCAGCGTCTGGAGAGCGATCTGCGACTCGCCCTTGTCGAGGGCGGCCCCGGCGGCGGCCTCCAGGGCGGTCAGGGCGCGGCGGGCGTCACCGCCGGCGATGCGCAGCAGGTGGGCCTCGGTGTCCTCGGGGAGGGTGACGGAGCCGCCCAGACCTCGCTCGTCGGTGAGGGCGCGCTTGATCAGGCCGCGCAGGTCGTCGTCGGTGAGGGGTTCGAGGGTGAGGAGGAGGGAGCGGGACAGCAGGGGGGAGATGACCGAGAAGTACGGGTTCTCGGTGGTCGCCGCGATCAGGGTCACCCAGCGGTTCTCGACGGCCGGGAGGAGGGAGTCCTGCTGGGCCTTGCTGAAGCGGTGGATCTCGTCGAGGAAGAGGACGGTCTCCTTGCCGAAACCGCCGGTGGCGCGGCGGGCGCCGTCGATGACCGCGCGGACCTCCTTCACCCCGGCGGTGATGGCGGACAGCTCGACGAAGCGCTTGTTGGTGGCCTTGGAGACGACGTACGCCAGGGTGGTCTTGCCGGTGCCGGGCGGGCCCCAGAGGATCACCGACGACGGCCCAGCCGGGCCCTTGGCTCCCTCGCCGACCAGTCGGCGAAGGGGCGAGCCCGGCTTGAGCAGGTGCTGCTGGCCCACGACCTCGTCCAGGGTGCGCGGGCGCATGCGCACCGCCAGGGGACTGCCGGCGGGGTCCTTCTCCTGGCGTTCTTCTGCGGCGGCGGTGAACAGGTCGGGCTCCACGTTGGAAACCCTAAATCACGGCACTGACATCGACGCCGGAGCGGGTCGTCAGGCCCAGAGCTGGCTGCCCCAGCGGGTGAGGATCAGCATGACGATGACGCCGCAGTGCGTCACCGGCAGCACCCAGGTGAACTCGGCGAGGAAGTTCTTCAGCGGACGCGGGGCAGGCAGGAAACCGTTGCGGACGTTGAACGAGGTCAGGTACCAGAACATCGTGATCGTCGCGGCCCAGGCGAGCGAGCACCACAGGCACAGCGCGTTGATGCGGTAGAGCGACTGGAACATCAGCCACGTACAAAAGACGACACCGAAGAGCGTGCCGGCGTTGAAGGTCAGCCAGTACCAGCGCGGGAAGCGGGCGCGGGCGAGCAGGCTCATGCCGACGCAGATGACGATGCCGTAGCAGACGAGGCCCAGCATGGGGTTGGGGAACCCGAAGACGGACGCCTGCTTGCTCTCCATGATGCTGCCGCAGGAGACGATCGGGTTGAGACTGCAGCCGGGCGTGAAGGTCTTGCCCTCGACCTTGGCCTCGAGGATCTTGAACTTGTCGATCGTGATGACCCACGCAGCAAGAAGCCCCGCCGCGCCGGTGATCACCAGCATCAGGGCGAACGCACGGCTGCCGCCCACCGAACCGGACGCGGGCTCGGCACGCTCCGGCTCGGGTTCGGTGGAGACGTCTTTGACTGTCGTCTTGCTCATCACGCCGATTCCGTCACTTGAGAGTTGGACCTTCTCCGGGCACGGCACATTGTGCCGTACACGCACGCGTGCCCGCCGTTCACTGGGCATAAGGAAATACGCGCGATCGCGTGAAGGCGCTCGGTTCAGGACACTCTCGGAACAGCAAAGGAGGGGGACCCGGCCCGGTCCCCCTCCTTGTGGGAATTCAGCCCAATCGGGCTTCCAGTTCCGCCACGATCTCGTTGACGCCGATGGCCGTCTGCTCACCGGACTCCATGTCCTTGAGCTGGACGACGCCCTCGGCGAGGTCGCGTTCGCCGGCGACGATCGTGTAGCGGGCGCCGCTGCGGTTGGCGTTCTTCATGGCGCCCTTGAGGCCCTTGCCGCCGTAGGAGAAGTCCGCCGCGATGCCGACCTTGCGCAGCTCGGTGACCTTGGCGAACAGGACCCGGCGGGCCTCCTCGCCGAGCGGTACCGCGAACACGCTGGTGGACGCCGGGAGTTCGAGCTCCACGCCCTCCGCCTCCAGGGCGAGGACGGTGCGGTCGACGCCGAGGGCCCAGCCGACGGACGGCAGGGCGGGGCCGCCGATCATCTCGGACAGACCGTCGTAGCGGCCGCCGCCGCCCACCGCGGACTGGGAGCCCAGACCGTCGTGGACGAACTCGAAGGTCGTACGCGTGTAGTAGTCCAGGCCGCGCACCAGCTTCGGGTCGTCCTCGAAGGAGACGCCCGCCGCCGTGATCAGCTCGCGGACCTCCTCGTGGTACGCCTTGCAGGCGTCGCAGAGGTAGTCGCGCAGCAGCGGGGCGTCCCCGAGCTGCTTCTGGACCGACTCGCGCTTGTCGTCCAGGACGCGGAGCGGGTTGATCTCGGCGCGACGGCGCGTGTCCTCGTCGATGTCCAGGCCGCGCAGGAAGTCCTGCAGCGCCGCTCGGTACACCGGGCGGCACTCCTTGTCGCCCAGGCTGTTGAGCAGGATCCGGAAGTTGCTGAGGCCGAGCGATCGGTAGGCCTGGTCGGCCAGGATGATCAGCTCGGCGTCCAGCGCCGGGTCCTCGGCGCCGATGGCCTCGGCGCCGACCTGGGAGAAGTGCCTGTAACGGCCCTTCTGGGGGCGCTCGTAGCGGTAGTAGGAGCCGGAGTACCAGAGCTTGACCGGAAGGTTGCCCGCCTTGTGCAGGTTGGCCTCCAGCGCCGCGCGCAGGACCGAGGCCGTGCCCTCGGGGCGCAGGGCGAGCTTGTCGCCGCCCTTGGTCTCGAAGGCGTACATCTCCTTGGTCACGATGTCGGTGGACTCGCCGACGCCGCGCGCGAACAGTTCGACGCTCTCGAAGCCGGGCGTCTCGATGTAGCCGTAGCCGGAGTTGCGCAGCGGTGCCGCGATCGCCTCACGGACGGCCAGGTACTTGGCGGAGTCCGGCGGGATCAGGTCGTACGTGCCCTTGGGGGCCTGAAAGGTGCTCACGGAGGTCTCTCGTCACATTCCTCGTCGGGGAGCCGGCTGAGCTCCCTGGCCGGCGGCCACCTGCCGCAGATACGGGTTGGTGGCGCGCTCCTGGCCGATGGTCGTCTGGGGGCCGTGGCCGGACAGCACCACGGTCGAGTCGTCGAGCGGCAGGCACACGCGTGCCAGCGAGTCGAGGATCTCGGCCATGTCGCCGCCGGGCAGGTCGGTGCGTCCGATGGAGCCGGCGAACAGCAGGTCGCCCGAGAACAGGATCGGCGGGATGTCCGCCGCCTCGGGGAGGCCGAAGGTCACCGACCCCTTGGTATGGCCCGGCGCGTGCGCGACGGTCAGCTCCAGTCCGGCCAGCTCCAGCTTCGAGCCGTCGGTCAGCTCCTTGACGTCGTCCGGCTCCCCGATGGTCAGCTCGCCCATCAACGGCATCCCGATGGAGCGGCCGAGCGCCTTCTCCGGGTCGCTCATCATGTACCGGTCCTCGGGGTGGATCCAGGCCGGTACGTCGTGCGCACCGCACACCGGGACGACCGAGGCCACGTGGTCGAGGTGGCCGTGGGTGAGGACGACGGCGACGGGCTTGAGCCGATGCTTCTTCAGCGCTTCCTCGACTCCTGGGGCCGCCTCGTGGCCCGGGTCGATGATCACGCACTCCTCACCGGCGGCGGGGGCGACGAGATAACAGTTCGTCCCCCAGGCCCCGGCGGGGAACCCGGCAATGAGCACGATCGTCCTTCGTTTGTGTCGACACAGGTGGGTTGTCGGCGGGCTCCGCCTGTCGTCAGAGCCTACCGGCGCTGCCGATTCCTCAGCGAACCCATATACGGTACGGGGCACACGCGGGCGATCGGCTCATTGGGCGCACGCGTACCGGTCGACACACACGACGCATGAGGAGAGAACCCGGTGGTCAGCCAGGAACAGCGGCGGCGTCAGCTCGCCCGGGAGAAGTTCTTGCGGCAGCAGCAGCGGCGCACGGCCGCGCGGCGCAAGGCGCGCACGCGCAACGCGGCGATCGCGTCGGCGCTCGCGGTGGTCATCATCGGCAGCCTCGCGCTGTACACGACCGGGGTCCTCAAGGGCGACGACGACAGCAAGACGAACGCGAACGCGGAGGTCACGCCCAGCGCGACCAGCAAGGCCCCGGACCCGTGCGAGAAGCCAGCCGCGGGCAAGGTCAAGAAGGCCACCTGGAAGAAGGAGCCGGAGATGACCATCGACAAGTCGGCGAAGTACACGATGAAGCTGGCGACGACATGCGGTGACATAGACATCGCGCTCAAGGCGTCGGCGGCGCCGCACACCGTCAACTCGTTCAACTTCCTCGCCGGGAAGGGCTACTTCGACCACTCCAAGTGCCACCGGCTGACCGACAGCCAGATCTATGTGCTGCAGTGCGGCGACCCGACGGGCACCGGCACGGGTGGTCCCGGGTACACGATTCCGGACGAGAACCTGAAGGACAAAAGCCTCAAGGGCAACATCTACCCCGCGGGCACCGTCGCGATGGCGAACACCGGCCAGAAGCACACCGGCGGCAGCCAGTTCTTCCTCGTCTACCAGGACAGTCAGCTTCCGCCGAGCTACACACCGTTCGGTACCGTTTCCGAATCCGGCATGAAGGTACTCAAGAAGATTGCGGACGCCGGGGCCCAGCCTGCCGACCCCACGACCCAGAACACCGCACCCAACGCGACGGTCGTGATCAACAAGGCGACGGTCACCAAATCCTGACCGCCAGCTGGGAAATTTCGGTCGCGCGGGATGCGGACAGGCAACCCGCCGGTCGCCTATGTTGGCCGTGACGAAACTGTGGACGATGCCCGGGGGAACACAAGCCCCTCGCAGGCATCATGTGGAGGAGGCGCTGTGAGCAGCGACCCGTGGGGCCGCGTCGACGAGACGGGGACCGTGTACGTGCGTACGGCCGACGGCGAGCAGGTCGTCGGTTCCTGGCAGGCCGGCTCCCCCGAGGAGGCGTTGGCCTACTTCGAGCGCAAGTACGAGGGCCTGGTTGTCGAGATCGGCCTCCTCGAGAAGCGAGTGAAGACCACCGACCTGTCGGCGAAGGACGCCCAGGCAGCGATCGACCACATCCGGGAGCAGGTCGACGCCCACCACGCGGTCGGCGACCTGGACGCCCTGCGGACCCGCCTGGACAAGCTGGTCGAGACCGTCGAGAAGCGCCGCGAGGAGCGCAAGGCGCAGCGGGCGAAGCAGTCGGACGAGGCGCGCCACGCCAAGGAGGCGCTGGTCGTCGAGGCCGAGGAGCTGGCGCAGTCCGACCAGTGGCGGGCCGCCGGTGAGCGGCTGCGGGCCCTGGTGGACACCTGGAAGGGTCTGCCGCGGCTGGACCGCAAGTCGGACGACGAGCTGTGGCACCGCTTCTCGCACGCCCGGTCGGCGTTCTCCAAGCGTCGCAAGGCGCACTTCGCGCAGCTGGACGCGCAGCGCGAGGAGGCCCGCAAGACCAAGGAGCGGCTGGTCGCGGAGGCCGAGGCGCTGTCCGGTTCGACGGACTGGGGTCCGACGGCGGCGCGCTACCGCGAGCTGATGTCGGAGTGGAAGGCCGCGGGCCGCGCCCAGCGTGAGCACGAGGACGACCTGTGGAACCGCTTCCGCGGCGCCCAGGACATCTTCTTCGCCGCCCGCAGCTCGGTCTTCGCCGAGCGCGACGCCGAGCAGGCGGAGAACCTGAAGCTGAAGGAGGAGCTGGCCGAGGAGGCCGAGAAGCTCCTGCCGATCGGCGACCTGAAGGCCGCACGCGCCGCCTTCCGCTCGATCAACGAGCGCTGGGAGGCCATCGGCCATGTGCCGCGCGACGCCCGGCCGAAGGTCGAGGGCCGGATGCACGCCGTGGAGCGGGCCATCCAGGAGGCCGAGGAGGCCGAGTGGCGCCGGACCAACCCGGAGGCACGCGCGCGTGCCGAGGGTCTGACCGGTCAGCTCCAGGCCGCCGTGGACAAGCTGAGGGGCCAGATCGAGCAGGCACGCGCCCAGGGCAACAACGCCAAGGCCGACAAGCTGGAGCGTGAGCTGGAGGGCCGCCAGGCGCTGCTTGACCAGGCGCTGAAGGGTCTGCAGGAGTTCGGCGGCTGACAGCCCGGACGACAGCCTTTTACGACGAGAAGGGCCCCGTACCTCGTGTACGGGGCCCTTCTCGTCGTATGCCTTGGCCGGCTGCCTCGTAGTCTGCCTTACGACCGGCTGCGCGCCGACGTCACGCGGTACACGTCGTACACGCCCTCGACGCCCCTGACCGCCTTCAGGACGTGCCCGAGGTGCTTCGGGTCGCCCATCTCGAAGGTGAAGCGGGAGGTGGCGACGCGGTCGCGGGAGGTCTGGACGGCCGCGGAGAGGATGTTGACGTGCTGGTCGGACAGGACGCGGGTGACGTCCGACAGGAGCCGGGAGCGGTCCAGGGCCTCGACCTGGATGGCGACCAGGAAGACCGAGGACTGGGTGGGTGCCCACTCGACCTCGAGGATGCGCTCGGGCTCACGGGACAGTGACTCCACGTTCACGCAGTCGCTGCGGTGAACCGATACTCCGCTACCGCGCGTGACGAAGCCGATGATCGGGTCACCGGGTACGGGTGTACAGCAGCGGGCCAGCTTGACCCACACGTCCTCGACGCCCTTGACGATGACGCCCGGGTCGGCGCTGGAGCGGCGTTTGCGGCTGCGACCACGGGTCGGCGGGACCGCCTCGTCGATCTCCTCGGTGGCGGCCTCCTCGCCGCCGAGCGCCTGGACGAGCTTCTGTACGACGTTCTGCGCGGAGACGTGGCCCTCACCGATCGCCGCGTACAGCGCGGAGATGTCCGGGTAGCGCATCTCGTGCGCCAGCGTGACCAGCGAGTCGCCGGTCAGGATGCGCTGGATCGGCAGGTTCTGCTTGCGCATCGCCCGGACGATCGCGTCCTTGCCCTGCTCGATCGCCTCGTCGCGGCGCTCCTTGGAGAACCACGCCCGGATCTTGTTGCGGGCACGCGGCGACTTGACGAAGCCGAGCCAGTCGCGCGAGGGGCCCGCGCCGGCCGCCTTCGAGGTGAAGACCTCGACCAAGTCGCCGTTGTCCAGGGTGGATTCGAGCGGGACCAGACGTCCGTTGACCCTCGCGCCTATCGTGCGATGGCCGACCTCGGTGTGGACGGCGTACGCGAAGTCGACAGGGGTCGCGCCGGCCGGGAGCGCTATGACATCGCCCTTGGGGGTGAAGACGAAGACCTCGTTGCGGGACAGGTCGAAGCGCAGGGACTCCAGGAACTCGCCCGGGTCCTCCGTCTCCTTCTGCCAGTCCAGCAGCTGGCGCAGCCACGCCATGTCGTTGAGGTGGTCGTCCTTGCCCTTGCCGGACGACCTGGGCGCGTCGGTGCGGACCTTGGAGGCGCCGGCGACGGCCTCCTGCTTGTACTTCCAGTGCGCGGCGATGCCGTACTCGGCGCGGCGGTGCATGTCGAACGTACGGATCTGGAGTTCGACGGGCTTGCCGTTGGGGCCGATGACCGTCGTGTGCAGCGACTGGTACATGTTGAACTTGGGCATCGCGATGTAGTCCTTGAACCGGCCGGGGACCGGGTTCCATCGCGCGTGCACGGTGCCGAGGGCGGCGTAACAGTCGCGGACCGTGTCGACAAGTACACGAATACCCACCAGGTCGTAGATCTCCGCGAAGTCGCGACCGCGGACGATCATCTTCTGGTAGACGCTGTAGTAGTGCTTCGGGCGGCCGGTGACGGTCGCCTTGATGCGGGCGGCGCGCAGGTCCTGCTGGACCTCGTCGGTCACTATGGCCAGGTACTCGTCACGCTTCGGTGCCCTTTCGGCCACCAGCCGGACGATCTCGTCGTACATCTTGGGGTAGAGGATCGCGAACGCGAGGTCCTCCAGCTCCCACTTGATGGTGTTCATGCCCAGGCGATGGGCGAGGGGCGCGTAGATCTCCAGGGTCTCGCGCGCCTTCTTCTCCTGCTTCTCGCGCTTGAGGTAGCGCATGGTGCGCATGTTGTGCAGGCGGTCGGCGAGCTTGATGACCAGGACACGCGGGTCCTTGGCCATGGCTACGACCATCTTGCGCACGGTTTCGGCCTGCGCGGCCTCGCCGAACTTGACCTTGTCCAGCTTGGTGACGCCGTCCACGAGCAGGGCGACCGAGTCGCCGAAGTCGCGGCGGAGCTGGTCGAGGCCGTACTCGGTGTCCTCGACGGTGTCGTGCAGCAGGCCCGCCATCAGGGTGGCGGGATCCATGCCCAGCTCGGCGAGGATGGTGGTGACCGCGAGCGGGTGGGTGATGTACGGGTCGCCGCTCTTGCGCTTCTGGCCGCGGTGCCAGCGTTCGGCGACCTGGTAGGCGCGCTCGATCTGGCGGAGCGTCGACGTCTCGATCTTCGGGTCGTTGCTGCGGACTATCCGCAGCAGCGGTTCCAGCACCGGGTTGTACGGGTTGGAGCGCTGGACGCCGAGGCGGGCGAGGCGGGCGCGGACGCGGTTGGAGGAGCCGGTGCGGGCGGGCTGGCCGGTGTTAGGGCGTACCGGTGGGGTCGCGGAGCGCTCGGGCGGTGCCGGCTTGGGGCGGGCCTGCTCGGCGGGCTTGTCGACGGGCGCGGACTGGGCATGCTCGACCGTCCCGCGCGGGTCGTTCTTCGCGTGCGACGCGTTCGGCGCGGGCTTCGCCGCGGGCGCCGAGGCGGACTCGGGCTTGGCGGCGGTCAGGTGCTGGGCCTCGTCTGGCAAGAGGGCTCCTCGTGCGCGATCCGGGTCCCCCGGTCAGGCTCCGGAGACCCCATGGTAGCGATCCTGGGCCCCAGGATCGCCTTCAGGCCGATGTGAGGGCCGTCTACCCGTGAAACGCGAGGGGCTGCGGTGGGATTCCTGCGGCGCTGACGGGGCGGTGGGGCAGAGGTGGCGCGAGCGTTGCTTGCGGCTGTCGCAGGGGTTGCACACGTTCCACGGGGGCGGCGCATGCGGCGCGGGCGGCGCGTATTTCGAGCCAGGTGGTGGCTCTCTCACAAGTGTTGCATCAATGCGCGTCACGGGTGGTGCTCACCTGGCGCGTGACGCAGACCCTCACGTCCCAGGCGTGACACTCGCCCACCCCGCGGGCGGAGCGTCCCGGACATGCGTATGCCGCGCGCCTCGGAGCGAGGTGCGCGGCATACGTTGCGGTGTCAATGCCCCGTGTGATGCGAAGCGCCTTGGGTCAGACCTTGAGCAGTGACTCCAGGGGGGCTCCGGCCAGGGCCGGTTCCAGGCGGGCCCGGCCGCCGAGGAAGCCGAGTTCCATCAGGACGGCCAAGCCGGCCACCTCGGCGCCGGCCCGGCGGATCAGCTGGATCGAGGCCTCGGCGGTGCCGCCCGTCGCCAGGACGTCGTCGATGACCAGGACGCGGTCATCCGACGTCAGGTCCTCGGCGTGCACCTCGATCTCCGCGGAGCCGTACTCCAGGTCGTACGCCTGGCTGAGCGTCGCACCGGGAAGCTTGCCCGCCTTGCGCACCGGGATGAAGCCGACGCCCGCGCGGACGGCGACGGGGGCGCCGAGGATGAAGCCGCGGGCCTCCAGGCCGACGATCTTCGTGGCGCCGGTGTTCCCGGCGATCTCGGCCAGTGCGTCGGTGAGCGCCGTGAACGCCGCCGGGTCCGCCAGGAGCGGCGTGATGTCCTTGAACATCACGCCCGGCTCCGGATAGTCGGCCACGTCACGGATACGGCTGAGCAGGAGCGTCGTGACGTCTGCGAGCTCGGTCATCGGCGCTTCCCCGAGGGTCGGCCACGGCCCCGGCCGCGGGACGCGGGCTGATTGCGCGGGCCGACGACCGCGGGGGCTGCGTCATCCTGCTCGTCGGTGTCCACTTCGCCGGTGACCTGCGCGGTCGGCGACTCGCCCTGCGCCGCGGTCTGGGCGCGCTTGGCGAGCACGCGCTTCCTCAGGGCCTTCATCGGCGGCTCGCGCTCCTTGAGGTCGGCGACGAGCGGCGTGGCGATGAAGATCGAGGAGTACGCACCGGCCGCGAGGCCGACGAACAGCGACAGCGAGATGTCGTTGAGCATGCCGGCGCCGAGGAAACCGCCACCGATGAACAGCAGGCCGGCCACCGGCAGCAGGGCGACCACCGTGGTGTTGACCGAGCGGACCAGGGTGCTGTTGATCGAGCGGTTGGCGATGTCGCTGTAGGTCCAGCGGGTCTGCTTGGTGATGTCCTTCGTCTGCTCCTTGAGGCTGTCGAAGACGACGACCGTGTCGTAGAGCGAGTAACCGAGGATCGTCAGCAGACCGATCACCGTACCCGGCGTGACCTCGAAGCCGACGAGGGCGTAGATGCCGACCGTGATGGTGATGTCGTGGATCAGGGCGACGAACGCGGCGAGTGCCATGCGCCACTCGAACGCGATCGCCAGATAGATCACCACGAGGACCAGGAAGATGCCGAGGCCCTGCCAGGCCTTGTTGGCGATCTGTTCACCCCAGCTGGGGCCGACGAGTTCGCCGGTGACGTCCTTCTCCGCGACACCCAGGTCCTTGGCCAGCTGTGCGGAGACCTTGTTGGCCTCGGTGGTGTCGATGCCCGCGACCTGGATGCGAAGCGTGGCCTTGTCGCCGCTGCCGAGCTTCTGGACGATCGCGTCGTGGCCGGACGCCTCTTCCGCGTACTCCTGCGCCTGGGCCACCGAGACGGTGCTCGGGGTGTTGAAGACGGCTCCGCCCTGGAACTCGATGCCCATGTTCAGGCCGCGCACCGCCAGGCCGACGATGGCCGTGATGGTGATCAGGATCGAGATGCCGTACCAGATCTTGCGGTTGCCGACGAAGTCGTAGCCGACCTCGCCACGGTGCAGTCGGGCGCCGAGGTTGCCGAGCTTCGACATCTCACGCCTCCTTCGTCTCGATGGGGGCGGAGGGACGGCGGGTGCGACGCAGCGGCGGCTGGGCACCCAGTCGCTTGGGATCGAGGCCCGACCAGCTGTGCCCGCTCGCGAAGAACTTGCTGCGCGCCAGGATCGTCAGCAGCGGCTTGGTGAACAGGAACACCACGACCACGTCGAGGAGGGTGGTCAGGCCGAGCGTGAACGCGAAGCCCTGGACCTTGCCGACGGTGACGACGAACAGCACTGCGGCGGCGAGGAACGACACGAAGTCGGAGACCAGGATGGTGCGCCGGGCGCGCGGCCAGGCCCGCTCGACGGCGGGGCGCAGCGAACGGCCCTCGCGGATCTCGTCGCGGACGCGTTCGAAGTAGACGATGAACGAGTCCGCGGTGATGCCGATGGCGACGATGGCACCGCAGACGGCCGGCAGGTTGAGCGCGAAGCCGATGGTCGGGCCGAGCAACGCCATGATCGTGTACGTCAGGGCCGCGGAGACCAGCAGCGAGAGGATCGCGATCAACGACAGGCCGCGGTAGTAGACCAGCAGGTAGATGATGACCAGGGCCAGACCGATCGCACCGGCGATCAGGCCGGCCTTCAGCTGCTCACCGCCGAGCGCCGGGGACACCGTGGTGACGCTGTCCTCGCTGAAGGTCAGCGGCAGGGCGCCGTACGACAGCATGTTGGCGAGGCTCTGGGACGACTCCTGGTCGAAGTTGCCGGAGATCTCGGCGCTGCCACCGGTCAGGGCCTGCCTGACGTACGGGTCGGAGACGACCTCGCCGTCCAGGACGATGGCGAACTGGTTCTGCGGCTGCTGGTTCTTGGCCAGCTTGCCGGTGATGGAGGCGAACTTCTTGCTGCCCGTGTCCGTGAACTTCATGGTCACGATCCAGCCGGCACCGCCCTGGGTGTCGAAGACCGCCTTGGCGTCGTCGACGTCCGTGCCGTCGACCTCGGCGGGGCCGAGGATGTACTTCTGCCACTGACCCGACGAGTTCTGACCGCAGGCGACCGTGTAGTCGGTGGGCTTGGCGTTCTCTCCCGCCTTGGCGCGGACTGCTTCCTTCCGGCAGTCCAGCGCGGCGTACTGCGCTTCGAGCTTGCTGCTCGCGCCGTCGCCCGAGGGGCTGCTGCTCGCGGACGGGGAGGCGCTGGACGAGGCGCTCGCGGACGGCGTGGAGTCGGCCTTGAGGGCGTCGCTGACGGCGCGGCCCTGCGTGGTGGAGCTCGGCGAGGGGCTGCCGGAGGGGGACGCGGAGGAGGTGGCCTTGTCGGTGGAGTCACCCGACGCGCTGCTGGAGGCGCTCGGCGACGGGGTGGGCGTCGCGCCGCCGCCGGACACCTCGGTGGCGATCACCGGACGGAAGTACAGCTTGGCGGTGGTGCCGACCTGTGCCCGGGCTTCCTTGGAGTTCGTGCCCTTGGGGATGTTGACGATGATGTTCTTGTCGCCCTGGGTCTGAACCTCCGCTTCCGAGACACCCAGACCATTGACACGGCGCTCCATGATCTGGACCGCGGTGTTCATGTTGGTCTTGTTGATCGCGGATTCCTGACCGGGCTCGGCTTCCGCGCGGAGCGTGATGCTCGTGCCGCCTGCCAGGTCGATGCCAAGACGCGGAGTGGTGTGCCCCGAGGCGAACATCCCCCCGGTGAGCGCCGCGATGGCGATCAGGATCAGGGCCAGCGAGCGCCCTGGCTTGCTCTGGGCGCTCGCGTTCCGGCCCTTCTTAGGTGCTGCCACCTTCTCGTACTCCCTCTCGGGCCGCCTCGCGCCGGATCAGCGGGCGGGCGGCCATGACATGGTGTCGGGATCCCCGTGCGAGATCGGCATGCCCGGGGGCGGGGGGGGGGGGGCTGGGGGGAGCGGGAGAGGGGTGAGTTGTGGTGGGGGGGTCAGCGGTTCTTTTCTGTTTCTCTTTCCTCCTCCTCTTCGCGGGCCAAGCATC
>NZ_JBVKAU010000018.1:0-178903 GCF_055657525.1 Streptomyces sp. NPDC107522 | reverse complement strand
CGTGCCTTCTCACGCCGGATCAGTGGAGGGGTGCCCATGACGTGGTGTCGGGATCCCCGTGAGAGATCGGCATGCCCGGGGGCGCGCAGGCGTCCCCTCCCCGCCCCGGCACATGGCTACTTCGCGTCGGAGTCGCCGTCGGTCTTCTTCGGCTCGTCGTCCGCCTTCGCGTCGGCGGCCACGGCGTCCTCGGACGGCTCCTCGGCCTCGTCCTTCTCGTCCTTCTTGCCGAAGTCGACGGGCTTGTCGTCGGAGGCGGCGGCAGCGGCGGGCTCGTCGGCCTCGGTGAGGGAGGAGGCGTCGTCGGGGACGACGTCGGACTTCAGGTCGTGCTCGATGCCGTGCACGATGCGGTTGTACTCGTCGTCGGAGAGGACGGCACCGATCGCGTTCTTGGCGAAGAGGAGCTCCACGCCCGGGCCGGCGTCAAGGAGGACGGTGTCGTCGCTGACCTCCTTGACGGTGGCGTACATGCCCCCGATGGTGCGGACACCGGATCCGGGCTGCATCTGGTTCCGCATGTCGGCGGCCTGCTGCTGCTTCTTCTTGGCCGACCGGGTCATCAGGAACATGGCCCCGATGAGCACGATGAACGGGAGGAGGGTCACGAGACTCACGGGTCGGAACTTCCTTCACACGACCGCGATGGTGAGCGGCCTTGATGGTTGGGGGATTGTGTGCCGCCGACAAAGGCGGCATCGGCGGAGTCTAAGCGAGTCTCCGCGCAGGGAACAACGCTCAGCATGGCACCGGGGTTCCTGCTCCGGCCACTGAGCTCGCCGTCATGGCGGCATCACGGTGCCGTCACGCCCCGAACAAGTCCTGTTGTCCGTTTCCCGCAGCTGACGAGCGGGGCGGGGTGAGGCCGAGATGCGCCCAGGCGGCGGGCGTGGCGACCCTGCCGCGCGGGGTACGGGCGAGCAGGCCCTCCCGTACGAGGAAGGGTTCGGCGACCTCCTCGACGGTCTCGCGCTCCTCCCCCACCGCGACCGCGAGCGTGGACAGGCCGACCGGGCCGCCGCCGAACAGCTTGAGCAGGGCCTCCAGGACGGCGCGGTCGAGGCGATCGAGGCCGCGGGCGTCGACCTCGTAGACGGCCAGGGCGGCCGCGGCGATGTCCTTCGTGATGATCCCGTCGGCCTTGACCTGGGCGTAGTCGCGGACGCGGCGCAGCAGACGGTTGGCGATACGGGGGGTGCCGCGGGAGCGGCCGGCGATCTCGGCGGCGCCGTCGGCCTCGATCTCGACGTCGAGGAGGTTGGCCGATCGGTGGATGACGCGCTCCAGCTCGGCGGGCTCGTAGAACTCCATGTGTGCGGTGAAGCCGAAGCGGTCGCGCAGCGGGGGCGGCAGCAGGCCCGCCCGCGTGGTGGCGCCGACCAGGGTGAACGGGGGCAGCTCCAGTGGGATGGCGGTGGCGCCCGGCCCCTTGCCGACGATCACGTCGACGCGGAAGTCCTCCATCGCCATGTACAGCATCTCCTCGGCGGGCCGGGACATGCGGTGGATCTCGTCGAGGAAGAGGACCTCGCCCTCCTGGAGGGAGGAGAGGATCGCGGCGAGGTCGCCGGCGTGCTGGATGGCGGGGCCGGACGTGATGCGGATGGGGGCGCCCATCTCGGCCGCGATGATCATCGAGAGGGTCGTCTTGCCGAGGCCGGGGGCACCGGAGAGCAGCACATGGTCGGCGGTGGCGCCACGCGCGCGTGCGGCACGCAGGACGAGGTCGAGCTGTTCGCGGACCTTCTCCTGGCCGATGAACTCGCCCAGGTCCTTCGGGCGCAGCGCGGCCTCGACGGCCTGGTCCTCACGGTCGGCGGACGCACCGACCAGCCGCTCGGCGGCGGGGCTGTCGGTGGTGTCGTCCCAGTTCACTGCGATTCTCCTAGCTGGGGTATGCCGGGGAGGGTCGGTCGGCCGGTGGTCCGGGGGTCGTCCCCCGGACAGGCACAGCATGACGTGTGCCTCGGGTCTCGTGGTGGCTTCGGGCGGGCCCGGTGGTCACGCGCTCAGCGAGCTCTGTTGAGCGTCTGCAGGGCGGCCTTCAGCAACTGGCCGACCTGGGGTGTGCCCTCGGTCGCCTCGGCCTGCGGTGCTACGGCGGCCACGGCCTCGTCGGCCTCGCGGGTGGCGTAGCCGAGGCCGATCAGGGCGGCGTGCAGCTGGTCGCGCCAGCCGCTGGTGACCGGCCTGCCGACCGCGGGCGCGCCGATCGGCTCGCCCAATCGGTCCTTCAGTTCGAGCAGCAGCTTCTGGGCGCCCTTCTTGCCGATGCCGGGGACGGCGGTGAGTGCCTTCTCGTCGCCGGTCGACACCGCCCTGCGCAGGGCGTCCGGCGAGTGGACGGCCAGCATCGCCTGGGCCAGGCGCGGGCCGACGCCGCTCGCGGTCTGGAGCAGCTCGAAGATCTGGCGCTCGTCGTCGTCCGCGAAGCCGTACAGGGTGAGCGAGTCCTCGCGGACGACGAGGGAGGTGGCCAGCTTGGTCTGCTGGCCCATCCGCAGGCCCGAGAGGGTGTTCGGCGTGCACTGGACGGCGATGCCGATCCCGCCCACCTCCACCACCGCGGAGTCGGGGGCGAGGGCGGCGACCGGGCCGCTGACGAACGCGATCATGCGAGACGGCCTTTCGATGAAGCCTTGGCGGTGTGCAGGGCCACGGCCTGCTGGAGTCGGTTCTGCGCGGGAGCACGCCAGATGTGGCAGATGGCGAGCGCCAGGGCGTCGGCGGCGTCGGCCGGTTTGGGCGGGGCACTGAGCCGCAGCAGGCGGGTGACCATGGCGCCGACCTGGGCCTTGTCGGCGCGGCCGCTGCCCGTGACGGCGGCCTTGACCTCGCTGGGCGTGTGCAGCGCGACGGGAATGCCACGGCGGGCGGCGCAGAGCATGGCGACGGCGCTCGCCTGGGCGGTGCCCATGACCGTACGGACGTTGTGCTGGCTGAACACCCGCTCCACAGCGACGAATTCCGGCCGGTGTTCGTCGAGCCACTGCTCGATGCCCTGCTCGATGGCGACGAGGCGGTGGCCCAACTCGGCGTCCACGGGCGTACGGACGACGCCGACGCCGAGCATGGTGAGCGGGCGTCCGGCGACTCCCTCGATCACGCCGACACCGCATCGCGTCAGCCCCGGGTCCACCCCCAGTACGCGCACGCGCCCCTCCCATCGATCGCCTGTTTGTGCAGGCTATCGGGTGCCACCGACAACGCCGGTCAGCAACTCCCGGCAAAGCGACGGGCCGACGGGGATGTCCCGTCGGCCCGCTGAGCCCGTGAACTCCGCCGCGTCGCGGCAGCGTTACGCGTCGACCTTCTCCATGATCTCGTCGCTGACGTCGAAGTTGGCGAAGACGTTCTGCACGTCGTCGCTGTCCTCGAGCGCGTCGATCAGCTTGAAGATCTTCTTGGCGCCCTCTTCGTCGAGCTCGACCTGCATGGTCGGGACGAAGTTGGCGTCGGCGGACTCGTAGTCGATGCCGGCGTCCTGGAGGGCCGTGCGGACGGCGACCAGGTCGGTGGCCTCGCTGATGACCTCGAAGTTCTCGCCGAGGTCGTTGACCTCCTCGGCGCCCGCGTCCAGCACGGCGGCGAGAACGTCGTCCTCGGTCAGCTCGCCCTTGGGGACGATGACGACGCCCTTGCGGTTGAAGAGGTACGACACGGAGCCCGGGTCGGCCATCGAGCCGCCGTTGCGGGTCATGGCGACACGGACGTCCGAGGCGGCGCGGTTGCGGTTGTCGGTGAGGCACTCGATGAGCACCGCGACGCCGTTCGGGCCGTAGCCCTCGTACATGATCGTCTCGTAGTCGGCGCCACCGGCCTCGAGACCGCCACCGCGCTTGATCGCGGAGTCGATGTTCTTGTTCGGAACGGACTGCTTCTTGGCCTTCTGGACGGCGTCATAGAGCGTCGGGTTGCCGTCGAGGTCGACGCCGCCCATGCGCGCCGCGACCTCGATGTTCTTGATCAGCTTCGCGAAGAGCTTGCCGCGCTTGGCGTCGATCACGGCCTTCTTGTGCTTCGTCGTGGCCCATTTAGAGTGGCCGGACATCTGCCTGTCTCCTTCGCGTAACCCATCTATGAACGAACGCCAGAGATCCTACAAGGACTCGACTGTCCGGTTCGCGCGCACCATGTCGACGAACAGGCCGTGCACGCGGTGGTCGCCGGTCAGTTCCGGGTGGAACGACGTGGCCAGCGCGTTGCCCTGGCGGACCGCGACGATGTGACCGTCGTGCTCGGCGAGGACCTCGGTCTCGGCGCCGACGGACTCGACCCAGGGGGCGCGGATGAAGACGCCCTCCACAGGATCGCCGTCCACGCCCTTGATGTCGACCGCCGCCTCGAAGGACTCGTTCTGCCGTCCGAAGGCGTTGCGGCGCACGAT
This sequence comes from Streptomyces sp. NPDC107522, assembly GCF_055657525.1. Classification (NCBI taxonomy): domain Bacteria; kingdom Bacillati; phylum Actinomycetota; class Actinomycetes; order Kitasatosporales; family Streptomycetaceae; genus Streptomyces; species Streptomyces sp. NPDC107522. The sequence continues at coordinate 174,516 of NZ_JBVKAU010000018.1, read as the reverse complement.
CATGTCGATGCCGCCGACGGTCTCCTGGCCCGAGCGCGGGTCGAGGATCTTGTCGGCGAGCATGATCATGCCGGCGCAGGTGCCGTAGACGGGCATGCCGCCGCGCACGCGCGCGCGGAGCGGCTCCATCACGCCGAAGAGGACGGCCAGCTTGGAGATGGTCGTGGACTCGCCGCCGGGGATGACGAGGCCGTCGACCTCGGCGAGCTCTTCGGGGCGCCGCACCGGCCTGGCCACGGCGTCGGCCGCGGCCAGGGCGATGAGGTGCTCCCGTACGTCGCCCTGGAGGGCCAGGACGCCTATGACGGGTGCGTCAGTCATGTACGTGCAGTCCTTGGAGGGGGTGCTGGAGGGTGCTTACCAGCCGCGGTTGGCGTAGCGCTCGGCCTCGGGGAGGGTGTCGCAGTTGATGCCGACCATGGCCTCGCCGAGGTTGCGGGACGCGTCCGCGATGATCTTCGGGTCGTCGTAGAAGGTGGTCGCCTTGACGATGGCCGCGGCACGCTTGGCCGGGTCGCCGGACTTGAAGATGCCGGAGCCGACGAAGACGCCCTCGGCGCCGAGCTGGCGCATCAGCGCGGCGTCGGCGGGGGTGGCCACGCCACCGGCGGAGAACAGCACCACCGGGAGCTTGCCGAGCTCGGAGACTTCCTTGACCAGCTCGTACGGGGCGCGCAGCTCCTTGGCGGCGGCGTACAGCTCGTTGTTGTCGAAGCCGCGCAGCTTGGCGATCTCGTTCTTGATCTGGCGCAGGTGGCGGACGGCCTCGACGACGTTGCCGGTGCCGGCCTCGCCCTTGGAGCGGATCATCGCGGCGCCCTCGGCGATACGGCGCAGGGCCTCGCCGAGGTTGGTGGCGCCACAGACGAAGGGGGTGGTGAAGGCCCACTTGTCGGAGTGGTTGACCTCGTCGGCCGGGGTGAGGACCTCGGACTCGTCGATGTAGTCCACGCCGAGGGACTGCAGGACCTGGGCCTCGACGAAGTGGCCGATGCGGGACTTGGCCATGACCGGGATCGAGACGGCGTCGATGATGCCCTCGATCATGTCCGGGTCGGACATACGGGCCACGCCGCCGTCCTTGCGGATGTCGGCGGGGACCCGCTCCAGGGCCATGACGGCGACCGCGCCCGCGTCCTCGGCGATCTTCGCCTGCTCCGGCGTGACGACGTCCATGATCACGCCGCCCTTGAGCTGCTCGGCCATTCCGCGCTTCACGCGCGCGGTGCCGGTCTCGGGAGCCTGGTTTTCGGAGATGGACACGGGTGACCTCACTGGGTGAAAGAGGGTTACTGCAAGCACCGAGGAAACGGGAGTGGACCAGTCCACAGCAAGGGCCAATGCGAAGCCGGTGGATCCTTTTCCCGGCTTGCGTGATGAACGCGCTGGTCAGGCGGCTCTGTCGGCCAGGGCCGCGGGCGGCTCGTCGTCCATCTCGAAGGCCAGGGGGAAGGGCGCGTGGCCGGCCAGCCGGAACCAGCGGACCTTGCGGTGCTCGCGGAGCCTGCGGGCGGCTCCCACGGCGTCGTTGTGGAAGCGGCGGGCCATCGGTACCCGGCGCACCGCCTCGGTCAGCTCGCGGGCCGCCTCCTCGCCTCCGGGTGCCTCCCGTACGGCCTCCACCTGCGGGGTCTCGGCGAATACCGCCCGCAGTGCCTGGCTCAGCTCGCTCTCGGCGACCTCCCGCTGCTCCTCCTCGGCCTGGCGGGCGGCGTGGGCCGCCTCGTACAGGACGATCGAGGCGGCCGGATCCAGGACGCCGGAGGTGGCCACCTCTTGAGCCACTGAGGCGCGGCGCAGCAGCTGTGCGTCGAGGGCGGCGCGGGCCGCGTCGATCCTGGCGTGGAGCCGGTCGAGGCGGCCTGCGGTCCAGCTGAGGTAGAGGCCGATTGCGACGAGGGCGACGAGGATCCAGATGAGGGTTGCGGTCACGGGCGGCAGACTAGCTGCGCGGGGTCAGCCGAGTTTCGTGCGGGGCTGGGGTGGGGTGGGCTGCCTTTGTGTCCGGCCTGCCGTGGTGGCCGTCGGGTGGTTTTCGCCCCCGCCGCCCCTACCCGTCCCATCCTGAAGGGGCTCCGCCCCTTCGACCCCGCCAGGGGGCTCCGCCCCCTGGACCCCCGTCGGCCCTTTAAGGGCCTTGCCCTCAAACGCCGGACGGGCTGAAGAGACGGGGATCGGCGTCGAGAGGCGGAGGCCGTGCCGGAATAGGGCGTTGGTGACGCTCAGGGAGTTGAACCGGCGCCCATCGGCCCTCAGTCCCTGGCCAAGCCCAGCCGCGCCCGCAAGCCGCTTCCTGGGCCGCCCGCGGCCCTCTCGTCCGCCGCCACCGCCGCGGCGCCCGCCGTCACCGTCTCGTACACCGACAGGATGTCCGCGCCGACCGTCGACCAGTCGAAGCGCCGTACGTGCGCGCTGCCGTGCTCCCGCAACTCCGCCCGCCGCGCGGGGTCCTCCAGGAGCCGTACGGCCGCCTCGGCCAGCGCGTCGGCGTCCTCGTTGGTGAACAGTTCGCCCGCCGCGCCCCGGTCGAGGACCTGGGCGAAGGCGTCGAGGTCGGAGGCCAGGACCGGTGCCCCGGCGGACATTGCCTCGACCAGGATGATGCCGAAGCTCTCTCCGCCGGTGTTGGGGGCGACGTACAGGTCGATGCTGCGCAGGAGGCGGGCCTTGTCCTCGTCGCTGATCATGCCGAGGAACTCCACGCGGGAACGCAGTTCGCGGGGCAGGGACTCCACCGCCTCCTCCTCGTCGCCGCGGCCCGCGACCAGGAGCCGGGTCTGCGGTCGGGCGGCGAGGATCTTCGGGAGGGCCTTCATCAGGACCGGCAGACCCTTGCGGGGCTCGTCGATGCGGCCGATGAAGCCGATGGTGTCGCCCTGCCACTCGGGGTTGGGCTCGGCCTTGGCGAAGAAGTCGACGTCGACGCCGTTGGGGATGACCACCGCGTCGCCGCCCAGGTGTTCCACCAGCGTGCGGCGGGCGTACTCGCTCACCGCGATCCGGGCGCTGATCTTCTCCAGGGCCGCCTGGAGGATCGAGTACGCGGCGATCATCGCCTTGGACCGGGGGTTGGAGGTGTGGAACGTGGCGACGATCGGCCCCTGTGCCGCCCAGCAGGTCAGCAGGCCCAGCGACGGCGAGGTCGGCTCGTGGATGTGGACGACGTCGAACTCGCCGTCGTGCAGCCAGCGGCGCACGCGTGCCGCCGACAGGAAGCCGAAGTTCAGGCGGGCCACCGAGCCGTTGTACGGGACCGGAACGGCGCGGCCCGCCGAGACCACGTACGGCGGGAGCGGGGTGTCGTCGTCGGCGGGGGCCAGGACGGACACCTCGTGGCCGAGCCGGATGAAGTACTCGGCGAGGTCGCGGATGTGGAACTGCACGCCGCCCGGCACGTCCCAGGAGTACGGGCAGACGATGCCGATCTTCACGGGCGCTCCCCGGCCGGGCCGTCAACTGGTCGTGGTTCGAGGTCAGCGAGCCACAAGCGCTGGAGCATGTGCCAGTCCTCCGGATGTTCGGCGATCCCCGAGGCGTAGGCATCGGCCAGCGCCTGTGTCATGACAGACGTCTTCTCGGCCCGGGTGCCTGTCTCGGGTACCTCGATCGGGGGATGCACCCGGCCCTGCATGACGGGCGAGTCGTCGTACCAGAGCGTGACGGGGAGCAGGAGCGCCCCCGTCTGCTGGGCGAGGAGCGCCGGGCCCGCGGGCATGCGGGCCGTGGCGCCGAAGAAGTCCACCTCGACGCCCGAGGCGGACAGGTCGCGGTCGGCGACCAGGCAGACCAGACCGCCGTCGCGCAGCCTGCGGGCCAGCGTGCCGAAGGCGCTGCCGCCGCTGTGCGGCAGGACCTCCATGCCGAGGCCCTCGCGGTAGGCGACGAAGCGGTCGTACAGCGTCTCGGGCTTGAGGCGTTCGGCGACCGTCGTGAACGGCGTCTCCAGCTTGGTGGTGACCCAGGCGCCCGCCAGGTCCCAGTTGGCCAGGTGCGGCAGGGCGAGTATGACGCCGTTGCCGGCGGCGAGGCCGTCGGTCAGGTAGTGGACGTCCTTGGGGTCGAAGCCGCCCTTGACGCGCTCGGCGCTCCAGGCGGGGAGCCGGAAGGACTCCATCCAGTAGCGCAGGTACGACCGCATGCCCGCGCGTGAGAGCTCGGCAAGGCGCTCCGGGCTCGCGTCGGGCACCACGCGCGCGTAGTTGCTCTCCAGCCGCTGCACGCCCTTGCCCCGCTGCTTCCAGGCGAGGTCGGCGATGGTGCGGCCGAGCCGGACGGCGACCGGCTCGGGGAGCTTCTTGACCGTGCCCCAGCCGAGGCCGTACAGCGCGTCCGTGAGGCGCTCCTGGGCACTCACTTGGCTGCCTCGCTCCCTTGAGAGGCGTTCTGCGGCTTCTCCTGCGCGGCGGCCGCCTCCTCCGCCTCCGCCGACTCCCGGCGGACCGTGACGACCCGCTGGATCAGCGTGACGAGGCTGCCGACGGCGACGATCCACAGGGCGACGGGCAGCAGGTACTGGATGCCGGGTACCCCGAACTTGTGCAGGCCCGCGAAACCGGCCGCGACCAGCGAGATCACCAGGCGCTCGGCCCGCTCGACGAGGCCGTTGACCGCGACCGGCAGGCCGATCGACTCGCCACGGGCCTTGGTGTACGACACCACCTGGCCGCTGGCCAGGCAGAAGATCGACACGGCGCACAGGACGAGGTCGTCGCCGCCACCGGCGTACCAGAGGATGAAACCGCCGAAGATCGCGCCGTCGGCGACCCGGTCGAGGGTGGAGTCCAGGAAGGCGCCCCAGCGGCTGGAGCGGCCGAGCTGGCGGGCCATGTTGCCGTCGACGAGGTCGGAGAACACGAACAGCGTGATCACGACCGTGCCCCAGAAGAACTCGCCCATGGGGTAGAAGACCAGCGCGCCCGCGACCACACCGGCGGTGCCGATGAGCGTGACGGTGTCGGGGCTGACGCCCCGCCGGATCAGAAACGCGGCGAACGGTGTGAGGACACGCGTGAAGAATGCACGCGCGTACTTGTTCAGCATGGCCTTCCCGAGGGTCGGTACGGGCGCCGTGCGGCCCCTGCTGGCCACCGGCTGGCCCATCGTAGCCACGCGCGCGTGAGTGCGACCGCCGGGCACTCGTACCCGGGCCGGGCGGCCCGGTCCACGGATGCCGGACGGCGCGATCACGTCCTTCGTATGGACGCACCGTGACGGGAGTGGAAAGCTCGAAGAACCGCGGGCGTCACCGGAGCCGCCATCGCACGCGGATCCGCATGTCCGCGCCCACAGTGACCTCACCGTGCACGGGAGGCAGGATCATGGGCGACAAGGCGAACGCACACCCCGGAGCCGCCGGCAGGGCTACAGCGGCCGACCACCCCGCGTCCGTACGGAATGTGGTGCTGGTCGGCCACAGCGGATCCGGCAAGACGACTCTGGTGGAGGCTCTCGCGCTGACCGCGGGGGCAGTGAACCGGGCGGGCCGTGTGGAGGACGGCGGCACCGTCTCCGACTATGACGAGATCGAGCACCGGCAGCAACGCTCGGTGCAGCTGTCCCTGGTGCCGGTCGAATGGGACGGCATCAAGGTCAACCTTCTGGACACCCCCGGATACGCCGACTTCGTCGGGGAGCTGAGGGCCGGTCTGCGCGCGGCGGACGCGGCCCTTTTCGTCGTCTCCGCGTCGGACGGCGTGGACGGCTCGACCCGCATGGTGTGGGAGGAGTGTGCGGCCGTCGGCATGCCGCGCGCGATCGTCGTCACGCACCTGGAGGCCGCGCGGGCCGACTACGAGGAGATGACGCGGATCTGCGCGGAGGCCTTCGGCGGGGACGACCCCGACGCCGTGCTCCCGCTGTATCTGCCGCTGCACGGCCCGCAGGGCCCGGACGGGCACGCGCCCGTGACCGGTCTGATCGGGCTGCTGTCGCAGAAACTGTTCGACTACTCGTCCGGAGAGCGCAAGGAGGCCGAACCGGTCGAGGACCAGCTGCCGGAGATCGAGGAGGCCCGTAACCGGCTGATCGAGGGGATCATCGCGGAGAGCGAGGACGAGACCCTCATGGACCGGTATCTCGGCGGCGAGCAGGTCGACGTCAAGACGCTGATCGAGGACCTGGAGCGAGCCGTCGCGCGCGGCACGTTCTTCCCCGTCCTGGCCGCCGCCCCGGCCGCCGACGGGGCCCGGCAGGGACTCGGCACGGTCGAGGTGCTCGAGCTGATCACGCGGGGCTTCCCGACCCCGCTGGAGCGCGAGGCACCCCGGGTCACCACGGTGGACGGCAAGCCGCGCGAGCTGAAGCTGTGCGATCCGAACGGGCCGCTGGTCGCGGAGGTCGTGAAGACGGCGTCCGACCCGTACGTCGGCCGGGTGTCGATGGTGCGCGTCTTCTCCGGCACCCTGCGCCCCGACGCGACCGTGCACGTCTCCGGGCACGGGCTGGCCGACCGGGGACACGAGGACCACGACGTCGACGAGCGGATCGGCGCCCTGTCCGCGCCCTTCGGCAAACAGCAGCGCACCCTCAGTCATGCCATCGCGGGCGATCTGGCCTGTGTGGCGAAGTTGAGCCGCGCGGAGACCGGCGACACGCTGTCGGCCAAGGACGACCCGCTGCTGATGGAGCCCTGGCAGATGCCCGACCCGCTGCTGCCGCTCGCCATCCAGGCGCACAGCAAGGCGGACGAGGACAAGCTGTCGCAGGGGCTGTCACGGCTGGTCGCCGAGGACCCGACCATGCGGCTCGAGCAGAACCAGGACACCCACCAGGTGGTGCTGTGGTGCCTGGGCGAGGCGCACGCGGACGTGGCCCTCGAACGGCTGCGCAGCCGCTACGGCGTGCAGGTCGACGTCGTCCCGCACAAGGTCTCCCTGCGGGAGACGTTCGCGAGCAGGTCGGCGGGCCGCGGCCGGCACGTCAAGCAGTCCGGCGGGCACGGGCAGTACGCCATCTGCGAGATCGAGGTGGAGCCGCTGCCGGGCGGCTCGGGCATCGAGTTCGTCGACAAGGTGGTCGGCGGCGCGGTCCCGCGGCAGTTCATCCCGTCGGTGGAGAAGGGCGTAAGGGCCCAGGCGGCCAAGGGAGTTGCGGCCGGCTACCCACTCGTCGACATCCGGGTCACGCTGCTCGACGGCAAGGCGCACTCCGTGGACTCCTCCGACGCCGCGTTCCAGACGGCCGGCGCGCTCGCGCTGCGGGAGGCGGCGGCGGACGTGAAGATCCATCTGCTGGAGCCGGTGGCCGAGGTGTCCGTCCTGGTCGGCGACGACTACGTCGGCGCCGTGATGAGCGATCTGTCCGGGCGGCGCGGCCGCGTCCTCGGCACCGAGCAGACCAGCGGTGGCCGCACGGTCATCAAGGCCGAGGTGCCCGAGATCGAGATCGGCCGGTACGCCGTCGACCTGCGGTCGCTGTCCCACGGCACCGCACGCTTCAACCGCTCCTACGCGCGGCACGAACCGATGCCGTCGCAGATCGCAGAAAGGATTCGTGAAGAGGAGCGCGCCGCCTCGTAGTTGGCGCCCGGCGCCACCAACGTGGCATGTCCCGATGCCATGGAACAGCGTTTGCGGAACGCTCCCCTCCGCGTCGGCGGGCGGCTTCGGCCGTCCGCCGACGATTGTCAGGGGGGCCGGATACGCTGATGATTGATCAACAGGTGTGCACAGGGCGGAAGTCGGGAAGGCCGCAGAAGCGAGAGTGCGGCGATCGGGGGCGGGAATGACCGTTGAGGGCGGTTACGCGGACATCTTCGGTCCGCAGGTGCCTCGCACGGCCGGCGAGGGACAGACGGCGACGTTCGCGCTGGCCTCGGCGGCCTATCGGGACAACCCCTACGAGGACATCAAGAAGGCCGACAACGAATGGCATCAGACCGATGTCAAGGCAGGCCGCAAGTGGGCGAGGATCTTCCGGCCCAACCTGGGTGAGGCCTACTCCCGGGCCGTCGTCGACCGCATGCTCGGCAGCGGCCGCAAGCCCCTGATCCAGTCCTTCGGCACCGAGCCGCAGGTCGTCGTCGAGCACTGTCTGGCCGCCAACAACATCCGCAAGGCCCGCGACCGGATGCTGAGCGCCATCATGGTGATCTGCGGCGTGCTGTTCCTGCCCGGGCTGCTGGTGTGGCTCCTGATCTTCCAGCTGCGGACCACCATCACCAGGCGGGACGAGAAGCGGGGCGGCGCGCTCGCCTCCGCACTGCTCGTCGCGGCGGGCGCGCTCGCCGTGCTCTTCCTGATCCGTATGCCGTTCTCCGGCTTCTGGGCCTGGTATGCGCGGGCCTCGGTCGTCATGCCGGTGGTCGGCTGGTTCTGGGCCAAGCAGGTCTGCGAGCGCACCGCGAAGGACCTGCGGGAGCGCTGGGACAGCCTGCTGGCGGGCAGCAGCGTCGGCGCCAAGGTTCCGGAGGCGGTCCCGACCAGCCCCACCGAGACCCAGGCCGAACAGCTCCGCCAGTCCCTCGCCAAGCTCAGCGCCGAGCAGCAGTCCAACTCCGTGTTCTACGCCGGGCCCAAGGGGATACTCGGCATGGGCACGCGCTGGGGCAGTTGGCAGCTGGCCGAGGACCTGGTGCCGGCCGACCCCACCCGGGAGATCCACCCGTTCCGCAGCTGGGACGTCATCCGCTCGATCCACGACCAGCTGCGCATGCTGGAGCGCGGTCCGCTGAACACCGGCGGTTTCCCCAAGCCTTCGATACGGCACTGGGTCGTCACGCCGATCGCCGAGGGCGCCAAGGCGGTGTCCCGGCCGGAGGGCACGGACGTCGAGGCGTACCAGGTCAAGTCGCATGCGATACAGGACATCTGCAACAAGCAGCAGTTCGGCAGCGGGGACCGGCACTACCTGGGCGTCCAGTGGACGCTCTGGGACGGGCAGTTGATCATCACCATGCTGATCACGGTGACCGTGCTGCACGAGACGCTGCGCATCGAGGTCACCGGACATGCCCTCGGCCCGGTGAACGGGCTGTTCCAGGAGAAGCCCGAGGCGCCGACCAAGGAGGTCGCCAAGTCACTGAAGCCGTGGGAGACCCGCAAGATCAAGCTTCCGCTGGTGAACAGCGACGAGGTGGTACGGCTGGCGGTCCGGGCCCCGATCTCCTGGTATCCGCCGCTGCTGAACTGGCTCGGCGGGACGATAGGGCTGCCGGAGCCGTTCGGGCTCCGGCATGCGTGGGCGGATCAGCCGTGGCGGCACCGGTTCATGGCCGACGATGCGCTGCGGGCGGCTACGCCGGTGCTGCGGGTGGTGCATGCGGCGGCGATCAAGGTGCTGGAGGAGAACGGGGTGGACACCGAGAAGTTCGGTACGCGCTCGGCGTTCCTCAGTACGGCTGTGCAGGATCCGACGCCTCGGAAAGCGGACCTGTACGACGCGTAGGGCTCGTTTTCGGTTGCCCTGCGCTGCAGCTGAGCGGGGGTGGGCGCGCAACCCGGCGCGAGCGGGGTGACGCATGCGCCCACCCTCCCCCCACTCTCGGCTTCGCTCGAGCGGGGGGACCCCCATCGCCCCAGCGGCACGACTGCCCGCAGGCTGCGCCAGATCAAATGGCCGGCCAGGCCTCCGCCAGCATCTTCCGCGTATCGGCGAGCAGCTGCGGCAGCACCCGCGTATGCCCCACCACCGGCATGAAGTTCGTGTCGCCGCCCCAGCGCGGGACGATGTGCTGGTGGAGGTGGGCCGCGATGCCGGCGCCGGCGACCGTGCCCTGGTTCATGCCGATGTTGAAGCCATGGGCGCCGGAGGCGGTGCGCAGGGCCGTCATCGCCTGCTTGGTCAGGGCGGCGAGCTCGACGGTCTCCGGCTCGGTGAGGTCGGTGTAGTCGGCGACGTGACGGTAGGGCACGACCATGAGGTGGCCGCCGTTGTACGGGTACAGGTTGAGGACCGCGTACACCTGCTCTCCGCGCTTGACGATCAGTCCGTCCTCGTCGGACTTGGCCGGGAGCGAGCAGAAGGGGCAGCCGTCGTCCGCTCCGGGGCCGGTCGGCTTGTTCTCACCCTGGATGTAGGCCATCCGATGGGGCGTCCACAGACGCTGGAACGCGTCCTGGATCCCCACTCCCCACTGCTGCTCCGGCTCACTCGTCATGCGTGCAGCATATGGCTTCACCTGTGGTCGGCGTGTCGCCGGGGCGTTCTGCCGACCGCTCCGAGCCAAGCTGGGCCGATGGACGACAGCCGTACGCCCGACCGTCGCGCGCAGGAGTGGGAGCGCCGCAGTGGGGGCCCTCTCGCCATCGCATCGCTGCTCTTCCTGGCCGCGTACGCGGTCCGTGTCCTCGCGGACCGGCTGCTGCCCGCCGTCTGGAAGGACATCTGCCTCGCCGTGCTGCTCACCGCCTGGGCGGTGTTCGCCCTCGACTACGCAGTGCGCTGGCGACTCAGTGGGCAGCGGCTGCGGTTCGTGCGCACGCACTGGCTGGACACCGTCGTCGTGATCCTGCCGCTGCTGCGCCCGCTGCGGATGGTCAGGCTCTACGAGACCGTGCAGCGCCGGCACGGGCGGCCCTTGCTCGGCCTGCACGCGCGCGTGATCGTCTACACCGGGTTGTCCACGCTGCTGCTCGGCTTCAGCGGGGCTCTCGCCGTCTTCCACCACGAGCGCGACGCCCCGGACGCGACCATCCAGACCTTCGGCGACGCCGTGTGGTGGACCTGCGCGACCCTCGCCACCGTCGGCTACGGGGACATCGTCCCCGTCACACCGGTCGGACGGCTGATCGCGGTGGGGATCATGGCCATCGGGCTGGCGCTGCTGGGTGCCGTGACCGGCACGTTCGCCTCATGGCTCCTTCAGGCCTTTTCCCACCGGGACGACGAAAGGCCCCCGGAGAGCTGAACTCCCCGAGGGCCCTCGATGTGCGTGTGCCGGATCAGACCTGCGTCCGCTCCTCGACGACCTGCGCGATCTTCGCGATGGCCTCGTCGAAGGGGATGCCGTTCTCCTGCGAGCCGTCGCGGTAGCGGAAGGAGACGGCGTTGTTGGCCATGTCCTCGTCGCCCGCGATGACCATGAAGGGCACCTTCTGCTTCTGGGCGTTGCGGATCTTCTTCTGCATGCGATCGGAGGACGAGTCGACCTCGACACGCAGCCCCTTCTTCTTGGCCGCCGCGGCGAACTTCTCCAGGTAGTCCACGTGCGCGTCGCCGATCGGGATGCCGATCGCCTGGACCGGGGCCAGCCAGGCCGGGAAGGCGCCCGCGTAGTGCTCGAGCAGGACGGCGAAGAACCGCTCGATCGAGCCGAAGAGAGCCCGGTGGATCATGACCGGACGCTGCTTGGAGCCGTCCGCGGAGGTGTACTCCAGGTCGAAGCGCTCCGGCAGGTTGAAGTCGAGCTGGATGGTCGACATCTGCCAGGTGCGGCCGATGGCGTCCTTGGCCTGCACGGAGATCTTCGGGCCGTAGAAGGCGGCGCCACCCGGGTCCGGAACCAGCGGCAGACCCTGCTTCTCGGCGACCTGGCGCAGCGTCTCGGTGGCCTCCTCCCAGACCTCGTCCGAGCCGACGAACTTCTCCGGGTCCTTCGTCGACAGCTCGAGGTAGAAGTCGGTCAGGCCGTAGTCACGCAGCAGGCCGAGGACGAAGGTGAGCGTCTTGTCGAGCTCCTCCGACATCTGCTCGCGCGTGCAGTAGATGTGCGCGTCGTCCTGCGTGAAGCCACGCGCGCGCGTCAGGCCGTGCACGACGCCCGACTTCTCGTACCGGTACACGGTCCCGAACTCGAAGAGGCGCAGCGGCAGTTCACGGTAGGAACGCCCGCGCGCGTCGAAGATCAGGTTGTGCATCGGGCAGTTCATGGGCTTGAGGTAGTAGTCCACGCCCTCGTCGAGCTGCATGGGCGGGTACATGCCCTCGGCGTACCAGTCCAGGTGCCCGGACGTCTCGAAGAGCTTCCCCTTCGTGGCGTGCGGGGTGTAGACGAACTCGTAGCCCTCTTCCTCGTGGCGGCGCCGCGAGTAGTCCTCCATGACCCGGCGGACGATGCCGCCCTTGGGGTGGAACACGGCAAGACCGGAGCCGATCTGCTCCGGGATGGAGAACAGGTCGAGCTCGTTGCCCAGCTTGCGGTGGTCGCGCTTCTCGGCCTCGGCGAGGAAGTCCAGGTAGCCCTTGAGCTCGTCCTTGGACGGCCAGGCGGTGCCGTAGATGCGCTGGAGCATCGGGTTCTTCTCGCTGCCGCGCCAGTAGGCGGCCGCGTTGCGCATCAGCTTGAACGCCGGGATGAGGCGGGTCGAGGGCAGGTGGGGACCGCGGCAGAGGTCCTTCCAGCACAGCTCGCCGGTCTTGGCGTCCAGGTTGTCGTAGATCGTCAGCTCACCGGCGCCGACCTCGACGTCCGCACCGTCGTCGCTGGAGGCGGCACCCTTGAGGCCGATCAGCTCCAGCTTGTACGGCTCTTCGGCGAGCTCCTCGCGGGCGGCCTCGTCCGTCACGACACGGCGGGCGAACTTCTGCCCCCGCTTCTGGATCTCCTGCATCTTCTTCTCGATGGCCTTGAGATCCTCGGGCGTGAACGGCTTCTCGACGTCGAAGTCGTAGTAGAAGCCGTCCTTGACGGGCGGGCCGATGCCCAGCTTGGCCTCGGGGAAGAGCTCCTGCACGGCCTGCGCCATCACATGCGCGGTGGAGTGGCGCAGGATGTTGAGACCGTCCTCGGAGGAGATCTCGACGCCCTCGACCTCCTCGCCGCCGGAGAGCACGTACGACAGGTCCTTGAGCTCGCCGCCCACGCGCGCGGCGATGATCGAGCGCTCGCCGGCGAAGAGGTCGGCGGCCGTAGTGCCCGTCGTCACCACGCGCTCTTCCCGCTCGGAATCGCGTTGGATGATCACACGGACGTCTGACACCGGTCTCTCCTGACTGAAGGTGGGGTGCGGCGCCATACCAGGAGCGCGCGCATTACGCGATCGTACCGACCCTGGACGGTCGACCGCGAAACGGTCACCTGAGCGCTCCGCTGGGAGGGCCGTGACGGGTCGGTGGTCGTCTGCGGCTTCGTCGTGGCTGGCCGCGCCCACGCGGCGGAGCCGCACATTGATACAGCCCCGCGCCCCTTCAGGGCGCTGCCGAACCGCGGCCGACACAGGGCGCCCGGGCCAACCAGCCCACACCAACACCGAGCAACGGCCCACCAACAGCCACTGTCCCGACGACACCGGCCGCGAGGGAGCCGAAGGGGCGCGCCGGTGTCGAGAGCACGAGCGCGCGGAGGCCCGAAGGGCTGAGCACGGTCGTGCTCTCGACACCGGCATGTGGCGCCCCGTAGGCGACCGAGCCAGAAATTCAGCACCCCGCTGCAAGGCCTAGCCCTGCACCCGCCCCTCCTCAGTCCTCACCGTCATCCCCGCCGCAAGCCTCCCCAAAAAAGTCCAGATCCTCCTGCAACGACTTCATCAGCCGGTCCCGCTCCGCCTCATCCACCTGCACCGGCACAACCCCGGAGGCCCCCGTCACCTTGCGGAACCCACCCCGGCTCTCCAGCCGCCCGTGCACCCGCACCGGCAGTCCGACGAGGTGCGCGTGCCCGGCGATGCGGTACGCCTCCTCGTCCAGGGTCAGCCGGACGTGCGGCACCTCGGCGCCCGCGAGGACCCGTAGCCGTACGGTGCCCTCACCGCGCGGCCCCGACCTGCGCATCCGTACGACCGCACCCGTGAGCCTGACCGGCACGGACGGCTCCTCGCGCAGATAGCGGGCCCCGGCCTCGCGCAGTGCCGGCAGGTCGCCCGGTGAGAACTCGACGGGCTCGACACCGGCCACGCAGTCCTCGGGCACTCCGGCGGCGGGCGCCCACTCGACGGCGATGCGCGCACCCTCGGTCCCGCGCACCAACGCCACCAGCGCTTCGGTGAGCTCGCGGCTGACGCCCGCCTCGACGGCGCCGTCGAAGGCGTCCATGCCGCCGGTGGCCCGCTGGTAGTCGATGGCCTCGCGGGCGGCGTACAGGGCCTGGTGGAGGCGTACGGCGAGCGGGCGCCCGGTGGCGACGGGCACGAAGGCGGTGAGGCCGCGGCCGCCCGCCGCGGGGCCGACGAGGACGCTCTCCAGCATCGCGGCGGCGGAGCGGCGGTGCCGGGCGCCGTAGTAGCCGGCACGCGCGCGTGTGGCGAGCGCCGCGGCGAGGAGCATCTGGCGGGCGGCGGTGCGCAGTTCCTCCTCGACCGTCCAGGGCGCGGCCCCGACCGGCCCACTGGGCGCGTCCCGCCACCAGCGGATCTCGTCGCTGGGCACGGCCAGCCCGACCAGCACTTCGCGCGCGGAGGGCATGCCGCTGCGGGACAGGGCGACGAGAGCCTCGCCGAGCAGGTCGTCGCTGTCGGGGAAGGCGCGGGACTCGGGGACGAGCAGGCTCGTGCCGGTGCCGCCCGGCCCGGGTGGGGTCCAGCGGCCGTAGCGCCCCGCCGCTCCCCCGCGGCGCTGCCAGCCGTGCCGCTGCAGCAGGGCACTGAGCACGGCGGGGTCGACGTCGCCGGGCTCGGGAGGACGGTCCCAGGACGCGTCGACCGGGTGCGGCCGTACCGGTCGTAGTGGTTCCTCCAGGGGGCGGTGCGTCATGGTCTGCCTCCCGTCCCGACCCGCGTCATGATCTCGCAGAGCGCCCGGTCGTCGAAGATGCGTGAGGTCGGTATCCGCACGCTGGTCCGCCGCCGCCCGGTGATCGGGTGGCCGGCCAGGTTGACCCAGTAGCAGCAGTGCCGCAGATCGAGCCGGTCGTGGCCGGCCCGCAGCCACTGCTCCTGGGAGCGCGGCACGATCATCACGACCAGGATCTTGTGCACCGAGACCGGCGTGCGGGCGAGCTTCGCCAGGTGGTCGTTGTCGAGCGTGAAGGAGAAGAAGCGGCCGGGCGGGTTCGGCGGGAGCTGGTAGGTCGCCTTGAGCTGGACCTTGATGGTGACCTCGTCGTCGACCGTGTGGCCGGGCGCGCTGTGGCTGACGTGCCAGTCGATGCCGTTGTCCGGAAACGGCTGGGACAGCGAGCACCCGGCCGCCGCCGCGACGGCGTGCAGATAGCCCACCTGCAGTGTCTCCATGCAGGCGGTGGTGGCGAGTGAACCGCGATGGGGGCCCGTGCGTTCGGGCAGCAGCCCGCCCCGCTCGGGCTGCGCTATCGCCATGACGAACAGCCTTCCACGCCAAGTGAGTCCCCGTCCGGGCCGCTGAACTGCAAAGACCCGCACTCCTGTTGTGTCCTTCCGGCGTACGGCGCAAACGGTCCGGGTATCACCAAACGGGCAGAAGACGGTGCGTCAGCTGCCGTGGGTGAACGAGGGGTTGTGTAGGTATGGCGTGCTGGTATGAGGGCCCGCTGGCGGCATTCGACACGGAGACGACAGGCGTGGACGTCGAGACCGACCGGATCGTGTCGGCGGCCGTCGTCGTCCAGGACGCCCCGGGCACCCGGCCGCGGGTGACCCGGTGGCTGGTGAACCCGGGTGTTCCGGTGCCGGAGGCGGCGACGGCGGTGCACGGACTGACGGAGGAACACCTGCAGCGCAACGGCCGCTGGCCGGCGCCGGTGATGCATGAGATAGCCGAGGAACTGGCCGCGCAAGCGGCGGCGGCGCGGCCGCTCGTCGTGATGAACGCGCCGTTCGATCTGACCTTGCTGGACCGCGAGTTGCGCCGGCATCGCGCCTCGTCCCTGGACCACTGGTTCGAGGCGACGCCTCTGCTGGTGCTCGATCCACGGGTCCTGGACAAGCATCTGGACCGCTATCGCAAGGGCCGCCGCACCCTGACCGACCTGTGCGCGCACTACGACGTCACGCTGGACGGTGCGCATGACGCGGCGGCGGACGCACTGGCGTCGCTGGAGGTCGTACGGGCGGTGGGGCGCCGTTTCGCCGCCCGCCTGGAGCGCCTGTCCCCCGCCGAGCTGCACACGCTGCAGGCGGTGTGGCACGCGGCACAGGCACGTGGGTTGCAGGCGTGGTTCGCGCGCAGCGGCAGCGAGGAGGCGGTGGACCCGGCGTGGCCGCTGCGACCGGATCTGCCGGCGGCGGCGTGAACAGCGGAAAAGCCGGTCCGTATCAGACGGACCGGCTTTCTCCCGGTGGGCGATACTGGGTTCGAACCAGTGACCTCTTCGGTGTGAACGAAGCGCTCTCCCACTGAGCTAATCGCCCGGGAACGCACTGAACAATACAGGTCCCGGCGCGTTTCCTTCAAACCGCTTGATGGCCGCCGGCCAAGTACGCGATCAGTCCGCGCCGGCCGGCCCGCATCATCAGCCAGTGGTTGGCGCGGAAGACGGGCCGCCCGGGCACGGCGAGACGCCTCAGCAGCGGCTTGTTCACGTCGACGACCTGGTCGTAACGGGCGACGGTCCCGCGGTCGTGCGCGGTGAGGGTCCAGCGCGCCCAGCCGTCGATGTCGCCGCGCATCGCGATCTCCAGCACTCCCGCCTCCCGGTCCCGCCGCACCTCGCGCGCGGTGAAGGTCATGTCGTACGGGAGGGCGGAGCGGATCGTGATCACGCCGGTGGTGTCGTCGATCCGGTCCACCTCGCGCACCTGGGGCCACCAGCGGGGATAGTCCTCGGCCTGTTCCAGCAGGTCGTAGACGGCGGCGGGAGGGGCGGGCAGGGCCCACCGGCTGCGGAAGCGGTAGTGGCTCCAGTCCATGGGCCGAGTCTGCACCCGGCAGGAGGTTTCCGCTGCATCTGAGTACGTTCTGAGTACGCACACTCATGCCTTACGACGTGACGCGGACCACACTCCAGGCATGACGCACTTTCCGCCCCCGGCCGAGGAGTTGCGGCTCCTCGACGCCGAGCTGCGCCAACTGGACGCCCGCCGCGCCCAGTTGCTGCATCGCCGCGCCTGGCTGGTCACCGCGCTCCAAGCGGCGGCCACGCCCTCCCCGGCCCTGTTCGCGCCGCCGCGCCCCGAGACCTCGGCACGTCCCGAGACCTCGGCACCCCGGGTCCAGAACGTCCTGCTCCTGCTCGGCGGGGTCCTGCTCACCATCGCCGCGGTGGCGTTCACGCTGGTCAGCTGGGGGCATATGGGGATCACCGGGCGGGCTGCGGTGCTCGGCGGGGTCACGGTGGCGGTGCTCGCCGCGCCGGTGCCGCTGCTCAAGCGCGGGCTGCGGTCGACGGCCGAGTCGGTGGCGGGCCTCGGGCTCGCGCTGACCGTGCTGGACGCGTATGCGCTGCACCAGGTCACGTTGGCCGACGTGGACGCCACGGGCTACATCGCGGCCGCGTCGGCGGTACTGGCGGCCCTGTGGACGGCGTACGGACTGCTGCCGCGCACCCGCGAGTTGCGTCTGCCTCTGCCCGCCGCGCTGGTCGCGGCCCAGCTTCCGCTGACGCTCTGGGCGGTGGCGGCCGACGCGGACCTGTTCGCGGTCACGTGCGCAGTGCTCGTGACGGCCGGGTTCGACACGGGTGTGGCGCTCCGGGTGCCCGCCGGTTCCGTACGGATCACCGCGGTGATCGGTGCGTACGGCATGGGCGCCTGGGGTGTTCTGGCCGCCGGTTGGCTGTCCTGGACGGCCACCGGCCCGAGCGCCGCCGCCCGTGCGGCGGCGCTCCTCCTCTTTGCGGCGGGCGTCGTGCTGACGGCGGCGTGGCAGCAGGTCGCCGAGAGGCAGGCAGGCGGCCTCGCGGTCGCCGCCGGCCTCGTCACGGTCGCCGCGCTCGGTGGCACGGCCCGTTCCGTGGTGCCGGACGGGTGGACGGTTCCGGCGTATCTCGCGTTCGGGGTCGCCCTGTTGGCGGCGGTACGGGTGGACCGGCTGCCGGAGACGGTACGCCGCGGGCTCGTCCACGCCTCCGCTGCCGTACAGGGGCTTGCCCTGCTGTGGACGCTGCCCCTGGTGGGGATCACCCTGCTGGGTCCGGTCACCTGGGCGGAGCAGGTGTGGTCCGGGGCGCCGGGAGACGTACGACAGGCGGTGCTGGTCGACGCGCCGTGGCCGCCGCACGCGGAAGCGGTGCCCGTCGTCCTGGCTGTCGTCGCCGCCGTACTGCTTCTTGCGGTGCGTGACGCGCTCTGGCGGCCTCGGGTCCTGACCGGGGTGCTGGTGCTGGCCTGGGCGACGGCGCTGGTCCTTCCCGCGGTGCTCGAAGTCCCTTATGCCTTGGGCCTGGTGGCGTTCGGGATCACTACGGCCGGAGCCCTTGCGGTAGCGGCGTGGATACGGCCGGCCGGGCGCCCGGAGGCGGAAACGGTCACGGAGGAGCCGTCGGCGGCGTCCACGGAAGAGCCCTCTGCGGCCTCCCCGGAGCAGCCTGATCCGACACCGCCCCCTGCATCGACCATCTCCTCGCCCCCTCGACCGACCACCACCACTGCCGTTGCCGCTCTCGATCTCCTCACCCTCGGCCCGACCGCCACGGTCCTCGCCCTCCTCACCTCCGTCACCCTGGCCTTCCTCTCGCTGACCACCGAGCCCGCGACCCTCACCGTGCTGTCCGCCCTGACGGCACTCTTCGCGGCGGCCTCCTTGAAGCCGCACCTCGCCCCCGTCACGGCCCCGGCCGCGCTCGGGTACGCCACCGGCCTCGCCTGTGCGACGGGCGCCGCAGCCGGCTGGCAGCCGCAGTACACCGCCCTGCTGGTGCTGGCGGTCCCGGTGGCGGCGGCCCTGCTCGCCGCACGGCTCGGTGGCTCACGTGCCACGGTCCCGGTCGAGGTGGCGGGCGCGGCGGCCGGCCTGCTCGCCGTCGCGCTGGCCGCGGCCTCGACGGACCTGCCGATACTCGCCCTGATCCTGGCCCTCTGCGGTGTGATCACGGCCGGTACGGCGATCCGGCCCGACCGCCGCCCCGTCGCCTACGCCTCCGCCGCCCTCTTCGTGCCGGCCACATGGGTGCGCCTGGCGGCGTGGGACGTCGGGATGCCCGAGGCGTACACACTGCCGGTCACCGTCCCGGCCCTGCTGGTCGGTGCCCTGCGCAGGCGCCGCGACCCACAGGTCTCGTCCTGGACGGCGTACGGCCCCGGACTCGCCGCCACCCTCGTGCCGAGCCTGGTCACGGCCTGGGGCGACCCGGACTGGACGCGCCCTCTGCTGCTCGGCCTCGGGGCCCTGTCGGTCACCCTGCTGGGCGCCGGGCACCACCTCAAGACACCCCTGCTGCTCGGCGGCACGGTCCTCGCCCTGGACGCGCTGCACGAACTCGCCCCATACATCGCCCAGGTGACCGACGCACTTCCCCGCTGGGTGCCGCCCGCCCTGGCCGGACTGCTGCTGCTCGCACTGGGGGCGACGTACGAACAGCGCCTCAGGGATGCCCGAAGGATGCGGGATTTCTTGGGGAACATGCGCTGAAGCGCCCCGACAGGGCGCGGGGCTGTATCGATCTGCGGCTCCGCCGCGTGGGCGCGACCAGCCACAACAGCCCCGCAGTCCCCACAAACCGTTACGGCATTCTGTCCCCGAGCAGGGCCAGGTTCTCGATGGCTGCGAGACCATACAACGCGGTGTCGTTGGTAGATATCCACGAAGCCTCGCTACCCGGCACCAACGCATCCGGCCCGCTCAGCTTCTCCGTCCTCCAGGGCGCCGACTCCTTGTACCCGTCGGAGTTGTAGAACTTCTCCCACGCCCGCTTGGCCAGCTTCTCGTCCCCCGTCTTCACGGCGGCGTACGCGTCGAGGCGCGAGTGCCCCTGGAAGAGCAGCAGGGTGCCGAAGTTGGAGCCGTAGCGTGCCGCCTGCTCGGCCTTCGTCGCGTTGAAGTAGCGGCAGTAGTCGAAGTACGCCTCGTTGAACTTGGGCATGTCGACGAGGTCGATGAGCTCGGCGCACAGCTCGTTGAGGCCGAAGACGGCGGAGAGGTGCGAGACGCCGACCACCGGCTTGTCGGCGACGGCGAACCTGCCCGTGTCGAGGTCGTACAGCCCGCTGCCCTGGACGAAGCCGTTGGGCTGGGCGGCGATGCCCTCCATCGTCGACAGCACGCGCGCCTTGGCCTTCTCCCACTTGGGACCCTTGCGTTCCCACTCCGTCAGCCAGGCCGACACCAGACCACTCCAGTCCGTGCCGAAGCCGATCGACAGGGCGTGCCGGTCGGGCGTGTAGGGCTCGGTGCGGACCTTGCGCAGCGGGTCGAGGACGAGGAACGTCTCGTCGGAGTCGACGTTGGCGTGCATGAGGTCGCCGACGCGTTCGTCCGCGGTGAGGAAGTAGTAGTAGCGGCGGTAGGTCGTGTTGGCGATGCGCTGCTGCTTGGCGCTGTCGGCGTAGTGCTGCACACCGTGCCGCGTGCCGAGGCCGGCCCACTTCCCGAGGTGGTAGACGTCGACCTCACCGGTGTGCCGGGTCATCGCCTCGGCGAACCGGAAGATGTCCGCGCGCCCGGAGCGCAGATACGCGAACCACAGCCACAGGTCCGGCGAGAGCTCGGAGTTGTCCCAGGCGTAGCCGCCGATGTCGTACCGCCACTGGTGCCTGACGGTGTCGTAGGTGTGCATGATGTCGCCGTAATCCCAGAAGCCGTACCAACGGCGCTGCTCCACCTGGTCCTTGTAGTAGGTGAAGAGGAAGTCGAGGTGGTCCTCGATCTTGGCCTTGGCCGGGGTGGAACGGTCGGGCTCGGAGTACAGACCCGGTCCGAAGACCTTGGCCTTGATGAGCTGCTTCGGCGGCGCGGCGAGCTGCGGCAGCACGCGTACGGCCTCGACCTGGTGGGCCAGGGCTTCCGGTGAGGGCGTGGACTCGTTGGCCCAGAACAACAGCTCCGACGTACGGGCGATGCCGTACGGCGTGCCGAACTCCGGCTCGTAGTCCTCGTAGGTGATGTTGAGGCCCTCGAGCTGCTCGGCGAAGGTGTCCTGGCCCATGCCGTCGTGGTAGAAGCGCAGGTCCATGGGCTGCGCCTCCGGCGACCAGGGCCAGAGGGTGACGGTGGCCTCGTCGGTCTGGGCGTCGCGGATGTCGAGCTGGGCCGGGAACTTCTCCCAGAAGTCCCTCAGGCCGAAGGAGAACCCGCCGCTCACGCCACCGACGTAACCGAAGCCGGAGGCACGGCGGCCACCGCCGGCGCCGATCCAGCCGTGGCCCTTCTTGGTGCGCTTGCGCACGGTGAAGCCGTCGGCGGAGAGCTGGGAGAGGGTGTAGTCGCCCCACTCGGGGATGTACTGGAGGCGGGTGGTGACCCGCTGGTCCCAGGTCGACGGGTCGGGGAGCTTCTTGCCCTCGTACTGGGCCGCCTGCACCGCCGCGCCCGGGTCCCGGCGCAGCCCGGTGATGCCCTTGACCGCCTCACGCAGCAGACCGGTGCCCTCGCCGCCGATGCGGATGTGGCGGTCGTACGACTGGTCCCGCATCGGCACGGTGAAGCGCACGCCGATGCCGCGGACGAAGTCGCCGCTCGCCTTACCCGGCTCCTGGGTGCCGTCGAAGGTGATGGTGTGCACCATGCGGAAGGAGTCGGCGCCCGCGTAGAAGTACAGCCGGATCGAGAACGGCAGCCAGCTGCGGTCGCCCTTGCGGTGCTTGCCGTCGATGCGGACGACCGCGCGGACCGGGCCCTCCTGCTCGACCTTCACCTCGGAGATGGCCCCGTCGAAGCGCTCGGTCTTCACCGAGCCCTGGTCCTCGTCCTCGATCTCGGGCTGACGGATCAGCACCAGCTTGCCGTTCTTGGCGACCTCGGTGGAGCCGCGGGTGACGGACTTGATGAGGGTGGCACCGGACTTGCCGATCTTCGCGGTGATGACACCGGTGGACACGGTGATCGTGCCGCCGCTCTTGTCGACGCTGACCTCCTTGTCCGGTACGGCGGCCTCGCCCGCGGCGAGGGTGAGCTTGCCGTTGCCCGAACTGACCGCGTGGGCGGTCCACTTGAGCGAGCCGTCCGGCCAGTAGGCGATCGGCCAGGACTGCACGGGCACGGACTTGCCGTCCGCGTCCGTGATCGCGAAGGTCTGGTCCTCCTGGTAGACGCCCTTCGGCCAGGGGACACCGAGCGTGGAGCCGGGCGCGGCCCCCAGCCCGCCGTCCTCCAGCCAGTCCAGGGTCACGGGATCACCGTCGGCCTCGGCGGCTCTCGGCGCGGCCTGTGCGTCCTTGGCCCCTAGCGCCCAGCTGAACTGCGCGGCAGCACCGGCGACGGCCGCCGCTTTGAGGAGGGACCTGCGAGGGATGGGAGACATGCTCTTTCCTTCCGTGCGGGATGCGAACAGCTGGTCAGGGGCATGACAGATAGAGGTACGACGCCCAGGGCGCCGACACTTGTGCGGGGGGGCCGCCCGTCAGCGGTGCCGGTACCGCTCCTCCACGGCGACGGCCGCCGCCGCGACGGCTCCCAGGACGGGAACCGCCAGCGGCGCGATGAACGCGGCGGACAGGGCTACGACGCCCAGCCCGCCGACGATCAGAAAGGACCCCGCGGGATCGAGCACGGTCCGCCGCCCGGCGTCCGCGAGCAGCGCCCGCCAGGACACATCGGGCGTCCAGACGGCCGCCGCCCGCAGCAGGGCCACGACCAGCCCGATCAGCGCCAAGATGCCCACGGCCCCGACGAACGGTCCGCCAGGGATCCCGGCCCGCGCGGCCAGGACGTCCACCCAGACCGCGGCGGCCACCGCCCACCCGGCGAGCCCTACGACCCACCCGCCGCGCAGGGCCGTACGGAAGTCCTCGACGAACTCCCGCAGGCCGCCGCCCTCATGACCGGTGTGACGTCGGAGGTGCCGTGCGCCGGCGGCGAAGGCCGCGGGGTAGGTGATGATCCCGAGCGAGGCGACGGCGATCCACACCCCGGTGAGCAGACACTCGGCGAACACGGCGAACCGCTCGCCCCCGAGGAAGGACAGCCTGCGGGCCTTCACACGCGCTTGGGCCATGGGAATCACCTCACTTCAGTCCGGACGTCGCCATACCGTCGATGAGGTAGCGCTGGAAGGCCATGAAGAAGGCGATGACCGGGATCAGCGCCACCAGCGACATCGCGATCATGCTGCCGTAGTTGGAGATGCCCTCCTGGTCGCGGAACATCATCAGGCCGAGGGAGACGGTGTACTTGTCGGGGGTGTTGAGGTAGATCAACGGCCCCATGAAGTCGTTCCACGCGTTGATGAAAGTGAAGATGGCGCTGGTGATGAGGGCGGGGCGGCTCAACGGCAGCACGATGGACCAGTAGGTCCGCAGGTGCCCGCAGCCGTCGAGCTTGGCCGCCTCGTCCAGCTCGCGCGGCAACCCGCGCATGAACTGCACCATCAGGAAGACGAAGAACGCCTCCGTGGCCAGGAACTTGCCCGCGACGAGCGGCACCAGGGTGTCGGTGAGCTCGAGGTTGCGGAACAGCACGTACTGCGGGATGAGCAGCACGTGGTACGGCAGCAGCAGCGTGCCGATCATCAGCGTGAACAGCAGGTTCCGCCCGGCGAACCTGATCTTGGCGAAGGCGTAGGCGGTCAGCGAGCTCGACAGCACGACGCCGACCACGGCGAGGACCGCGTACATCAGCGAGTTCCAGAAGAAACTGCTGATGGAGATGCCGGAGATACCGTCTGCGAGGCCGGAGAAGTTCGCCCAGACCGGCTTGGCGGGCAGCAGGTCGAGGCTGGCGATGATGTCCTTGCTCGGCTTGAACGAGGCACCGACCACCCAGATCACGGGGTAGAGGACGACCGCGAGGATGGCGAGCGCGCCCACGTGCCAGGCGATCGATCCGGTGCGCCGCCGCTCGTCGGCGGTGCGGACGACGGGGGTGGTGGCACTGGTCACTTGGCGGCCTCCTCGTAGTGCACCCACTTCTTCTGCGACCAGAACAGGACCGCCGTGACGAGCGCGACCGCGACCACCAGCGTCCAGGCCATCGCGGAGGCGAAGCCCATCTGGGCCTCCTTGAAGCCCTTCTGGTAGAGGTAACAGGTGTAGACGAGCGTGGCGTCGGCGGGCCCGCACCGGGTGTCGGAGACGACGTACGCGGAGCCGAACACCTGGAACGCGTGGATGGACTCCAGCAGCACGTTGAAGAACAGCACCGGGGAGATCATCGGCAGCGTGATGTTCCAGAACCTGCGCAGCGGACCGGCGCCGTCCACCTCGGCGGCCTCGTACAGCTCCTGCGGGACCTGCTTGAGGCCGGCCAGGAAGATGACCATCGGCGCGCCGAACTGCCAGATACTCAGGGCGACCAGGGCGTAGATGACGTAGTCCGGGTTGCCGATCCAGCCCCCCACGTCGATGCCGAAGATCTTCTGCGTGCGGTCCACGATCGCGTCGTCCGAGAACAGCGCCCGCCATACGAAGCCCACGGAGACGCTGGCACCGATGAGCGAGGGCATGTAGAACGCGGCCCGGTACAGGCCCTGCCCGCGCCGCTTCTGGGCGAGCAGCAGCGCGACGCCGAGCGCGAGCAGCAGCTTCAGCGGGGTGGCCACGACGACGTACTTCAGGGTGACCTCGACCGACTTCTGCCAGCGCGGGTCCTGGAACATCGTCGTGAAGTTGTCGAGCCCCACCCACTGGGGCGGCGTGAACAGGTTGTAGCTGGTGAACGCGTAGTACAGCGACGCGATCATCGGCCCCGCCGTGAGCAGCAGGAAGCCCGCGATCCACGGCGACATGAAGAGGTAGCCGGCGAGGTTCTCGCGGCGCCGCCCGCGCCGCCCGGCGGCGGGAGCGGCGGACCGCTTCCCGGCCGGGCGCACGGGCGCTTCCTTGACGAGCGTCATGGTGGTACGTCCCCTCAGCCCGCGAACGCGGCCTTGGCCTCGCTGAACAGCGCCTTGGCGGCGTCGGCCGGCTTGGTCTTGCCCTGGGCGACCTCGCCGCCGATGCGGAGGAACGCCGCCTCGATGACGTCGGCACCGGACGGGTGCGGGGTGATCTTCCCGAGGACGCCCGCCCTGGCGACCTCCTCCTCGTACGCCTTGACGCCCTTGTTGTTGGCGTCGGTGGGCGTGAACGCGTCGTACTGCTCGGTCGTGGCGAGGATGCCGCGGTCGTAGCCCATGATCTTGCCGACCTCGGGGTCGTGGACCATGAAGTCGATGAACTGTGCGGCTTCCTTGGGGTGCTTGGTCCCGGAGAAGGCGCTGAGCATCAGCGAACCCAGGTACTGGCCGGTGTCCTTGCCGTCCATCGTCGGGATCGGCGCGAGCCCGTAGTCCGACTCGCCCTCGCCCTCGTAGCGGATGGAGAAGTTGTCCCAGGTGAACTCGGACGCGGCGAGGCCCGCCGACAGACCTGACTTGGGCTTGACCTGCTCGATCTTCTTCGGGTCGGCGACGAGCCCGGACTTCACGCGCTTGTAGCCGTCCTCCCACCACTGCGTCAGGTCGTCCTCGGTGAAGCCGAGATCGGAGTCGGTGAAGAAGGCCTTTCCGTTCTGCCGCAGATACAGGTCGTAGAGGTACATGATGCTGAAGTAGCCGGTGTCGCCGGCGATCTTGAGCTTGTCCTGGATCGTCTGCAGCGCATCGAAGTACTCGTCCCAGGTCCAGCCCATCTTCGTCTCGACGCCGGCCTTCTTGAAGGCCTTGAGGTCGATGACGAGCGCCATGGTGTTGGCGCCGACGGGTATGC
This sequence comes from Streptomyces sp. NPDC107522, assembly GCF_055657525.1. Lineage (NCBI taxonomy): Bacteria > Bacillati > Actinomycetota > Actinomycetes > Kitasatosporales > Streptomycetaceae > Streptomyces > Streptomyces sp. NPDC107522. The sequence continues at coordinate 149,011 of NZ_JBVKAU010000018.1, read as the reverse complement.
CGATCTGCTTGCCGTCGACCTGACCGTTCGCCAGAACACCGTTGCGGAAGTTCTCCAGGCTCAGATTCCCGGCGTCCGCCTGCGACTTGAGGTCCATCAGAACACCGCGCTTGTCGTACTTGCGCATGAAAGCGACCGCGTTCTGGAAAACGTCCGGGGGATTTCCGCCGGAGGCCTGCGTCTGGAACTTCTCCCAGAAGGCCTCGTAGTCGGTGAATTCAGGCTTGATCTTGATCTTCGGGTACTTCTTCTCGAAGAGCGCGATCGTCTTCTTGATGGCGATGGTGCGCGGCTCGCCACCCCACCACGCGTAACGGAGCGTCACCGTCCCGTCGGCGGAGGCGCCATCGCCGCCACCGCATGCCGTGGTCGCGGCCAGCCCGAGTGTGGCCGCCGTGGCGCCGGCCGCCTTCAGGATCGTACGCCTCTCAACATTCCTGCTGGTTCTCACCGTCGAGCCTCCCCGCAACGCTGCGTTGCCGCCTGCATGAATCGTTTCAAGTAAGCGCTTGCTGGCACAAGTTACGGAGGGCCCGTGGGTGCGTCAATGATTCGGACAGGAATTTCTTGTCGGCCGCTTCGGCGGTTTGACGGGGCGTGAGGCCGGGAGGGCCGGGCGTGCGGAGCGTCGTCGCAGGTGAGAGACGTGTGATCGACAACTCGAACAAGAAGCCGGCCGTCGCGGACGTGAACCGGTCGGCTGAAACTGCTCTGCAATCCGGAAGTTGACGGAGCGACACCTCACGCGATGCGGCGCGCCGACGAGACCTTAACCGTCACTCACGGCATGCCCTCTCACGCCGCTCCGGGCACGAACGACGGCGGCCCGCCTGCACTGTCGCAGACGGGCCGCCGGATCCGGGTGGGCGATACTGGGTTCGAACCAGTGACCTCTTCGGTGTGAACGAAGCGCTCTCCCACTGAGCTAATCGCCCGGGCGCAGGAAGAACATTACCCCATGTCAGGGGGTGCGCGTGACCAGCGCGAACCCGCACCGGCCGACGACCGCACCCCCGTTGCGGATCACTGGTCCTTGATCTTCCAGGGCATGACGATGCCGAACTTCCACAGGTATATCCCGACGAGCACACCCACGATCACGAGGCCGATCGACGTCAGGATGATGTTGCGGCGGCGCACCTTCGGGTCGAGGGCCCGCTGGGCCGCCTCGGTGACCTTGCGCTTGGTCCAGCGCAGCACGAGCTGGGCCCAGACGAACTCGGTCGCCCAGACGGCCATGCCACCGAAGATCACGACCCAGCCGGGACCCGGGAGCGGCAGCATGATGATGCCGAGGACCACTATCGCGAGGCCGATGATGAAGATGCCCACCTGCCAGCTCATGTGCAGCAGGCGCCGGGCCTTGATGAACTCCGGCGCTCTCGAGCCGAGCCCCTGCTCGCTGTCGCCTTTCACACCGTCCACTTCGGTCTCGTCCGTCGCCATGGCAACCCCGCCCGGCTCGTTACTCCCCGTATTCATACGGCCAAACCCTACCGGACGGAAACCAGTCACCGGAATGGTCGTACCTCGCGAACGGGTTCTCGGCCGGAAGAGTTACGTAAACGCACGCAAAACACTCAGAGGGGTTTACAACGGCACCGTAGGTGGCATGTCGATTTCGCCGACGTGCGAATCCCCGAGCGCACACTGAGCGAAAGGCCCTGGCGCTTATGAACACCACGGTCAGCTGCGAGCTGCACCTGCGCCTCGTTGTGTCGAGCGAGTCCTCCCTGCCTGTCCCCGCAGGCCTGCGGTACGACACGGCCGACCCCTACGCCGTGCACGCCACCTTCCACACCGGAGCCGAGGAGACCGTCGAGTGGGTGTTCGCCCGCGACCTCCTCGCGGAGGGCCTCCACCGGCCCACCGGAACCGGCGACGTCCGTGTCTGGCCGTCGCGCAGTCACGGCCAGGGCGTCGTCTGCATCGCCCTGAGCTCTCCGGAGGGCGAGGCGCTGCTCGAGGCCCCGGCACGGGCTCTGGAGTCCTTCTTGAAGCGAACGGATGCCGCTGTGCCTCCCGGCACGGAGCATCGGCATTTCGATCTCGATCAGGAGCTCTCGCACATCCTGGCGGAAAGCTAGGGGCGAGGCCCCCGCAAGCCGCCCGGCGCCGTCGACTCGGGGAGACGGCTCGGGCCAAGACAACCGCATACGGCATACAGCCGCGCCGTCTCCGCACCGCCGGGGGCGGCGTTGGTATGCGTTCGGGGACCGGGGAGCAGGCCGGTGGCCCGCATCGGGAACCGTCGGCGCCGCTACGGCGTTGTAATCGACGTCACCAGCGGGGGCAGGGCCGGTGCAGCACCGGCGGATGCCACTACCATCGGCCAGCATCGACGGGCGCCCGCCCGACCCCCCAGGCCAGGGAGCGAAACGTGCTGATCACCCACGACACCCGGTGTGCGCTCGATGCCGTGGTGGATCTGGTGAACACCGCACCGGAGGACGACGGGACACCGGACGGGCTGCCCGACGTCGCGGCTCTCGAGGATTTCGTACGAAAGCACGAGATCAGCGATGTCGGGGTGCTCTCCGACTTCGACCTGTCGGCGGTGCGCAAGGTACGCGGGCGGTTCGCCGCGATCTTCGCGGAGCCGGACGCGCGGCGTGCGGCCGCGCTCATCAACGAGCTGGTCGCCGCCGCGGGCACCACCCCCCGCCTCACCGACCACGACGGCTACGACTGGCATGTGCACTACTTCGCCCCCGGCGCCTCCGTCGCCGACCACCTGGCCGCCGACTGCGGCATGGCGCTGGCGTTCTTCGTGGTGGCCGGAGAGCAGGAGCGGCTGCGGCGCTGTGAGGCGCCGGACTGCCGGCATGCCTTCGTGGATCTCTCCCGGAACCGTTCGCGGCGGTACTGCGACAGCCGTACCTGCGGAAACCGTCTGCATGTGGCCGCCTACCGGGCGCGCCGCAAGGAAGCGGCCGGCTGACCGGCGATCGTCGACGCGCCGGCACGACAGGTGCGTCGACGCGGCCCCCGGCGGGTGGCGCCGGGGACCGCGGGTACGGCTCACAGCAGCAGCAGGTCGTGCAGCGCAGCCATGAGCAGCAGACACCCGATCACCGCAAGGAAGATCATCAGCGGTGGCTGGGAAAGGGCGAAGAGGCACCCGCGAGGCTCGTCCTGAGGTGGCGCGGCCTCGCTTTGAGTCGTGTCCAGCATCTCGCGGCGATGATGGCGCAGTTGCCCCGCGCCGCGCGATCAACACGCCCGGAGTGAGCGGGAGTTCGCCGAATTCCGCGATGTCCGGTTCGAGTCGTGATCACTTACGGACGGGCCGCGACCCACTGTGTCGTTTCAGTCCTGGCCGCGGGCGTCATATGCCGTGCTTCTTCAGGATGGCCTCGATGTCGCTGAAGTCGTCGCCGGCATCGGCCCGGGGTGCGGTCGCGGGCCGGGTCGCCTGACGCCTGCCCGGGCCCAGTGAGGGCGCGGAGGCCTCCGGCGCCACCGCCTCGCGCTGTGTGGCGGCGCGGGCTTCCTTGCGCTCCTTGCGGGTGCCGCCGCGGCGGCGCTCCACCGCGCGCGTGCTCGCGAACAGCAGCCAGGACACGCCGAGGACCCCGAAGCCCGCCCAGGCGGTCGGGCTGAACGCAGTGTCCGCCAGCCAGTCGACGACACCGGTCATCACCAGGCCGAGGGGCACCAGCGAGTACGCAGCCATCCGCGCGGCCGCGAGGAACCGCTTGCGGTACGCCGTGACCGCCGCGATGCCCAGGCCGGCCGCGGCGACGGCGGAACAGACGGTCTCGGCAATCATCCGGTCCTCCAGGCAGGCTGGGTCGAGGTCAGGGCACCTCGTTCCCCTCCTCCCATCCTGCACCGCGGCAACCCCGCCCGGCCATGCCTGGGCCGGACATCAGGGACATCTCCGGGTCGTCTCCTCCGAAGGTGCCGGTGGGGGCGTACGACCAGAGCGACGGGCCCGAAGCCGGGACCTACAGGCACCGAAGCGGGACCGACGGACGCCGAGACCGGGGCCGACGGACGCCGAGACGGGCCCTACCGGAGCCGAAACCGGGCCTACAGGCACCGAAGCGGGACCGACGTACGCCGAAGCCTGGGACGACGGGAGCCGAAGCCAGGCACGAGAGGCCCCGAAGCCAGGCCCTATCGGCGCCGAAGCCGGGGACCGCCGGGCGGAGTGCCAGGTCGGATTGGGGTGTCCGTGAGCGGGCTGGGAGACTGGGGCCATGAGCGACTCCTCCCCCGACCGCCCCGCCGCCCCCGTCCTCGACGTCTGGTGCGAGCTGCAGTGCTCCGACTGCCGCAGCGCCCTGGACGATCTCCGTGCCCTGCGCGCCCGTTACGGCGACCGGCTGGAACTGCGGCTGCGGCACTTCCCGCTGGAGAAGCACAAGCACGCCTTCGCCGCCGCGCAGGCCGCGGAGGAGGCGCTGGAGCAGGGGCAGGGCTGGGCGTATGTCGAGGCGGTGCTGGGCCGGGTCGAGGAGCTGGACCGTAAGGGAGAACCCTTCCTGGTCGAGGTGGCCCGGGAGCTCGGCCTGGACGCCGAGGAGTTCGACACCGCGCTGATCGACGGCCGGCACACCCTGATCGTCGACGCCGACCAGGCCGAGGGCAAGGCGATCGGCGTGACCGGCACCCCGACGTACGTGATCGGCGGCGAGCGCCTCGACGGCGGCAAGAGCCAGGAGGGCCTGCGCGAGCGCATCGAGGAGATCGCGGACCGGCTGCTGGCCGAGCAGGCGGGCACCTGACCGGCCGCTACTACAACGCCTTGTAGAGGGCGTACAGCGTCGTCCTGTAGCCGAGCGACTCGTAGAGCCGCTCGGCGGGCGTGTTGCCCGCGAAGACGTTGAGGCCGATGCCCCGGTGCCCGGCGACGATCGCCTGGACCTCGGCCACCAGCATCAGCGTTCGGCCGTGTCCCTTGCCCCGGTGGGCGGCGTCGGTCTCGACGTCGTAGACGAAGGCCTGGCCGTCGCGTGCGCCGACCCACAGGGTGCCCACCGGCGTTCCCTCGTGCTCGAGGACGCTCAGGAACGTGTCCGGCGTACGAAGACCCTCCGGCAGAAGCGCCGCGTGGTCCCGCTCGGACTTCGCCCGGGCCTCGGCTTCCGGGACCCCGCGCTCGACCCAGCTGCGGATGTATCCCTCGTGGCTCTCGGCCAGCCACGATCCGTACTCGGCCTCCGTCATGGGCCGGGCCCGGCTCCCCGGGCGAAGATCGGGCGGGGTGTCGCCTAGGTCCTTCTCCATGCCCCGGTTGCGTACTACGTAACCGAGCGCCGTGGCGAGACGCAGCGCCGGTGCGGCGTCACCGGGGACCGTCGCCTCGATGCGCCGGCAGCCCCAGCCGCGCGCCACCTCCTCCGCGGCGAGAGCGGCCACGGTGCCCCGGCCGCGCCGCCGGTCCGGTTCCTCGATCCGCAGCTCCGATATCCGGGCCACCGTGTCGCCGAAAACGGGATGCGTCCCCAGGTGAAGGTCGCCTACGGGACGGCCGTTCACGCACACCTGATAGCGGCGCGAACGTGTCCCGTCCTCATTGCGCTGAAGCGGCTCGGTCGGCCGCAGGGTCGTGGTCATCAGGGGTGTTCTACCCACCCTTCCGGCCAACGGCAGCCCATTTTCCCCGCTCTACGGGTCCAGGTCCTCCCCGGACCGCTCGTCGAAGATCCGCATGGCCTTGGCGGTCACCGGGCCCGGTACGCCCGGCAGTTCGCGGTCGTCGATGCGGTGCACGGCCTGGACGTCCCGCAGGGTGGAGGTGAGGAAGACCTCCTCGGCCCGCTCCAGCACGTCCAGCGGAAGGTCGGTCTCCTTCGCGCCGGTCCACTCGATCGTCAACGCGCGTGTGATGCCCGCGAGACAGCCCGAGGCGAGCGGCGGCGTGTGGATCTCGCCGTCCACGACGACGAAGACGTTCGACCCGGTGCCCTCGCAGAGTTGCCCGACCGTGTTGGCGAACAGGGCCTCGGTGGCGCCGTGTTGGTGGGCGCGGGCGAGGGCGACGACGTTCTCGGCGTACGAGGTCGTCTTCAGGCCGGTGACCGCGCCGCGTTCGTTGCGGGTCCACGGAACGGTGATCACGGCCGTGGAGTCGGCGTGCCGAGTGGTCTCGCCGAGCGCGACGACGAGGGTCGGGCCGTGCTCGCCGCGGTCGGAACCGAGGGGGCCGTGGCCGCCGGTGTAGGTGATGCGCAGCCGGCCGAGCGGCATCGGGTTGGCCTCGATGACCGCGGCACAGGCGCGGCGGATCTCGTCGTGGTCGGGATCGGGAAGGCCGAGGCCCCGGGCCGAGCGCGTCAGCCGGTCGAGATGCCGGGTCAGCGCGAACGGGCGGCCGTCCACCGCCTTCACCGTCTCGAAGATGCCGTCGCCCACGGTCAGCCCGTGGTCGAAGACGGAGACACGGGCGGACTGGATGTCCTGCAGCCCGCCGTCGAGCCAGATCTTCACTGGTTCCTACCTCGCAAGTCCGCGCCGGGTGATTCGGATCGGCCGGGGTTCCGGGAGTCGCCCCCCGGTCGGCACTTCACGTCGTCAGCCCCTCTCCACTCACCGCATACGCCCCCGACGCTACCGCGAGCAGCCGGGCCGCCTTCAGCTCGGTCTCCCGCCACTCTCCCTCGGGGTCCGACCCCCAGGTGATCCCCGCGCCGGTACCGAAACGCAGCACGCCCTCGCCCCGGTCGATCCAGAAGGTACGTATCCCGACGGCCAGCTCACCGACGCCCCGGTCGGCGTCGACCCAGCCGATGCCGCCGCAGTACGGCCCGCGCGGCGACGTCTCCAGCGCGTCGATGATCCTCAGGGCGCTGGACTTCGGAGCGCCGGTGACCGAGCCGGGCGGGAAGGCGGCGTCGAGCAGCTCGGGCCAGCCGGCGCCCGCACGCAACTCACCTCGTACGGTCGACACGAGATGGACGAGCCCCGGGTGCTTCTCGACGGCACACAGGTCGGGGACGGTCACGGTCCCGGTGGCACACACGCGGCCGATGTCGTTCCGCACGAGGTCCACGATCATCACGTTCTCGGCGTAGTCCTTCTCCAACAGGTCCGCCTCGGTACGCCCGGTGCCCTTGATAGGCCCGGACTCGACGACGCGCCCGTCGCGCCGCAGGAAGAGCTCGGGAGACGCGGTGGCTGTCTCCACGCCGTGCCCCGGCAGCCGGATCGTTCCTGCGTACGGCGCCGGGTTGCCGCGGGCCAGCAGCGCGGTCAGGGCGTCCACGTCGGCGTCCGGACCGATCGGCGCGCTCAGGACACGGCAGAGGTTGGCCTGGTAGACCTCTCCGGCCGCGATGTGCTCGCGGATGCGCCGTACGCCCGCCATGTACGCGGCGCGGTCGAGGGAGGACGTCCAGTCACCGGTCGCCGGGCCGGTCCACTCCCCCGGCACCGGCGCGGGCACGGGCTCCTCGCGTACGTCGCGGAAGCGGGCGCAGGTCAGACCGCCCTCGAAGTCGGCGCAGACGGCCCAGAAACCGCTGGAGTCCAGGGCCGCGGGGTCGCTGGTGACATCGAGGAGGCCGGTGGCGACGCGGGCGCCGAAGCGGGCGAGAGGAGGGAGGTCGAGCACGCAGTCGAGTCTATGGCCGGTGTCCCGCGGGTGACCTGGCCATGTCCCTTCGGGGAGCTTCCCCGGGTCCCTGAGCAGGTGCAGCGCAGCACGCTGCACAAACGCGTTTTTGTACTGGCCCCGGAATCCGCTAGAGTTCAACACGTCGCCGGGCCGCGGGAGCGGAACGAAACGACAAGCGGACGTAGCTCAGTTGGTAGAGCGCAACCTTGCCAAGGTTGAGGTCGCGAGTTCGAGCCTCGTCGTCCGCTCGAAGGAACAGGGGATCTTCCCGAACCCCTACACTCCTGGTGGAGTGGCCGAGAGGCGAGGCAACGGCCTGCAAAGCCGTCTACACGGGTTCAAATCCCGTCTCCACCTCCAAGGACGATTAGCTCAGCGGGAGAGCGCTTCCCTGACACGGAAGAGGTCACTGGTTCAATCCCAGTATCGTCCACTGGATCTTCGACTGATCATCGAGGGTCTGACCCGCGCGATTAGCTCAGCGGGAGAGCGCTTCCCTGACACGGAAGAGGTCACTGGTTCAATCCCAGTATCGCGCACGCAGTGCCCATGATCGGCTCCATGGAGTGATCGTGGTCCCGAGGACGATTAGCTCAGCGGGAGAGCGCTTCCCTGACACGGAAGAGGTCACTGGTTCAATCCCAGTATCGTCCACATGCCGAAGCCCCCGGTCGTCGACCGGGGGCTTCTTGCAGCTCGGTCCTGCTCAGCTGGAGAACAGCATGTGGCCGAAGCTCTTGTGCCGCTTGTGGCCGTAGTGACCGCCATGGTGACCACCGTGCGGGGCGCCCCAGGCGGGCGCCTGAGGGGCGGCGGCCGGGTAGGCCTGGGGGGCGGCCGGAGGCGGCGGCGCCGGCTGGGACCACTGGGACTCCAGGCGGGTCAGCGCCTCCAGCTCGCCGTAGTCGAGAAAGATCCCACGGCAGCCGCTGCACTGCTCGATCTGAACGCCGTTGCGGTTGTACGTGTGCATCGGCGCATGGCACTTCGGACACTGCATGGTCGGCTCAACTCCTCGCCGGTCGGTCCTGCTTCGCGTATCGCCAGGACAGACTCTGTCCGGCTGCGGTCGGTTGCACCCTACTTTGCGTATCCGTGGGTCAACTCAGGGGGGACGGACGCCATTCGGTCACAGGCGTCGACCAGACACTGCTCGACCTCGTCCAGGAGACGCCCCTCGGCCACCGCCTTGGTGATCGCACGGGCGGCGGTCTGCACGGTGAGGGCGCGGGCCGGGACGTCCAGCGCGGGCCAGGGGTCGCCGTCGGCGGGGACGGCCGGGCCGCGGGCAGCGCGGTAGGCAGCCAGGAAGCGGGTCCACTCCTCGGGCGGCAGCAGCCCGCAGGCGTACCACGCGGCCGGCCGCCCGAGATCCCAGGCGGGCACGCCCACGCCGAGGTCGTCGACGTCGATGAGGAGCCAAGGGCCGTCCGGGGCCGGGTGACGGACGAGTTGGCCGAGGTGGAGGTCACCGTGGCAGAGGGTGGCGGTGTCGGGCTGAGCGGCCTCGGCGCGGGCCCAGGCGGGAAGGGTGCCCCAGGCGCGCAGGACCGCCGTGGCGCCGGGGGTCATTTCTGCGTCCGCGTCGGCGACGGCGCGGAGGCGGGACACGGCGAGGGCGGCCTTGACCGGGCCGCGCATCGGTGGCAGCGGGGTGGGTGCGGGGGTTCGGTGCAGGCGGGCGAGGAGGGTTGCGGCTGCTTCCCAGGGGGCGGCGTCGGGATCTTCCGGGTCCACCGGGGTGCCGTAGGGCCAGAAGGTCACCAGCCGGCCGTGCAAGTCTGCGGGCTTGGGGCTGAGCGGGGGCAGGAGGACGCCGGGGAGGTGCGTGGCGGCGGTGAGGCGGGGGGTGAGGTCGGCAGTGGTGAGGTCCTGGGCGTGGGCTTTGGCGACCGTGTCGGCATGCCGGACGACGGTGGCGTCGGGGCGGTCGGCGAGCGTGACGGTTGCTCCGCAGGGACAGCCGGATGTGCGCGAGTGAGCCGCGGCTTCGGCTCGGGCGGTGAGGTGGGGCAGGAGGGGGTTCGCGGTCACTGGGGTCCCTTGGGTGCGGATGCGTTGGGGCCGAGGGTACGGGGGTGAGGGCGGCGGCTTGGCCGTACGGGCGGCCCGGGTACGGCGGGTTTGCCGGGCGCCCGGCGTTGGGCTGGGCGGGGGTGGGTCGCGCAGCCCGGCGCTTGCGGGGCGCCGCCTGCGCCCACCCGTGCCGCCCCAGCGGCACGACTGCCCGCAGGCTATGCAGGCCGGGCTGGCGGGCTGGCCTGGCGGACTGGCGGACTGGCGGACTGGCGGGCTGGCGGGCTGGCGGGCTGGCGGGCTGCTGCGGTGTACCGGATCGCGCGCATCCAGCGCACAGGCCGCACCCGCGCGATCACACGCGCCACACCCCACCTGTGACCACCGCAACCAATAATCGAGCAACGCCCACGGCGAGCAACCACGTCCGCGAAAGCGGCGCCGGTTTAGGCGCAAAACACAGCAATGCCGGCGCAGCTCCCCAGCTGCGCCGGCATTTGTGCCGTCCGCCGCACCCCCGTCCCCACGGGGTTTCATGGGTGGATGTCCCCGCCCGGACCGCTCTTCCGGGCCTGGGGTCGCCGCTCAGCGCCCCAGCATCACGCCCACGGACGACGCCTGTGTGGCCACTGTCTCCCAGCCGTCGAAGACGAGGAGGAGAAGGGCCGCCAGGGGAAGGGCCATGAGCGTCGCCACCAAGGGGTGGCGGCGGCCCTGACGGCGGGGGCGCAGCACCGTGCGCTCCTGCATGCGGATCAGCGTCCGCGGTGCCGTCTGGGCCATGGTCCCTCTCCTGACCTGTGTCGGTTGTCGTTGGCAGCGGCGGGTGTCTGACCTCGGGGGACGAGTGCTGCCACCCGCCGCTTGACTTCAAATCTAGGCGGCCGGGCCACCCCGGGCGTCATGCCCTCGTACCGATTGCCGGGCCTCCCGGAGGATGAGCCATCACCTGCGGAGTACTCCCCTGGGTGGAGACGCGGACCTAGGTCTCGGGGTCTTCCCCGAGGGGACGCCAGGTCTACCCCGGTTTGTCCGCACTCTTCTCCGAGCCGTCCTCCCTCGGCACCGGCTGCTCGACCAGCGCCAGGACCCGGTTCGCCATGAAGCGGGCCGTACGCACCACCGACCCGTTCCGGGTGACTTCGCTCACTTCCACGACACCCCGGCGCACCGCCGTCTCCACCCGGCGGCCCGCCCTGCTCGCCACCACCTCGTACGTGCGCGTCGTGTCCCCTGCGTCCACGACTATCTCCACGCGATCACCCTTCACGGGCTCAATCCCCCTTCTGCGACGGATGGTTGGGGGCGGGGCGAGGCCGAAGTCGCCCTGCTCACCCGCCCCCTGACCACCCTTCAAGTCTCCCACCCCCCACTGACAATCCATCGCCCCGAGAGGGCGCGGCCTCTGCGCACGGCGGCCCGTGGAAACGTAAGCTGTGGCTCGTCAGACGGACCGGGCAGCGGGGATGAACATGGCGATGATGCGCCTGAGGCGCGAGGACCCGCGCGTCGTCGGCTCGTTCAGGCTTCACAGACGGCTTGGCGCGGGCGGCATGGGCGTCGTCTACCTGGGCTCCGACAAGAAGGGGCAGCGGGTCGCGCTGAAGGTGATCCGGCCCGACCTGGCGGAGGACCAGGAGTTCCGCTCGCGGTTCGCGCGTGAGGTCTCGGCGGCACGGCGGATTCGCGGCGGCTGTACGGCACGGCTCGTGGCCGCCGACCTCGAGGCGGACCGCCCCTGGTTCGCCACCCAGTACGTACCCGGCCCCTCCCTGCACGACAAGGTCGCCGACGAGGGCCCGCTCGGCGCGGCGGAGGTCGCCGTCATCGGTGCCGCGCTGTCCGAGGGACTGGTCGCCGTCCACGAGGCCGGGGTCGTGCACCGGGATCTGAAGCCGTCCAACATCCTGCTGTCCCCCAAGGGCCCGCGGATCATCGACTTCGGCATCGCCTGGGCGACGGGCGCCTCGACCCTCACCCACGTCGGCACGGCGGTCGGCTCCCCCGGCTTCCTCGCTCCGGAGCAGGTGCGCGGCGCCGCCGTCACCCCGGCCACGGACGTCTTCTCCCTCGGCGCCACGCTCGCATACGCGTCGATGGCCGACTCACCCTTCGGGCACGGCAGTTCGGAGGTGATGCTGTACCGCGTCGTGCACGAGGAGCCGCAGCTGCACGGCGTACCGGACGCCCTCGCCCCGCTCGTACGGGCGTGTCTGGCCAAGGACCCGGAGGAGCGGCCCAGCACGCTGCAGCTGTCGCTGCGTCTCAAGGAGATCGCGGCCCGGGAGGCGCAGGGCCTGTCCGACGTACGCCCGCCCGCGCCGCGCTCCGCCGAGGCGGACCGCCCGACCGGACGGCTCGTCGACACCTACGCCGACCAGCAGCGCGCCCAGCGCCGCCCGCAGGGCACTCCCCCGCCGCGCGGCATCGGCATGCCCCGGGGCAGCAGCGCCTCGCGCGGACCCGGCCCCGCGCGCGACGGGGGCGCGCCGAGGGGCGGCAGCGCCCCGCACAGCGGTACGGCGTCGTCCCGGTCCGGGACCCGGCCGACGCCGTCCTCCCGGAACACCCCGCGTTCGGGCAACGGCAACCGGCCTCCCGCCCCGCGCAGTGGTACGAGCCGTCCGGCGCCGCGGAACACGGGGACGGGCCGGCGGCCCGCCAACCCGCAGCTGCTGCGGCAGCGGCTGTTCGTGTTCGTCGTGGTGACCCTGCTGGTGGCGCTCGGCATCGCCGCGGCGCAGGGCTGCCAGGGCCCGGACCGCGGGCTCGGCAACGACGGGGACGTCGTACGGGAGCGCCAGGAGCAGGTGGAGCCGGGCCACTCGCCGCTCGACGGGGACTCGATGTCCGATCAGTACGAGACGACGTTCGACATCTCCGAGTAGCTCGTCATCTGCGAGTAGCTACTTCTCTCCGAGCAGCTCGTGCCGCCGGTCTGCGGAACGACCGGGCTCACAGACCGGGCAGGATCCGTTCGAAGAACTCCCGGTCACCGTCGAAGACGGGGTCCAGGGACAGGAACTCCTCCGGCGTGACCCAGCGCGCTTCGCCGACCTCGTCCGGATCGGGCACCACTTCTCCGGTGTCGGCCCGTGCCGTCCACCAGTGGAGGCGGAAGCTGCCGTCGTCGGTCTCCGACTCCCAGACCTTCGCCAGAGGTACGACGGTGAGGCCCACCTCCTCCCGGACCTCCCGGACGACGGCCTCCCGCTGGGTCTCTCCCGGCTCGATCTTCCCGCTGAGCGGCTGCCAGTAGCCGGGGCGTGCGACGGCGGGGCCGCGGCGGATGGCGAGGACCCGGTCGGCACGGAGCAGGACCGCGACGATCGCCTCGCGCTGCTCCATCGCCGTAGGCCTTAGACCTGGGGGCGGCCCGTGGCCACCGCGTAGAAGGCGACCGCGGCCGCCGCGCCGACGTTGAGGGAGTCGACGCCGTGGGCCATCGGGATGCGTACCCATTCGTCGGCGGCGACCAGGGCCTGGGTGGAGAGGCCGTCGCCCTCGGCGCCGAGCATGAGGGCCACCCGCTCCATCCTGTGCGGGGCGGCCTCGTCGAGGGTCTTGGCCTTCTCGTCGGGGGTGAGGGCGAGCAGGGTGAAGCCGGCTTCGCGGACCGACTCCAGGCCCTTGGGCCAGGTCTCCAGGCGGGCGTAGGGGACGGAGAAGACGGCGCCCATAGAGACCTTCACGCTGCGGCGGTAGAGCGGGTCGGCGCAGTCGGGCGACAGCAACACCGCGTCCATGCCGAGGGCCGCCGCCGAGCGGAATATGGCGCCGATGTTGGTGTGGTCGTTGACCGACTCCATGACCACCACCCGGCGGGCGGACTGGAGGAGTTCGATGGCGGTCGGCAGCGGCTTGCGCTGCATGGAGGCGAGCGCGCCGCGGTGCACGTGGTAGCCGGTGACCTGCTCGGCGAGGTCCGGGCTGACCGCGTACACCGGGGCCGGGAGTTCGTCGATGACGTCGCGCATGACGTCGACCCACTTGGCCGAGAGCAGCATCGACCGCATCTCGTAGCCGGCTTCCTTGGCCCGTCTGATCACCTTCTCGCCCTCGGCGATGAACAGGCCCTCGGCCGGTTCTCGCTTGCGGCGCAGTTCGACGTCGGTCAGGCCCGTGTAGTCGCGCAGGCGCGGGTCGTCGGGGTCATCGACGGTGATGAGATCGGCCACAGGGTGATACTGCCTTGTCCTGGGTGCGGTGCCAACGGCTTGGGACGGGTGGGTTACCCGCGGTTACGCGGAGGGGTTCGGTCCTACGTTCACGACCTCCCCGATGACGATGACCGCCGGGGGCTTCACGTCCTCGGTCCGCACCGTCTCCGCGACCGTCGCCAGGGTCGCGTCGACTCGGCGCTGGGCGGCGGTCGTGCCCTCCTGGATCAGGGCGACGGGCGTGTCGGCGGACTTGCCGTGCGCGACGAGGGTCTCGGCGATCTTGCCGATCTTGTCGACGCCCATGAGGATCACGAGCGTCCCGGTCAGCTTGGCCAGCGACGGCCAGTCGACGAGGGAACGCTCGTCGTCGGGGGCCACGTGGCCGCTGACCACCGTGAACTCGTGGGCCACGCCACGGTGGGTGACCGGGATGCCGGCCGCGCCCGGCACCGAGATCGAGCTGGAGATGCCGGGGACCACCGTGCAGGGGATGCCGGCTTCGGCGAGGGCGTGCAGCTCCTCCATGCCGCGGCCGAAGACGTACGGGTCGCCGCCCTTCAGCCGTACGACCGACTTGCCCTGCTTCGCGTGCTCGATCAGGGCGTTGTTGATGGCCTCCTGGGCCATGAAGCGGCCGTACGGGATCTTCGCCGCGTCGATCACCTCGACGTGCGGCGGGAGTTCGGCGAGCAGGTCGCGGGGGCCGAGGCGGTCGGCGATGACGACGTCGGCCTCGGCGAGGAGGCGGCGGCCTCGGACGGTGATCAGGTCCGGGTCGCCCGGACCGCCGCCGACCAGGGCGACGCCCGGGGTGCGGGTGCGGTGGTGGGGGGCGACGAGGGTGCCGTCGCGCAGGCCCTCGACGACGGCGTCGCGGATGGCCGCCGTGTGGCGGGGGTCGCGGCCACGGGCGCTGGTGGTCAGGACGGCGACCGTGACGCCCTCGCTGTGGCCGGTGGCGGGGGTCCAGGCGGTGGCGGCGTCGGCGTCGTCGGAGCGGACGCACCAGACGCGGTTGCGCTCCGCTTCGGCGGAGGCCCGGGTGTTCGCTTCCTTGTCGCCGGTGGCGATCAGGGCGTACCAGGCGTCGGCGAGGTCGCCGTCCTCGTACGGGCGTTTCTGCCACGTGATCTCGCCTGCGTCGGCCATGGCCTCGACCGAGGGAGTGGCTTCCGGGGAAACGAGGAGGATGTCCGCGCCCGCTGCGATCAGTGCCGGGAGGCGGCGCTGGGCGACCTGGCCGCCGCCGAGGACGACCACTTTGCGGCCGGTGAGGCGGAGGCCTACGGGGTAGGCGGGGTTTTCGGCCATGAGGGTGCGGCTCCTCTGTACGGCGGTGCAGTGGCCCTGACGTGCGGATTTTACGGGGCGGGTGGGGAGAGCGGCTTGGGTGTCCGGTGGCTGAGCTTGGTCGGCGGGTGCGGGTGCTTTGGTCTGTGCCCACCCGTTCCGCCCTGCGGAACGACTGCCCACAGACCAACGGACGAACTGCTGCCATGCGGCACTTCTGCGAGGGACCCGGCGCTGTCGTACCGAAGTCCCTCGCCGCACCACGGCATCCGCTACTTCTCAGTTACCCCCGCCGAATCGAACGTCGCCACCTCGTGCATCGCCCTGGCCGTGCTCTGGACCAGCGGCAGCGCGAGCAGTGCGCCCGTGCCCTCGCCCAGTCTCAGGTCCAGGTCGACCAAGGGGCGCAACCCCAGCTTGTTGAGGGCGGCCACGTGGCCGGGCTCGGCGCTGCGGTGGCCCGCGATGCAGGCGGCCAGGACCTCGGGGGCGATCGCGCGGGCGACCAGGGCGGCGGCGCCGGCGCTGACGCCGTCCAGGATCACCGGGGTGCGCAGGGAGGCGCCGCCCAGCAGGAGGCCGACCATCGCGGCGTGTTCGAAGCCGCCGATCGCGGCGAGGACGCCGATGGGGTCGGCGGGGTCGGGCTGGTGGACTTCGATGGCGCGGCGGACGACCTCCGTCTTGCGGGCGAGGGTCTCGTCGTTGATGCCGGTGCCACGGCCCGTCACCTCGGCCGGGTCGGTGTCGGTGAAGACAGAGATCAGGGCCGCCGACGCGGTCGTGTTGGCGATGCCCATCTCACCCGTCAGCAGGGCCTTGTTGCCGGCCGCCACCAGGTCGCGGGCGGTTTCGATGCCGACCTCGATGGCCTGCTTGGCCTCCTCGCGGCTCATCGCGGGGCCGGTCGTCATGTCGGAGGTGCCCGCGCGGACCTTGCGGGGCAGGAGGCCGGGGGTGGCCGGGAGGTCGGCCGCCACGCCCACGTCGACGACGCAGACCTCGGCGCCCACCTGGCCCGCGAAGGCGTTGCAGACCGCGCCGCCGCCGAGGAAGTTGGCGACCATCTGGGCCGTCACCTCCTGCGGCCAGGGGGTGACGCCCTGGGCGTGCACGCCGTGGTCGCCGGCGAAGATCGCGACGGCCGCGGGCTCCGGGATCGGCGGCGGGCACTGGCGGGACAGACCGGACAGCTGGGCGGAGATGATCTCCAGCATGCCGAGCGCGCCGGCCGGCTTGGTCATGCGCTTCTGCCGCTCCCAGGCCTCGCCGAGGGCCTTCGCGTCCAGCGGGCGGATCTGGGCGACGGTCTCGGCGAGCAGGTCGTGCGGCTCCTCGCCGGGCAGGGCGCGACGGCCGTACGTCTCCTCGTGCACGACCCACGACAGCGGGCGGCGCTTGGACCAGCCGGCCTGCATCAGCTCGGGCTCGTCCGGGAACTCGTCGACGTACCCGACGCACAGGTAGGCGATGACCTCCAGGTGCTCGGGCAGGCCGAGGGCGCGGACCATCTCGCGCTCGTCGAAGAAGCTGACCCAGCCGACGCCGAGGCCCTCGGCGCGGGCGGCGAGCCAGAGGTTCTCGACGGCCAGCGCGGCGGAGTACGGCGCCATCTGCGGCTGGGTGTGCCGGCCGAGGGTGTGGCGGCCGCCGCGGGTCGGGTCGGCGGTGACGACGATGTTCACCGGGGTGTCGAGGATGGCCTCGATCTTCAGTTCCTTGAACTGCTTGGCCCGGCCCTTGGGGAGGGACTTGGCGTATGCCTCGCGCTGGCGTTGGGCCAGTTCGTGCATGGTGCGCCGGGTCTCGGCCGAGCGGATGACGACGAAGTCCCAGGGCTGCGAGTGGCCCACGGAGGGCGCGGTGTGCGCGGCCTCCAGGACGCGGAGCAGCACCTCGTGCGGGATCGGGTCGCTGCGGAAGCCGTTGCGGATGTCGCGGCGCTCGCGCATGACCTTGAGGACGGCCTCGCGTTCGGCGTCGTCGTAGGCGGGTGCGGCGGGACCGGTGGACTGACGTGCTTCTTCCACTGGGCCCGTGCTCTCTTCCTGGAGGTCTTCCTGGTCGGCGGCCCGGGTGTCCAGGTCCTCCGCGTGCTGGACGACGTCGGGGTCGCCCTCCCGGGGTGCGGGCACCGTGGCGAGGGAAGCCGAGGCCTCCTCCGTGGGCAGGACGGTCGGCTGCGGCGGGGTCGGCGCGAGGTGCGGGGCGGTCGGCACCGAGCCCTCGACCGGGACGAACTGGCCGACGGGCTGGCCGGGCGTGGGCTCCAGCGGGGCGCCGGACGGGAGGACGGGCGCGGCCTCGCCCGGGCCGGACTCGGCGGGTGCGACGGGCTGTTGGGCCGGTCCCTGCTGCGCGGACTGGGCCGCGGGCTGGAGCTGCGGTCCGGCGGGTTCGGCGACGAACGGCTCGGGCGCCTCGGCCGGTGCGGCATCCGTCGGGACGGGCTGCGGGGTGACCGCGTCCGGGGAAGACGGGTCGGCGGCGCCGGGGCCGGAGGCGGAGGCGGCAGCCGCGGCGAGCGGTTGGGGGGCCTCGGCCGACTCGGGAGTCACGTCCCCGGTCTGCTGGGCGGCCGGCATCCGGGACGCGGGGTCCGCGATGTGGGCTTCCGCCTCGGGGGTCGTCTCGCCGGCGGCCACGGCCTGTGCCGCGACGGCTGCGTCGGCGGCCACGGGGACGCCGTCCTGCACCGACTGCTGGGCCTGGGCGAGGCTCGGATCCCCTACGGCGTCGGGGCCCTGCTGCGAGTCGTGGGCGGGCTGCGCGGCCGGGGCGGAGGGCTCGGTCTGCTGCTGGGCGGCCTGCTCGGCGTCCGAGGGGTGCGGGGCCGATTCGTGCGCTACGACGGCGGCGGCGTCCTGGGCGGGCTGTGGGGCCTGGCCGACCTGCTCGGCGTCCACGGACTGGGGAGCCGGCGCCGCTTCGGGTGCCGTCGGGTCGGCGACGGCCTCAGTGGTCGGCTGGACGTCAGCCGGGTCGACGCCCTCGACCACAGTCTGGGCAACCTCGGCGGCGGGGGCCGTCTCGGGGGTCGGGGCAACCTCGGACACGGGGTCTTCGGTGGCCTGAGCTGCGGTGCCCTGGGCGAGGGCCTCGGGCGCGGCAGCGTCGGCGGCCTCAGCGGCCTCGGAGGACGGAACCTCTAGGGCCTGCTCGGCATCGGCAGCGGGTGCCTCGGGCATCTGCCCGGCATCAGGAGCGGGCGCTGCGACGGCCTGGACCGCATCCGGGGCGGATGTTGCAGCGCCCTGAACCGCATCAGGAGCCGGCGCTGCCGCAGCCTGGACCGCATCAGGAGCGGCCGTTGCGACGGCCGGCCCGTCCTCGGGGGCAGGCGCTTCGGAGACGTCCGCAGTCTCAGCCGCAGCGACCTCGCCGTCCTGCGCGGCCTCCGGCACGGCCCCGTCGGAAATCTCGGCGGCCTCGGCCACGGGGACGGCGGAGGCCTGGGCCTCAGCACCGGCAGCGACCTCGGCAGCCTGCGCGCCGTCGGCCGTGGCATCCGCGGCGACCGGGAGACCCTCAGCACCCGCCACGCCGGCCGGAGCCTGCTCGGGCTCGATGCCCTGCCCGTTCTCGGGCGCGTCGCCAACTCCCGGGCCCTGTACGGCATCCGGGACACCGGCCGCGCCAGGCACCTGCCCGGCGTTTTCGGCCCCGCTCGCGGGAACCTCCCCGCCGTCAGCACCGGAGGGGCCCTCCTCCTCGACCGCTCCGGCTCCGGAGTCGGCCGTACCGGCCACGTCGCCCTCAGCGCCTGCCACGGCTGCAGCTCCCGCTGCCTCCCCGGCGGCCGGGTCATGCGCGGCGCCCGGCAGCTGACCGGCTTCCTGGCCCTGCGCTGCCTCAGTGGCCGGGACCTGCTCGCCACCCGGCACCTGCTCGGCCTCCCCAACCTGATGGGCGCCCGGCATCTCCCCGGGACCAGCCGCATGCCCCGTGCCCGGAGCATGACCGGCCTCCGCACCCTGGCCGACATCGGCGACCGGCGCGGGCGGGCCGTCAGCGGCCGTCGGCACCGGGCCGCCGGGGACGCCCTCGTGCGGTACGGGCGCACCCGGTACGGCACCCTGCGGAACGTCCGAAGCGGCGTGTGCGGCATCCGGCGCGCCCTGCGGAGCGCCACTCGCGGCCCCGGCTTCCGTGGCCACCCGAGCCACCACCGCCTGCGCCGCGCCCACCGGCTGCCCGGCCGGAACAACCGTTTCGGCAGCCTCCACCTCGGAGCTCACCGGCGGCGGGGCCGGAGCCTGGGCGGCCTGTGCGGGGGCACCCCAGGGCGCCGCCGCCTGTGGAACCGACGCGTCGCGGTGCTGCGGGACATCGAGGTACTCGGGGCCGGCCGCACCGGGCCGGCCCGCGGGTGCGCCGACGGCGCCGCGGTCGGCGAGGGAGCGGACCGGGCTGGCGGAGGCGTCGGGGATGGGCGGGCCGAGATGCAGGGGGCGCCGCGGAGTGATCGGCGGAATCGGCGTCGTGGGGGCCGTGGGGCCCGGCACACGGACGGCGCTGAGGTCGACCGAGCCGCTGTCGCGGCCGGAGAGCTCGTGCGGGCCCGGCTCGTGCAGGGCCTCGACGACCGGCTCCGGCGCGGGCGGGGCGACCTCGTTGCCCCAGGCGCCCTGGGTGCCGGGCAGCAGCAGGTCTTCGTCCTCGGCGGTGGTCTCGGAGAGGTAGGTGTACGCACCGTGCGCCGCGGGGGCGCCCGGCTGCTCCACCATGCCTGCGCTCTCCGGCAGTCCCTCGCCCGGGACCTGGCCGGTGTCGGTCATGCGTACCCCTCGCCCATCGGTTAGTGCTTCTACGACCAGCTCACCCGGGAACGGCGCACCGACCGCCCCCGCAGTGAAGAACGAGCGTGCGTGCCCAGCGGCACGAACGACCCGCCCAAAAAGGCGACAAAGCCATTGAGTGGCATTGTCGTGGCCGTTCGACCGTCGCGACAGGTTGATCCGCGACAGGCCGCTGTGGACTGCGCCACGTTGCGCGTCCTCCGGTTCTGCCGTACCACACCCACCCCAAACGGGGCGTGTTTTTCCGGACATTGACCGACGAAGTGCCGGGCGACCGAGTGCGGTACAACGATCGGCCAGCCTACCGCGCGCGGTACGACAACAGGATCACGGGGACGGGCACGCGGTCATACCGCGCGGTCGGGCAACACCCCGCTGAGCAGGAACGAAACAGTCCGCTCTCGCTCCGTCCAGGCCCGCGTGTCGAGTTGGACGGACTGCATCAGGGCGCACTCCACGTCGTACCCGTGCTCGGTGAGGTCGCGGCCGATGAGTTCGGCGGCGTCGCGGGTCGCGGCGTGCGTGACGATGCGCTGCGGGCGCCGGTCGGCGACGGCGGAGACGACGGCCGCTCCCCCGCCGCCGACGCGGACGACGTCGGGTTCGGGAAGGTTCTCCAGGACGTGCGGGGCGGTGCCGTGGACGATCTGCAGCTGGACTCCGAATGCGCGCGCGTTGGCCCCGGTGCGCTCGCAGGCCCGCGGGTCGCGGTCGACGGCGATGACAGCGGCGCCGGCCCGGGCGGCCTCGGTGGCGAAGGCGCCGCTGCCGCAGCCGATGTCCCACACGAGGTCGCCGACGCGCGGGCCGAGCCGCGTGAGTTGGGCCGCGCGCAGGGGTTCCAGCTCGCCCTCGCCCATGAGACCGCCGTACGACTCGGCGGGCAGCGTCCAGCCACGCGGCCCGGCGCCCGAGTCACGGCCGGCGATCCATCCGCCGCCGTCCGCCGGGGCGCCTGTTCCGGGGTGTCCGCCGATGACGATGACGACGTTCGGGTCGCGCCAGGTGTGGTCGGCGGCCTTGTCGGAGGTGACGACGGTGACTTGCTCGTGTTCGGTGCCCAGTGCCTCGCAGATGACGAAGGTGCGGTGGACGCCTTCGAGGAGCAGGCCGAGTTCGGCGGGTCCGGCGCCCGGTGAGGTGAGGACGGCGACCTTGGTGTGGGCGCGGCACACATTGACCGCGCGTCGCAGGGTGCGGCGGTGTGCGACGACCACCTGTGCGTCGTCCCAGGGCATGCCGGCCCGGGCGAAGGCGGCGGCGACCGAGGAGACGGCGGGGACGACCTCGACCTCCAGGCCGAACTCGGGTCCGCGCAGGGTCCGTACGACTCCGAAGAAGCCGGGATCGCCGTCGGCGAGCACCACGGCGGTGCCTCGGTGGCCGGCGATCCGGCGGGCGGCGAGGGCGACGCTGCCGAGGCGGATGCGCTCGGCGGCGGGCGGCACCTCGGGGAGCGCCAGGTGGTGGGCGGCGCCGGCGACCAGCGTGGCGGCACCGAGGGCGGAGCGTGCCGCGGCGGTCAGCGGCGAGCCGTCCCAGCCGATCACCGTGACGCGGTCGGCCATCGTCGTCAGTCTCCAGGGATTACGCAGGTCGTCGTGGGGCAGCCCGAGGGGCGGGCTTCGTGAGGGTACCTGGTTGCCGTGACGGCACCACCGGTGCCCGATGGTTCGATTCCCGTCAGTTCCACTCGCCGAACGAGGTGAAACCGTCGCCGGCCGCCTGGTCGCCGACGCCTTCCAGGTCCTCGGGCAGCAGGCTCCAGACGATGAGGTCGGTGCGTACGTCGGTCCACGCGCCGCTGTCCGTCCTCGTCCGGGCTATCCAGGCCCCGCGCAGCACGCCCTCGCTGATACACCCGATCTTCTGTGCCACCTGCTGGGAGGCGGTGTTGTCGGCGGCGGTGCGCAGCTCCAGCCGTTCGAACTTCTGGTCGTGGAAGAGCCACTGCGCGGTGGCGAGGGCCGCCTCGGACGCGTAGCCCTCGCCGCGGGCCCAGGGCGCGATGACGTAGGAGATCTCGCTGGAGCGGATGCGCCAGTCGGTGTTCTGCAGGTGCACGATGCCGACGAGGCGCTGGGTGAGGAACTCGTCGACGGCGAAGACGATGCCGCGTCCCTCGGCGCGTTCGGCGGGGGCGAGTTCGGTGATCCAGGCGCGGGCGTCGGCCTGCGTGTACGGCTGCGGCACGGAGGTCCAGGCGGTGACGAGCTCGTCGTTCATCATCTCGGCGAATGCCTCGGTGTCCGGTTCCTCGAAGGGACGCAGCACCAACCGCTCCGTGCTGATGGAGATGTTGGGGAAGGTGCTAGTCATGCGCCGCTCCGTAACCTTCGGAAAACCTTCAGGGCCTGCTGAACTGCCCAGCATGCAGCATGAAAGCACTGAACTGCACCACGGGGTCCACTCCAAGTGAGCGAGTGGACCCCGTGCGTGGCGATACGCGGTATACGCCCCGTCAGATGAAGCTGACCCGTCAGAACGCCGCGACGACGGCGCCGTCGTACTTGTCCTCGATGAACTTCTTCACCTCGGGCGAGGTGAGCAGCTTCGCCAGCTTCTGCACGCGCGGGTCGTCCTCGTTGCCCTTCTTCACGGCGAGGAAGTTGCCGTACGGGTTGTCCTCGGGCGACTCGGCGGCGATGGCGTCCTTCGCCGGGCTGAGGTCGGCCTCCAGGGCGTAGTTGCCGTTGATGACCGCTGCGTCGACGTCGCCGAGGGAGCGCGGCAGCTGGGCCGCCTCGAGCTCCTTGAACTGGAGGTCCTTGGGGTTGGAGGCGATGTCCTTGGGGGTCGCTTCGTAGCCGACGCCCGCCTTCAGCCTGATGACTCCGTTGGCTTCCAGCAGCTTCAGCGCGCGGGCCTCGTTGGTGGTGTCGTTCGGCAGGGCGACCGTGGCGCCCTTCTTGAGGTCCGACAGCTTCTTTACGCCCTGGGAGTACACGCCGAGCGGCTCCAGGTGCACGGTGGCGTTCGGCACGGCGACGATGTCGGTGCCGTTCTTCTTGTTGAAGTCGTCCAGGTACGGCTGGTGCTGGAAGTAGTTGGCGTCGACCTCACCCTGCTGGACGGCCGTGTTCGGCGTCACGTAGTCGGTGAACTCCTTGACCTCGAGCTCGAGGCCGGCCTTCTTCGCGAGGTTGTCCTTGACGTAGGCGAGGATCTCGCCCTGCGGGGTGGGCGTGGCGGCGACCTTCAGCGGGGCGCTGGCGTCGGAACCGGAGTCCTTGTCCGAGCCGCAGGCGGAGAGCCCGAGGGTGAGGGCTCCGGCGGCGAGGACGGCAGTGGTGATCTTGGCGGTGTTACGCACGAAAAGTGCCTTTCCTATGGGTGGTGCGACCCCGACATGGGTGTGCGGGGAGTTCCGGGGGTCCGTTCGGGACGGTTCAGACGGTCTTGCTGGTGGCGGTGGAGGCCTTCAGCAGGCGCAGCTTCGGCGCCGGACCGGAGCGTCCGCCCCGCCGGTACAGGGAGCGCGCCGCGTAGTCGCCGGCGAACTGGATGAGGGAGATGACGACGGCGAGGATCGCGACGGTGAGCCACATCAGCTCGGTCTCGAAGCGCTGGTAGCCGTAGCGGATGGCGATGTCGCCGAGGCCGCCCGCGCCGACCGTGCCGGCCATGGCCGAGTAGCCGATGAGGGCGACGATCGTGGTCGTGGTGCTGGCGATGAGGGACGGCAGGGACTCGGGCACGAGGGCCTTGCGTACGACCGTCCAGGTGTTGCCGCCCATCGACTGCACGGCCTCCACGAGCCCGCCGTCCACTTCGCGGACAGCCGTCTCGACGAGACGCGCGAAGAACGGGATGGCACCGATCGCGAGCGGCACGATCGCCGCCTCCCGGCCGATCGTCGTCCCGGTGACCCAGCGTGTGAAGCTCATCAGCGCGACCATCAGGATGATGAACGGCATCGACCGGGCGACGTTCACGATCTGCCCGATGACCTTGTTGGCGAGGACGTTCTGGAGCAGGCCGCCCTTGTCGGTGAGGACGAGGAGGATGCCGAGCGGGAGACCGCCGACGACGGCGATGAGGGTGGACCAGCCGACCATGTAGAGGGTGTCCCAACACGCCTGGGACAGCAGGGGCTGCATCTCGGACCAGGTCACAGCTGGGCCCCTTCCTTCAGCAGAACGGGCTCCTGGCCCAGTACGTCGATCTGCAGGCCCTGTTCGCGCAGGAAGCCGATCGGCACGACGTTGTCCTCGTAGCGGCCGGGCAGTTCGATGCGCATCCGGCCGACCTGGAGGCCGCCGACGGTGTCGATGGCGGCGCCGAGGATCGAGATGTCGATGTTGTAGGTGCGCGAGAGCTGGGAGATGACCGGCTGGGTGGCGGCCTCGCCCTGGAAGGTCACGTCGACGACGGTGCGGTCGTCGGCGGAGGCCTCGCCGCCCACCGGGAAGAGCGCGGAGGCCAGTTCGGAGCCGGGGGTCGCGAGCAGCTCGCTGACCGTGCCGGACTCGACGATGCGGCCCCGCTCCATGAGCGCGGCCGAGTCGCAGATCGACTTCACGACGTCCATCTCGTGGGTGATGAGCAGGACGGTCAGGCCCAGCTGCCGGTTGAGGTCGCGCAGCAGCTGGAGGATGGAGCGGGTGGTCTCCGGGTCGAGGGCGCTGGTGGCCTCGTCGGAGAGCAGCACCTTGGGGTCGCCGGCCAGGGCGCGGGCGATGCCGACGCGCTGCTTCTGCCCGCCGGAGAGCTGGGCCGGGTAGGCCTTGGCCTTGTCGGCGAGTCCGACGAGGTCGAGCAGCTCCAGCGCCTTGCGCGAGCGCTCCTTGCCGGACTTGCCGAGGATCTCCAGCGGCAGCTCGACGTTGTCCTGGACCGTCCGCGAGGACAGCAGGTTGAAGTGCTGGAAGACCATGCCGATACGGCTGCGCGCCCGCCGGAGCTCCTTGCCGGCCCGGGGTCCGCGGCCGGCGAGGGCGGTGAGGTCCTGGCCGGCGACGGTCACCGTCCCGGAGGTGGGGCGCTCCAGCAGGTTGACGCAGCGGATGAGCGAGGACTTGCCGGCGCCGGACTGGCCGATGACGCCGTACACCTCGCCCTCGCGGACGTGCAGATCGACGCCGTCGAGGGCGGTGACCTCGCGGCCGCGCGAGCGGTAGACCTTGGTCAGGCCCGATGTGGTGATCACTGGGTTTCCGTCACTGTCGAGTGCGCGGCACGTCGTGGGCGCCGGGCACGTGGCGTTCATGGTCGAAAGGCAGCCAGGACGCAGCACGGCTCTCGCAGGCGCGGTAGAACCGGAGAGGAGAATCGTGTGCGCGGGGCGTGGCTCGGTCCCGTACGCATGGCGTACGCGCGGACGAGCGGGCTCTCGCTTCGGGGCGCGAGGCTCAGGTGGTGCAGGGGCCCTCTAGAAGGCGCACATTCGACACATACAACGAGCACCGGGCGTCATGGTCGCCTCGGTCGCAGCAGTGCGGCAGCTCGTCGTGGTCATGCGATCAGTAAACCAGACGTACGGTCCTTACCGGCCGCCGCTGTCCGCATACTGGACAGCGGTGGACAGCCGGCGGACACTCCTCAGCCGCGGACGGAGATCTCCACGGACCCGTCGCTGACCAGCGCGGACAGGGCCGACAGGTCCTGCACGACGAGGTCGGCGTCGAGCTCGTGGGCCTGGTGGGTTGTGGTCAACGCCACGGTGGTCATCCCGGCCGCGCGACCGGCCGCCAGACCCGCCGGGGCGTCCTCGAAGACGACGCAGTGGGCCG
The DNA here is from genome assembly GCF_055657525.1 of Streptomyces sp. NPDC107522. Classification (NCBI taxonomy): domain Bacteria; kingdom Bacillati; phylum Actinomycetota; class Actinomycetes; order Kitasatosporales; family Streptomycetaceae; genus Streptomyces; species Streptomyces sp. NPDC107522. Next base: position 123,447 of record NZ_JBVKAU010000018.1, on the reverse strand, counting down.
GGTCGACGCCCAGTTCGCGGGCGGCGAGGAGGTAGGGCTCGGGGTCCGGCTTGCCGCGCGTGATGTCGTCGGCGGTGACCATCGTCTTGGGGAGGATGCCGACGGCGTCGAGCCGGGCCTCGGCCAGCCGGCGGGTGGCGGAGGTGACGACGGCCCAGCGGTCGGCAGGCAGCGCGTCGAGGAACGCCTTCGTGCCGGGGAGCAGGTGCACGCCCCCGTTCGGTACGTCCTCCACCTCCAGCGTCTCGATCCGCGCGAGGGCCTCCGGCACGACATCGGCGGGCAGCAGCTCGGCGACTATCTCGACCGCCGGGCGCCCGTGCAGCTCGACCCGTCCGAACTCCTCCGTGATGCCGTACTCCTCGGCCCACCGCGCCCAGCAGCGGTCCACGGAGGCGAGGGAGGAGACGAGGGTGCCGTCGTTGTCGAACAGGAGGGCTTGTGCGCGGATCTTCATGCCCTCGACCCTAAGGTGCCCGTCGGGGGTGGCCGCACCAGCCCTTTTGGCCCGTAATAGGCTCGCCGCATGTTTGATGCCCTGACGCTGGTGACCGGTGTCGCCGCGCTGCTGCTCGCCGCGTGGTGCGGCTGGGCGGCCTACCGTGACCAGCCGACGAAGGACTGGCACTTCATCGGGATGGCCGTGGTGACGGTGCTGGCCCTGGTGCAGCTGGTGGTCGGGATCGTGCTGCTGACACGGGGCGAGAAGCCGGATCAGGGCACGACGATCTTCGTGGCGTATCTGCTGGGCGCGTTCGCGTGTGTTCCGGCCGCCGGGTTCATGTCGCTCGCCGAGCGCTCCAAGTGGGGTTCGGTGACGGTCGCCGCGGGCGGTGTGGTGCTGGCCGTGCTGGAGGTGCGGCTCTATGACATCTGGGGAGGCTGAGGTGGCCGTGACCGAGGAGAAGCCGACCAGGACACGGCTGATCAGCGGGCCCGGGATGCTGCTGGTGTGGCTGTACGGCGTGATGGTGGTCGGGGCCGTGTCCCGCTCGGTGTACCAGATCGCGACGGAGTTCGACCGGGCGCCGCTGGCGTACTCGCTGTCGGCGGTGGCGGGCTTGGTGTACGGCTTCATCACGTACACGCTCGTCAGGGGCGGCGAGAAGGCCCGCAAGGCGGCACTGGTGTGCTGTGCCGCCGAACTCGCGGGCGTTCTGATTGTCGGCACCTGGACCTTGGTGGAGCCCTCGGCGTTCCCTGACGCCACGGTCTGGTCCGACTACGGCATGGGGTACCTCTTCATCCCCGTAGTGCTACCCCTGTCGGCCCTGTACTGGCTCCGCAAGGCAGGGGCCGTCAAGCAGTAGCGGCGTAAGCCCCCGCCTGCTTCTCCAGCACGATCATCGGTACGCCGTCCGCGCCCTTCGACGTGCCCACCGCCTCGTAGCCCACCTTGCGGTACAGGCGCAGGTTGCCCTCGCTGCGGTGGCCCGTGAAGAGGCGGAACTTCGTGGCGCCCCGCTCTTCCACCAGGGCGGCTTCGGCCGCGCGCAGCAGCCTCGCCCCGATGCCGTGGCCCTGGAGGCGGGGGTGGACGCAGAGCTTGCCGATGGCGGCGGCGCCGTCCGCGGTGACGCTGCCGCGGACCGAGCCGACGACCTCGTCGCCGAGCCGCGCCACGAAGACGCAGTCCGCGGCGACCTCCGCGCGGACCGAGTCCAGGGTCTGGACGAGCGGGTCGATGCGGTAGTTGCCGTACAGCGCCGCCTCGCTCTGGAAGCACAGGTACTGCAGCCTGAAGATCTGCTCCGCGTCCTGCTCGGTCGCCGCCGAGATGGTCACGCTCATGCCCATGTGCGCACGCCTCCCGCTCACCTGATCAGCTGTCGTTCCTCACTCCTATCCCCGCGTGCTGCGGGCCGCAACCTCCGGTGTCAGCATTCGACGCAGACATCCCAGGCATCTGGAACGTTCCGGGCCGAGACTGCCCTGTGAGATACCCAACTCCCCCGCGATTTCCCGGTATGTCAGGTCCTCAGGGGAGAGCAGCGCCTCCACGAGGCGAGGGCAGCGGCCCGGCAGGCGGCGTACCGCCTCCCGCAGGGCTCGGCGGCGGGCGGCCTCGAGGACGAGGTGTTCGGGGTCGTCGGTGCTGTCGTCCGCCGGCTCGTTCTCGTACGGCCGTTCGCGCCGCGTCGTACGGCGGCTGCGGCGTGCCTCGGAGCGGACCGCCCTGCGCAGCCAGCCCGGCGGGTCGACGGGTGGGCCGTCCGAGTCTAGGCGTTCCAGGAGGCGGAGCCAGACCGCCTGTTCCAGGTCGCCCGCCTCCGCTCCGCAGGCGTGCGCTTCGGCGGAGGCCTCGGCGGTGAGCAGGGGGCGCAGGGCGGCAACCAGGTCGTCCGTCATATGCGGCACGACGCGGCCGCCCGGGCACAGGGTTGCCCGGGCGGCCGACAGTCACCCCGAACGGGGTGCGGGTCTCAGCTGTTGACGAAGTCCTCGCGGGCCAGCACTCCCGTGTCGGGGTTGTCGGTGAAGACACCGTCGATGCCGGTCGCGAAGTACGTCTTGTAGGCGCCGAACACATCGCCGTAGGCGTCCGCGTCGGTGCCCTTGCGGAAGTTCGCGGGGAGGAAGGGGTTCTCGTTGCGCATGGTCCAGGGGTGCAGGATCAGGCCGACCTTGTGCGCGTCGCTCACGAGCGTGGTGGGCGTGGTGAGGTTGCCGTTCGCGTCCTTCGGGATGATCAGGTCCAGGGTGGGGCCGATGCCCTGGGCGTAGGAGGCGATCTCGCGCAGGCCGGCCGGCTTGACCAGGTCGGCGACGGTGCGCGGGTCGCCCGTCTCGACGAAGTCCCAGGGGCGGGTGGCCGGCCCGGAGAGCAGGACCACGAGCGGGTTGTCGACGAGCTTGTTCAGGCGCTGGATGCTGGTCGGCTCGAAGGACTGGATGATGACCGGCGAGTTCCGCCGGTCCCTGCCGTACTTGTGCAGCACCTTGGCGACCCGCTCCTCCAGGGCGAGGCCCTGCTTGCGGAAGTAGGTGGGGTGCTTGAGCTCGGGGTAGATCCATACCTGCTTGCCCCGCTTGCGGGTCTGCTCGTCCTGCCACTTCAGGACCTCTTCGAAGGTCGGGATCTCCCAGCGGCCGTTGTAAAGGGTGTTGTGCGGGCGGTTGGCCGGGATGCGCTCGATGGCGCGCAGGGTCTTCAGCTCGGCGAGCGTGAAGTCCTCGGTGAACCAGCCGGTGGTGGAGACGCCGTCGAGGACCTTCGTCTTCTTGCGGTCGGCGAACTCGGGATGGTCCGCGACATCGGTCGTGCCGCCGATCTCCGGCTCGTGCCGGCAGACGAGGTGGCCGTCCCTGGTGGGCACCAGGTCGCCCGCCTCGACGATGTCGGCGCCCATGTCGAGGGCCAGCTGGTAGGAGCCGAGGGTGTGCTCGGGCCGGTAGCCGCTGGCCCCGCGGTGGCCGATGATGGTCGGCTTGGGCAGGCTCTTCACACCGCCACCCTGCCGGGCCTCGGCGGCCTTCGCAGTACCGGACAGCCCGAGGACCGCTCCGCCCGCGCCGAGCACGGCCGCGCCGAGAAGCATGCGCCGTCCGGTGACGCCCGTCTGCTCGTTCTCCTGCGTTCCCATGAGCACCCTCTCTGCCCGTTCGTTCGTCAGTGCGCGCTGATCGTAGGTGCGTCCATATGACGGACGGGAGACTTACGGCAGAACTCGCGGGTGACGCTGAATGTCGTACGGGAAAGGTGAGGTGACGGTCCGTCGGTATGGGTTGCGCGGTGGGGGGAACTCGTCCGCTACGGCCTCCGGGCGATGTCCGTCACATCATGGCGGGCGCGTTACACACCGCCCACGGCACGCCACCGCAGGTAAACCTGCGTCAACAGTGCGTAAGGCGTCGGTGAAGTCGGCCCACCCGATGTGCGGGACCCCGGGAACCGCGAGTATCGTCCTCACCTGCACAGACTCATACAGTTCCCTCGCCATCCCCTTGACCCCGGAGGGCCCGTTGTCCCGCTTCGCGCTCATCAAGGCAGTGCTCGGACCGATCATGCGCCTGATGTTCCGCCCACAGGTGGAGGGCGCGGAGCACATCCCGGGCGACGGTCCGGTCATCCTGGCCGGCAACCACCTCACGTTCATCGACTCGATGATCCTGCCGCTGGTCTGCGACCGTCAGGTCTTCTTCATCGGCAAGGACGAGTACGTCACCGGCAAGGGCCTCAAGGGCCGGCTGATGGCCTGGTTCTTCACAGGCGTCGGCATGATCCCCGTCGACCGGGACGGCGGCCGGGGCGGGGTCGCCGCGCTGATGACCGGGCGTCGGGTGCTGGAGGAGGGCAAGGTCTTCGGCATCTACCCCGAGGGCACGCGGTCGCCCGACGGGCGGCTGTACCGGGGGCGCACCGGTATCGCGCGGTTGACGCTGATGACCGGTGCGCCCGTAGTTCCCTTCGCCATGATCGGCACCGACAAGATTCAGCCGGGTGGGGCAGGGATGCCTCGGCCTCGGAAGGTGACGGTGCGGTTCGGCGAGGCCATGGAGTTCTCCCGGTATGAGGGGATGGACCGGGATCGGTACGTCCTGCGTGCCGTGACCGACTCCGTGATGGCTGAGGTCATGCGGCTGTCGGGGCAGGAGTACGTGGACATGTACGCGAGCAAGGCCAAGGAAGCCGCGTAACGCCGTTCGGGCTCTCAGGTACGGCTGCTGCGGGTCGTACGTGGCTTGTCGCGCCCACGCGGCGGAGCCGCATCTCGATACAGCCCCGCGCCCCTTAAGCGGCGCTGTCCAGCCGTTGGCCGCGGAGGAGGAACCACGCTGCCACTGCCGCAGTGAGCAGGACCGCCGCGCCTACCCCCGCTGCCAGCGCCAAGCCGTCCACGAAGGACTGCCGGGCCGCGTCCAGCAAAGCCTCGGAGGTCGCGGCGGGCAATCCCGCAGCTGCCTCCACCGCACCGCCCAGCGACTCGTGCGCCTCCGCCGGAGTGCCCGCCGGGCCCGCGAAACCCCGGTACACACCTGTCACGATCGAACCCAGTACGGCGATTCCCAGGGCCGCGCCCAGTTCGTACGCCGTCTCCGAGACCGCCGACGCCGCGCCCGCCTGCTCCTTCGGTACGGAGCCGAGGATCACGTCGGACGTCACCGTGAAGGAGAAGCCCGCGCCCACGCCGACGACCAGCAGGGCGGCCCCGAGCAGGGGGTAGCCCGTCGAGCGGTCGATCACCGTGAGCACGGCCAGGGCGAGGCCGATGGCCGCGAGGCCGCCCGAGACGACGGCCCGCACCGAGAAGCGGCGAGCCGCTCGGCCGGCGATCAGGCCGGCCACCACCGCGCCGATCGCGGCGGGCAGTTCGGCCAGGCCCGCCTCCAAGGGGCCCCTGCCCTGCACGAGTTGCAGGAACTGGGAGAGGAAGAACACCAGGCCGGACAGGCCGAGGATGGTCAGCAGGTCGGCCAGGACCGCGCCGCTGAAGCCGCGGTTGCGGAACAGCCGCATGTCCAGCAGCGGGGTCGGCAGGGTCAGCTGGCGGCGTACGAAGCCGTACAGCGCGGCCATGCCCAGCAGGCCCACCGCCGTCGCCTCCCACGTGAAGCCGTGCGCGGCGGCCTCCTTGACGGCGTACACGATGCCGACCATGCCGACGAGCGACAGGACGACGCTGACCAGGTCCCAGGGGCCGGGATTCGGGTTCCGCGATTCGGGCAGCAGCCTGATGCCGACGAGGACGAGGACCGCCATCACCGGCAGGTTGATCAGGAAGACCGATCCCCACCAGAAGTGTTCGAGCAGGAAGCCGCCGGCGATCGGGCCGACGGCCGTACCGGCGGAGGCGGTCGCGCCCCAGATACCGACGGCGAGGCTGCGTTCGCGCGGGTCGTGGAAGATGTTGCGGATCAGGGCGAGGGTCGCCGGCATCAGGGTGGCGCCCGCGACGCCGAGCAACGCCCGGGCCAGGATCATCAGTTCAGGGGTCGTCGCGTAGGCGTTGAGGACGGATATCGCCCCGAACGCGGTGGCGCCGACGAGCAGGATCCGCTTGCGGCCGATGCGGTCGCCGAGGCTGCCCATCGACACCAGCAGACCTGCGATGACGAACGAGTAGACGTCGCCCATCCAGAGCAACTGGGTGCCCGACGGCTTCAGGTCCTCGCTGATGTAGGGGGTTGCCAGGCCGAGGACGGTCGCGTCGACGGCCACCAGCAGCACGGCGAGCACCAGGACGGACAGCGCGAGCCAGCGGCCCGGGCGCTTCACCGCCTCGGTCGTGGTCGCCGGCTGCAGGGTGCTGGTCATGATTCCTCTCTCTGTGGTGCGTGATGTCGTAGTGCGCCGCCGAGCAGCAGCTCGACGATCATGTGCTGGAAGTCCTTGGGCGCGCCCTTGCCGCTCTGCACCAGCCAGGCGCCGGAGGCCAGCAGGCCGTACAGCGCCTCGGTGAGCCACGCCGGTGTGAGGTCGATGCGGAACTCGCCGCTCCGCTGGCCGCGCCGGAACAGGGCGCCGATGCGGTCGTCGATCCGGGTCCAGCCCGCGTTCTGCTCCTCGCCCTCGAACAGCTGGTTCTCGGTGTAGAGGAAGGCGAGCAGCCCGGCGGCGGGCTCGACCTCGCGGACGAGACGGCGTACGGCGTCGGTCGCGGTGCCGGCGTCCAGTTCGGCCGCGTCCAACGCGGTCTCGCACTCCTCGATACCGAGCGCCTCCAGTGCCCGCACGAGGGCGTCGCGCCCGGCGAAGTGGCGGTGCAGCGTGGCCCTGCTGATCCCGGCGGCCTTGGCGACCTCGTCCATGGTCGCGGTGGATTTGCGGGTCAGCAGGGCTGCGGCACTGCGGAGTACGTGGTCACGGTCGACAGCCATGAGACAACCATAGCGCATGTGAGACATTGATGTCTCATTCTGGGCGTGCGCGACTCACACTCCCCGTCGGGTGATCAAGAGGCGTACGTCAGTGCCAGGGCAGCTGCCCGCGCCGCTCCCAGTACGCGCCCGGCTCCTCCACCAGCGTGGCGAGCCGCTCCAGCTGGTCCTCGTCGAGGTCGACGACCGCCGCGTGCAGGTTGGACGCGAGCTGTACGGTCGTCGCGGCGCCGGAGAGGACCACACCGACCCAGGACTGGCGGAGGATCAGCGCGAGGGCGACGGCGTCGCATCCCAGAGACGTCTCTTCGGCTACGGCCTTCAGCGCGTCCGGGGCGTACGGGCCCGCGAGCCGTCCGTTGGCCATGCCTTCCTTGACGATCACCGTGAGCCCCGCGTCGTGGGCCTCGGCGAGGGCGGGGCCGGCCGAGGTCTCCAGGGCGTTGTACGTCGACTGGACGGTACGGAAGAGGGGCTCGCCCTCGACGGTCACGGCGAGGGCGGCGCGGATCGCGTCGGCCTGGGCGGGGCCGCTGGTGGAGAAGCCGATGGTGAGGCCCTGGGCCGCGGCTTCGGCGAGCCTCGCGTGGAGGTCCTTGTCGGTGAGGGCGGGGCTGTCCGGCGTCACCGAGTGGATCTGGTAGAGGTCGAGCCGGTCGCCGAGCAGGGCGTCGGTCTCGGCGCGCTGACGCTCGTACGTCTGGAGGCTGTGGTCCTTGACCTCGTGCTTCTCGGCGTCGGTCGTCCAGCCGGCGGTGTAGGTGTAGCCCCACTTGCTGCCGACGACGATGTCGTCGATGTCGGGGCGGGCGTTCAGCCAGTCGGCGAGGAACTCCTCCGAACGGCCGTAGGAGCGGGCGACGTCGAAGTAGCGGACGCCCTGGGCGTAGGCGGCGTCGAGGAGTTCGTGGGTGCGCTCGCGCAGGGCGTCGACGGTGCGCTCGGCCGGGAGGTCGTCCTCCCGGCCGAGGTTGATGTACCCCGGGCGGCCCACGGCGGCCAGGCCGAGTCCCAGATGTGCGGTGGGCGTGGTGGCGGCGGCCAGACGGCTGAACGGCATGGCGGTCTCCGGGCACGATCGGCGGACGGGTAACCCGCACCAATCTACCGACGCCCGTCCGCCTCGGCCCGGGCGGACGCGACGGCTCAGCCCGCGCTGACGCAACGCGGCCCGAAGGACGGGTCTGCAGGCCCGTTCCGCTTGAGGGCGTCGAGCACCCACTGCCGCACCAGCGCGGACTTGGGCGCCTGGTCGTGCTCGGTGAGGTCGAGCGGGCAGCGGTCCTGGAGCAGGACGTTGGTGACGTAGGAGGCGGGCCCGCTGAGGAAGGAGCTGGTGTACGGCAGCACGACCTCGTCGTACTTCGTGGCGATCGCCGTGTAGTCGGGGCCGACCGGGGTCTCCGGGTCGGCGTTGAGCTTCTGCAGGAAGTCCGAACCGGCGGTCTGGTCGACGCAGGAGGGGCAGAGGGTGGCGCCGGCGACGAGGGCGAGCGGGTTGGTGGTGCCGTGGTTGGAGGGCACGATGCCGACGAGGTCGTCGACCTTGGTCGCGCCGCCCAGGAACTTGACGTAGTAGCGGGGCATCATGCCGCCCTGGCTGTGCCCGACGATGTCGACCCTCTTGGCGCCGGTCGCGCCGAGTACGGCGTTCACGAAGTCGCGCAGTTCGGCCGCCGAGTCCGGGATCGGGGCCGTCTCCAGGCCGCCGTACTCGAAGGAGAAGACGCAGTAACCGGCGTCCGCGAGGGCGGGCGAGAGGGTCAGCCAGTTCTCGTACGAGGTCTTGAAGGTGCCGTTCACCAGGACCACGGGCTGAGGGTGGGCCGAATCCGGCTTGCAGGACCAGTGGTTGGCGCCGGGCGGCGGAGTGTCGGCGGCGCTCGCGGGGGCCGTGAGACCGAGGGCGCACAGGGCGGCGGTCGCGGCGGCGGCGAGGAGGCGGGCGGTTCGTCTTGTGCGTCTCCGGCGCATGATGTCCCTTTCATGCTCGTCCATGATCGACCAGTGTTCGGCAATGTCGACCGGGAACCGGAATAGTTACTTCCGAGTAGAAGGAAGTCAAGGTTTCGGCCAGTGGCCGATTCCTTACCGTTACCGGGCGGGCTGGGACAGCACGAAGAGGCAGGGGCGGACAGCAAGAAGGGCCCGGACACGATGTCCGGGCCCTTCTTCCGACTGCGGGACGCTAGGCGCCCTTGGCCGTCGCCCACTCGTGCTGCGCCGCCACGTCCGTCTTCACCTCGGCCAGCTGGACCGCGACCGCGCTGGGCGCCGTACCGCCACGGCCGTTGCGGGAGGCCAGGGCACCGGGGACGTTGAGGACGGAGCGGACCTCGGGGGTGAGGTGGGTGGAGATCTTCGCGAACTGCTCGTCCGTCAGGTCGTCCAGCTCCTTGCCCTCGGCCTCGGCGACCTTGACGCACTCGCCGGCGACCTCGTGCGCGACCCGGAACGGGACGCCCTGCTTGACCAGCCACTCGGCGATGTCGGTGGCGAGGGAGAAGCCTGCGGGGGCCAGTTCCTCCATGCGCTCGCGGTGGACGGTGAGGGTCGCCATCATGCCGGTGAAGGCGGGGAGCAGGACCTCGAGCTGGTCGATGGAGTCGAAGACCGGCTCCTTGTCCTCCTGGAGGTCGCGGTTGTAGGCGAGGGGCAGGGCCTTGAGCGTCGCCATGAGGCCGGTCAGGTTGCCGATCAGGCGGCCGCTCTTGCCGCGCGCCAGCTCCGCGATGTCCGGGTTCTTCTTCTGCGGCATGATCGACGAGCCCGTGGAGAACGCGTCGTGCAGGGTCACGAAGGAGAACTCCTTCGTGTTCCAGATGATGACCTCCTCGGCGATCCGGGAGAGGTTCACGCCGATCATCGCGGTGATGAAGGCGAACTCGGCGACGAAGTCGCGCGAGGCCGTGCCGTCGATCGAGTTGGCGGCGGACCCGTGCTCGAAGCCGAGGTCCTTCGCCACCGCCTCCGGGTCCAGGCCGAGGGAGGAACCCGCCAGGGCACCGGAGCCGTAGGGGGAAACCGCTGTCCGCTCGTCCCACTGGCGCAGGCGTTCGGCATCCCGGGACAGCGACTGGACGTGCGCCAGGACGTGGTGGGCGAAAAGGACCGGCTGGGCGTGCTGGAGGTGGGTGCGGCCGGGCATCGCCACGTCCGGGTGGGCCTCGGCCAGGCCGATCAGCGCGTCCTGGAGGTCGGCGATCAGGCCGCCGATGATCCGGGCGTGGTCGCGCAGGTACATGCGGAAGAGGGTCGCGACCTGGTCGTTGCGGGAGCGGCCCGCACGCAGCTTGCCGCCGAGGTCGGGGCCGAGGCGCTCCAGCAGACCGCGCTCCAGCGCCGTGTGGACGTCCTCGTCGGCGATAGTGCCGACGAACTCCCCCGAGGCCACGTCGGCTTCGAGCCGGTCGAGCCCGGCGATCATGCGCTGCAGCTCGTCCTCGGTGAGGAGCCCCGCCTTGTGCAGCACACGCGCGTGGGCGCGCGAACCGGCGATGTCGTACGGCGCCAGCCGCCAGTCGAAGTGGACGGACGCGGACAGCTTGGCCAGGGCCTCGGCGGGACCGTCGGCGAAACGGCCGCCCCAGAGCCGTACGTCACCGCTGTTGCTGCTCACTTGCGTGCTCCTCGGGAGGGTCTGGGTGTGGCACCGCCTCCCCGTGGCGTGAACGGGGAGGCGGTCGTCAGGCTAGTGCGAACCTGCCACACAGTGACGTGCATGAGTATGCAGAGCTATGCATGATTCGTCAATTCGGGCCCGCGGCGCTGGGAAATCCGAGCCGCCTTTGAACGCGGGAAACCGCTTACCCGTATCTCTCGCCGAACGCAGGCGCCGCGTTTGTCGACCACGACCACCTGACCCGAGTGAGGCATCCGCATGTCCAGGGCTCTTCCGAAGTACAACAAGCGTCGCGTCGCGTTCATCGGCGGCGCTGCCGCGGTGGCACTGTCCGGCACGGTGATCGCCGGCTTCGCCCTCGCGGGGGAGACCTCCAAGAGCAGCGCGACCGGCGCCCGCACCCTGGCGGGCCCGGGCACGATCACCTGCCCGGACGTCCGGTCCAAGCTGCCCGCGGTCCCGGCCTCCGCCAAGGCCGAGGTCGACCGCAACCTCGCGCTCCTGAACACCCAGATCCAGGAGGCCAACAAGCGCCTCGTCGACACGGTGGGCCAGGGCGGCCCCAACTTCGTCAACAACGCCATCCTCGGCCCGCTCAAGGACAAGCGCGTGGCCACGGTCAACCGCATCGCGACGGCAATCGGACGCACCGCGGCCAAGCCGCAGGGGCTGGACGCGCTGGCGCCGTGCACCCTGAACGCCACCGGGACCAACGCGGGTGGCGGCGCCAAGGCCACGCCCACCGCGAAGGCGACCGCCGGGCAGCAGGCCGGCGGAAACACGGGCAACACCGGAAGCGGCGGCAACGCAGCCGGTGTCGGCACGATCAGCTGCCCCGACGTGCGGTCGAAGCTGCCCTCGGTCCCGGCCTCCGCCAAGGCCGAGGTCGACCGCAACCTCGCGCTGCTCAACACCCAGATCCAGGAGGCCAACACGCGCCTGGTCAACACCGTCGGCCAGGGCGGACCCAACTTCGTCCAGAACGCGATCCTCGGCCCGCTGAAGGACAAGCGCACGGCCGCCATCGACCGCATCGCCATCTCGATCGGCCGCACCGCCGCGAAGCCGCAGGGACTGAACTCCCTGGCCGCTTGCACGCTCGACAAGTGACGTGACAGGCAGCCATGGCCGCCCCGTTGGCACGCCGGCCGGGGCGGCCGTGGTGGCTGCAGACGCACCTCGGTGGCTGCAAGCGGACCTAGCAATTCCTTAGACAGCCGAACGACCCAGGCCCATACTCGATGACGTGGGAAAAACTTATGAGCGCATAGACGGCAGGCTCCGCACATTCATCGAGGAGCAGCCCGTCTTCTTCACCGCGACGGCTCCCCTGTCCGCCGAGGGCACGGTCAACCTCTCCCCCAAGGGTCTGAAGGGCTCCTTCGCGATCCTCGACGAACTCACCCTGGCCTACCTCGACTTCGCCGGTTCCAACGCCGAGACCATCGCCCATCTGCGGGAGAACGGCCGGATCACCCTCATGTGGTGCGCCTTCCAGGGCCCGCCCAACATAGTCCGCGTGCACGGCCGCGGTGAGGCCGTCTTCCGCGACGACCCACGGTTCACGGAGCTGCTCGGCCACTTCCCCGACATCGACCCGTCCCTGCACGGCCTGCGCGCGATCATCGTGGTACGGGCCGAACTCGTCCGGGACTCCTGTGGCTACGCGGTGCCCCTCATGACGTACGACGAGGACCGCGACCTGCACGGCAAGCGGTTCGCGCGCGAGGACGACGACTCGCTCAGCGCGTACTTCGCCAAGAAGGACTACATCGCGACCAGCCTGGATGGCCTACCCGGGCTGCCGTTGCCGCTGCCTCCGTCTAGCGTCTGAGCCATGCGCCCCGGTGTCGTCGCCCTCGCGTCCGCGTCCCTCCTCGTCCTCGGCGTGGCGCCGGGAGACGGGACGCCACCTCCCCTGCCCGCGCGCATGGCCGACACCGGGGGCGGTACCCAGCTGATCACCGCGATGGCACCGAGGTCCGGCTCGACGTCGGGGACGGTCACCTGGTGGGACCGGGTGGACGGGCAGTGGGTGAAGGCCGGTTCGGCGCCGGCCCGCTTCGGCGCGAAGGGGCTCGTCGAGGGCACCTCGCGCAAGCAGGGCACGAACACCACGCCGACGGGGCTGTACGGGCTGCCGTACGCCTTCGGCATCGAGGCGGCGCCGCGCGGCACGACGTACGAGTACCGCCGCGTTCACCAGAACTCCTGGTGGTGCCAGGACAACGACTCCCGCGCCTACAACCGCTGGACCGAACCGCTGGCGCGTGACTGCCGGGCCGCCGAGTCCGAGCACCTGATCTCGTACGGGGCGCTGTACGCGTACGCGCTCGTCATCGACTTCAACTACGAGCGTCCGGTGAAGGGGCGGGGCGCCGGAATCTTCCTCCATGTGAAGGGGCGTGGGGCGACGGCCGGTTGTGTGTCGGTGCCCGCGGAGGCGATGCGGCGGATCCTCAAGTGGGCCGATCCGCGCCGGAAACCGCACATCGCGATCGGGACGGCGAGCGGACCCACGGCGATCACCCGGTACTGAACGAACAGCACTGAACACACGGACCTCCCCGCACGTATCTCTGGGCCAAGGGACCACGCCCATCACGCACTCCCCTTGCTCCCGTCCCCGGAGGAACCGTGACCACCACGCTCGCAGGCGGCCGTGCCGCCCGCCGCCAGACGATGCGCCGCATCCGACCGCGCCGCTCCCCGGCCGTCCCGCTGGTCGTCGCCCTATGGGCGGGCGCGGCGGCGGTGCTGTGGCTGTGGTGGGACAACACGCCGTCCCTCGCGGACAACACCGCGAAGATCCTCGCCGCGGGCCGGATCACCGGTCTGCTGGCCGGCTACCTCATGGCGCTCGTGGTGCTCCAGATGGCCCGGGTGCCGGCGCTGGAGCGGCGGGTGGGCTCGGACCGGGTGGCGCGCTGGCACGCGATGAGCGGCCGTTACACGGTCTGCCTGGTCATCGCGCACGTCTTCCTCACCATGTGGGCGTACGCGCTCCAGGCGGGCAAGACGCTCGGTGACGTCGTCCAGCAGACGATCGACTCGGTCAACACGCTGCCGGACATGGGCAAGGCGGCCATCGGCACCGGTCTGCTGTTCTTCATCGCGTTCATCTCCATCGGAGGCATCCGCCGACGGATCCCGTACGACACCTGGTACCACGTGCACCTGCTGACGTACGCCGCCGTGTTCCTGACGTTCTGGCACCAGATCACCACCGGCAACGAGTTCGCCGTCGAGCCGTCCGCGAAGACCTTCTGGTACGGGCTGTACGGGGCCGTGACCGCGCTGGTGGTCTGGTACCGGATCCTCACCCCGATCCGCCTCAACCTGCGCCACCGGATGTACGTCGAGGCGGTCATCGAGGAGACCCCGGGCGTGGTGTCGGTGCTGATCGGCGGGCGCAAGCTGCACCGTATGGGCGCGGAGGCGGGGCACTTCTTCCGCTGGCGGTTCAAGGCGCCGGGCATGCGGTTCAGTTCGCACCCGTACTCGCTGTCGGCGGCGCCCCGCCCGGACATGCTGCGCATCACCGTCAAGGCGATCGGCGACCACACGTCCCGGCTTCGCGACCTGCAGCCCGGCACCAAGGTGTGGGCCGAGGGGCCGTACGGCGCCATGACCGCCCAGCGCCGCAGCCGGGGCAAGGTGCTGCTGGTGGCCGGCGGGGTCGGCATCACGCCGATGCGGGCCCTGTTCGAGACGCTGCCCGGCGCGGCCGGCGACATCACCCTGCTCTACCGGGCCAACAGCACCCAGGACCTGGCGCTGTGGGACGAGCTCGCGGCCATCGCCGACGAGCGCGGCGCCCGGCTGATGTACGCGGTCAACAGCCCGGACGGCGAGCGGCCGGACATCTCGGCGGAGCGGCTGAAGCAGAAGCTGCCCGACATCGACAAGCACGACGTGTTCATGTGCGGGCCGGCCGGCTTCGCGCAATCCGTGTACGAAGCCCTGCGCGGCGCGGGGGTGCCCGCCCGCCGCATCCATCACGAGTCGTTCGAGATGTGAGCGACGGGACGTCACACAAGACTTCGGACTTCAGGAGCTGTAGGAGCGATGAGGAAGAGTCACCCCATCCGGCGTGTCGTGCTGGCCGGCGCCGCCACCGTGTCCGGGATCGTGCTGCTGCTGTCGCTGAAGCCGGCGACCGACCCGGCGTCCGCGCAGGCCGCGGGCGGCGCGGCACCCCCCGTGGCGGCGCAGTCCCCGCAGGGCGGCACCCAGGCGGCCGGCTCCGGCACGGTCACCGGTGACGCCTCGCAGACCCAGTACGGGGCCGTGCAGGTGCGGCTGACCGTCAGCGGCGGCAAGATCACCAAGGCGGAGGCGGTCCAGGCCCCCAAGGGCGGCCAGAGCGACCGGATCACCGCGGACGCCGTGCCCAAGCTCAACCAGGCGGCGGTCGCCGCGCAGAGCGCCGACATCGACGCGGTCTCGGGGGCGACGTACACGAGCGCCGGCTACAAGGAGTCGCTCCAGTCGGCGATCGACAAGGCGAAGGCGAGCGCGGGCTCGTCGCAGGGCTCGGGCTCGCAGGATGGTTCGGGGTCGCAGGGCTCCGGTTCGCAAGGGTCGGATGCCGCCCAGGCCCGTACCGTCACCGGCAGCGTCGCCCAGACCCAGTACGGGCCGGTCCAGGTCCGGATCACCGTCAGCGGCGGCAAGATCACCAAGGCCGAGGCGGTCCAGGCGCCCAGCGGCGGCCAGAGCACCAACATCACCGGCAACGCGGTACCGAAGCTCAACCAGGCGGCCGTGGCGGCGGGCAGCGCCGACATCGACGCGGTGTCCGGGGCGACGTACACCAGCGCCGGCTACAAGGAGTCCCTCCAGTCGGCCCTGGACCAGGCCGGTGGCTGACACGGTGGTGGAACCGACACAAGCTCCCGCCGCGGTGCGTCATGCGGAGGAGGTCATGGGGACGGTCTTCTCCTTCGACGTCCGCGGCGGGGATCCCGGTGCCGTGCAGCCGGCGCTGGTGGAGGCGGTCGCCGGGCTGCACCGGGTCGACGAGGTGTTCAGCACGTACCGCGACGACAGCCAGGTCTCCCGGCTGGCGCGCGGCGAGCTGACCGTCGAGGAGTGCGATCCGGAGGTCGCCGACGTGCTCGACCTGGGCGCCGAGGCGGAGCGGACCAGCGACGGCTGGTTCAGCACGTCCTACGAGGGCCGCCTTGACCCGACGGGCATCGTGAAGGGCTGGTCGGTGGAACGCGCGGCACGCGCGCTGGCGGCGGTCCCCGGCGTGCTTGGGGTCAGCGTCAACGGTGGCGGTGACGTGCAGTTGCTGGGCGTCCCGGGCCCGGAGCGTCCGTGGCGGGTGGGGGTGTCCGACCCGCTGCGCCCGGGCGGGCTCGCGGCGGTCATCTCCGCGGCGGGCATGGACGAGTTGGCGGTGGCCACGTCCGGTACGGCCGAGCGGGGCACCCACATCGTGGACCCGCGGACCGGCCGCTCGGCGGTGACGGATCTGGTGGCGGTGACCGTCGTGGCCCCATCGGTGACCTGGGCGGACTGCTGGGCGACGGCAGCGTTCGCGATGGGCTCGCGGCAGGGCTTGCGGTGGCTGGAGTCCCTGCCCGACGTGGAGGCACTGCTGATCACGGCGGGCGACGAGGTGCGGTGCACGGGGGGACTGGCGGCGCGGCTCGGCTGAGCGGTGACCGTGCCTGGGGGCTGGGGCGGGGGTTCGCGCAGCCCGGCGCTAACGGGGTGCCGCTTCTTTGGGTCGGGAGCCGCCCCAGCGGCACGACTGCCCGCGGCAAGGGCTGGACTACGCAGCTGGCGCGAGTGGACCAACCCAAGGGGCGCGGGGAACTGCGCGACCAGCCACGAACCACCCGCAGTCGGCGAACAACCGCCACCACCCCACTCAGTGGCCGTTCTGAGCCAACCTCAACAAGTGATCGGCCAAAGCCTGCCCACCCGTAGGGTTCCGGCTGATCAACAGCAACGTGTCGTCACCGGCGATGGTCCCCAGAATGTCGTGCAGCTCGGCCTGATCAATCGCCGACGCCAAGAACTGCGCGGCCCCCGGAGGGGTCCGCAGGACCACGAGGTTGGCAGAAGCCTCCGCGGAGATGAGCAGCTCCTGCGACAACCGCCGCATCCGCTCCTCCTTCGCCGACTCCCCCAGCGGCGCACGAGGAGTACGGAAACCCCCCTCACTCGGCACCGCGTAGATCAGGTCACCGTCGGTGTTCCGGATCTTCACCGCGTTCAGCTCGTCCAGATCCCGGGACAGCGTCGCCTGAGTGACGCTCAGCCCGTCATCCGCAAGAAGCTTGGCCAACTGGCTCTGACTCCGCACCGGTTGCCGGTTCAGAATGTCCACGATCCGGCGGTGACGCGCGGTGCGGGTCTGCGGCACGGCAGGCCCGGCGGCGCCATTCGCCCCGTTGCCCCCGTCCGCCCCGTTGTGCCCGTGGTCCTGCGCCTGACTCATCGTCGTCTCATTTCCGGATCATCCGTCCCCGTTGGCCTCGTCAAGGATGCCGGGAAGGGCCTGAAGAAGCGCCTCCACTTCGTCGTCACCGAGGTTCAGCGGCGGCATGAGCCGTACGACATCGGGGGCGGGCGCGTTCACCAGGAAACCGGCGTCCTGAGCCGCCTGCTGCACCTTGGCGGCGAGCGGCTCGGTGAGCACGATACCCAGGAGCAGGCCCGCGCCCCGGACATGGGAGATCAAGCCGTGCCCCAGGGCCTCGATCCCGTCCCGCAACGCCTCGCTCTGCCGCTTGACGTTCTCCAGCAACCCCTCGTTCGCGATGGTGTCCAGCACGGCGAGTCCGGCGGCACACGCGACCGGGTTCCCGCCGAAGGTGGTCCCGTGGTGACCGGGCTGCAGCAGCTCCGCGGCCCGCCCGAAGGCGACCGTCGCGCCCAGCGGCAGCCCGCCGCCCAGCTGCTTGGCGAGGGTGACGACGTCGGGCAGCACGCCTTCGTGGGCCTGGTACTCGAACCAGTGCCCGGTACGGCCGATGCCGGTCTGCACCTCGTCCAGGACCAGCAGCGACCCCGTCGAGGCCGTGATCGCCCGCGCCGCCTTCAGATAGCCGGCGGGCGGCACCACGACACCGAGCTCCCCCTGGATCGGCTCGATGATCACCAGAGCCGTCTCCTCGGTCACCGCGGCGGCCAGCGCCTGCGCGTCACCGAACGGCACGTGGGTGACGTCTCCGGGCAACGGCAGGAACGGCTCCCGCTTGCCCGGCTGGCCGGTCATCGCGAGGGCGCCCATCGTGCGGCCGTGGAAGCCGCCCTCGGTGGCCACCACATGCGTCCGCCCGGTCAGCCGGCCGATCTTGAACGCGGCCTCGTTGGCCTCCGCGCCGGAGTTGCAGAAGAAGACCCTGCCCTCCCGGCCGAAGAGCTGCAGCAGCCGCTCGGCGAGGGCGACGGTCGGCTCGGCCATGAAGAAGTTGGAGATGTGCCCGAGGGACGCGATCTGCTTGCTCACGGCCTCGACGATCGCGGGGTGGGCATGGCCCAGCGCGTTGGTCGCGATGCCGCCGACGAAGTCGAGGTACTGCTTGCCGTCGGCGTCCCAGACCTTGAGCCCCTCACCGCGCACGAGGGGGAGCCGCGGGGTGCCGTAGTTGTTCATGAGCGAGCCCTGCCACCGCTGGGTGAGCCCTGCGTTCGTCGGCGTCTCGGTCATCCGGCGTCCCCCTCTTGCGCGTCCGGCACGACCATCGTGCCGATGCCTTCGTCGGTGAAGATCTCCAGCAGGATCGAGTGCTGGACCCGGCCGTCGATGACCCGGGCGGTGTTCACACCGCCTCGCACGGCGTGCAGACAGCCCTCCATCTTCGGCACCATGCCGGAGCTCAACTCCGGCAGCAGCTTCTCCAGTTGGGAAGCGGTGAGGCGGCTGATCACCTCGTCGGAGTGGGGCCAGTCCTCGTAGAGGCCCTCGACGTCCGTGAGGACCATGAGGGTTTCGGCGCCCAGAGCAGCAGCGAGTGCCGCAGCCGCCGTATCAGCATTGACGTTGTAGACATGTCCGTCGTCCTGGCTACGGGCGATCGACGAGACAACCGGGATCCGGCCGTCGGCGAGCAGGGCCTCGATCGCGCCCGTGTCGATGTCGGTGATCTCGCCCACCCGCCCGATGTCGACCAACTCGCCGTCGATCTCGGGCTGGTGCTTGGTGGCGGTGATGGTGTGCGCGTCCTCGCCGGTCAGACCGACGGCCAGCGGGCCGTGTTCGTTGAGCAGGTTGACCAGCTCGCGCTGCACCTGCCCGGCCAGCACCATCCGTACGACGTCCATGGCGTCCTCGGTGGTGACGCGCAGGCCGGCCTTGAACTCGCTGACGATGCCGTGCTTGTCAAGCGCGGCGCTGATCTGCGGGCCCCCGCCGTGCACGACGACCGGCTTGAGACCGGCGTGGTGCAGGAAGACGACGTCCTGGGCGAAGGCGGCCTTCAGCTCCTCGTCGATCATGGCGTTGCCGCCGAACTTGATGACGACGGTCTTGCCGTTGTGCCGGACCAGCCAGGGCAGCGCCTCGATGAGGATCTGGGCCTTGGGGAGGGCGGTGTGCTTCCGCGCGGGTGTGTTGCTCATGAGGAGTACGCGCTGTTCTCGTGGACGTAGTCGGCGGTGAGGTCGTTGGTCCAGATGGTGGCGGTCTCGGAGCCCGCGGCGAGGTCGGCGACGATGTGCACCTCGCGGTAGCGCATGTCGACCTTCTCGCGGTCCTCGCCGACGCCGCCGTTCTTGCAGACCCAGACGCCGTTGATGGCGACGTTCAGCTGGTCCGGCTCGAAGGCGGCCCTGGTGGTGCCGATCGCGGACAGGACACGGCCCCAGTTGGGGTCCTCGCCGTGGATGGCGCACTTGAGGAGGTTGTTGCGGGCGATGGAGCGGCCCACCTCGACGGCGTCGTCCTCGGTCGCGGCGTTGATCACCTCGACCTTGATGTCCTTGCTGGCGCCCTCGGCGTCCCGGATCAGCTGCTGGCCGAGGTCGTCGCAGACGGCCCGTACGGCCTCGGCGAACTCCTCGTGCTCCGGGGTGATCCCGGAGGCGCCGGAGGCGAGCAGCAGCACCGTGTCGTTGGTGGACATGCAGCCGTCGGAGTCGACGCGGTCGAAGGTGACCTTGGTGGCGGCGCGCAGGGCCTTGTCCAGGACGTCGTTGTCGAGGGCGGCGTCGGTGGTGAGGACGACGAGCATGGTGGCGAGGCCGGGGGCGAGCATGCCGGCGCCCTTCGCCATGCCGCCGACGGTCCAGCCGTCCTTCGTGACGACGGACGTCTTGTGGACGGTGTCGGTGGTCTTGATGGCGATGGCGGCCTTCTCGCCGCCGTGCTCGGAGAGCTGGGCGGCGGCGGTCTCGACGCCGGGGAGCAGCTTGTCCATGGGGAGCAGCACGCCGATGAGGCCGGTCGAGCAGACCGCGACCTCGATCGCGCCCCGGCCGAGGACCTCGGCCACCTTCTCGGCCGTGGCGTGGGTGTCCTGGAAGCCCTTCGGCCCCGTACAGGCGTTGGCGCCGCCTGAGTTGAGGACGACGGCGGACACCTGGCCGCTCTTGAGGACCTGCTCGGACCACAGCACGGGGGCTGCCTTGACGCGGTTGGAGGTGAAGACGCCGGCGGCGGCGCGGCGGGGCCCGTTGTTGACCACGAGGGCCAGGTCCGGGTTGCCGTTCTCCTTGATTCCGGCGGCGATACCCGCCGCCGTGAATCCCTTGGCTGCCGTGACGCTCACGGTGCGACTCCGATCGTGGAAAGGCCGGTGGCCTCGTCGAGGCCCAGGGCGATGTTCATGCTCTGGACGGCACCGCCCGCGGTGCCCTTGGTCAGGTTGTCGATGGCGCTGATCGCGATGATGCGGCCCGCGGCCTCGTCGTACGCGACCTGCACCTGAACGGCGTTGGAACCGTAGACGGACGCCGTGGCGGGCCACTGTCCCTCGGGGAGGAGGTGGACGAAGGGCTCGTCGGCGAGAGCCTTCTCGTAGGCGGCGCGGACGGACTCGGCGGTGACGCCGGGCTTCGCGGAAGCGCTGCACGTGGCGAGGATCCCGCGGGGCATCGGGGCGAGGGTCGGCGTGAAGGAGACACTCACGGTTTCGCCGGCCGCCGCGCCGAGGTTCTGGATCATCTCGGGCGTGTGCCGGTGGCCGCCGCCGACGCCGTACGGCGACATGGAGCCCATGACCTCGCTGCCCAGCAGATGCGGCTTGGGCGCCTTGCCCGCGCCGGAGGTGCCGGAGGCGGCGACGATCACGGCCTCGGGCTCGGCGAGGCCGGCGGCGTAGGCCGGGAACAGGGCGAGCGAGACGGCGGTCGGGTAGCAACCGGGTACCGCGATGCGCTTGGACCCCTCCAGCGCGGCGCGGGCACCCGGAAGTTCGGGAAGGCCGTAGGGCCAGGTGCCGGCGTGCGGGGAGCCGTAGAACTTCTCCCAGTCGCCCGCGTCCTTCAACCGGAAGTCGGCGCCCATGTCGACGACCAGCACGTCCGGGCCGAGCTGCTCGGCGACGGCGGCGGACTGCCCGTGGGGCAGTGCGAGGAACACGACGTCGTGTCCGGCGAGGACCTCGGGGGTCGTCTCCTGGAGCACGCGGTCGGCGAGGGGCAGCAGGTGCGGCTGCAGCGCACCGAGCCGCTGACCAGCGTTCGAGTTGCCGGTCAGGGCCCCGATCTCGACCTCGGGGTGTGCCAGGAGCAGACGCAGCAGTTCCCCGCCCGCGTATCCGCTCGCTCCGGCCACTGCCGCACGTACCGTCATGGAATCCTCCTCCTCCGAGAGCATGACTATACGTTTCGATGCACGTTTATGCAATCTGGTATGCACGGGCCCGTGAGCGCGCCGCAGACCCCAGGAAACCGGCTTTGTCGGGGTCATGCCCATGAGCTAGTGTCCCCGGGCACGGATCAGGGGGATCACGGCAGGTGGGGGACATGACCGAAGAAGCGGGCACGCGCGCGAAGGGCCCGAACGAGTGGGTTCAGGGCATCGCGGCCGTGGTGCTGGTGGCGGCGCTGGGTGGCGGTGCGTGGGCGTTCGGGGAGACGACCGGGAACAGCGGTCCGCCGCCCGCCACCTGTTCCGACGAGGAACCCGGGAAGGCGACCGGACGGGTCACCGGCAGGCAGCTGTGCGAGGCCCTGCACCGCCCCGACCTCGCCGAGCTGCTGGGTACGCCGACGGAGACCGCGAAGACCGCCGGCGGCAGCGACGGCTCCGTCGGCCTCTCCGGCGGCAAGGACATCCCGATGCCCTCCGCCGAGGTCGAGTTCGACACCTACACGGTGACGCTCTCGGCGACGTACGACGATCTCCCCGTGGCCGGGTCCCATGAGCTGCTGGGGGGCGCGGAGCAGCGCAAGGTCCTGGGCCGCCCGGCGGTCCTGTACTCGGACCGCACCATCAGGATCAACTTCCGCCTCGACGGGAGCGACGCCGACAGCGGCCCTGGTGTCCCGCTCCGCTCACTCATGGTGGCCCAGGACGCGAAGGACGGCGGCGGGTCCTTCGACGTGACCCTGTGGCGTTCGGACGGCATGGTGCCGGACGACGCCGTGCTGCTCCGGGTCGCCGAGAAGGTGCTGCCGACGGTCCCGGGATGGACCGCCGGCAGCTGACGCGCTCCTCTCACCTCTGCTTGATCCTGAGGAACGTCACGGAGTTCGCCGGGAAGGTGTACGTGAACTTGCCGGCGACCCCCGAGAAGGTCGACGTCGCCGGTGCGACCGGGGCGTCCGTCTCGGTGTTCACCGCGTCCTGGTCGGCGGCCAGGGTGGTGACCCTGGCCCTGGAGTCGACCTTGGCGCCGCCCAGGTCAATGGCCGTGCGGGCCTGGGCGGACTGGGCGTTGACGACCTTGACGATCAGGTCACCGGTCGTCGCGTCCTTGGTGACGACCTGGCGGAACGGCTCGGCCGGCTTGTCGTCGGTGAAGCTGCCCCACTCCTGGCCGTCGAGGTAGAGGGTGACCTGGCGGCCGCGCACCTTGATGTCGATGTCGTAGGCGCGTCCCGTCTCGATCGAGCCGGGCTTCGTCAGCAGCGTGCCCTTGCCGCCGTCCACGGCCTGCTCGATCGCGGACTGGGTGTTGTTCCAGCCGCCGAGGTTCCACCAGTAGTAGTTGCCGGTGTCCTTGACGCCGAAGGCGACGAGGAAGCCCTCCTTGCCGGACTTCTTGGTGGCCTTCACGTGCAGGTCGTAGTCGTGCCAGGCCGGGTCGCCGGCCGTGACCATGGTGTTCTCGGCGGCGGCGTCCGTCTGGACGTACTGCCCGTCCTGGACGCTCCAGCTGCCGCCGCCCGTGTGCGTCCACTTCGACGCGTCACCGGAGAAGTCGTCGCTGAGCAGCGTCGAGCCGTCCGCCGCGGTGACCTTCACGTCGTCGTACGCCGCGCTGGTCGCCCAGGTCGACAGGCCGACGGCGCCGGCGATCGGGCCGCTGACGTTCGGCGTGGTGGTCGCCTTCGACGGAACGACCCGGTTGCCGACGTTGTTCATGAACAGCTTCTGGACCTCGTAGTTGGCCGAGTTCCAGGAGGCCCGGTTGTTGAACCAGATCATGTCCGGCCGCCACTGGACGTAGTCCTCGTTGGCGAGCAGCGGGGCGTACGAGGCGAGCTTGACGACGTCCGCGTTGCGCTCCAGGCCGGTCATGAACGCCGCTTCGGCCAGGCCGTTCTTCCAGGCGTTGCCCTGGGAGGCGTACTCGCCGAGGAAGACCTTCGGGCCGCTGCGGTCGTAGGAGTCGTAGCGGTCGTTGTTCTGCAGGAACCAGTTCGGGCTGTTGTAGTAGTGCTCGTCGACCATGTCGACGTTCGCCTCGCGGTTGAGCTTCCAGGCGGTGTCGAAGGTCGTGCCGGCGTCGTCCGGGCCGGAGTTGGAGATGACGGTGATGTCCGGGTACTTGGCCTCGATGGCGGCCCGGAACTTCTGGAAGCGGGCGAAGAACTCGTTCGGGAGGTTCTCCTCGTTGCCGACCTCGAGGTGGGTGAGGTGGAAAGGCTTGGGGTGGCCCATCTCGGCGCGCACCTTGCCCCACTTGGAGGTGGCCGGGCCGCCTGCGAACTCGATGAGGTCGAGGGTGTCCTGGATGTGCCGCTGGAGCAGCGCCTCGTCGTCGGTGGCCCTGTTCTGGCCGCAGCCGGTCACCAGGGCCGGGACCACGGGCAGCGGCATGGCGCCGATGTCCTCGGAGAAACGGAAGTACTCGTAGTAGCCGAGGCCGTAACTCTGGTTGTAACCCCAGAAGTTGGCATTCGTCGCGCGCTGCTCGACGGGACCGATGGTGTCCTTCCACTGGAAGCTGCGCTTGCGCTGCCAGCCGCTGGCCTCGCTGTAGTCCTCCATGGAGCCGGTGTTGACCAGGCAGCCGCCGGGGAAGCGCACGAAGCCCGGCTTCAGGGCGGCGATCTTCTCGGCGAGGTCCTTGCGCAGGCCGTTCGGCTGGTTCTTGTACGTCTCGCGCGGGAACAGCGACACCATGTCGAGGGCCGCCGCGCCCGAGGAGGCGACGGTCAGGCGGCCGCGGTTGCTGGTGCGGGTCGCGGTGAAGGTGGCCTTGTACTTGGCCCAGCCGCCCTTGACGGCCACCTGGCGTGCGGTCGCCAGGGTGCCCGCGGCGTCCTTGAGGCCGACGGTGAGGGTGGTGCCGGCCGCGGCGCGGGCCCACACCGAGAAGTCGTACCGCTTGCCCTCCTCGACCCGGATGCCGGTGTTGTAACCGGCGTTCGTGACGGCCGAACCGGCGGCCAGGGAGAGGTAGTTGCGGTTGCGCTCGTTGAGCCGGCCGGCGTCGTTCACCACCTGTGCGGTGCCGTCGGCCGTCCAGGAGGTGAGGGGCGTGTACGACCGGTTGTCGTCCGTCGAGTACTCGAAGGACCGGTTCTGCACGAGCTCGGCGTACAGACCGCCGTCCGCGGCCCGGTTGATGTCCTCGAAGAAGACGCCGTACATCGTGTCGTCGATCTTCGCGCCCTTGGCGGCGGGGTCGACGGTGATCGCGTAGTCGGTGACGTCCTCGGCGTGTGCGGGCGCCGGGAAGAGGGCGGTCGCCGTCAGGAGGGCGGTGGCCGTCAGACCGAGTCTCCAGCGGATGCGGGTGGTGCGTGACATGGATACTCCGCGGCTCGTTGTTCGAAATATCAGACAATGATCAGCACTTCGAACGGCAAGATAGGGAGGGGGAATTGAGAGCGTCAACGGGTCGCGCGGAATCGAAAGTGTCGGGAGCGAAGGACGGATGGGCGAGTTCTGGCCAGTACCGGACGTACTGACGTATCTGGCCGGGAGCTGGCGGGTCGAGCGGTCCGTGCGGGATCTGGCGAGCGGGGAGGCCGGGGAGTTCTCCGGTACGACGGTTTTCGGCCGGATCGACGAGGGCGGACTGCTGCACCAGGAGTCCGGCACCTTCGTCTGGCAGGGCGTCGCCCGGCCCGCCGAGCGGACGCTGCGCTTCCTGCCAGGCTCGACGCCGGGCACGGCGGACGTGCGCTTCGCCGACGGACGGCCCTTCCACGACCTGGACCTGCGCTCCGGGCGGCACATCGCCGACCATCCCTGCTCGGCCGACCTCTACCGGGGCGAGTTCACCGTCCGGGACGCGGACCACTGGCGGACGGTGTGGCGGGTGCGCGGCCCCGCCAAGGACCTCGCCCTGACCACCGACTACGCGCGCGAGGGCTGAGCCGCCGCCCCGTCGAAGCGGAGGTTCCAGCGGCCGGCCCGGCCGGTCACGGTGGTCGTCGACAGGGGGCGTACGTCGATGTTCCAGTACGTGGCGGGCGGCGCCTTCAGCGCGTACACCAGGGCGGCGCGGATCACGGACGGTTCGGCCACGGCGACGATACGGCCGCCGTCCTCCACGGGCCGCGTGTCGAGCCAGCCGCCGACCCGGCCGATGAACGCCAGCAGCGACTCGCCGCCGTGCGGCGTGCTGCGCGGGTCCGCCAGCCAGGCGTCCACCGCCTCCGGCTCCCGGGCCATCGCCTCGCCGAGGGTCAGCCCACGCCAGCGGCCCATGTCGCAGTCGCGCAGGGCGAGTTGCACCAGCGGGGCATAGCCGAGGGCGTCGCCGGTGGCGCGGCTGCGCGGGGTCGGTGAGCAGTAGCGCAGCTCGGCGGCCGCCAGCGGCAGCAGGTCGCGCGCGACGCGCTGCACCTCGTCCCAGCCGGCCTGGTCCAGCGGCCGGTCGTCCTCGAAGCGCTCCGCGAGCAGCGGGGAGCTTCGCGCGGCGGCGACGAACGTGACCCGAAGTGGCATGCGTGGATGGTGTGCCGCGAAAGTGCCCAGGTCAAGGGGTGTTGTGCAGGAGTTACCGAGGGTGGACGAAACCTTACTTCGAGGTCAGGACCAGGCGGACAAGTCGCTAGAAATAGAGCGCCATCCATTGGTCCGGCTTCTCCAGCGGCGCGAAGCCGAGCTTCTCGTAGACCCCGTGCGCGTCGTGCGTCGCCAGCAGAATCCGCTTCATCCCGTACGGCCGCAGGTGCTCGCGTACGGCGCCCACCAGAGCCGTCCCGATGCCCTTGCCGCGCACCGACGGGTCGACGTACACGTCGCACAGCCACGCGAAGGTCGCCCGGTCGGTGATGATCCGGGCATACGCCACCTGCTCCCCCGAAACCGACTCGTACACCCCGAAGTTCAGCGAGCCCTCGATCCCCCGGTCCTGCTTCTCCCGCGCGCGCCCGATCGCCCAGTACGCGTCGGTGGACAGCCACCGGTGCACGCGCTCGGCGTCGATGCGGTGGGGGTCGGTCGAGATCTCGTAGCCCTCGGCGAGGGGCGGGGTGTCGGTCATGCGGCGAGATTCGCAGGGGGACGACGTCGGCGTCGAACGGTTTTCGCCGGTGGGCGGGGCGTTGTCAAGTGACGGGTGCGATGCTTCGGGCATGACGGGGACGACTGCGGCGGACTACGGGTGGTTCGAGGAGCGGTACGAGAACCTGATGCAGGCGTACTGCATCACACTGGTCAGCGGGCTGGCCCCCGAGGAACTGCTCCGGGAGCTGAAGGCCGAGCCAGGGCCACGGATCACCGGCGTGGACGGGCTGTGCGAGCCGTCGTACGAAGTGGACGCGGCGTACCGGCGGTTCGTCGGGGTGACCGCGGTCGGCGAGTGGTCTCTGATGGTCGAGTTCAACGGCTACCTGGGCGTCACGAACGCGGCCATGATCCCCTTGTCGCGGGGCCGCACGGTGGTCTCCCACTTCCTCAACGTCAACGCGGTGGACGACTTCTGCTGGTACGAGGACGGCGAGCTGCGCCTGCACTTCCAGCCGCTCTTCGCCTACGAGCGTCATGGCGCCCGTCCCGACGAACTCCTGGAGGACATGCGGGAGTCGGGGTTCGACCTGATCGAGCACGACGAGGACGACGAGCGGGACTACGAGGGCCTCACCGGCGCCTCCTTCGCCCTCGCCCACCGCATCACCGGCATACACCTGACCCCGGAGCTGTTCGAGTCCGCCGAGTTCACCTGCGGTATCGCCCCGGTCCCCCGCGGCTAGAACACCTCGTCACAGGCGGCCCGCAGCCGCCGTACCCCCTCCCCGATCTCGCCCACCCCCGCCACCGCCGCGAAGCTCAGCCGCACATGCCCCGCCGGAGGTTCCGCGCTGAAGTACGGGCGGCCGGGCGTGATCGCGACACCCGCGCGCAGAGCCGCGGAGGTCAGGGCCGACTCTCCCCCAGGGCCGAAAGCCTGGGAGGTGCCCCCAGTGCCGTCCGGGAGGCGGAGCCACAGGTGGTAGCCGCCGGACGGGATGTGCGGGAGGGCGAGTTCGGGGAGGTCGAGGCGCAGGGCGGCCGTCATCGTGTCGCGGCGGGTCTTCAACTCGGCGGAGATCGACCGCAGATGGCGCGGCCAGGCGGGCGAGCCGACCAGTTCCAGCGCCGCCTCCTGCAACGGCCGCGGCACGAAGAAGCTGTCGACGACCTGGATGGCGCGCAACCGCTCCAGCACGGGCCCCCGAGCGGCGAGCGCGCTCAGCCGGAAGCTCGGCGAGGTCGCCTTGGTCAGCGAGCTGACGTGGACGACGACGCCGTCGGGGTCGTCGGCGGCCAGCGGACGCGGCAGGGGGCCGGCGTCCTCGTGCACCAGCCGTCGTACGAAGTCGTCCTCGATCAGGAAGGCACCGGCCTCGCGCGCGATGCGCAGCACCTCGCCGCGCCGCCCGGGGGCGAGCGTCGCGCCGGTCGGGTTCTGGAACAGCGGCTGGCAGACGAACACGCGGGCGCCGGTCACCCTGAAGGCGTCGGCGAGCAGGGACGGCCGTACACCGTCCGCGTCGACCGGGACCGGTACCGGGCGCAGGCCGGCCGCTCGGGCGATGGCCAGCATGCCCGGATAGGTGGGCGACTCGACCAGCACCGGCGCCCCCGGCGGTGCGAGCGCCCGCAGCGCGGTCGTCAGCGCCGACTGGCCGCCCGCGGCGATCAGCACCTCGGCTGCCGTGAGGGCGCCGCCCGGCCCGTCGATGCTGCGCGCGAACCACTCCCGCAGCTCCGGCAGCCCCTCCATGGGCGGCCTCCCCCACGCCCCGGGCCGGCGGCCGGCCCGGGACAGGGCGGCGGCCATCGCCCGCTCCGGCTGCAACGACTGGTGCAGATAGCCGCCGCTGAACTCGATCACGCCGGGCGGTGGGGCCGGAAGCGAGACGAGGACTCCCGAGGCGTCCACCGAGCGCGGTACGAGCTCCGCGGCGGCGTCCGCACTGAGCGCCACCTCCTGCCAGGAGGTGTCCCCGACGGCAGCGGCCTGGGTGCGCGGCTCGGCACGGAACGCTCCCGCGCCGGGGCGGGTGACCACCAGCCCCTCCGCGGCCAGCTGCGCGAGGGCGCGGGAGACGGTCACCGGGCTCACCCGGAAGCGCTCGATCAGGGCCCGGCTGGACGGCAGCTTTCCACCTGGAGAGTAGCGGTCCAGCTCGCGCCGCAGTTGACTCGCCAGTTCACCGACACTGCTACGCTCTTGCATGAGAGCAGAGAATAGCGCTACCGCATCGACCTCGATAGCAGTCACCACTGCGGCCGCACCGACAGCCCCGGCCACCGCGCCCGCCTCGTCCGGTCCGGCGGCGCCCACCGGGTCGACCCTGCGCGGCACGCTCCAGGCCGCCCTCGGTGTCGCGGTCTTCTCCCTCACCTTCCCCGCCACCGCCTGGGGCCTGGAGGGCTTCACCCCCTGGTCCCTGATCGCCTTGCGCAGCATGCTGGCCGCGCTGATCGCGGGCGGCTGTCTGCTCGCGCTGCGCGTGCCGTTCCCCGCGCGCCGGCACTGGGCGGGCCTCGCGGTGGTCGCCGCGGGAGTGGTCCTCGGCTTCTCCCTGCTCACCACCCTCGCGCTCCAGACGTCCACCACCGCGCACGCCGCCGTCGTGGTCGGCCTGCTGCCGCTGACCACCGCCCTGTTCTCCGCCCTGCGCGTCGGCGCCCGCCCGTCGCGCACGTTCTGGACGGCGGCGCTCGTGGGCGCGGCGGCGGTGGTCGCCTTCACCGTCCAGCAGAGCGGCGGCGCCCTGACCACCGCCGACCTGTATCTCTTCGGGGCGCTGCTGGTGTGCGCCGCCGGATACACCGAGGGCGGCCGGCTGGCCCGGGTCATGCCGGGCTGGCAAGTGATCGGCTGGGCGCTGGTGCTGTGCCTGCCGCTCACCCTCCCGGCCGCCGCGGTCGCGCTGTCGTACGAACCCGTCCACCTGACCTGGCACGGCGTGACCGGACTGCTGTGGCTCGCGACGGGCTCGCAGTTCCTCGGCCTGGTCGTCTGGTACCGGGGCATGGCGGCCATCGGCATCCCGAAGGCCAGCCAGTTGCAGTTGGCCCAGCCCCTGCTCACACTGGTGTGGTCGGTGCTGCTGCTGGGCGAGCACCTGACAGTGGCCGCCCCGCTCACGGCCACGGCGGTCCTCGTGTGCATCGCCGTGACCCAGCGGGCACGTGGCTGAGCGGGCCCGAACGACCCACTTCCAACCACCGCTCCACGCCGTAGACTCAAGGCCACGACCGCTGCTCCCGCACCTGGTGAGGAGGACCGACAGATGCGTGCAACCGTGGGCGACCAGCTTGTCCAGCACGGCAGGGTGGTCGGACAACACGACAAGGTCGGCGAGATCGTCGAAGTCCTGGGCCAGGAGGGCAACCCTCCGTTCCGCGTGCGCTTCGAGGACGGGCACGAGGGCATCTGCTCCCCGGGCCCCGACACCGAGATCCGTCACAAGGAGACCCACCGGACCGGGCCGTAACCCGGCAGGCCGATCAGCGTGGGGTCATGGCAGGCCGGCCGTAGTGGTCGGCGACGACCTGCGCCATGGCCCCGATGCGGTCCGCGGCCGAGTCCTTCGCGGCGAAGAAGACGTGCCCGCGTGTCTCCGGGTACCGCTTCGCCAGGGTGAGGTGCCGCGACAGCTCGCCCGGGTCCTGCCAGGCTTCGGGCTGCGCCGGGTCACCGGCCTTGTACAGCGCCTCGCCGAGGTACAGCTGCGTCCTGCTGCCCCGTGCCACCTCCGCCCACCAGGGCAGGAGCTTGGCGTAGTCGGCGGCGGCGAAGCCGATGTTCCAGTAGAGCTGCGGGCAGATGTAGTCGATCCAGCCCTCGCGGACCCACTTCCGGGTGTCCGCGTACAGGTCGTCGTACGTCTGCACGCCCGCCCGTGACTCGGAGCCGAGCGGGTCGGTGGCGGCGTTGCGCCACACCCCGAACGGGCTGATGCCGAACTGGGTGGCGGGCCGGATCCGCCGGATGCCGGACGCCATCTCGTCGACCAGCTTGTCGATGTTGTCCCGCCGCCAGTCGGCCCGGCTCGCGAAGTCGCTGCCGTAGCGCTCGTAGGCCTCGGTGTCGTCGAAGGCCTGGTCCGCCACCGGGTAGGGGTAGAAGTAGTCGTCGAAGTGGACCCCGTCGAGCGGGTACCTCTCCACCGCGTCGAGCATCGCCTTCTGCACGAAGGCGCGGACCTCGGGCAGCCCCGGGTTGTAGTAGAGCTTGCCGCCGTACGGCACCACCCACTCCGGGTGCTTGCGGGCGGGGTGGGACGCGGCCAGCTTGGCGGGGTCCGTGTGGTTGGCGATGCGGTACGGGTTGAACCAGCCGTGCAGCTGCAGCCCACGGGAGTGGGCCTCCGCCACGGCTTTGCCGAGCGGGTCCCAGCCGGGGTCCTTGCCCTGGGTGCCGGTGAGGACCTGGGACCACGGCTCGTAGGGCGAGGGCCACAGGGCGTCGGCCGTGGGCCGTACCTGGAGGATCACCGTGTTCAGGCGGCGCTCCACCGCCGTGTCCAGGTGGGTGATCAGCTCGTCGCACTGCTCCTTCGCGGTCAGCCCCTGCTTGGAGGGCCAGTCCCGGTTCGCCACGGTCGCGATCCACACGCCGCGCGTCTCCCGGGTCAACCGTCGCCGGTCCCGCTCCGACCCGTCCGCCATGGCGGCACCCGCCGCCAACGCGCCGCCTCCCGCCACGAGTGCCGACAGGGCGGTCACCGCGAAGGCCCGTCGTGACAGCCGTGACTTCCGGTGCAGCATCTCTTCGTACCTCCGTGTGCCGTGGTCAGGGCCCACCCCCGGGGGCAGATCCGTATGGCCGGGATCACACCCCGCGCCAGCTTTTCATGAGGCACCCGAACGATCGATCAAACTTCGCCGAAGGTAACGTGCAGGTTTGGAGCAGGCGTCGAACAACGGCGGACCTGCCGCAGTCGTGGATCAGCGAAGGGGACGATGTGACCGGCATCTCCGGAGATATTGCACGCGTCGGTGTGGTGGGCTGCGGCCAGATGGGAGCGGGCATCGCCGAGGTGTGCGCCCGCGCCGGCCTGGACGTGAAGGTCGCCGAGACCACCGGCGAGGCCCTGGAGATCGGCCGTACCCGGCTGTTCAACTCCCTGGCCAAGGCCGCCGAGCGCGGCAAGATCAGCGAGGAGGAGCTGGACGCCACGCAGGCGCGGCTGTCCTTCACCACCGACCTGGGCGAGTTCGCCGACCGCGACCTGGTGATCGAGGCCGTCGTGGAGAACGAGCAGGTGAAGACCGAGATCTTCCAGGTGCTCGACCAGGTGGTGACCCGCCCGGACGCGATCCTGGCCTCCAACACCTCCTCGATCCCGCTGGTGAAGCTGGCGGTCGCCACCTCGCGTCCCGACCAGGTCGTCGGCATCCACTTCTTCAACCCGGCCCCGGTGCAGAAGCTCGTCGAGCTGATCCCGGCGCTCACCACCTCCGAGGGCACCCTCAGCCGGGCCCAGGTCTTCACCGAGAAGCTGCTCGGCAAGCACGCCATCCGCGCCCAGGACCGCTCCGGGTTCGTGGTCAACGCGCTGCTGATCCCGTATCTCCTCTCCGCGATCCGGATGTTCGAGACCGGCATCGCCAGCCGTGAGGACATCGACAACGGCATGGAGATGGGCTGCGCCCACCCGATGGGCCCGCTGAAGCTGTCCGACCTGATCGGACTGGACACGGTCGCCTCCGTGGCGCAGAGCATGTACGAGGAGTACAAGGAGCCGCTGTACGCCGCTCCCCCGCTGCTGCAGCGCATGGTCGACGCGGGCCGGCTGGGCCGTAAGACCGGCTCGGGCTTCTACACGTACGGCTGATTACAGACGGTCAGATTCCGGCCAACTGCACGGGCCCGGCACCGCGAAGGTGCCGGGCCCGCGTCATTCACACACCGTGTGCACGCCGGGCTCGCATATGCCCCTCGCACACTCTCCCCAGGCGCCCACCAGGCGAGTTCACTTTCCCTGCGCATGCAAGGGATGAGAGATGACTACGGAAAGGAGCGGACACGTGACCGCCGATCCCGAGCATCCAGTCGTTCAGGGAGAACTCGCAGAGTTACGACGTCGTCTCGACGTCGCCTACGCCCGCGTGGAGGGCGGGCTGGCTCTGCTCACGCACCGCAGCGAGGAGACCGCCAAGGAACTCGACGAGCTGACGACCCGGATCCACACACTGGAACACACGCGCTGGCCGCTGCCCGCGGTCGCCGCCCTCACCGCCGTGGGTGCTCTCGTCGTGGCGATCTGGCAGGCGATGGGACGTTAGCCGAGCCTGAGATGGTGCAGCATCAGTAACGCGGCCGCCATGTTGGCGGCCGGGACCTCCCCACGGGCGACCATGTCGGGAACGAGCTTGAGGGGGACCCATTCCCGGCGGTCCGACTCGAAGTCGTCCACGGGATGTCCGACGTACTCGCCCTCGTCGGCCCAGTAGATGTGGTGCCGGGCGTCGGTGAGCCCGTTGGAGGGCTCCACGGTCATGAGGTGGTGCAGGTGTCCCGGCCGCCAGCCGGTCTCCTCCTCCAGCTCCCTGGCGGCCGCGCGGGCGATGTCCTCGCCGTCCTCGACGACGCCCGCCGCGAGTTCCCACCCCCAGCTGTCGGTGATGAAACGGTGGCGCCACAGGAGGAGGACCTCATTGGCCTCGTTGACCACCGTGGCCACGGCGACCGGCCGCAGCCGTATGAGGAAGTGGTCCAGGTGCCGTCCGTCGGGCAGCTCCACGTCTGCCAGGTTGACGGTGAACCAGCGGTTTTCATACACAGTTTGTTCGTTCTGTTTCGTCCACTGCACGGTTCTGCCACCTTCCGTCGAGTGAGTGGCAATATCGCAGCAGGGACTATGAGGTGTCGGTGGACGAGTACCGGCCTGCACCGGCCTATAGCGGTACGCGCAGCGCTCCGTCGATGAGTTCGGCGGCCTCGGACGTGCCCGCGCACCCATTGCGCACCAGGTGCTCGCGGACCGCCCGGAGTCTGTCGCGCAGGCGCCGGGACTCCATGCCCCGCGCCTGCTCGGCCATCTGCACCGCCGTGGCCACCGCCTTGTCGGCGTTGCCCTGGCGCAGCTCGATCGTGCTGAGCATGGCCAGCCGGTGCACCCGGCCCCGGTCGTGGGCCGGATTGCCGACGGCGGCCGCGGCGTGCTCCCCCGCGGCTGCCAGCTCCCCGAGACTCAGCAGTGCCTCCGCCACCTGGACGTTGACGAGTCCGGGCTGGACATAGCCCGTTTCGTCGGGTTCGTATCCGCGATGGATACGTTCGGCGGCCTGCTCGGCACGCCGGATGCAGGACAGGGCGCTCGTGCCGTCGCCGAGGTGGGCGTACGCCTTCGCCTGCATCGCGTACAGGTCGGAGGCGAGCGCCGGGGTGATGTGCTTGCCAGCGGCCCGCAGCGCGGCCTCCGCGAAGGCGACGGCCTGCCGGAACTCCCGCATGAACAGCGACTGGTTGACCAGCAGCGCGATCACATAGGCGCCGAGCCCCCGGTCTCCGCTGGCCTTCGCGAGCCGCAGGGCCTGGTGGAAGTAGCGCTGGGCGAGCCCGTGCGCGTCGGAGTCGTACGCGCAGATTCCGGCGACGGCCACCAACCCACCGGTGGCGCGGTGCAGTTGGCGACCGGTGGCGTCGGTGTAGCTGCCGCGCAGCAGCGGGGCGGCCTCGGCGTTCAGGAACCCGACGATCCGGGTGCGGGTCGCTATGCCGCCCGCCTTCCGGTACATCTGCTCGTAGTGGGTGCGCGCGGCCCGCAGCATCTCGATGTCGGCGGGGGTGACCCGGTGCCGGCCCCCGCGCGAGACGTCCACGTCCTCGGGTGGGTTCTCCCACTCCCATACGGGCATGACGGCGGGTGTGCCCGTGACCGCGGGGGCGCCCAGGATGTGCGGCCGCTGCTGCTCGTCGGAGCGCCACAGCGCGGTGGCCCGCTCCACGAAGCCGGACAGCGAGGTGGTGTGCGCGGTGGACGGCTCGCCGGGCACGCCGAGGCCGATGTCGTCGAGCGTGACGGTACGGTGCAGCCGGGCGGCGAGCACCTCGCAGATCAGATCGGGCACCTGGCCGCGCGGCCGCTGGCCCTTCAACCACCGGGCGACAGCGGTGTGTTCGTATCTCAGCGCGAGCCCGCGCGCCCGCCCCGCCTGGTTCACGTGCGCTGCCAGCCCCGCGTGCGAGATCCCGGCCTCGTCCAGGATCGCGTCGAGCAGAGTGTTGGGCTGCATATATGCCCCCCGGGTGGCTCGGTGCCGACAGACTAGTGCGAACCGCTTCACACGGGGTGTGAACGGAGTGCTCGAATCCGCAGTGTGCGCGCGCTGTTGCGGAGAGTTTCCAGCCGGTTGACTGAAATGCCTCGCAAGAGGCCGGCCGGGCCGCCGGCTCCCCCTCGTACAGTGCGGCGGCCCGCATCCGCGCCGTCCGCCCAGCTGCCTGCCCGACACTCCGTGGCTGGGCGGATGGCGACGCCTCGCCGCGCTGGCTTGGCCGGGCGACTGATCGCCGTTGCGCTAAAGGTGGTTTGTCGGCTGCGGGTTGATCGTGGCTGGTCGCGCAGTTCCCCGCGCCCCTGAAGGTTGGCTGCACTGGAGCCTGGTTCGATCGTTCCGTAGGACCAGTAGCGCTATGTCGTCCGCCTGCCTTCCCCTTGTGTGGCGGATGAGTGCCGTGAAGAGGGTGCGCAGGATCGTCTGAGGGGTGATCGGGTCGTTTCGTACGGCGCCGATGAGCGCCGCCTGCAGGGGAAAGAACCGGCCTCTCGTGTCCCTCGCGTCCTCGACACCGTCCGTGTACAGGACCAGGGAGTCGCCGGGCAGCAGGGAGCCGCAGGGCAACGGAGTCAGGTCGGTCGGGAGGGGGAACGGGCCGAGGGGTGGGAGGGGATCGGCTCGGGCCAGGGGTTCGACGCCGGTGCCGCTCAGCAAGTACGGCCAGGGATGGCCGCAGTTGAGGGCGATGATCTCGCCGTCCCTGCCGATCTCCAGCAGCAGGACGGTGACGAACTCCTCGGCGACCGGGGTGTCCGGCTCCCGGCCCGCGGACGGGTGCTCGTCGCGGGCCCGTTCGCGCAGGTGCCGGGCCAGGGCGCGGTCCAGTCTGCGCAGCACCCGGCCGAGGTCGGGTTCGTCGTGGACGGCCTCGCGGAAGCTGCCGAGGACCGCGGCGACGGTGCCGAGGGCGGCGATGCCATGGCCGCGGACGTCGCCCATCACCGCCCGTACGCCGTGCTCGGTGGCGATGACCTCGTACAGGTCACCGCCGACACAGGCGCTGCGATCCGCGGAGAGCTGGGCGGCGGCGACGTTCAGCCCGTCGATGCGCGCGGGGAGCGGCCGCAGCAGTGCACTCTGCGCGGCGCCGGCGACCTTGCGGACCTGCCGGAGCTCACGCAGCAGGGCGTGCCGGACGTGCAGAATCAGACCGGTCCCCACGGCGAAGAACACGGCGCCGGTGACGAGCCGCGCGCCGAGGCTGTCCTGCTGAGCCAGCGGGCAGGTCAACTTGTACGTGATCGCCATCGCACCCCAGGCGGTGGGCAGCCCCATCCCCAGCGCCTTCCGGGGAACCCGGGCCTTGATGCGGAACATGCCGTTGGCCCCCCAATAGGCCCTGACAACGCAGATCGGACCGACCTCGAAAGGCCGGTCCGATTCTGTCGAGAGATGACCCGGAAGTACCAGATCACCCAGAGAAGTCACCCTATTGAGTGAGGTGACCACAACGCCCGATGGGGGTGTGGGGGTTGCCCCCCACAAGGGGCGCGGGGAACTGCGCGACCAGCCACGGCTCAGCCGCACCCGCCGGACAACCGCAGTCCCCCACTCCTTAGGCGCACTAACCCCGGAGAACCGCTCCCGTCCGCTCGCCCGCGAGGGCAACCGCCGCATCCCGAGCCGCCGAAGCCTCATCCACGGTCAGCGTCCGGTCACCCGCGCGGAAGCGCAACGCATACGCCAGCGACTTCTTCCCGTCACCCAGCTGCTCGTCATTGACGTACACGTCGAACAGCCGGATCGCCTCAAGGAGTTCACCCGCCCCCTCACGCAGCGCGGCCTCGACCTCCGCGGCCGGCACCGGCTTGTCCACCACGAGGGCGACATCCTGCGTGGCAACGGGGAACGTAGAGATGCTCGGCGCCTGCGGCGTACCGTCGCCGACCTGCTCCAGCGCGTCCAGGTCCAGCTCCATCGCACAGGTGCGCCCGGGCAGCCCCAGCGCCTTGAGCACCCTCGGGTGCAGCTCACCGGCGTGCCCGATGACCCGCTCGGCGCCGTTGACGGTGATCGCCAGCTCGGCGCACCGACCCGGGTGCCACGGCCCGTACTGCCCGGCCCGCACGCTCAGCTCGGCCCCGGCCTCGCGGGCCACGAGCCGCGCGGCCTCGATCGCGTCGGCGTAGTCGGCCGGACGACCCTTGCCCCACCAGCCGGCCTGCTCACGGGCACCGGCGAGAACGACGGCGACGTGCCGCGGCTGCTCGGGGAGCACGGCGTTCAGGCCCGCGATCTCCTCGTCGGTGGGACGCCGGTCGACGGGCAGGTGCCCGGCGACGCGCCGCTCGTCACGCGGCTGGAAGACCAGGCCCGTCTCGAACAGCGCCAGATCGTGCGAACCGCGGCCGTCATTGCGCCGCAGCGCACCGAGCAGACCCGGCAGCAGCGACGTACGCAGCGCGGGCTCCTCGTCGTTGAGCGGGTTGACCAGCTTGACGACGCGGCGGGCCGGGTCGTCGGCGGCCAGGCCGAGCTGGTCGAAGACCTGCTCGCTGACGAAGGGGTAGTTCGGCGCCTCGACATAGCCCGCTCCGGCGAGCGCGCGGCCGACCCGGCGGTGCAGTCGCTGGCGGTGGGTCAGACCACGGCCGGACGGCGGCTTGGGCAGCGTGGAGGGCAGGTTCTCGTAGCCCTCCAGGCGGATGACCTCTTCGGCCAGGTCGTTCGGCTCCAGCAGGTCGGGCCGCCAGGACGGCACGGTGACGATCAGCTCGTCCTGCCCGTACACGTCGCAGCCGATCTCCTGCAGACGCCGTACGACGGTCTCGCGGCCGTACACGACGCCCGCGACCTTGTCCGGGTGGTCGGCGGGGGTGGTGATGGTGTGCGGTCCGGAGGGCGTGACGACCTCGGTGACACCGCCCTCCGCCGTGCCGCCCGCGAGCAGTACGAGCAGGTCGACCGTGCGCTGGGCCGCCGCGGCTGCCGCCGCCGGGTCGACGCCGCGCTCGAAGCGGCGGGACGCCTCCGACGAGAGCTTGTGGCGGCGGGCCGTACGGGCGATCGCGACCTGGTCGAAGTGGGCGGCCTCGATCACGACGTCGGTCGTCGCGTTCTCGAGGTCGTCGTGGTCGGCGATCTCCGTGTTGGCGCCGCCCATGACGCCCGCGAGGCCGATCGGGCCGCGCTCGTCGGTGATGACCAGGTCCTCGGCGTGCAGCTTGCGCTCGACGCCGTCGAGGGTGACGATCTTCTCGCCCTCGGCGGCCCGGCGGACCCCGATCGTGCCCTGGACCAGGGAGCGGTCGTAGGCGTGCAGCGGCTGGCCCAGCTCCATCATCACGTAGTTCGTGACGTCCACGGCGAGCGAGATCGGGCGCATGCCGACCTTCTGCAGCCGGCGCTGCAGCCAGATTGGCGAGCGGGCCTCGGGGCTCAGACCGGTGACGGTGCGCGCGGTGAAGCGGTCGCAACCGATCGGGTCCGAGACCTGCACCGGGTAGCCGAAGGCGTTCGGGGCGGGCACGTCGAGGAGCGCCGGGTCGCGCAGCGGGATGCCGTAGGCGATGGCGGTCTCGCGGGCGACGCCGCGGATGGACAGGCAGTCACCGCGGTTGGCGGTGACGGCGATGTCCAGGACCTCGTCGACCAGCTCCAGCAGCTCGATGGCGTCCTTGCCGACCTCGGTCTCCGGCGGCAGCACGATGATGCCGTGGGTGCCGTCGTCGCCCATGCCCAGCTCGCTGGTGGAGCAGATCATGCCGTGCGAGACACGGCCGTAGGTCTTGCGCGCGGCGATCTCGAAGCCGCCGGGCAGCACGGCGCCCGGGAGGACCACGACGACCTTGTCGCCGACCTGGAAGTTGCGGGCGCCGCAGATGAGCTCCTGGGGCTCGCCGGTGCCGTTGGCGGTGCCGACGTCGACGGTGCAGAAGCGGATCGGCTTCTTGAACTCCGTCAGCTCCTCAATGGTCAGCACCTGGCCGACCACGAGCGGGCCCTTGAGGTCGGCGCCGAGCTGCTCGACGGTCTCGACCTCCAGACCTGCGGAAATGAGCTTGGCCTGGACGTCGCGGCCGGTCTCCGTCGCCGGCAGGTCGACGTACTCCCGCAGCCAAGAAAGCGGGACCCGCATCAGATCTCCATCCCGAACGGCCGGGTGAACCGGACGTCACCCTCGACCATGTCTCGCATGTCCTCGACGTTGTGGCGGAACATCAGCATCCGCTCGATGCCGAACCCGAAGGCGAAGCCGCTGTACTTCTCCGGGTCGACGCCGCAGGCGGTGAGCACCCGCGGGTTGACCATGCCGCAGCCGCCGAGCTCGATCCAGCCTTCGGAGGAGCAGGTACGGCAGGGCCGGTCGGGGTTGCCGACGGACTCGCCGCGGCAGACGTAGCACACCATGTCCATCTCGGCGGACGGCTCGGTGAACGGGAAGAAGTTCGGCCGCAGCCGGGTCTTCATGCCCTCGCCGAACAGGGACTGGACCATGTGGTCCAGGGTGCCCTTGAGGTCGGCCATGGTCAGGCCCTCGTCGACCGCGAGCAGCTCGACCTGGTGGAAGACCGGGGTGTGCGTGGCGTCCAGCTCGTCGGTGCGGTACACGCGGCCGGGACAGATCACGTACACCGGCAGCTCGCGGTCGAGCAGGGAGCGGATCTGCACGGGCGAGGTGTGGGTGCGCAGCACGACGCCGGAGTCACCGGAGCCGTCCGGGCCCTCGACGAAGAAGGTGTCCGCCTCACCGCGGGCCGGGTGGTCCGGGCCGATGTTGAGGGCGTCGAAGTTGAACCACTCGGCCTCGACCTGCGGGCCCTCGGCGACCTCGTAGCCCATGGCCACGAAGACGTCCTCGATGCGCTCGGACAGGGTGGTGAGCGGGTGGCGGGCGCCGGCCGGTACGCGGTCGTACGGCAGGGTGACGTCCACGGACTCCTCGACCAGCACCCGCTGGTCGCGCTCGGCCTCCAGCTCGGCCTGGCGGGCGGCGAGTGCCTTGTTGACGGCGCCGCGGGCCTGGCCGACGCGCTTGCCGGCCTCGGCCTTGGCGTGCGGGGGCAGGGCGCCGATCTCGCGGTTGGCGAGGGCCAGCGGGGAGGTGCCGCCGGTGTGGGCGACCTTGGCCTCCTGGAGCGCGTCGAGGGAGTCCGCGGCGGCGAAGGCGGCGAGCGCCTCGTCCCGCATGCGCTCGATCTCTTCTGGTTTCAGTGCCTCGACCTCGACAGGGTCGTACGACTTATTCGGTGCCGACATCTCTTCCCGTGCTTCCGATTGGCTGGCGGATGGCCCCGTACCGACTCGTGGACATCTCGTCACGGTTATTGGGACACAAAGGTGCCAAAGGCCGAGTCTAACGGGGTTGAGGTAAGCGAATGCGCCCGTGGGGCTCGGTCCGGATCTCAGGTGAGATACGCGGGTGCCGCCACGGGCAACGTAAATCGGAACTGCGCGCCGCCGCCGGGGGCGCGGCCGACCTCGATGGCGCCGCCGTGTGCCTCGACGATGCCCTTGACGATGTAGAGCCCGAGGCCCGTGCCGCCGCGCTTGCTGCCCCGCCAGAAGCGGGTGAAGACGCGGTTCATGGACTCCTCCGGGATGCCGGGCCCCTCGTCGCTCACGGTGACCGACGTGCCGGTGTCCTCGTCTTCGCGCGGGGACGCCGTGGCCGTGATGTCAATGGTGACCGTTCCGTCGCCGTGCCGCACGGCATTTTCGATGAGGTTGCTGAGCACCTGGTCGATCTTGTCGGGGTCGGCCCACAGGGCGGGCAGCGGCTGCTCGATGCGCAGCAGGAACCGGTCGGCGGGCTGCCCCGCGGCGACGTACGCCTGGATGTGCCGCCCCACGGCCGCGCCGATGTCGACGGGCTGGCGCCGCACCTCCAGCCTCCCGCTGTCGATCCGCGAGATGTCGAGCAGCTCGGCGATGAGGCGGGTGACGCGGTCGGCGTCGGCGTCGACGGTCTCCAGCATCAGCCGCTTCTGGTCGTCGGTGAACCTCGCCCACTTGGCGAGGAGGGTGGCGGTGAAGCCCTTGACGGAGGTGAGCGGCGACCGCAGCTCATGGGCCACGGTCGCGATCAGCTCGGCGTGCGAGCGCTCGGTGCGGCGGCGGGCCTCGGTGTCGCGCAGGGAGACGACGACGCGGCTCACCGGCCCGGTGGGCTCGGTACGGACGTACCGCACGGAGACGAGCACCTCACGCCCGCCGGGCAGGAGGAGATTGCGCTCGGGCTGCCTGCGCCTGATGGCCAGCCCCCCGTAGGGATCGGTCAGCTGCCACCAGCGCCGCCCCTCCAGGTCCTCTAACGGCAGGGCCTTCTCCAGCCGCTGCCCGAGGGCGTCGTCGGCGGCGACGGCGGTGATGCGCTCGGCGGCGGCGTTGAAGCAGATGACGTGCCCGTGCTCATCGGCGACGACGAGGCCGTCGGGCAGGTCGTCGGGATCGATTCCGAGCTCCGCGGACTCACCTGGCGGCCGGGACGCGGACGGCCGCCGCACCTCCCGTGCCCCCGGTGCGCTGCTCGTGCCGACACTCATCCCCGTACCCCACCTCTCACGACGGCTGAGGGGCCCCCGAGCTGGTCACCCTACTAGCTCTCGGTGACGGAGCGGCACCCACTGGGGGCGCGCTGTGCACGGGCGGACGCGTAGAGACATACGGCGGCGGCGGTGGCGAGGTTCAGGCTCTCGGCCTTGCCGTGGATCGGCACGCGCACGACGGCATCGGCCAGCGCGCGCGTCTCCTCCGGAAGCCCCCAGGCCTCGTTCCCGAACACCCAGGCGGTCGGCCCGCCCATGGTGCCCTTGTCGAGCTCGTCGTCGAGATCGTCCGTCCCCGCCCCGTCGGCGGCCAGGATCCGCACCCCGACGTCCTTCAGCCCCGCCACGGCGCGCTCGACGGGAACTCCCACAGCGACGGGGAGGTGGAACAGGGAGCCCACGGAGGCCCGTACGGCCTTGGGGTTGTAGAGATCCACGGACGCGTCGGTCAGTACGACGGCCTCGGCCCCGGCGGCATCGGCGCACCGCAGCACGGTCCCGGCGTTCCCTGGGTCCCGCACATGCGCGAGGACGGCGACGAGCTTGGGCCGGGCGGCGAGGATCTCCTCGAAGGGGGTGTCGACGAACCGGCAGACACCGACGAGCCCCTGCGGGGTGACGGTGGTCGAGATATCGGCGATGACCTGCTCGGAGGCCAGGTGGAGCCGGGCTCCGGCGTCCCGGGCCTCACCGATGATGTCGGCGTACCGCTCCGCGGCCTCGACCGTGGCGAACAGCTCGACCAGCGTGTCCCCGTACGCCGCCGCCTCCCGCACGGCCTGCGGCCCCTCCGCGAGAAACAGCCGCTCCTTGCCCCGGAAGTTCCGCTTGGCGAGCCGCCGGGCGGCGGAGACGCGAGGGGAACGGGGGGAGATCAGCTCAGGGCTGGCCGGGGGCATGCTCTTCACTTTCGATAGCCACTTTCCACTACCAACAACAACGGACCCGCAGGCAAAACCCACGGGTCCGTTCCGTCACGTCGGCTCAGGCCGAGCGCAGCGTCACGCGGCCTTCGGCGCGTTGACGTCGCTCGGCAGCGCCTTCTGGGCGACCTCGACCAGCGCGGCGAACGCGTTGGCGTCGTTGACGGCCAGCTCGGCCAGGATCTTGCGGTCGACCTCGACGTTCGCGGCCTTCAGACCCTGGATGAAGCGGTTGTACGTGATGCCGTTGGCGCGGGCAGCGGCGTTGATGCGCTGGATCCACAGCTGGCGGAAGTCACCCTTGCGCTTCTTGCGGTCGTTGTAGTTGTAGACCAGCGAGTGGGTGACCTGCTCCTTGGCCTTGCGGTACAGGCGCGAACGCTGACCGCGGTAGCCGGAGGCCTGCTCGAGGATCGCCCGGCGCTTCTTGTGGGCGTTCACTGCCCGCTTGACGCGTGCCACTTTTTAACTCCTTGTAGCGGGGCCGCGGTTGGACTCACACGGCCCG
This sequence comes from Streptomyces sp. NPDC107522, assembly GCF_055657525.1. Lineage (NCBI taxonomy): Bacteria > Bacillati > Actinomycetota > Actinomycetes > Kitasatosporales > Streptomycetaceae > Streptomyces > Streptomyces sp. NPDC107522. Next base: position 81,053 of record NZ_JBVKAU010000018.1, on the reverse strand, counting down.
GAATCGATTGGGTCCCGGTCCAGACGTACGGCGCTCAGGCAAAGCGCCGCGTACGTCACTTGCCGAGAAGCTTCTTGATCTTCGCGGCGTCGCCCGGGGCCATTTCGGCGTTGCCGGTCAGGCGACGCGTCACGCGGGACGACTTGTGCTCGAGCAGGTGGCGCTTGCCGGCGCGCTCACGGAGCACCTTGCCGGAGCCGGTGACCTTGAAGCGCTTGCTGGCACCGCTGTGCGACTTGTTCTTCGGCATAGCGCCGTTCTCTCCTCGTAGATGGCGCTCCGGTGCCCGGTCGGGAAAACCGGGCACGATGGAGCGTCGCTCTTGTATCGGTTACGTCCTGGGGACTTGCGTCCCCCGGGATCACGCCTCGACGGAAGCCTCGGCAGGGGCCTCGGCGTTCACAGCGTCCGCGTCCGCGGCGTTCTGCGACTTGCCGGGGTTGGCCTTCGCTTCGGCCTTGCGGGCCTCCTGCGCCTGGCGGGCCTCGGCCATCGCCTCGGTCTTCTTCTTGTGCGGCCCGAGAACCATGATCATGTTCCGGCCGTCCTGCTTCGGGTTCGACTCGACGAAACCGAGGTCCTGGACGTCCTCCGCGAGACGCTGCAGCAGTCGGTAGCCCAGTTCGGGACGGGACTGCTCGCGACCACGGAACATGATCGTGATCTTGACCTTGTCGCCCTGCTTGAGGAACCGGACGACGTGACCCTTCTTGGTGTCATAGTCGTGCGGGTCGATCTTCGGCCGGAGCTTCATCTCCTTGATGACCGTGTGCGCCTGGTTCTTGCGCGCCTCACGGGCCTTCATGGCCGACTCGTACTTGAACTTCCCGTAGTCCATGAGCTTGCACACGGGCGGACGGGCGTTCGCCGCGACCTCGACCAGGTCCAGGTCGTACTCCTGCGCAAGCTCCAGTGCCTTGGCCAGCGGGACGATGCCCACCTGCTCGCCACTGGGACCGACAAGTCGCACCTCGGGAACGCGAATCCGGTCGTTGATGCGGGGCTCGGCGCTGATGGATCCTCCTCGGTTAGCACCACACGGCGGTCTGGCGGACAGCCGCGTATGTCTTCTTTCGTAAGACCTAACCGCGCCGAAGCACAAAAAATGCCCCGGACGATCACAGGCGGGGCTCCAAAACACTACCGGAGCACCGCCGCGATGACCGCGGGGCGCGATTTCGGGCGACTCCATCGTCCGTACGGAACGATGGGGGCGCCTGACCGGGTGACCCGCCGTCCCGGAGGACGGTCAGGTGGGAGATCGGAGCCTCCACTTGTGGGCTCGACACATGCGTGTCCAGCCGGTCATTACACAAGGTTAGCAGCAACCCGGGGGTGGTGCGAATCCTCGTACACCTGGGCCTATCGTGTGGAGCATGAGTGACACCCCTGCTGAGTCTGCTGAGTCCCCCACGGCCCCCGACTTCGACGAGATGACCCGCGACATCGCCGAGGTCCCCGCCGTCGAGGTGATCGTGACGGTCGCCGTCAACCTGATGAGCGCCGCCGCCGTGAAGCTCGGTCTGACCGAGGAGGGCGACAAGTACAAGGACCTGGACGAGGCCCGCAAGCTGGTGCACGCCCTCGCCGGTCTGCTGGACGCGAGCGCGACCGAGATCAGCTCGTTCCACGCGGCGCCGCTGCGCGACGGCCTGAAGTCGCTGCAGCTGGCCTTCCGCGAGGCGTCGATCGTCCCGGACGAGCCGGGTCAGGGGCCGGGCGAGAAGTACACCGGCCCGATCTACGGCTAGATCACCCTCGTACGTACAGGGGCTCGCCCGGTGGCGTCACCCCGGCCGGCAGCAGTGCCAGGTCGAGGCCGCGCACCAGGCGGGCCCTCAGTGTTTCGTCGGCCGCGAGCCGCTCGGCGACCGCACGGGCGGCCTGCCCGGGTACGGCGGACTCGTCCAGTACGAGGGCGAGGGTGCCGTCGGCCTGCCCGGGCCCGAGGTGGGCGCGCAGGACGGCGGGCTCGGCGGCGACGGCATCGCGTACGGCCGCCACGACGGCCGGGTCGGCGAGCGGGTCGGTCGTCGTACGGCCCTCGGCGAGCGCGAGCAGGGCGCGCCCCGTCAGCTCGTACGGCACCGGACCGGCCATGTCCAGCACGATCGTGTCCGCCTTCTCGTGCGCCGCGGCCTGCAGGGCCTGGTGCAGGGGTACGGCGACGGGGCGGGCCGCCGGGTCCCAGCGGGTCAGGGACTCGGTGGAGGTGAAGGCGGGCAGGGCGGTGCGGTCGCCGGCCTTCAGGGTCGGTACGGCCATGTCGCTGGTCTTCTCGCGGCGCAGCCCGTTCTCGTCCTCCTCGACCTCACCGAGCACGGCCACGACGGGGACGAGCAGCCGGGCGTCCCTGAGCGCCTCCAGGACGGGCGCCTCGGCGGTGCGGTCCTCGGCCCAGGCGGCGAGCGCGGTGCTCAGCCGGGGGTCGGCGGAGCCGTCGTCGTCGGAGAAGGGAGAGTCGGGAATGTTCTTGTTCGCCACGGTCACCGACCCTATCGGGGGGATGCTGCTGCGCTTGTGCGGGCCCGGAAACCTGCCCGTGACGCGGTTCACAGGAATCTCAGATTTCCCTGACGCACATCTAACGCCCGTCTAACGGCACGCACAGTCGCCGGCCCCACGATCGCGGGCATGGAGTCTTCCAGAGCCCGTCGCAGTCGCCGCGCTCGTCCCTCCAGACGCCGCCCTCTGTTGTACGGCGCCCTCGCCACCGTCGCCGTCCTCGGCGGTACGGCGGCGGGGACCGTGTACGTGAAGGCGCAGGCGCACTCCGGGGGAAGGGCCGTATCGTCGGCGGCGTCGCCGACGGCCTCATCTTCACCCTCGTCCTCGGCCTCGGCGAGTGAGGAGGTTTCGGTGGACGCTGTGGCGCAGCCGGTGGTGGACCGTGACGAGCTGCTGGCGGCGGCCATGGAGTCGGTGGACGTCCCGGACGGTGTCGAGGTGTCGGTGGCGGTGCTGGACCTGGGCTCCAAAGAGAGCGCCTCGTACGGGGACGGCAGCTTCGACACGGCGAGCATCGTGAAGGTCGACATCCTGGCGGCGCTGCTGCTGCAGGCGCAGGACGAGGGGCGGCGGCTGACGGCGGCGGAGAAGTCGTACGCTACCGCGATGATCGAGAACAGCGACAACGCCTCCGCGTCGGAGCTGTGGCGGGTGATCGGAAAGGCGGAGGGCCTCGATGCCGCGAACGAGCGCTTCGGGCTGACGCGGACCGAGGGCGGCGACGGGATGCTGTGGGGGCTGACGCAGACCACGGCCGCCGATCAACTCAGGCTGCTGGGGCAGGTGTTCGGGGAGGACTCGGAGCTGAGCGAGGCCTCGCGGACGTATCTGCGCGGGCTGATGGGGCAGATCGCCGTGGGTCAGCAGTGGGGGGTGTCGGCGGCGGCCGACGGGTCCGCGTGGGCGCTGAAGAACGGCTGGCTGCCGCGTACGGCGACCGGGTTGTGGGACGTCAACAGCATCGGCCGGGTGACGGTCGACGGCCACGACTACCTGGTGGCCGCCCTGTCGAACGGCAACGCGACGCAGACGAAGGGGATTTCGCTGGTCGAGGCGGCGGCGGTGGCGGCGGTTTCGGTGTTCGCCGCAGAGGGCGCCACTGCGTCCGCCTCCGCGCCGGTGTCCGCCACGGCATCGTCGTAACCTGACCCGATGCCACCGTCAGATCTCCTGTCGCGAGCCCTGTTCGACCCGGTCGATCCGCCCCTGCGGCCGCTCCCACCGCCGGTGGCCGATCTTCTTCGCTCCCTCGACGCCCCGCCGCGGCTGGCGGCCCATTTGCGTGCCGTCCACGATGTGGCGGTCCAACTGGTCGACTGGGTGGAGCGTCGCTGCCCCGGTCTCGGTGTCGACCGCCAGGCCGTCCTGTTCGGAGCGGCGACTCATGACATCGGCAAGACGGTGCACATCCCCGAGTTGTCCGGGCCCGGCTCCGCTCACGAAGAGGCGGGGAGGGAACTGCTGCTGGCTCACGGGTTCGGGCCGGAGCTGGCCCGCTTCGCCGGCACGCACGGCGCATGGGCGGATCCCGCGGTGGCACTCGAGGACCTGCTGGTGAGCACGGCTGACAAGGTCTGGAAGAACAAGCGCGTCCCGGAACTCGAAGACCTCGTCATCGCGCGGCTGGTGCAGGACACGGGCAGACAGCGCTGGGAGGAGTACCTGGCCCTCGACGAGTTCCTCGGCCGCATCGGCGACGGAGCCGACCACCGACTGGCCTTCCAGGCGTCCTTCCCCGTGTACGCCTAGAAGTCGTGGCGTGCGCGGCGGCCGCGCAACACCACGACCGCCGAGACCAGCAGGACGCCGCCGGCGCCGCCCGCGAGCCAGGCCGTCCAGCTCGTCGCGTCGTCCTCGGACTCGGCCGCGTCGGGGCCCGCGCCGAAGTACTTCCCGCCGTACGCCGCCGCCTGCAGGTCCTTCGGCTTGATGGTCGCGGCCTTCTTGATGGCGGCGGCCGGGTCGATGAAGCCGTAGCCGCGGGAGTCGTCGCGGCCGTCGGAGGGGGCGTCGCGGGCCGTGTCCTCCAGTAGCTTCTTGATCTGGGCCGGGGTCAGGCCGGGGTGGGCGGCCTTGATCAGGGCCACCGCTCCGGAGACGAAGGCGGCCGCGGCGCTCGTGCCCCAGCCCTCGTAGTACTTGTGGTCGGGATCGGCGATGACGACGTCGACGCCGGGGGCGCTGACCGTGGCGTACCAGCGGCGGGTGGAGAAGGAGGCGCGGGTGCCGTAGCGGTCGACGGCGGTCGCGGCGATGACGCCCGGGTAGGCGGCCGGGTAGGAGATGTGGTCGCCCTTCTCGCCGCCGTTGCCTGCGGAGGCGACGACGACGGCGCCCTTCTTCAGGGCGTACTGGACGGCCTCGTCCTCGCCGGCCTCGGGGTGGGCGGACTTGGAGTCGTCGCCGAGGGAGAGGTTGATGACGTCGGCGCCGTGGTCGGCGGCCCAGCGGATGCCTTCGGCGAGGGCGTTGCCGCGGGTGCTGCGGGCCTTGGCGCGGGCCGGGTCGCCGTCCTCGAGGATGACGCGGACGGGGAGGATCTTGGCCTCGGGGGCGATGCCCATGACACCGTCGCCGTTGCCGGCGCCGTGCCCGTGGCCGGCGATGATGCCGGCCATCGCGGTGCCGTGCCGGGCCCAGGCACGGTCGCCGCGCTCGGCGCCGAAGCCGACCATGTCCTTGCCCTCGAGGACGTTGCCGGCCAGGTCGGGGTGGTCGTCCTCGACACCGGTGTCGAGGACGGCGACGGTGACGCCCTTGCCCTTGGTCGTCTGCCAGGCCTCCTGGGTGTGCATGGCGTCCAGGGCCCACTGGCGGGCACGTATCGAGTCGGCGTGCGCGACGGTGGGCGGCAGGAGGGCGAGGCTCGCGCCGAGGAGGACGGCGAGGGGGCCGGTGCGTCGGGTCACGATCATGACGACTGCTCCGTGGACGGGCCGACGTTCTTGCGCAGGGCGCGTTCGACGCGGTCGGCGAGGCCCTGGGCCTCGTGGCCGAGGCCGGCCTGGGCGATGTCCGTGGTGGTGCCGGACTGCATGGCCTCCTCGGCGGGCTCGGGCTCGTCGACGGTGCGGTCGTCGGCCCAGCCGGAGACGGCGTAGACGACGACGGGGGCGTCGGTGAGGACGGAGACGGTCCAGGAGGCCCGCTGTTCGTCGCCGAACCCGGTAGCCAGGGTGCCCTTGGCGGCGTAGGGGCGGGGCATCAGGTCGGTGCGGCGGTCCAGGCCCTCCTTGGCGAACCGGCTGTCGAGCGCGCGCATGGCGGCCGCGTCGGCCTTGGTGAAGAGGAGGCCGACGGTGGTGACGTAGCTCTGGGTGGCGTCGATGTAGGTGGCACGCAGCAGGCGCTCACAGCCGACGGGTGCGAGGGCCTTGCGCAGGAGCGGGTCGAAGGCGTTTGCGCAGCCGCTGTCCGGGGCGACGGCGACCCGCGTCCAGGTGCGGTCGGCCCCGCCGGGTCCCGCGCCCCTTCCGATCACCGTGGGTGGGAACAGCCGGTCGACAGGGACGCTGTGCCACAGTGTGCCGGCTGCGGCGAAGGTGTCCCGCGCACCGCCGTCGCCGGGCTCCCCGACCAGCCAACTCCCGGTCACGGCACCACCGATGAGGCCGAGTCCGAGCACGACACAGGCGGCGGCCACCGCGACCCGGGGCCGGATCCGCACCCCGAGGGGACGCGGGCGCGCCTGCTCGTCGTACCCCTCGGGCTCACCGAACGACACGACGGGCCGCCCGGCGCCCGGCGCCGCGCCCGGCGCCATGGGGGCGCTCCAGGACAGGGACGGGTCCGGGGCGAACGAGGCGGAGCCGTGGCCGTTCGGGGACTGCCCCGTGGCGTGGGCGGGTCCTGCGGGGGCAGGGGCCGCATAGCCGCTGCCTGCCGACCCGTGCCCGGCCGACGACTCCCGCGCGGGAGGGAGCGGCATCGATACGCCGGGCCGCGCGGGCGGCGGTACGGAGGCGGCGCGGCGAGCGGACTCGGCGGGTGCGGCGGGGGCGGAGCCCGGGTGGGGGGCCGGCTTCGGAGGCATGGCGCCGGAACCTGCGGTCCCGCTGCCCGACTGCGGAGGTACGCCGGCGGAACCTGCGTGCCTAGTACCCGACTGCGGAGGTGCGCCGACGGAACCGGCGTGCCCACTGCCCGGCTGCGGAGGTGCGCCGGTGGAGCCTTGCGCAGGCCCACCGCCATGCTGAACATGCGCGCCAGTGGAAGCCCGCCCGGGCCCACCGCCATGCTGAGGGGACGCGCCCCTGGAACCTCGCGCAGGCCCGCTGCCCTGCTGAGGGGGCACACCGGCGGCAGCTCGCGCGGAGGACTGGCGGTTGTCGGCCTCGGGTGACCGGTCCGCGGCGATCGGCCGGAGCCGGAAGGTGGTCTCAGCGGCCGTCTCGGCGGGGGCGCCCGTACGACGTGACGGTGAGGGCCGCTCGGCCGGGCGGGGCGGTATGCCGCCCGGAGCGGCCTGCCCGGCGCCCTCCTGGCGCAACGATCCGCCGGGTTCCGTACGCCCGGCCGACGGCGGTGCGTCCGGGAAACGCGCCGAGGCCCGGGGCGGGGGCGGGGACATGGACGCGGCGTCTCCGGGGGCCGGAACTCGCCGGTCGGGGACGCGGGGCGACGTACCGGACGTATCAGAGGCTCCGGGCCTGCTCACAGAGGCGCCGGACATGGGGCGATCGGAGCCCGCGGCTTCCGGCGTCGCGCCGGCTGCGCCGCGCCCGGTCGCGGCACCGGCCGAGTCCGGCCTCACGCCGACACCGCCGCGCACCGACGCTTCCGGCATCGGGGCCGGCCCGCCGCGTGCGGATCCGTCGGGCGTGATACCCGGCCCACGACGCTCCGAGCCTTCCGGCATCGCACCCGGCCCACGACGTCCCGACCCTTCCGGCACCGAGCCCTGCGCACCGCCGACACCGCCAGGCACCGATCCCTCCGTTCGCGAACCCTCGCCGGTCACCCGCCGGGGCTGCGCACCCGGGCCGTCCGTCTGCTCACCTTGCATGTCGCCGGCCGTCGGCGGCTCCGCGGGTCTCGGCGGGGTCGTCGGGCGGGGCGGGACGGCAGGCGGCGGGGGTGTGGTGGGACGCGGGGGAATGGGGGCGCGGCGCGCTTCCGTGCTCATGCACCCCCCGTTTCCTCATGTCCGGGCCCGATCTCCTGCGCGGGCCGTCGCTCCGTGTGCCGTCTGCCTGCCCGGCGCGGACTCGTCCGACCAGGCACGCATACCCGCACGGGTGGCGCGTCATCCCGGACGGCCGACCGGCCGTGGGCGTTCCACACATGCGTGCGCGTCACTCTACGGGTTGCTCCTGGGCGAACGGGAACCAGTCCACGACCCCGTGTGCATCTGCCCGGAACATCCCCCTACCCTGCGGTAATCCTGCATGGCAGGCTTCGTTCATGACTGCGCGCGCCGCCGACCGGGCCCGTTACGACCGGGCCACCGCCCATCTCGACGCCCCTCTCGCGATCGTGGACCTGGACGCCTTCGACGCCAACGCGGACGACCTGGTCCGCCGCGCCGGCGGGAAGCCGATCCGCGTCGCCAGCAAGTCCGTACGCTGCCGTGCCCTGCTGGAGCGGGTGCTCGCGAAGGAGGGGTTCGCGGGGATCATGTCCTTCACGCTGGCCGAGTCCCTGTGGCTGGCGCGCTCCGGGTTCGACGACATCCTGCTCGCCTATCCGTCCGCCGACCGCGCCCGGTTCGCCGAGCTGACCGGTGATCCGAAGCTCGCCTCCGCCGTCACCGTGATGGTCGACGACCCGGCGCAGCTCCGGTTCATCGACGAGTCCAGGGGCGGGGGCCGGGAAGTGGTGCGGGTCTGCCTGGAGTTGGACACCTCGCTGAAGCTGCTCGGCGGGCGCGTGCGCGTCGGCGCCAGGCGTTCGCCGCTGCACTCCCCCGCGCAGGTCGCCGACATGGCCCGTGCCGTCGCCCGGCGGCCGGGGTTCGAGGTCGTCGGGATCATGGCGTACGAGGGGCACATCGCCGGTGTCGGGGACGCGGTGGCGGGGCGGCCGCTGCGGTCGCGTGCCGTGCGGCTGATGCAGGCCGCCGCGCGCCGGGAACTCGCCGAGCGGCGGGCCGAGGTGGTGCGGGCCGTGCGGGCCGTCGCACCGGGGCTCGAGTTCGTCAACGGCGGCGGGACCGGCAGTGTGCAGTACACCGCCGCGGAGGACTGTGTCACCGAGATCGGGGCCGGGTCGGGGCTGTACGTCCCGCGGCTGTTCGACAACTACACGTCCTTCAACGGGCGTCCGGCCGCGCTGTTCGCCCAGCCGGTCGTGCGCCGGCCGGGGGTCGGGGTGGTGACCGTCCTCGGGGGCGGGTATCCGGCCTCGGGGGCGGCGGGGCGGGACCGGCTGCCGGTGCCGTATCTGCCGGAGGGGTTGCGGTACGACCCTCAGGAGGGGCCCGGCGAGGTGCAGACGCCGCTGCTCGGCTCGCCCGCGGACGATCTGCTGATCGGCGACAAGGTGTGGTTCCGGCATGCCAAGGCCGGTGAGCTGTGCGAGCGGTTCGATGCGTTGCAGCTTGTGGAGGGGGACTCGGTGACGGCGACGGTGCCGACGTATCGGGGCGAGGGCCACACGTTCCTGTGACTCGGTCCGGGTCGTCGAGGGGCCGGATGCCCTTGGTGCCGGGCTGGTTTCCTCGCCCCCGCCGCCCCTACCCGTCCCATCCTTGAAGGGGCGCTGCCCCTTCCACCCCGCCAGGGGGCTCCGCCCCCTGGACCCCCGGGCCTTTGCCCACCCACCACCCGACTCGGTCTCTCAAGAGGCTGGACTCGAAAGGCCCACAGGGCGGGCCCCCTCTCGACGCCGGTCCCGGCAATCTCAGCCCCTCCGGCGTTTGAGGACGAGGCCCCTTCAGGGCCGAAGCGGGGGTCTGGGGGCGCAGCCCCCAGGGACCGGGGTCGAAGGGGCAGCGCCCCTGGAGGATGGGACGGGCAGGGGCGGCGGGGGCGAGATCCGTCTGTCAGCCCAGGGCCGCCTACAGCGGCGTGACGTACGCCCCCGAGATTCCGCCGTCGACCAGGAAGTCGGTGGCGTTCACGAAGGAGGAGTCGTCGCTGGCCAGGAAGGCGACGGCGGCGGCGATCTCCTCGGCCTCGGCGAAGCGGCCGACCGGAATGTGGACCAGGCGGCGCGCGGCACGCTCGGGGTCCTTGGCGAACAGCTCCTGGAGGAGCGGGGTGTTGACCGGTCCGGGGCACAGGGCGTTGACCCGGATGCCGTCGCGGGCGAACTGCACACCCAGTTCGCGGGACATGGCGAGGACACCTCCCTTGGAGGCCGTGTACGAGATCTGGGACGTCGCGGCGCCCATCCTCGCCACGAAGGACGCCGTGTTGATGATGGAGCCCTTGCCCTGCTGCCGCATGTAGGGGATGGCCGCCTTGCAGCACAGGTAGACGGAGGTCAGGTTGACCTCCTGGACGCGCTTCCAGGCATCCAGGCCGGTCTCCAGGATGGAGTCGTCGTCGGGCGGTGAGATGCCGGCGTTGTTGAAGGCGATGTCGACGCTGCCGTAGGTGTCGTACGCCGTCTTGAACAGCGCCTCGACCTGCTCGGGGTCGGTGACGTCGACCTTGACGAAGATCCCGCCGACCTCCTCGGCGGCGGCCTTGCCGCGCTGCTCGTCGACGTCGCCGCAGACGACGCGGGCGCCCTCGGAGGCGAGGCGGCGGGCGGTGGCGAGGCCGATGCCGCTGCCGGCGCCGGTGACGACGGCGGTGCGGCCGACCAGTCGGCGGCAGATGTTTTCCTCGGTGGAAGAGGTCACTGTGCGGGGCCTTCCGTGCTGATGAAGACGTTCTTGGTTTCGGTGAAGGCGGTCAGGGCGTCCGGGCCCAGCTCACGGCCGATGCCGGACTGCTTGAAGCCGCCGAAGGGGGTCCAGTAGCGGACGCTGGAGTGGGAGTTGACGGACAGGTTGCCCGCGCGGACGGCCTGCGAGACGCGCAGGGCGCGGCCGACGTCCCGGGTCCAGATGGAGCCGGAGAGGCCGTAGTCGGTGGCGTTGGCGAGCTGGATCGCCTCCGTCTCGTCCTCGAAGGGGAGGACTACGGCGACGGGGCCGAAGACCTCCTCGACGGCCACGCGCGCGTGCGGGTCGACGCCGGTGAGGACGGTGGGCGGGAACCAGAAGCCGGGGCCCTCGGGGGCCTTGCCGCGGATGCCGTCGAGGTCGTCGGTGACGTACGAACGGACCCGGTCCAGCTGGACCTTGGAGATCAGTGGGCCCATGTCGGTGTTCTCGTCGGCCGGGTCGCCGACCGTCACCGCCTCGATCGCGGGGGCGAGGAGGTCCAGGAAGCGGTCGTAGGCGGAGCGCTGGACGAGGATCCGGGTGCGGGCGCAGCAGTCCTGGCCGGAGTTGTCGAGGAAGGACATGGGGGCGGCGGCCGCGGCGGCCTCGAGGTCGGCGTCGGCGAAGACGATGTTGGGGCTCTTGCCGCCGAGTTCGAGGGTGACGCGCTTGAGGAGCGTCGATCCCTTCGCCAACACCTGTTTGCCCACGGCCGTTGACCCGGTGAAGACGATCTTCGCCACGCCGGGGTGCTCGACGAGGGCGTCGCCGGTGACGGGGCCATGACCGGGGAGCACCTGGAACAGGCCCTCCGGAAGGCCCGCCTCCAACGCCAGCTCCGCCAGCCGCAGAGCCGTCAGCGGGGTCGTCTCCGCGGGCTTGAGGATGACCGCGTTGCCTGCCGCGAGCGCCGGGGCCGTCCCCCAGGCGGCGATCGGCATCGGGAAGTTCCACGGGGCGATGACGCCGACGACGCCGAGCGGTTCGAGGATGGTGACGTTCAGGCCGCCGGGGACCGGGATCTGACGGCCGGTCAGCCGCTCCACTCCCCCGGCCGCGTAGTCGAGCAGGTCGCGGACGTTGCCCGCTTCCCAGCGGGCGTTGCCGACGGTGTGCCCGGCCTCGCGGACCTCCAACCGGGCGAGTTCTTCGAGGTGTTCGTCCACCGTGACCGCGAATCGGCGCAGCAGCCGGGCGCGTTCGCCGGGTGCGAGGGCGGCCCACCGGGCCTGGGCCCGCGTCGCCCGTACGACCGCCGCGTCCACGTCGGCCGCGCTGGCGGCCGGGACGGTGGCGACGACCTCTTCGGTGGCCGGATTGAGTACCTGGAGCTGGTCGGACAAGAAGGGCCTCACATGCGTTCGAAGGAGCGGCGCAGCTCCCAGTCGGTCACCGCGGCGTCGAAGGCGTCCAGCTCGACGCGCGCCATGTTGCGGTAGTGGGCGACGACCTCGTCGCCGAAGGCGGCCTTGGCGATCGGGCTGTTCTCCCAGAGTTCGGCGGCCTCGCGCAGGGTCGTGGGGACGTGTTCGAAGTCGGCGGCGTAGGCGTTGCCGGGGCAGGGCTCGGGCAGCTCCAGCTTCTGCTCGATGCCGTAGAGGCCGGCCGCGACCAGACCGGCGACGGCGAGGTGCGGGTTGACGTCGCCGCCGGGGAGCCGGTTCTCGAAGCGCAGGGAGCGGCCGTGGCCGACGACGCGCAGGGCGCAGGTGCGGTTGTCGTAGCCCCAGGCGACGGCGGTCGGGGCGAAGGAGCCCGGCTGGAACCGCTTGTAGGAGTTGATGTTGGGGGCGTAGAGGAGGGAGAAGTCACGCAGGGCGGCGAGCTGGCCGGCGAGGAAGTGCCGCATGACGTCGGACATCCCGCCCTCGCCGTCCCCGGCCATCGCGTTGTTGCCGGCGGCGTCCGCGAGCGAGAGATGGATGTGGCAGGAGTTGCCCTCGCGTTCGTTGTACTTGGCCATGAAGGTGATCGAGACGCCCTCCTGGGCGGCGATCTCCTTGGCGCCGGTCTTGTAGATGGCGTGCTGGTCGCAGGTGACCAGGGCGTCGTCGTACTTGAAGGCGATCTCGTGCTGGCCGGGGTTGCACTCGCCCTTGGCGGACTCGACGGTGAGCCCGGCGCCCGCCATTTCGTTGCGGATGCGGCGCAGCAGGGGCTCGATACGGCCGGTCCCCAGCACCGAGTAGTCGATGTTGTACTGGTTGGCCGGGGTGAGGCCCCGGTAGTTCGCGTCCCAGGCCTGCTCGTAGGTGTCCTTGAAGACGATGAACTCCAGCTCGGTGCCGACGTTGGCCGTGTACCCGAGCTCGGCGAGGCGCTCCAGCTGGCGGCGCAGGATCTGGCGGGGCGCGGCGACCACGGGCGAGCCGTCGTTCCAGGCGAGGTCGGCGATCAGCATGGCCGTACCGGCGTTCCAGGGGACGCGGCGGAGCGTGGCCAGGTCGGGGTGCATGGCGAAGTCGCCGTAGCCGCGGTCCCAGGAGGACATGGCGTAGCCGTCGACGGTGTTCATCTCGGTGTCCACGGCAAGGAGGTAGTTGCAGCCCTCGGTGCCGTGGTGGAGGACCTCGTCGAGGAAGAAGCGGGCGGCGAACCGCTTGCCCTGGAGTCGCCCTTGCATATCGGGGAAGGCCAGGACGACAGTGTCGATCTCACCGCCGGCGACGAGGGCATGCAGCTCCTCGACGCTCAGCGGGGGTGTGCGGTCTGCCACGGGAGAGCCTCCTTGGGCCACTTCGGTCAGCCGGGAGCCATAAGGTATTGCCCAGGACCATTGATTGGGAAGGGGGTCCGACCACATGTCGCAGGCGGGCACGGAGCACGGGACGCCCGGGGCCGACGACCGGCTGACGTCGGTGCTGCGTCCGGTGCGGGCCGGCAACGGCTTCGAGGAGGCGCTGGAGCAGATCCTCCAGGTGGTCCGGCTGGGCCTGGTGCCGGGCGGCGAGCGGCTGCCGGCGGAGCGCGAGCTGGCGGACCGGTTGGGGATCAGCCGGGTGACGCTGCGCGAGGTGCTGAAGGTCCTCCAGGACCAGGGCCTGGTGGAGTCGCGGCGCGGCCGCTACGGCGGCACCTTCGTGCTGCCGCGCCCGGTGACCCCGGGCGAGGAGGAACTGCGCCGCCGCCTGAAGGACGTCGACGTCGAGGACACGCTGCGCTTCCGCGAGGTGCTGGAGGTGGGCGCGGCCGGACTGTGCGCGGCGCACGGACTGGACGACGAACAGGCCGACCGGCTCCGCGAGGCCCTGGCCCGCACGCACGACGCCCCGCTCGCCGAGTACCGCCGCCTGGACACGCTGCTGCATCTGACGCTCGCCGAGCTGTCCGGCTCCCCCACGCTCACCGCCCAGTACGCGGCCGTCCGTGCGACCGTCAACGACCTGCTCGACTGCATCCCGCTCCTCGTCCGCAATCTGGAGCACTCCCAGCGCCAGCACACCGCCCTGGTGGAGGCGGTGATCGAGGGCAACGCCGAGTGCGCGCGGGAGATCATGCGCGAGCACTGCGGGGGCACGGCGGCGCTGCTGCGGGGCTTCCTGGGCTGAGCCGCGCCGCCCCCCGGCGGCCGAGGATCGGATTCGAGGATTTACGGCGGATTAACGCACGGGTATTGCCATCCCTTGACCGACACCGCAAAGGTATGGATCCGTTCCATTGAACCGGAGCCCGGTCGACCCCACCGTGCCCGGAACACATCCGTGCCCGCCGCTCCGTGGGGAGTCTGCCCATGTCCCTGGAATCCACCAGCACACCCGCCGCCGAGGAGGCGGACGACTATCTGGAGCGCAGGACACTGCGCCGCGGCAGCGCCGGCTGGGTGCTGCTGACCGGTCTCGGCGTCGCGTACGTCGTCTCCGGCGACTACTCCGGCTGGAACTTCGGCCTCGCAGAGGGCGGCTTCGGCGGCCTCGCGATCGCCATGGTGCTCATGGGCGCGATGTACGCCTGCATGGTCTTCGCCCTCGCCGAGCTGTCCTCGATCCTGCCGACGGCGGGCGGCGGCTACGGCTTCGCCCGCAGGGCGCTCGGCCCATGGGGCGGCTTCCTGACCGGCACGGCGATCCTCATCGAGTACGTCCTCGCGCCCGCCGCCATCGTCATCTTCATCGGCGACTACGTCGAGTCGCTGGGCCTGTTCGGCCTGGAGTCCGGCTGGCCGATGTACCTGGTCTGCTTCGCGATCTTCCTCGGCATCCACCTCTGGGGCGTGGGCGAGGCGCTGCGCTTCAGCTTCGTCGTCACCGGGATCGCGGTTGCGGCTCTGATCGTGTTCGCGCTGGCTGCGCTGCCCGACTTCTCCTTCTCCTCGCTGGACGACATCCCGGTCGACTCGTCGGCCGCGGGGTCGAGCTCCTGGCTGCCGTTCGGTCTGCTCGGCATCTGGGCGGCGTTCCCGTTCGGCATGTGGTTCTTCCTGGGCGTCGAGGGCGTGCCGCTGGCCGCCGAGGAGACCAAGGAGCCGGCCCGCACGCTGCCGAAGGCGATCCGCTGGTCGATGGGCATCCTGGTGGTGCTGGCGGTGGTCACCTTCTTCGCGGCGGCCGGAGCGCGCGGTTCGGCCGCGGTCCAGGAGGCGGGCAACCCTCTGGTGGAGGCACTCCAGCCGGACGGGAAGGCGACGACGCTGAGCCGGATCGTGAACTACGCGGGCCTGGCGGGCCTGGTGGCGTCGTTCTTCTCGCTGATCTACGCGGGCTCACGCCAGTTGTTCGCCCTGTCTCGGGCCGGGTACCTGCCCCGCTTCCTGTCCCTCACCAGCCGCCGCAAGGCGCCGTACCTGGGCCTGCTGGTGCCCGGCACGATCGGCTTCCTGCTGGCGGCTGTCTCGGGCGACGGCGCCCGGATGCTGAACATCGCCGTCTTCGGCGCCACGATCTCCTACGCCCTGATGTCCCTCTCGCACATCGTGCTGCGCCGCCGGGAGCCGGAGCTGCCGCGGCCGTACCGTACGCCGGGCGGGGTGCTGACCTCCTCGATCGCCCTGGTGCTGGCCTGCGCGGCGCTGGTGGCGACGTTCCTGGTGGACGTGACGGCGGCGTTGATCGCGCTCGCGGTGTACGTCGTCGCCATCGGGTACTTCGGCCTGTACAGCCGTAAGCGTCTGGTGGCGAGGGCGCCGGAGGAGGAGTTCGCGGCGCTGGCGGCGGCCGAGGCAGAGTTGACACGGGACTGAGGTATCGAGACCGACGTATCGAGCGTGAAGGAGTCTCTGTGGTGGCCAGGCCGTTGATCGGTGTCAGCACCTATCTGGAGTCCGGTGCGCGCTGGGGCGTGTGGGAGCTGGACGCGGCGCTGCTGCCGGTCGGCTATCCGCGGCTGGTGCAGCGGGCGGGCGGCCTGGCCGCGATGCTTCCGCCGGACGACCCGGCGCACGCGGCCGCGGCCGTGGCCCGGCTGGACGGGCTGGTCATCGCGGGCGGTCCGGACGTCGAGCCGGTCCGGTACGGCGCGGAGCGCGAGCCGCGCACGGGGCCGCCGGCGCGGGAGCGGGACGCCTGGGAGCTGGCCCTGATCGACGCGGCGATGGCCGCGGGCGTCCCCGTGCTGGGCATCTGCCGGGGCATGCAGCTGCTGAACGTCGTCCTCGGCGGCACGCTCGTCCAGCACATCGACGGGCACGTGGAGGCCGTGGGCGTCTTCGGCAGCCACACCGTCAAGCCGGTGCCGGGCAGTCTGTACGCCGGTGTGGTGCCGGAGGAGACGTCGGTGCCGACGTATCACCACCAGGCGGTCGATCGTCTGGGTACGGGGCTGGTGGCGTCGGCGTACGCGGAGGACGGGACGGTGGAGGCGGTCGAACTTCCGTCTGCGCCCTGGGTGTTGGGCGTGCAGTGGCATCCGGAGATGGGGGAGGATCTGCGGGTCATGCGGGCCTTGGTCCGTGCGGCCGGTGGCTGACAGGGGATTTCGCCCCCGCCGCCCCCTACCCGTCCCATCCTCCAGGGGCTCCGCCCCTTCGACCCCGCCAGGGGGCTCTGCCCCCTGGACCCCCGCTCCTCAAACGCCGGAGGGGCTGACTTACCCAGCCCGTCCGGCGTTTGAGGACGAGGCCCCTTGAGGGCCGAAGCGGGGGTCTGGGGGCGGCAGCCCCCAGGGACGGGACGGGTAGGGACGGCGGGGGCGAGGAGTTACCCCCGCGTCAGCGACAGCAGATCCCGTGCCGGTCCCACCGGGCGGTGGCCCGTCGGCCACACCGCCCGCAGGTCCCGCGCCAGGGACACGTCCGCCACCGGCACGCTCACCAGGCGACGCATCGACAGTTCCTCGCCGACGGCCAGCTCGCTCAGCACCGCCGGCCCCGCCCCGCTCACCACGGCCGCCTTCACCGCCGTCGTCGAGGACAGCTCGATGAGGGGGCGGGCCAGGCCGCCCAGGGCCGCGTCGAGGACCTGCCGCGTGCCGGAGCCCTTCTCGCGCAGGATCAGCGGCGTCGCGGCGAGCTCCGACGCCTCCAGCGAGCGCCGACGGCGCGCCCAGGCGTGACCCGGCGCGGTCACCACGATCAGGTTGTCGTGGGCGATGACCACAGAGTCCAGCCCCGTCGGGACGGTCAGCCCCTCCACGAACCCGAGGTCCGCCTCGTCCGCCAGCAGCCGTTCCGCGACGGCCGCGGAGTTCCCTGCGAGCAGCGACACCGCGGTGTCGGGCCGCTGGGCCCGCAGGGCGAGCAGCCACCCCGGCAGCAGATATTCCGCGATGGTCATGCTCGCCGCCACCCGCAACCGCGAGTCACGCCGGTCCCTGAGCGCCTGCGCCCCCGCGTCGAACGCCTCCGCGGCCTCCACGATGCGCCGCGCCCAGTCCGTCACCAGCGCCCCGGCGTCCGTGAGCCGGGAGCCCCTCGGTGACCGGTCCACCAGCGCGACACCCAACTGGCGTTCCATCGAGCGGATCCGGCTGCTCGCCGCCGGCTGCGTGATGCCGAGTTCCCGCGCCGCCCCACCGAGACTGCCGAGCCGCGCCACCGCCAGCAACAGCTCCAGCGCGCCGAGATCGGGCACGCGATGTGCCAGCGATCCCGCGCGAAACTGCCCCTCCACCGCCTCTGCCATAAGCCCAGTTTATGTGCCCATAGAGGCAAAGTCCCTGGTGGGGGACGACAGCCGCGGCAACCCTGAGCGCATGGTCACCGCCGTCCGTCACCCCGGGCCCCACTGGTTCGCCGTCCGTCACCTCGGACCCAACTGGTACGCCACCGTCATGGGCACCGTCGCCGTCGCCACCGCCGGGGCAGCACTGCCGGTCCGGCTCCCCGGCCTGCGTACCGCCTGCACGGCCGTCTGGGCGCTCTCCCTCGTTCTCCTCGTCGCCCTGCTCGCCGCCCGGGCCCTGCACTGGACCCACCATCGCGACCAGGCCCGCGCCCACCTCCTCGACCCGGCCACGGCGCCCTTCTACGGCTGCCTGGCCATGGCTCTGTCGGCCGTCGGCGGCGGTGCCCTGACGGTCGGCCGGGACTGGATCGGGACCGGGGCGGCGGTCGCGCTCGACGCCGTGCTGTTCACCGCCGGTTCGGTCGTCGGGCTGGCGGCCGCCGTCGCCGTCCCGTACCTCATGGCCGTACGCCATCGGATCGAGCCGTCGCAGGCCACGCCCGTGTGGCTGCTGCCGCTGGTCGCGCCCATGGTGTCCGCAGCGCTCGGGCCGCTGCTGGTGCCTCATCTGCCGGCCGGGCAGGCCCGGGAGACGCTGCTCCTCGCCTGCGTCGCCCTGTTCGGGCTCAGCCTGCTCGCCACCCTGCTGATGCTGCCGCTGGTCTTCGCCCGGATCGTCACCGGCGGGCCGCTGCCACTCGCCCTCACCCCGAGCCTGTTCCTGGTGCTGGGTCCGCTCGGGCAGTCCACCACCGCCGTCGGCATCTTCGCGGACGTCGCTCCGGGCGTGGTCCCGGGCCCGTACAGCGAGGGTTTCGGCATCCTCGCCGTCCTGTACGGCGTACCGGTCATGGGCTTCGCGCTGCTGTGGTTCGCGCTCGCCACCGCCCACGTCCTGCGGGCCCGGCGGCACGGCATGGGATTCGCGATGACGTGGTGGGCGTTCACCTTCCCGGTCGGCACCTGTGTCACCGGCGCCGAGGCACTGGCCCGGCACACCGGGCTCGTCGTGTTCGACGGGCTGGCGGTCGGGCTGTACGTCGTCCTCGTCGCGGCGTGGGCCGTCGCCGCCGCGTGCACGGCGCGTGGCGTCGTCAGCGGTGCGCTGCTCGCAGCGCCTCGGTCAGCACCCGTGGCGCCTCGGCCAGTGACGGGCCGTACCACGTCAGGTGCCGTCCGCTGACCAGGGCGCAGGGCAGTCCGGGGAACGCCTCCGGGCCGTCGTCGGCCGTGAAGCGGTACGGCTCGTCGGGGAGGACGACGACGTCGGGGGCCGCTGCCCGCAGGTCGTCCAGGGGGATGCGGGGATAGCGGTCCGGGTGCGTCGCGTACAGGTGGTCCACGCCGAGGCGGGCCAGGACGTCGCCCGCGAAGGTGTCGCGGCCCAGCACCATCCAGGGGCGCCGCCAGATCGGGACCACGGCTGTCGTACGGCGCTCGGGGGGCGCAAGGGACGACCATGCCTGCTCCGCCTCGTCCAGCCACCGCGGGCGTGCCGTGGCCCCGCAGGCGTCCAGCACACGGGCCAGCTCGCGGAAGGCCTGCGGGACGCTCCGCACCTCGGTCACCAGGACCTCGATGCCGGCCGCGCGGAGGGCGGCGAGGTCGGGGGCGCGGTTCTCCTCCTCGTTGGCGACCACCAGGTCGGGGGCAAGGGCGAGGATCTTCTCGACCTTCGGGTTCTTCGTGCCGCCGACACGGGTGACGCCGAGGCCGGCGGGGTGGCTGCACCAGTCCGTGGCGCCCACGAGAACACCGGGGGCCGAGACGGCCACGGCCTCCGTGAGGGACGGCACCAGGGAGACGACGCGCATCAGCGCCCCGGCCGGTCCCGGACCGCCTCGATGTGCTCCGCCACCGCGACGACGATCACGCGCGTGTCCGGCACGGTCGCCCGCCAGCGGTGGCGCACCCCGCCGGTGAGGTACAGGGTGTCGCCGCGGCCCAGCCGGTAGGCGCGGCCCTCCGCCTCGATCTCGACGGCGCCGTCCGCGACATACATCAACTGGTCGTTGCGGTACTGGAATTCACGGCCCGCGTCATGGTCGCCGGTGAACTCCGAGGCGTGCATCTGGTGGTGACCGCGCACCAGGGACCGGGCCCGTGGCTCCGGCGCCAGTTCGGTGGTGTCGGCCCGTACGACGTCGACGCTGCACGCCGGGTCGGCGGCGGCGAGGAGCTCGACGGCGGTGGTACGCAAGGCGTCGGCGACCTTTTCGAGGGAGCTCCTGCTGGGGCGTGCCCGGTCGTTCTCGACCTGGCTGAGGAAGGGCACCGACAGGCCGCTGCGCTCGGCCACCACGGCGAGGGTGAGGTCCAGAGCACGACGCCGCCGCCGCACGGCCGCGCCCACTCGAAGGGGCTGATCCTTGTGGTCACCCATCGCTCCGGCTCCCTCCTTCGCTCGTCGGTCCGCTGTCCTTGCGCCCCTGCCGGGCGCACACCTTCTGTCGGGTTCCTTGCACCCTACGCATGTTCGGCAAACCGTTTCATGCGCCCGTCACATCGACGACACATCGGGGGGAGTACGACCCATGGGTTCGCGCCAGCGGGTGGGCGCGCCCGAAGCGCCGGGCACCCCTATACCACCCCTGACTCCCGCTCAGCACAAGAGAGCTGTTGTTCCGTTCAATGCTCCGGCGGTCGTCCGTGTTCCTCTGCCCCCTCGGGCTGCCGGCCTGGCCAGAAGACGACGACAGCCGCGCGCCCGGGCGTCAAATCCCTGCTGTGGGCGGGGAGTTGGCCCGGCCGGGCTCGGGTGGTGGGGTAGCGCTACGTGGTTGGCCGGATCCTTTTCGTAGGCGGCCGTGCGGGGATACCACTAGGGGTGGGCCGGCCGTACGTGAGGGGAAAACGTACGGCGCGACCCACCCCTCGGGCGGCGTCCGGGTCCGTCAGGTCACCCGGCCGCCTGGTCCTTCTGCTCCGATCCGGCGACCGGAGCCCACTTGTCCAGCAGGCCCGGGTTCTGCCCCAGCCAGGTGCGGACGGCGTCCTGCTCCTTGCCCTTGCCTGCCTTCGTGATCTTCGACTCCAGGCCGGTGAGCTGCTTCTCGGTCATCGAGAAGTTCTTCAGCCACTCGCCGACCTGGGGGTTGTCGGCGGCGAAGCCCTTGCGGGCGAGGGTGTGCACGCCGTCGCCCTTGCCCCAGGCGCCCTTCGGATCCTTGAGCTTCTTCAGGTCGTAGTCGCTGTACGCCCAGTGCGGCGACCAGAGCGTGACGACGACCGGCTCCTTCTTGGCGTACGCCCGCTTGAGCTCGGCCAGCATCGCGGGCGTCGAGCCGTCCACGACGTCGTACGTGCCCTGAAGGCCGTACTCCTTGAGGACCTTGTCCTTGAGCAGCCCCATCATTCCGGCGCTCGGCTCGATGCCGATGATCCTGCCCTTGAACTCGGAGGCCTTGCTCTTGAGGTCCTCCAGGGAGTTCACGTCCTTCATGTACGACGGGACGGTGAGCTCCAGGGAGGTGGGGCCGTACCAGGAGCCGAGGTCGTCGAGCTGCTTTCCGTACTTCTTCCAGTACTCGGCGTGCGTGGTGGGCAGCCAGGCGTCCGTCTGGAAGTCGAGCTGGCCGGTGGCGACACCGGTGTACAGGGGGCCCGCGGCGTACTGGGTGGTCGTGACCTTGAAGCCGCGGCGCTCCAGCAGCTCCTTCCACAGGTACGTGGACGCGATGCCCTCGTCCCACGGGATGTAGCCGATCTTGATCTCCTTGCCCTTGCCGACGTTCGAGGCGGAGGCCTCGGCGGTGCCGGAGGAGGGGCCGAAGGTGCTCAGGCCGCCCGCGACGAGGGCCAGGACGGCCACGCCGGCGATCGCGACGACAGGGCGCGGCCGGTAGTGCCAGACCTTGATGCCGCCCGCGGCGCGGGCCTTGGCGGCGGCCCGGCGGCCGAGCGGGGAGATCTGCGCGCCGAGCGCGCCGGTGATGCGGTCCAGGTAGATGGCGAGGACAACGATGCCGACGCCCGCCTCGAAGCCGAAGCCGATGTCGAGCTGGCCGATGGCCTGGTTGACCGCGCCGCCGAGGCCGCCGGTGCCGACCATGCCTGCGATGACGACCATCGACAGGCTCAGCATGATGACCTGGTTGATGCCCGCCATGATCGTCGGCAGGGCGAGCGGCAGCTGGACGCGCAGCAGGGTGTCCCGGGGCCTGGTGCCGAAGGCCTCGGCGGCCTCGACCAGCTCCGCGTCGACCTGGCGGATGCCGAGCTCGGTCATGCGGACGCCCGGGGCGAGCGCGAAGATCAGGGTGGCGACGACGCCGGCGGCGGTGCCCAGGCCGAAGAAGAGCATGGCCGGGATGAGCAGGACCATCGACGGCATCGTCTGCAGCAGGTCCAGGACGGGCCGCAGGGCCGCGGAGACCGTCTTTGAGCGGGCCGCCCAGATGCCCAGCGGGACCGAGATCACCAGCGCGATGACGGTCGCGACGAGTACCAGGGCCAGCGTCGACATGGCCTGTTCCCACAGGTCCAGCGAGTCGATCAGCGCGAACCCGGCGAAGGCGAGGACGCCGCCGACCAGGCCGCGCAGCCACCAGGCCAGCACGGCGAGGATGCCCGCGAGGAGCAGCGGTTCGGGGGCGGTGAGGACGGCGTTGACGCCGTCGTACATGCCCTCCACGACCGCCTTGATCGCGTCGAAGAGCCAGCCCATGTGGTCGACGAGCCAGTCCACACCGGAGTCGACCCAGTCACCGAGAGGCAGCCTAGGCATGGGCGATCACCTTCCCGTCCGGGTTGTCGCAGGGCGCGGGATCGGCCGTCTCGTCGCCGAGGAAGCCGACGAGCCGCTGCCGCGGCACCACGCCGACGACCCGGTTGCCCTCGTCGACGACCGAGACGCGGTGGGACAGCCGGGCGCTGATCGCGCACAGCTCCGTGAACGGCGTCTCGGGGCTCGCGGTCTCGCAGGCGCACAGCGGGGCGTCGGCGGTGACCGAGGTGTCCATGAGCGCGCCCGCGGTCAGCACGCGGGAGCGGTCGACGTCCTGGATGAAGGAGGCGACGTAGTCGTTCGCCGGGCGCAGCAGGATGTCCTCCGCCGTGCCCGTCTGGACGATACGGCCGTCGCGCATGACCGCGATGCGGTCGCCGAGACGCATGGCCTCGTTCAGGTCATGGGTGATGAAGACGATCGTCTTCTTCAAGGTGCGCTGCAGTTCGAGCAGCTGGTCCTGCATGTCGCGGCGGATCAGCGGGTCGAGCGCGCTGAAGGACTCGTCCATGAGGAGCAGGTCGGCATCGGTGGCGAGGGCGCGGGCGAGGCCCACGCGCTGCTGCATGCCGCCGGACAGCTCGTCGGGCCAGGACTTCTCCCAGCCGGCCAGACCGCAAAGCTCCAGCGCCTCGGCAGCGCGCCTCTCGCGCTCGGCGCGGGGCACGCCCTGGACGGCGAGGCCGTAGGCGGCGTTCTCCAGGACGCTGCGGTGCGGGAAGAGCGCGAAGTGCTGGAACACCATGCTGATCTTCTTGGCGCGGACCTCGCGCAGCTCACGGTCGCCGATCGCGGTCAGGTCCTGGCCGTCGAAGCGGACGTGGCCCGCGGTCGGCTCCAGGAGCCCGTTGAGCATGCGCAGCAGGGTGGACTTGCCGGATCCGGACAGGCCCATGACGACGAAGATCTGGCCCGGGTCCACGGTGAAGGAGGCGTCGATCACGGCGGCGGTGGTGCCGTCGGCGCGCAGCTCCTCACGGTCGGCTCCCTGGCGGAGCCGCGCGACGGCCTCGTCCGGTCGTCTGCCGAACACCTTGTAGAGATGTTCGGCCTCAAGCCTGGATGACACGGGTACCTCTTGTCTCGACGGCAGATGAACGGAGCGACGACGGCCAGGGCAGTCGGCCAAGGCAGTTGAATGCGCAAGCAGCGTCACTCCGAGGCCGCGCCTGCCCGGGTTCTCCGGGCACAAACGCACAAGTGGTCCAGGCCACATAAATGGCGCAGGGCGCAACCCGTTGCGCGGGTGGAGTGCACGATGGGGCACGGCGGGGCTTGGGTGGAGCGCATGACGAGGCTCGGGCACGGCGGGGCTCCGCTGGAGCGCACGACGGGGCTCGGGTCGAGGGCACGACAGGGCTCGGGTCGAGCGCACGGCGGGGCTCGGGTCGAGCGCACGACGAGGCTCGGGCACGACGGGCTCGGTGGAGCGCACGGCAGGGCAGCTGTTCGCGGCCGCAGCGCACGGCCGCTGTCAGTGCCGTACGGCATGATGCGTGGCGTGACCGGACGACTGATGCTCCTCGACACCGCCTCGCTCTACTTCCGCGCCTACTTCGGCGTCCCGGACTCCGTGAAGGCCCCGGACGGCACGCCGGTGAACGCCGTGCGCGGGCTCCTCGACTTCATCGACCGCCTGGTCAAGGACCACCACCCGGACCAGCTGGTGGCCTGCATGGACGCCGACTGGCGGCCGCAGTGGCGGGTCGAGCTGATCCCCTCCTACAAGGCGCACCGGGTCGCCGAGGAGCACGAGACCGGGCCGGACGAGGAGGAGGTGCCCGACACCCTGTCGCCGCAGGTGCCGGTCATCGAGGCCGTCCTCGACGCGCTCGGCATCGCGCGCGTGGGGGTCGAGGGGTACGAGGCGGACGACGTGATCGGCACGTTCACCGCGCGGGCGAAGGGCCCGGTCGACATCGTCACCGGCGACCGGGACCTGTACCAGCTGGTGGACGACGCGCGCGGGGTTCGGGTGCTGTACCCGCTCAAGGGCGTCGGCACGCTCCAGCTCACCGACGAGGCGTGGCTGCGCGAGAAGTACGGTGTCGACGGCCGCGGTTACGCGGATCTGGCGCTGCTGCGCGGCGACCCGAGCGACGGGCTGCCCGGCGTGCCCGGGATCGGGGAGAAGACGGCCGCGAAGCTGCTGGCCGAGTTCGGGGACCTGGCCGGGGTCATGGCGGCGGTCGACGACCCCAAGGCGAAGCTCACGCCGTCGCAGCGCAAGCGGCTGGACGAGGCGCGGCCCTACGTCGCCGTCGCGCCGACCGTGGTGCGGGTCGCGGACGACGTACCGCTGCCGGACGTGGACACGGCGCTGCCGCGTGCACCCCGGGACTCGGCGCGGCTGGACGAGCTGGCGATGCGGTGGGGGCTGGGCGGCTCGCTGCAGCGGCTGCTGGTGACGCTGGGGTCGTGACGGGGGTGGGGCGGAGGGACAGCGGGCGCGGACGAGGGCGGGGCAGGGGGACGGCGGGGGGGGGACGAGGACGAGGGCGGAGGAACGGCGGGCGGGACGAGGCAGAGGGACGGTAGGGGCGTGAAGGGCGTCGGAGCCGGGTGAATGGCGTTCTTCGCGCGGGGCATTCGTTCCTTGTGTGTGCGACATGCGCCCCTTCATGAACGAGTCATTACGGCATTCGCCGGGCGGAGGTGCTAACTTAGGTAAACCTAAGCTTGGAACGAGGGAGGCCAGTGATGGCACTACGCCCTGCCCGCAAGCCGCGGAAGCCCCACTCCGCGCAGGTCATCCGTACCGAACGGCTGACCCCGCACATGCAGCGGGTGGTGCTGGGCGGTGAGGGGCTCGCCGACTTCACGGCGGACACCTGCACGGACCACTATGTGAAGATCCTGTTCTCCCCCGAGGGCGTGAGCTACCCCGAGCCCTTCGACCTGGAGCGCATCCGCGAGGAGCTGCCGCGCGAGCAGTGGCCGGTGACGCGGACCTACACGGTGCGGGCCTGGGACCCCGAGCACCGTGAGCTGACGTTGGACTTCGTGCTCCACGGCGACGAGGGCCTGGCCGGCCCCTGGGCGATGCGCACCCGGCCCGGCGAGAGCGTGCGCTTCATGGGCCCCGGCGGCGCCTACGCCCCCGCCCCCGACGCCGACTGGCATCTGCTCGCCGGTGACGAGAGCGCGCTGCCCGCCATCGCCCGCTCCCTGGAGTCGCTGCCCGACGGCGCCACGGCGTACGCCTTCGTGGAGGTCTCCGGCCCCGAGGAGGAGCAGAAGATCGACTCCGATGTGGAGGTCGTCTGGCTGCACCGCGGCTCCCGTCCCGTCGGCGAGGCGCTCGTCGAGGCCGTGCGCGCGCTGGAGTTCCCCGAGGGCCGGGTGCACGCGTTCGTGCACGGCGAGGCGCACTTCGTGAAGGAGCTGCGCCAGCTGCTGCGGGTCGAGCGCGGTGTGCCCCGCGAGGACCTGTCGATCTCCGGCTACTGGCGGCTCGGCCACAACGAGGACGGCTGGCAGGCCTCCAAGCGTGACTGGAACGCGCGGATCGAGGCGGAGCAGGAGGGGGCGGCTTCGGCCGCATAGCTCTTCACATGAACATCCAGGGGGCGGCACCTTTTCGAAGGCGCCGCCCTTCGGCGTGCCCGGACGCTCACACCGACCGCCGGTAGGACCGGAGCGTCCGGATCGACAGCCACACAGCCGCGGCCGCCAATACCGGCAGCCCGCCCCCGGAGGATTGAGGTCACCCCATTCAGGGTGCTCTGACAACGCCGAGGAACGGCCTGCGACCACAGCCCAGTTGAGCGGGTTGAAGTCAGTGATGCGCCGCACGCAGCCGGGCTTCTGAGGCGGCGCCATGGAGCCGAGGAATGGACACGATGTATCGCGTCTTGAGGGTTGCCACAAGAGGTCCGCGGCATCCACCGTGAGAACTTGGGCCCGCCTCAGACATGAGCACGTCATGCGAACGAAACAGCCCCTCCCTAATTTCTGTCGCCCGACAGGAACTCTCGCGCCGCTGTGCGAAAGCAGGTTGCCGCCATGACGAGCACCGCCCCCGCCGACACCCGTCCCGACCCGCCGCACGACCCCGACGCACGCGCCCTCGCCGCGTTCGGCTACCGCCAGGAACTGCACCGCAGCCTCGGCCGGTACGCCTCGTTCGCGGCGGGTTTCTCCTTCATCTCCGTCCTGACAACTGTCTTCCAGTTCTTCGCCTTCGGGTACGCGTTCGGCGGCCCCGTCTTCTTCTGGGCCTGGCCCGCGGTGCTCGTCGGTCAGCTGCTGGTGGCGGCGTGCTTCGCGGAACTGGCCGCGCGCTACCCGATCTCGGGCGCGATCTACCAATGGTCGTCACGCCTGTCGAACATCACCTTCGGCTGGTTCGCCGGCTGGATCATGGTGATCGGGCAGATCGTGGTGGTCGCGGCGGCCGCGCTGGCGCTGCAGATGGTGCTGCCGGCGCTGTGGTCCGGCTTCCAGCTGATCGGCACCGACCCCGCACCGACCTCGGCGGACGGCGCGGCCAACGCGGCCCTGCTCGGCGTGATCCTGCTCGCCCTCACCACGGTCGTGAACCTCCTGGACAACCGGGTGCTGTCGCTGGTCAACCGCGTCGGCGTCACCGCCGAGATCATCGGCGCGATCCTGATCATCGCCCTGCTGCTGACCCACTCCGAACGCTCCCCCGGCATCACCTTCCACACCGAAGGCGCCGCCGAATCCGGCCTGTTGGGCGCGCTGCTGATCGGCTCGTTCACGGCGGCGTACGTGATGATCGGCTTCGACAGCGCGGGCGAGATGAGCGAGGAGACCCACCACCCGCGCCGCACCGCACCCCGCACGATCCTCACCGCGCTGGGCACCGCGGGCCTGCTCGGCGGCCTGCTGGTCCTCGGCGGCCTGCTCGCCGCACCCAGCCTCACGGACGGCCGGCTGGCGGTGGACGGCCTGAGCTACGTCCTGACGAGCAGCCTGGGCGACGGCGTGGGCCGGGCCCTGCTGGCGGACGTGGTCGTGGCCATCGTCGTGGCCACCCTCGCCATCCAGACGGCGGCCTGCCGGATGCTGTTCTCGATGGCCCGCGACGGCCAACTGCCGTTCTCCCACCGCCTCGCCCAGGTCAACCCGCGCACGGGCATGCCCGGCGCACCCGCAGTGGTCGTCGGCGCTCTGGCGGCAGCCCTGCTGCTGCTCAACTTCGCCTCACCTGAGGCGTTCCTCGCCATCGGCACGACCTGCATCGTGATGCTGTACCTGGCGTACGCGATGGTGACCGGCCCCCTGCTGGTGGCCCGCCTGCGCGGCCACTTCCCCGCCGACGGCACGGACGAGACGGGCGCCCGCCTGTTCTCTCTGGGTCGCTGGGGGGTTCTGGTCAACGCGCTCGCCCTGTTGTATGGGCTGGCTATGACCGTGAACCTCGCGTGGCCGCGGGCGGCGGTGTATGACCCGGCGGGTGGGCATTGGTGGTTCCAGTGGTTCACCGCCCTGTTTTTGCTTGCCACGCTGCTGTTCGGCCTTCTGTATCGTGTGGTGAGGGCGCACCGGGATGACATTGCTTCGGAAGAGTCACCGGTGACAGCGCCCGCAAAATCCACCTGATGCCCCCTGCGGTCACCTCCTCGGCGGTGTCGGCCTGCCCAGTGCGGCCTCGGTGGCGACCGCCGTGGTGTCCCCGGTGGTGAGCCATTGGCCCGTGCGCTTGCTCGGGGTTCTAAGGGGTGTGCTGGGAGGAGTGTGCGGCGGGTGTGTGCGTCGCGGTGCGAGGCGTCGCCCGCATCCGTAGTTCACTGGGCCTCAATACCGCGCCCATAACGGGTCGGACCTGCTGGCCGGGCAGGTGTTCCAGGCGCCATCGTGCAGTGATGGTGGCGAGGGCGAGGGTGGCTTCGATCATGGCGAAGGTGTCGCCCATGCACTTGCGGGGGCCGGCGGCAAACGAGATGAGGGCGTGGCGTGGCGGTTGGGGGCGTTTTGGGTCCCAGCGGTCGGGGTCGAAGGCTTCGGGCTGGTCGTAGAGGTCGGGCCTGTGGTGGATGAGGTAGGGGCTGTAGGCGACGGTGGTGCCGGCCGGCAGTCGGTACCCGCCCAGGTGGGTGTCGGCGGTGACCATGCGGGTGAGCAACCAGAGCGGTGGGCGCAGCCGAAGGGTTTCGGTGATGATGCGCCCGGTCAGTTCAAGGTGGGGCAGGTCGGCGTGAGTGGCAGGGGCGCCGCCCAGGACGGTGTCGACCTCGGCGTGGAGCCGCTGCTCGATCTCGGGGTGTCGGGCGAGCAGGTCCAGCGCCCAGGCCAGGACGCTGGCTGTGGTTTCCGTCCCGGCCAGGAAGAAGGTAAGGATCGTGTCGCTGATTTCTGCGTCGGTCATGCCACGGCCGACGTCTTCGGGGTCGCGGGCCGCGATCAGAGCCGAGAGCAGGTCGCCGTGGTCGGTGCCGTCGGCGCGACGCTGCGCGATGATCTGGTCGCAGGTGTCGTGCAGGCGGGTGCGGGCCCGCAAGTAGGCGCGGTTACCTGGGGTGGGGAGCCGGTCCAGCGGGGGGATGAGGAGCATACGCCGGTAGACGCCGTCGAAGATGGCTGTGACGTCGTCGAGGAGTTGGCCGAGCCGGGCTGGGGGCAGCATGTCGGAGAACAGCGTGGCGGTCGTCACCTTCGAGGTGATCGTCATCATCTCGGCGCGCACATCGATGGCCTGCCCCTCACGCCAGGAACCGGTCACGCCGTCGATGCAGGAAGTCATGGCGTGTGCGTAGCCAGGGAGCCGAGCGGGATGAAACGCCGGCTGGGCCAGTCGTCGCAGTCGGCGGTGCGAGCTGTGCGGGCAGCTGGCGAGATCGTCCCCTACCACTTCGCGTACTCGATCGAAAAACGGGCCGCCCTTGTCGAAGACGCGGTCGTCGATCAAGGCTTGACGGGTGAGCTCCGGATCACAGATAACGACCACGGTGAGGGGGCCCACGCGCATGCGGACCAGCTTTCCGTAGACGTGTAGTGAGTTGAGGAGCGCCAGCGGGTCACGTAGCAGTTGCACCAGATGACCTGCCAGAGGAAGTGCGTTGGAGGCTGCGGGGATCGAGCGCAAGTCCTTCATGATCACTCCGAGGCTGGTGAAATGAGGCAGGTCGCTGGAGTCACGCATTCAGCTGAGTGGGCGGTTGCGAAACGGTGTTGAGCGAGGCCGCTGAGTGGCATGGCGTCAGGAGTGGGTCGCCGCCATGGAGCATGGCGTGTCGAGGGCCAGGTCAGCCGCATGTCCTGTTCCGTTTGATCCTGATCCGCAAAGAACGCTGATGCCGTTGGCCAGACGCTGGTAGGGGTTGAAGCCGGAGTGCTCGACGGCGCTGGTGGTGACGCCGAAGAAGGCGCGGCGCAGCCGCAGTCCGTGATCGGCGGGGAGGCGGAAGGTGTTGCGGATGGCGATGTCGGTGTCGATGAACAGCGCCGCGTCCTGGTCTGTTCGGGCATCGAGAATGGTGTGTCGCCAAATGCGGCCAATGAGATCACGCAGCGGTGCCGCATACGTGAGGTTGCCGATGCCGTTGGTGGCGAGTGCGGTGTCGAACAGGCGTTGCCAGCCTTCAGCAAGGCAGTTGAGCGAGTCGGTGCTGTCGGCGCGGTCACAGCGGGAAAGAACATCGGTGGCTGCCTTGATGCATGAGATGCTCGTCGATCCGATGAGGGCGCGCCGGGCGATCCTGAAGGCTGTTTCCTCGATGGTGCGTGTCCCGGGCTGCCATTGGGGCTGCCAGTCAGGGGTGTGCAGAGCGATGCCGGAGTCGAGCTTGTACTGGGTGGAGCGCAGCCGTTCGCCAGGGCGAGGCGGGGTGAATGCGCGGCGTATGTCGCCCCCGGCACCGGTCAGCGCTACGAGTTGCCTGCGGGCGTTGTAGCGGGGGACGAGGAGGTAGAACAAGGTGAAGCCCATGGTGTGCTCGGCTGCTTCCTCGTGACCGGGCTGTCCGCAGTCACAGGCGAGGGCAGCGTCAGTCGCCTCGGCGAGGGCGTCGGCGAACCCGAGTGTGCTCCCGGTGGAGCCGTGGGCGAGGGCAAGCAGGAACTCGTTGACGGTCTCGTGGTTGACGTAGTCCGGTATGGCGTCGATGACATCGTTGTAGCGCAGGACGTTGCCCAGTACGCGAGCGATGGCCTGGCATTCCAGGGCGGGGACATACGTGCCAGCGTCGTCGGTGAGGTGCCGGTAGGGGCTGGTCCCGAAGGTCACGCGCAACAGTGGAGGGAAGAATCCCTCCCACCAGCGGGCCACGGCAAACTGAGCCGGCGTGACCGGGGCTTGGTCATCGCTGGTGCTTGTTGCTTCTTCGGCGGCGGATCGAAATGTGTTTTTCACGAACGTGAGACCGGCCCCCAGAGCCATCTCCCGCGCCATGCGATTGGCAGCCTTCCCCGAGAGACAGGCATACCCTTCGCTGGCCGCCACGAGATAGGGACGCTCCTTGTCCACGCCGGACCCGTCGGCCGCGCCCACGAAGTCCGCGGCCAGCGTGAAGGTGAGCATCGATCCGAACAAGTCCCGGAGCTGGATGCCAGTACCTCGTTGGAATGTCCAGGAGAAGACAGCGCCAAGGTACTCTCGCATGGTCATGACGAGATCGGCCGAGTCCGGGTTGCGCCTGAGGTACTCCGCCCACAGCCGTTTCGCTTCATTGCCCTTGCGGGGAGACGCTTCGCCCAGCCGCGCCATCTGCCGCGCGGCGTGTGTCGCGTCCGGGGCCCAGAGGGTGGCCTGCCGCGCGGTGACCCGGCGTAGTGTGACGCCCGCCGGGCTGGCTTGAAGGGCAGCCTGCATCTGCGGTGAGCGGGCTATCTGCAGGCCACATGCAGCCATTCGGAGCCCGTCGTCGTCAGACGGCACTTTCGTGTCGATGTACGGCCGGTACTCGGGCTTACGAACCAGATAGGTTGCTGTTCCGTCCCGAGCCGGTCGGTCATCGTTGACGACCGTGTGCACGCTGGACAGCAGAGCATCAGTCTCACGGGTTACAAGGCCTGCGCCCCTCGCATCCCACAGGTCATGTGCGGTATTCACCATCATCTCCCAGAGAACCCTCAGAGCGGGTTCCGAAAGCCGGATTACCCCTTGCCGGTCAAGGGCTTGACTGTGTACCTGTGTTGACGGTAAGCGCGACGTCGCTCCGATGTGTAGGGGTGGGTCTCGGCCAAAGTGGCGGGCCAGTTGATGGTCCAGCCGCCGAAGTCTCCTTGGTCATGGGCGAGTTCAGTCTGCGTGAGTCTCGGGGGTTCACCGAGATGGGATACGTGCACGGCGGCTACTGCCAGCGCTTTGATCACCTTCGTGTACAGGCTGTGCCGTGGCGAGATTCGCCCCTATGGGGCTCGTAGTACGCAGGTGGATCCAGCGCTCGGCGGGTAAGTCCTCTTGCCGGCTTTGAGTCACTTCGCGCCGTACGTCTTCTCGAAGACCAGGATGGCCTTCAGTGCGTGGTCACGAACCCGGCACCTTTGATGCCGGGTTTCGGGGAAGACGTGGCCTTCCAGAAGCCCAGCACCTCCTCGCTGACCGCGAGGACGGGAGCGCGCATCCCACGCCACCTGCAGTCACGCAACAGGTTGGCACAGGGATGGGCCGCGGTAGCCGCCGCTCATGGCCATCAGCTCTCCGGCAAGCCCGTGTGGGCCCACGTAGGCGCGCGGGTCGGGAAGGCCCGCCTGCACTCAAGGGGGCTGACCGCGACCAGCAGGTCGGGCACCGGCGCCAGTTGAAGATCCGAGCATCCTTGGGCCCGTCGAAGCACCGGTGCAGGGCGAAAGTCTGATCGACCACGCGCAGGGTCCGGGCCAGATGACCGCGCACGGCACGCCCATTGGCCATCAGAAACTCGCTGATCTCGACTGCCAGTTCGACAGGCCGCTCCGCAGACAGCGTCTTCACCGCCGCTTGAGCGCACAACGCCGACAACGCCTGTCCCACAGCCGGCCTCTGGTACACAGACATCACCCCCACGCGCCCGGCCCATCAGGACGAACACGCCACTCCAAGGCCGCTTGTACGACCCGGACGAGCTCTACGACTGTGCCAGCCACAAGCGCATGGAGGGAGGCGCGCGCATCTGCGCACTGATTTACGAAGTGCGCCCCCGAAGAAGACCGCACAACATACTCCCGCGGGACGCGCGCACCTCAGCACCTCGCGCCCCTGAACGCCTCGCCGAAGCGACACTGCGCCCATGCCCTTCTCAACGCCAAGATCCAGTTTCTTCCGGGCTGACTTCCTGACCGCACCACTCCGGGAGTACTGCCTCGTCTCCTCGCTGTCAGTTCCTCCCTCGTAAACTTGACTGTGATGAGACGCCGTACTCCACCCCCGCCCTCTCCTCTGCCGCAACGCGACGGGGTGGACCCGGTGCGAGTGCGGTTGCCCGCCGGGGACGCTTGGGCGACCGTGCGGGACCATCTCGTGGCCCGGCTCGCGGCCGGGGCCGGGGTGATCGACCAGATGCTGGACGCGGGACGGATCGTGAACGCCGCCGGGCGTCCGGTGCCCCGGGACATGGCGTACGTGCCGGGGATGTTCGTGTGGTTCCACCGAGAGCTGCCCGACGAGGAGCAGGTGCCGTTCACGGTCGACGTCCTCTACCGGGACGAGCACGTGGTGATTGCCGACAAGCCGCATTTCCTGGCCACCACCCCGCGAGGCAGCCATGTCGCCGAGACGGCCCTGGCACGCCTGCGGCGGGAGCTGGGCGTCCCGACGCTGAGCGCGGCGCACAGGCTGGACCGGCTGACGGCCGGGCTGGTGCTGTTCACGGTGCGACCGGAGGAGCGCGGCGCGTACCAGACGCTGTTCCGCGACAGACGGATTGCGAAGGAGTACGAGGCGGTGGCCCCGTACGACCCCGCAGTCGGGCTGCCGCGCACCGTGCGCAGCCGGATCGTCAAGGAGCGCGGAGTGGTGGCGGCCCGCGAGATCGAGGGCGAGCCCAACGCCGTCACCCGCATCGAGCTGCTGGAACACCGGGCCGGGCGTGCCCGGTACCGGCTGTCACCGCGTACCGGGCAGACGCACCAGCTACGGGTGCACATGAGCGCCTTGGGGCTGCCGATCCTCGGCGACCCCCTCTACCCAGTGGTGAGCGACCCCGTGGCGGCCGGTGACTTCCGGCGTCCGCTCCAACTACTGGCGCGCGTGCTGGAGTTCACCGATCCGGTCACGGGGTGCGAGCACCGCTTCGTCAGCCCGCGTGATCTGCGGGCCTGGTCGTCGTACGACGAGTGGGCCGGGTAGCCAACAGCGCCCGGTGGGCTCAGTCGCCGCGCCACCAGCGCAGGAGGCGCCGGAACACGCCAAGCCGGCCCGCCGGTTCGCGCGGCGGCGTCGGAGCGGTGGCCGCAGCGGCCGGCTCCGGAACCGCCGTCTGCAGCTCTGGTGTGCTGAACGGAGCGTTGCTGGGACGTTGTGCCGCCACCGGGTGCGCGGGTCGCGCCATAACGTCCTGCTGGGGCTTGGGCGCGAACTTCACCGGCAGTTCCACCAGGTGCCGGTTCGAGATGGACCCCCGCCAGCGCAACTCGTGCTCCTCGCAGGCGAGCTCGACGTCGGGAAGACGGGTCAGCAGCGCGTCGACGCCGACATCGGCGATGGCACGGCCGATGTCCTGGCCCGGGCACTCGTGGGGACCACCGCTGAAGGCGAGGTGGGAGCGGTTGCCCTGCATGTTGGCCTTGAGGTCGGGACGGACGCGCGGGTCGACGTTGCCCGGCGCCATGCCCAAAATGAGGCCGTCGCCCTTGCGGATGCGCTGGCCGCCCAGCTCGGTCTCCTGTTTGGCGAAGTAGCCAAGGATGGTGCTGAACGGCGGCTCGTCCCACAGGGACTGCTCAACCGCCTGGGGCACCGTCATCTCACCGCCGCTGAGCTGGGCGCGGAACCGCGGGTCGGTGAGCACCACCCGCAGCACGTTGGCGAGGAGGTTGGCGGTGCTCTCGTACGAGACGATCAGGACGACGCGCAGGTGCTGGCCGACCTCCTCGTCACTGAGGCGAGCCGGGTGGTTGATCAGGTGGCTGGTGAAGTCGTCCTTGGGTTCGGCCCGGCGGCGGGCGGTAAGACGCATCAGGACGTCCATGATGTACGCGTTGCTGGCGATGGCAGTCTCGGTGCCCTTGGGCAGGTCACGGGCGGCCTGCACCATCCGGTCGTTGTACTCCTCGGGCATGCCGAGGATCTCGCACATCACCATCGCCGGCAGGCGCTCGGCGAACTGGCTGACCAGGTCGGCCCTGCCCTCCTCACAGAACTTGTTGACGAGGTCCTGGGTCGCGCGGTTGATGTAGCGGCGGATGCCCCGGTGGTCGATGGTCGACATGGCGCCGGTGACCGCGCCTCGCAGCCGCAGGTGCTCGTCGCCTTCGGCGTGGCAGCAGATGGGCTGCCAGGCGACGTGCGGCATGAGCGGGTGATCGGGCTTGACGGTGCCGTCCTGCATCGAGGTCCACAACCGGGTGTCACGGGAGTACTGCGAAGGCGTGCGCACCATGTGCATGTTCTCGCTGTGGCCGAGCACCACCCAGATCGGCACATCATCGTGCAATAGAGCGGGAGCCACAGGGCCGTACTCGGCCCGCAGCTTCTCGTACACGGCTCCCAGGTCCTCCGCGTCGGGGCCGTAGAGCCGGCGCAGCCCGCCGGGGCCGATGCCGTGTGCGGGGCAGCCGGGGGGCGGGGTGGCCACGGGCTCGTCCGTACCGGTCGGGGAGAGAGGTTCAGGCGTCACGATGGTCGCTCCGAAGCTGAAGTGATTCCGGTGTACAAGAGGTGATGGGTTGGGTCCCCGGTTCGGGCGGTTCGGGGAAACCGGGAACCGGGGAGGTCGTGCGCGGGACCGTGCGGCTCAGGTAACGCGTATGCAGCTCATGGGACGTGAGCAGGCGTACGACTCGGGGACGGAGTGGGACGGCCCACGGCTCGGGGACGGAGGCCGCCGTACGGCTCAAAGACCGGTTGGGACGGCCGTACCCCTCGACCGGTACCTGGCTCACGCGGGCGCCTTAGCCGTAGCCAGGCGATGCAAGAAGTGCATCAGAGTCATCAGGACATCCCGGCTGGAAGCCCGCCGCCGCACGTCGCACTCCATGATCGGGATCTCCTCGGGCAGGTCGAGTGCCGTGCGGAGTTCGGAAACGGCGTAACGGGGCGCGTCCGGGAAGGTGTTGACGGCCACCACGAAGGGCACGCCGCACTCCTCCAGTCGCCCTATGACGTCGAAGCTGACCTCGAGTCGGCGGGTGTCGACCAGCACGACCGCGCCCAGCGCGCCCTCGAACAGCCCGTTCCACAGGAACCAGAAGCGTTCCTGGCCGGGGGTGCCGAAGAGGTACAGCACGAGCTGTTCCGTGATGCTGATGCGGCCGAAGTCCATCGCGACCGTGGTGGCCGTCTTGGTGTCCGAGCCGTAGTTGTCGTCGACGCCGATGCCGGCCTGCGTCATGGTCTCTTCGGTGGTCAGCGGCCTGATCTCGCTGACCGAGCCGACCATGGTCGTCTTGCCGACGCCGAAGCCGCCCACGATCACGATCTTGACAGCGGCCTCAGCCGTGTGCGGCAGCTGGTCCTCGGTCCGTGGACCGGGGAGCATGTCAGAGCCTTTGAAGTCCATGCATCACCGCTTCGAGAATTGAACGGTCTGCGACGGCCTGACGCACGATCGGGGCGCGCGCCGTCACCAGCCCGGCCGTCAGCATGTCGGTGAGCAGGACCGTCATCATGCTGAACGGCAGGTTGAGATAGGCCGAGAGTTCGGCCACGGACAGAGGGGCGGTACAGAGCCGGAGCAGCGCCGACTGTTCCGGCGTGGCGGAGGGCGGGGGGTCGGCGCGCGCCACGATTAAGGTGACGAGGTCGAGGTCCGCGTCGCGCTCGCCGCCGTCCGGGCCGGCCACCACGAAGAGCCGTTCCGGGTTCTTCTTCTCGTTGCCGGGCTTGGGTAGCGGTGGAGGCGGTTGTTCCTTGGGATGTCGCCGCTGGCGTTGCGGAGGAGTCATACGGTCTGCCCGTTGCGCCGGGGCGGACTGGTGAGATGGGCACCGATCCGGGCGACGAGGTCGGACATGCGGTTGCTCATCCGGCCCGGCTCGGCGAACGTGTCGGAGAGGACGGCGAGGTAGGCGTTGGCGCCGGCGGCCATCAGGTAGAAGTAGCCGCCGTTGATCTCGATGAGGACCATCTTCATCTTGCCGTCGCTCTTCGGGATCTCCGAGGCGACGGCGCTCGCCAGGCTCTGCAGGCCGGCGCAGGCCGCGGCGACGCGGTCGGCGGTGTCCGGTTCACCGCCGTAGCGCGCGATGCGCAGTCCGTCGGCGGAGAGCACCACGATCATCTGGATGCCCGGTACGCCGTCGTGGAGCTCCTTGAGCATCCAGTCGAAGTTGGCGCGCTGCTGGATCACTTGAGGTCCCCCTCGTCCTCGGCCTCGGGGCGGGCCGGTTGGGTTCGCGGTTTGAGTGTGAGCGGGTCTGGCTTGTCCTTGAGTCCGTTCCAGAACGCCTCGACCCAGGCTCCGGGGACGGAGTCGTCCTCCGCCGGCTCCGGCTCGGGCTCGGACTTGCGCGTCGACCAGATGGTCGGCCGGCCTTCCCGTTCGGCCTGCTCGATGGCCGCCTGCTCGGCGATCCGCTTGCTGAGCGGGGTCTTGACCCGGCTGCGGCGCTGGGGCAGGCCGTTGGCGGTCCATTCCGTGACGACGGGGACGTCGTCCTCCAGGGAGGCCGCGGCGGCGATCTTCGGGCTGGTGGGGCGCCGCTTCTTGGGGGCGCGCTTGGGGCCTTCGAGCACATCGGGGTGGTCGGCCTTGGGCGCCGACCCGGCGCCGATGCCGTGGGCGAGTCCCGGTGCGGGGTCGGTGGTCATCATGTCGCGCGGCACCACGAGGACGGCGCGGACGCCGCCGTACGCGGAGGACCGCAGCGAGACCTGCATGTTGTAGGCCGTGCAGAGGCGGCCGACGACGGCCAGGCCGAGGCGCGGGGATTCGCCGAGGTCCTGGAGGTCGGTGCCCTGCTTGGCGCGTTCGAGCATGCCCTCGACCCGGGCGCGGGCCTCCTCGCTGAGGCTGACTCCGGCGTCCTCGATCTCGATCGCGACACCGGTCTGCACCTCGGTGGCGGTGACGTGCACCTTGGTCTGCGGCGGCGAGTAGCGCGTGGCGTTGTCGAGGAGTTCGGCGGCGGCGTGGATGATCGGCTCGACGGAGATGCCGGCGATGTTGACCTTGGCGATGGAGTCCAGGCTGATGCGCCGGTACTCCAGGATCCGGGACATGGCGCCGCGCAGCACGCTGTACAGCGGGACGGGTTCGGGCCACTGGCGTCCGGGGCGGCCGCCGCCGAGCACGGAGATGGAGTCGGCGAGGCGGCCGATCAGCATGGTGCCGTGGTCGATGCGCAGCAGGTCGTCGAAGACCTCGGGGTTGCGGCCGTGGTCCTCCTCCATCTCCCGGAGTTCCACGGCCTGTTGGTGGACGATCGCCTGGACGCGGCGGGCGATGTCGACGAACGAGCGCTGGGCGGAGTCGCGCAGGGCTTCCTCGTGGTCGACGATGTCGAGCATCTGCTGCACCAACGCGAGCTGCGCCGGGGGGAGATGGGCGTAGGTCGGGTCGATCTCGGCGAGGTCGCGCATCACCTCATAGGGTGAAGCGCCACAGCGCAGCCGGTGGATCGCGGCGGGCGTGATCTCCGTGGCGAGGCGGGCCATCTCCTCGTCGTGGGCGGCGATACGCCGTTCCAGATACGCGGTGTGACGGGCGTGCTCGGCCCGCACGTCCCGCAGGGCGCGGCCGCGGCGCGCCGCTTCGGCCGCTGATGCCAGCACCAGCAGCAGGGCCACGGCACCGCACACGCCGACGGCCGTCCGGGCCGGTTCCGCCACCACGGCGACGGCGGCTCCGGTTGCCGCGGCCATCACTATGGCGGGCAGCAACAGCACGCGCGCGTACGGGAGTTCACGGCGTCGGGGCGGGGATTGAACGCTCACCATGTGGGCCCTCTGAAACGAATCGGGTGGGTGTAGGGGGAGCTTGCAGCGGGGTACGTCATGGGTATGTCGGAATCTTCTGCACGTTTGGGAACAAGCGCACGAATACGCCTCAACTCGGTGCGCTGCGGGCGAGCTTAGTCCGACCGGATCATCGCCGTGTCATATTCAGCAAGCACCTGAAATGGGGTCTGTAACAGGAGTACGCTCGGCTCCATTTATACGCTCAGCTTGCAATCGCACACGGTGGGTCACGGCGTACGGGCGTGCGAAAGCTACTCACCGTGACGGGTGAAAGATCGGATTCCGGGGGGTCCCGCCAGGAGCCCAGAGCCCGTTGGGCCGGTTGTTCAGATCCCCGCGATCCGCAGCGCCGCGTCCGCCGTGGCCTCGGCGAACACCGACACCGGACGCTCCGGATCGGAGCGGTGGACGAGGATGACGCCCTCGATCAGGCCGAACACCAGATCCGTACGCAGGTCCAGCTCGCTCTTGGTGAGTGTGCCGCCCGCGGCCGTGGCGGCGATCAACTGGCGGTAGGCGTTCTTGAGTTCGGCGCGCACGGCATGGAAGCCGGCGAAGCGTTCGGCGCGCACCTCGGGCAGCAGGTACAGCCCGCCGAGGTTGTGCGGGCCGCCGCACAGCAGGTCCACGTCCGCGCGGCACAGCTCCCACAGCCGGCCCTCGGCCGGGGTGGCGTCGTCGGACAGGAGTTCACGGGCGTACGCGAGCGAGGGCGTGACCGTGGATTCCAGGAGTTCGGCGAGGAGTTCCTCCTTGCCGGAGACGTAGTGGTACATCGACGCCTGCCGCATCCCCGCGCGCTCGGCGACCGCACGGGTCGTGGTGGCGGCGTAGCCCCGGGTGGTGAACAACTCGGCGGCGGCCGCGAGGAGTTCGGCACGCGGCTCC
Organism: Streptomyces sp. NPDC107522; assembly: GCF_055657525.1. Classification (NCBI taxonomy): domain Bacteria; kingdom Bacillati; phylum Actinomycetota; class Actinomycetes; order Kitasatosporales; family Streptomycetaceae; genus Streptomyces; species Streptomyces sp. NPDC107522. The sequence goes on along the minus strand of NZ_JBVKAU010000018.1, from coordinate 42,015 downwards.
AGACCGCTGTCCGGCCGCTGGGCGACCCGCGGCCTGCCGACCCGCCGGCTTCCCTGCTCACCTGACGTACCCATGGGTTCGATCCTCGCACATCGGGGCGCATGACGATCTCGCCGAGTGCTTCGACAACCAGAGCCGGACGCCTTGCCGGGCGCTGCGGCTTGCGTGATGGTGGCGGGGGCGGCCGGGGAGTGGGGGCGTCGGCGGGGTGCGGGCTTTGCGGAGCGGCACAGTGATGCGGAGCCCGAGCCGCGGAATGGCACCGCCACGCGGGAACTCACGCCGCCGAGCAGCGCCACCCACGAGCGATCACACCCGCGCCCCCTCCTCCCTCGCACCCTCACGACCCTCCCCCTCGCACTGGCATCCGCACCCCCCTCCCCCACGACCCGCAGTAACCACCCGGCAACAGCCCGGCAATCCCCCCGACCCACCCCACCCCTAATTTCTGTCGAGCGACAGAAATAAACCCGGAGGCCCACACCCGACCGGAGGTCAGCGCATGGCGACAGAGACCACCTACGGAGCCCGTGACCACGCCCGCGCCCAGGAGGGAACCCAGGCCGAGGCCATGCCCGTCGTACCGGCCCGGGACTGGCCGGCGCCCCCCTGTGAGGCGGGGCATCTGGTGTGGGCCGAGACGGTGGCGGGCGGCAACTACACGCACAGGGTGCTGGCCCGCGGCACGGAGCTGCGGCTGACCGACCTGCGCGGCGACGCCTGCGCGCATCTGCTGCTGTACGTGGCCGACCGCCCCTGGGAGCGGCTGAACGTCGCCGACACGGTGAAGGTGCAGTGGAACGCCTACCTCGGCGAGGGCCGCCTGCTCCTGTCCGACCAGGGCCGCGTCCTCGCCTCCGTCGTCGCCGACACCTCCGGCCGGCACGACGCGCTGTGCGGCACCTCCACCCTCGTACGGAACACCGAGCGCTACGGCGACGGCACCCCCCAGTCCCCCTCCCCCGCGGGCCGCGAGCTGTTCAAACTGGCGGCCGCGAAGAACGGCCTGGAGCCCAGGGACCTACCCCCGTCGCTGTCCTTCTTCCAGGGCGTCGAGGTACGCGAGGACGGCACCCTCGACTTCACCGGCTCGGCCGGACCCGGCGCCAGTGTGACCCTGCGCGCCGAGCAGGACGTGACCGTGCTGATCGCCAACGTGCCGCATCCGGCCGACCCCCGCCCCGAGTACGTCAGCACCCCGCTGGAGGTGCTCGCCTGGCGCACGGCACCGACCGGCCCCGGCGACCCCCTCTGGGACGCCACGCTCGAGGGCCGCCGCGCCTTCCTCAACACCGCCGAATTCCTTGCCGCGAGGGGGACCACATGAGCGCGAGCACGAGTACTGGCACAAGCACGCGCGAGAGCACGACTACGACCAAGACCACGACCGTCGTCCCCGCCCGCGCCCCCTGGTCGTCCGTCATCCGCTCCGGCGAGACACTGACCATCACCGACCTGAACGGCAACCAGGCCGTCGACTTCCTCGTGTACGACGCCCACGACACCTCGGTCCGCTACAGCGCGCCCGACACGATCCACGCGCAGGGCGGCATCTTCCTCACCACGGGAAGTGTGCTGATGTCCAACGAGCACACCCCCCTGATGACCGTCGTCGCCGACGACGTGGGCCGGCACGACACCGTCGGCGGCGCCTGCTCCAAGGAGTCCAACACCCTCCGGTACGGCCACCACACCTGGTCCCAGCACGCCTGCGTGGACAACTTCCTCGCCGAGGGCGCCAAGTACGGCCTCGGCAAGCGCGACCTCGTCTCCAACATCAACTGGTACATGAACGTGCCGGTCGAGAAGGACGGCACCCTCGGCATCGTCGACGGCATCTCGGCACCGGGGCTGTCCCTGACCCTGCGTGCCGAGCGCGACGTCCTCGTCCTCGTCTCCAACTGCCCCCAGATCAACAACCCCTGCAACGGCTTCGATCCGACGGCGGTCCGGATGACGATCGGGGCCGCCGAATGACCTTCGACACGCTGCTGGTCGCCAACCGGGGCGAGATAGCGGTCCGGATCATCCGTACGGCCCGCGAACTCGGCCTGCGGACGGTCGCGGTGTACTCCGACGCCGACCGCGCCGCCCCGCACGTCCGCCTCGCCGACCGGGCGGTGCGGCTCGGCCCGGCGCCCGCGAAGGAGTCGTATCTCGATACCGACCTCGTGCTGAAGGCCGCGAAGGACACGGGGGCGGGGGCGATCCACCCCGGCTACGGCTTCCTGTCCGAGGACGCGGCGTTCGCCCGTCGCTGTGAGGACGCCGGGATCGTGTTCGTGGGCCCCACGCCCGGGCAGCTGGAGCTGTTCGGCGCCAAGCACACCGCCCGGGCGGCGGCCGAGGCGGCGGGCGTGCCGCTGGCGCCGGGGACCGGGCTGTTGGGTTCGCTCGCGGAGGCGCTCGAAGAGGCCCAGGTCATCGGCTACCCCGTCATGCTCAAGGCGACCGGCGGCGGGGGCGGTATCGGTATGTCGGCATGTCGATCCGCCGGCGAGGTGACCGAGGCCTGGGAGCGGGTACAGCGTGTCGCCGCCGCGTCCTTCTCCGCAGCGTCCTCGTCAGGTGTCTTCCTGGAGCGGCTGGTCGAGCGGGCCCGCCATGTCGAGGTACAGGTCTTCGGCGACGGTGGGGGCAAGGTCGTCACCTTCGGCGACCGGGACTGCACGCTCCAGCGACGCCACCAGAAGGTCGTGGAGGAGGCCCCGGCACCAGGACTCCCCGCGCGCGTGCGCGAGCAACTGGCCACCTGCGCCCGCGACTTGTGCGCTTCCGTCGGCTACCGCTCCGCCGGAACCGTCGAGTTCGTGTACGACGCCGCCCGCGAGGAGGCGTACTTCCTGGAGGTCAACACGCGCCTCCAGGTCGAGCACCCGGTCACCGAGGAGCTCTACGGCGTCGACCTCGTCGCCTGGATGCTGCGCCTGGCGCGCGGCGAGCGGGACGTCGTGCGCGACCCCGGCCCTCCGCGCGGCCACGCCGTCGAGGCCCGCCTGTACGCCGAGGACCCGTCCCGCGACCACCGGCCCAGCGCGGGCCTGCTGACGAGGGTGGAGTTCCCGAGCGGGGTGCGGGTCGACGGCTGGGTCGAGACGGGCACCGAGGTGACGACGTCGTACGACCCGATGCTGGCGAAGATCATCGCGTACGGCCCCGATCGCTCGCACGCCCTGCAGCGGCTGGACGAGGCGCTCGCCCGCACCCGCGTCGACGGTATCGAGACCAACCTCGGCCTGGTGCGGGCGGCGCTGGCGGACCGGGCCTTCCTCGAAGCCGCCCACTCGACGGCGGCCCTCGCGGCCGTGACCGACCCGACGCCCCGCATCGAGGTCGTCTCCGGCGGCACCCTCACCACCGTGCAGGACTGGCCGGGCCGCACCGGCTACTGGCAGGTCGGCGTGCCGCCCAGTGGCCCGATGGACGACCTGTCCTTCCGGCTCGGCAACCGGGCGCTGGGCAACCACGAGGGTGCACCGGGTCTCGAATGCACGCTCCAGGGGCCGACGTTGAGGTTCACGCACGCCACGACCGTGTGTGTGACGGGCGCCCAGGCCCCCGTGACCGTCGACGGCACGCCTGTGGCGCAGTGGGAGCCGGTGACGATGCCTGCGGGTGCCGTACTGAACGTCGGTGCGCCGGCCGGGCACGGTCTGCGGACCTACGTCCTCGTCGCGGGCGGCGGTCTCGACGTCCCGCCTTTCCTGGGCAGCGCGAGCACCTTCACGCTCGGCCGGTTCGGCGGGCACGGCGGACGTACGCTGCGGCCGGGCGACGTCCTGCACGGCGGCACGGTCGCCGAGGGAACGCCGGTCCCCCTGCCGGACCGCCCGTCCTTCGGTGCCGTATGGCACATCAAGGCGGTCGAAGGGCCGCACGCCGCGCCGGAGTTCTTCACCGCGGACGACATCCGCGACTTCTACGCCGCCGACTGGAAGGTCCACTTCAACTCCGCGCGGACCGGCGTACGGCTCGTCGGTCCCAGGCCGCGCTGGGCGCGCGCCGACGGCGGTGAGGCGGGCCTGCACCCGTCCAACATCCACGACACGCCGTACTCCGTGGGCGCCGTCGACTACACCGGCGACATGCCGGTGCTGCTCGGCCCGGACGGCCCGTCGCTGGGCGGGTTCGTGTGCCCGGCGACCGTGATCAGCGGCGAGCGCTGGAAGCTGGGGCAGCTGCGACCGGGCGACAGGGTGCGGTTCGTGCCGGTGGACGTGACGGGTCGGGAACGCCCCGAGATCGTCGACGGCGGCGTACTGGCCCGGGACGGCGATGTGACGTACCGCCGCAGTGGCGACGACAACCTGCTGGTCGAGTTCGGTCCCATGCAGCTCGACCTGGCCCTGCGCATGCGCGTCCACGCGCTGATGGAGGCGGTGGCCGAGGGCGGCCCGGACGGGATCACCGACCTGACGCCCGGCATCCGCTCCCTCCAGATCCAGACGGACCCCAACCGACTGACGCAGGCCGAACTCCTGGCCGCCGTACGGGAGATGATCGCCTCCCTGCCGCCCACCGACGAGCTCGTCGTCCCGTCCCGCACCGTCCACCTCCCCCTGTCCTGGGACGACCCGGCGACCCGAGAGGCCATCGCCCGCTATATGGCGGGCGTGCGCGACGACGCGCCCTGGTGTCCGTGGAACATCGAGTTCATCCGCCGCGTCAACGGCCTGGAGTCGGTCGAGGACGTGTACCGCACCGTGTTCGACGCGGAGTACCTGGTCCTGGGGCTGGGTGACGTGTACCTCGGCGCCCCGGTGGCGACCCCGCTGGATCCGCGGCACCGCCTGGTGACCACCAAGTACAACCCGGCGCGCACCTGGACCGCGGAGAACTCGGTCGGCATCGGCGGGGCCTACCTGTGCATCTACGGCATGGAGGGGCCCGGCGGCTACCAGTTCGTTGGCCGTACGACGCAGGTGTGGTCGGCGTGGCAGCAGCGTGGGGCGTTCGAGCCGGGGTCGCCCTGGCTGCTGCGGTTCTTCGACCGGATCCGGTGGTATCCGGTGGGCTCCGGGGAACTGCTGGAGCTGCGGGCGGACATCACGTCCGGGCGGTTCGTGCCGCGCATCGAGGAGGGCACCTTCTCGCTCGCCGAGTACCGGGCCTTCCTCGACGACAACGCCGAGTCGATCGCGGAGTTCCGGGCCCGGCAGCGGGCCGCCTTCGCGGCGGAGCGGGACGCGTGGGAGGCGGCCGGCGAGTTCGCGCGGGCGGACGAGGCGGTGGCGCCGGCCGCGCCCGCGGTCGAGGTGACCGTCCCGGCCGGGGGGCGGCTGGTCGAGGCCGAGTTCGCGGCGTCCGTCTGGCAGGTGAACGTCCGGCCGGGTGACGAGGTGACGGCCGGACAGCCGCTGCTCGCCCTGGAGGCGATGAAGATGGAGTCCAGGGTGTCCGCGCCGATGGCCGGCGTGGTCGTGGAGGTGCTGGCCGGGCCCGGGGATCAGGTGGAGGCGGGGACGGCGCTGGTCGTCCTCGCGCCCGCCGCGAGCTGAATCGCGAGGAGAACAAGACATGCCGAGCACGCCGAGCGCTCTGTCCCGGGTCCGCGCCGCGTACGCCCGGATCGAGGCCGTGGACCGCCCCGAGATCTGGATCGATCTGCGCCCGCGGACGGCGGTCGAGGCCGAGGCCGGGATCGTCGACGAACGCGTGGCCGACGGAGAACGGCTCCCGCTCGCGGGCCGCCTGTTCGCCGCCAAGGGCAACATCGACGTCGAGGGCCTTCCCACGACCGCGGGATGCCCGTCGTACGCCTACGACCCCGAAGCCGACGCACCCGTGGTCGCCCGCCTACGGGCGGCCGGCGCGATCGTCCTCGGCACCACGAACCTCGATCAGTTCGCTACCGGTCTCGTCGGCACCCGCTCCCCCTACGGCGTCGTCCGCCATGCCCACGACCCCGCACGAATCAGCGGCGGCTCCAGCTCCGGCTCGGCCGTCGCGGTGGCGCTCGGCATCGTCGACTTCGCGCTCGGCACGGACACCGCGGGCTCGGGCCGGGTCCCGGCCGCCTTCAACGGCATCGTCGGCCTCAAGCCCACCCGGGGTCTCGTCCCGACGGCGGGCGTCGTCCCGGCCTGCGCGTCGATCGACTGCGTGACGGTCTTCGCGCGGACACTGCCGGAGGCCGAACAGGCACTCTCCTTCATGGCCTCCCCGCCCGGCCGCGCCCTGCCCCCGCTCCCCCAGCGCGCACCGGGACCGTGGCGCGTCGCGGTCCCGCCCCTGCAGCAGCTCGGCGAGCTGGACGACGGCTGGGCGGAGGCGTACGAGGCTGCCGTACGGCAGCTCAGCGCCGCGGGCGCCGAGATCCGTACGCTCGACCTCACCCCCTTCACCGAAGCGGCCGCCATGCTGTACGAGGGGGCCTTCGTCGCCGAGCGCTACACGGCCGTGGGGAGCTTTGTCGACAAGGCGAGGGCAGCGGGCGACGACACCCTCGACCCCACGGTCGCCGACATCATCACCCGTGCCCGCGACATCCCCGCCCACCGGCTCTTCGCCGACCAGGAACGGCTCGCCGCCCTGCGTGCCCGCGCCGAAGCCGAACTGGCGGACGCCGACGCCCTGTTGCTGCCCACCGCGCCCGGCCACCCGACCCTCGCCGAGGTGGCCGCCGACCCGCTGGGGGCCAACGCCCGCCTGGGCCGCTTCACCAACTCGACGAACCTCTTCGACCTGGCCGCGGTCGCCGTCCCGGCCGGTGAGGTGGACGGCCTGCCGTTCGGCGTGATGCTGATCGGTCCCGCCTTCACGGACGAACGGCTGGCCCGGATCGCCGCTCTGCTCCGCCCGGAGGTCAGCCTCGCCGTGGTCGGCGCCCACCTCACCGGCCAGCCCCTGAACCCTCAACTCCTGGCTCTGGGCGCCCGGTTCGACCGTACGACCGCCACGGCTCCCGTATACCGACTGCACGCGCTGTCCACCACCCCGCCCAAGCCGGGCCTGGTCCACGTCGGCGAGGGTGGAGCCTCGATCGAGGCCGAGGTGTGGCGGCTCCAGGCGGAGGGGCTCGGTCGGCTGCTCGCGGAACTGCCCCGCCCGATGGCCCTGGGGCGCGTGGAGCTCGCGGACGGCAGCCACGTCCCGGGATTCCTGTGCGAGCCTGCGGCCCTCACGGACGCCGAGGACATCACGACGTACGGGGGTTGGCGGGCGTACCGCGGGGGCGGCCGCTCCTGAGGTCGCACCCCGAGAAACGGCATCAGATCCCCAGAAAACAGCAAAGGCAAGGAGGTCACGCGCTCCTTGCCACTCTCAACTTATAGCGCACCGGGGGGCTTGCGGCAAGGCCCCCGTCGTACCGCAGAATCGTCGGCCTGGGCCAGGACCTGCGGAAAAATGGGGGATTCACAAAGTGCGTGTGCTGTTGTTGACGTATGGGTCACGCGGGGACGTCGAGCCGATGCTGGGACTCGCGGTGCAGTTGCGCGCGCTCGGCGCGGACGTGCTGATGTGCGCGCCGCCGGACTTCGCGGAGCTGCTGGAAGGTTTCGGCGTGCCACTGGTGCCGATCGGCTGGCAGGTGCGCGCGCTGACGAAGGGCGCGGTGACCGGGACGGCGCCGATGCCGGCGAAGACCCTGCCCGAGCGCGCGGCCCAATTGGCCGCGTCGACGTACGACGCGGTCGCCCCGGCGGCCGAGGGCTGTGATGTGCTGGTGGCGACGGGCTTGCCGGCGGCCGCGGCCGCCGGGCGGGCGGTGGCCGAGAAGGCGGGCATCCCGTATGTGTTCGTGTCCTACTTCCCGTCCTTCCTGCCGTCGCCGCACCACCCGCCGCTCGAGTGGCCCGGACGGCCGCTCCCGCCCGGCGTGACCGACAACCGGGTGCTGTGGGACCTGAACACCGAGAGCCTGAACGCACTGTTCGGCGACGCGGTCAACAACCACCGGGCCTCGATCGGCCTGCCTCCGGTGGACAACGTCCGCGACCATGTCCTGACCGACCGGCCGTTGCTTGCGGCGGACCCGACCCTGGCCCCGTGGCTGGAGCCGGCGGATCTCGACGTGGTGCAGACCGGCGCCTGGATCCGGCCGGACGAACGGCCGCTCCCGGCGGACCTGGAGGCGTTCCTGGAGGCGGGCGCACCACCGGTGTACGTGGGCTTCGGCAGCATCCCCGTGCGCGACGCGGAGGACGTCTCCCGGGCTGCCATCGAGGCGGTCCGGGCGCAGGGCCGTCGCGTGCTCGTCGGGCGTGGCTGGGCCGACCTGACCCTGATCGACGACCAGGACGACTGCTTCGCCGTCGGCGAGGTCAACCAGCAGGCGCTGTTCGGCCGGGTGGCCGCCGTAGTGCACCACGGCGGGGCGGGCACGACGACGACGGCGGCCCGGGCCGGTGCGCCCCAGGTGGTGGTGCCCCAGCTGGCGGACCAGCCGTACTGGGCCGGCCGCGTGGCCGAGCTGGGCATCGGCGCGGCACACGACGGCCCGACCCCGACCTTCGAGTCCTTGTCGGCCGCGCTCAAGACGGCCCTGACTGCCGAGACCCGCGCTCGGGCGGCCGCCGTGGCCGACCGGATCCGCACGGACGGGGCGGCGGTGGCCGCGAAGCTGCTGATCGAAGAGTTCGGCCGATAAGGCCACCCGCTCCCGCGCGAACCAGGCGGGACCGTCGAGCCGGAACCCAGGACACAGGACACAGGAGAACCCACAAGGTTCGTCACACCTGCCCAGACGCCTTGCCACGCGCAACGGTCGCAAGCGACCTCTCATCGGAGCTGATGCAGTGACCCCCCTGACCAACCCCTTGACCAACCCCGTAATCCACCCCGTGACCACCAGCGCGTTCGAGCTTCCCGACCGCCTCTCCGCCAAGGCCGACCCGGCGCTGATCGCCGCCGACGAGCGGCACTTCACGGCCCTCGCGCAGTGCCTGGAGCACTCGATCGCCGAGGTCTCCGCCAGTCTCGACGCCGCCCGCAAAGCGCCCGGCGGCCTGGGCCGGCACGCCATGGACCGGGACGCGGAGATCCACCGGCTCACCGCTCGCCTGCGCACTCTGCGCCGCTTCGGCCTGGACCTGTGCCTCGGCCGCATGGTGAGCACGGACGGCCCCGAGCCCGTGTACGTCGGACGACTCGGCCTCACCGACAGCGAGGGCCGTCGGCTGCTGGTCGACTGGCGCTCCCCTGCGGCCGAGCCGTTCTTCGGAGCCACCCACGCCAACCCGATGGGGCTGGCGAGCCGCCGCAGGTACCGCTGGACGGGCGGTCGGATCAGCGACTACTGGGACGAGGTGTTCACCCCGGACGGGCTCGAACGGCACGCCGCGCTCGACGACCAGTCCGCCTTCATCGCCGGCCTGGGCAGCGACCGTTCGTCCCGCATGCGGGACGTGCTCGGCACCATCCAGGCCGACCAGGACGCCATCATCCGCGCGGGCTCCCGCGGCGCGCTCGTCGTCGACGGCGGCCCTGGCACGGGCAAGACGGTCGTCGCCCTGCACCGCTCCGCGTATCTGCTCCATTCCGACCCGCGCCTCGGCCACCGTCGGGGCGGCATGCTGTTCGTCGGCCCGCACCGGCCCTACCTGGCCTACGTCTCCGACGTCCTGCCCAGCCTCGGGGAGGAGGGCGTGCAGACCTGCATCCTGCGGGACCTCGTCGCCGAGGGAGCCGCGGCGGGGATCGAGGCCGACCCGGAGGTGGCCCGCCTGAAGTCGTCCGCGGACCTGGTGAAGGCGATCGAGACGGCCGTCAGGTTCTACGAGGAGCCGCCCGCCAAGGGGATGACGGTCACGACCCCCTGGTCCGACATCCGGCTGAGCGCCGACGACTGGGCCACGGCGTTCGAGGCGGCGGAACCCGGAACGCCGCACAACGAGGCCCGCGACCAGGTCTGGGAGGAGCTGCTGACGATCCTGGTGGACAAGCACGACTCCGAGGCCTCGGCGCAGGACGACGGCGACGTCTCGGCCGACGTGCTCCGCAGGTCGCTGAGGCAGAACAGGGAACTGCTCACGGCCTTCAACCGCGCCTGGCCACTGCTCGAGGCGGCCGACCTCGTCGGTGACCTGTGGTCGGTACCGGCGTATCTGCGGATGTGCGCGCCCTGGCTGGACCGCGACGACGTTCACAGGCTCCAGCGGGCGGAGCCCCAGGCCTGGACGGTGTCCGACCTGCCGCTCCTGGACGCGGCACGGCAGCGGCTCGGCGACCCGGAGGTGGCCAGGCGAAAGCGCCGGCAGGAGGCCGTCCTCGCCGCGCAGCGCGAGCGCATGGCGCAGGTCGTCGACAACCTGATCGAGGCCGCATCCGACTCGGGCGCCGACGGTGACGACGGCGAAGGCCTGGTGAGGATGCTGCGGGGCCAGGACGCCCAGGTCAGCCTGACCGACGAGTCCGAACTGACCACCGCCGACCCGGACCTCCTCGCCGGCCCGTTCGCTCACATCGTCGTGGACGAGGCCCAGGAACTCACCGACGCCGAGTGGCAGATGCTGCTGCTGCGCTGCCCGTCCCGGAGCTTCACCATCGTCGGCGACCGCGCCCAGGCCAGGCACGGCTTCACGGAGTCCTGGCAGGAACGCCTGAAGCGGATCGGCCTCGACCGGATCAGCCTGGCCTCCCTGACCATCAACTACCGCACGCCGGAAGAGATCATGACGGAGGCGGAGCCGGTCATCCGGGCCGCGCTTCCCGACGCCAACGTGCCGACGTCGATCCGCAGCGGCGGGCTCCCCGTGGTCCACGGATCGGTTGCGGACCTGGAGTCGATCCTCGACACGTGGCTGGCCGCGCACGCCGAGGGGATCGCCTGCGTCATCGGCGACCCCACGTACCGTCCGACGACGCCCCGCGTCCGGTCACTGACCCCGGAGCTGTCGAAGGGCCTGGAGTTCGACTTGGTCGTCCTCATCGACCCGGAGCAGCTCGGCGAGGGCATCGAAGGAGCGGTCGACCGCTACGTGGCGATGACGCGAGCGACCCAGCAGCTACTGATTCTCACCAGCGCTTCTTGATCGGGGTCGGGGGCACGTCCCTAGGGGCGCGGGGCTGTATCGATTTGCGGCTCCGCCGCGTGGGCGCGACCAGCCACGACGAACCCCGCACCCGCCCTCAAACAATCACCCCACCGACGAGTAGGCGACAACCCCCCGCAGCAGCCCGTCAACAGCCTTCCGCGCATTCTTGGCCACAGTCGACCCCTCCACAGGAGAAGCCGCCGAAATCTGCCCGAGCACGTCAATCACCTGCTTGCACCACCGCACGAAGTCCCCCGCCGGCATCTCCGCCTCACGCAACACCTCGTCGAGCCCCTTACCGCTGGCCCACATATAGGCGGCCCAGGCAAACCCGAGATCCGGCTCACGCTGCCCGACCCCCTCGGTCTGCGTGATCCGGAACTCCTCCTCAAGGGCATCCAGCCGCCCCCAGATCCGCACCATCTCACCCAGCGCGGCCTTGGCCTTGCCCGACGGCAGCTTCGGCGCCATCGCATCGTCCCCGACCCGCGCCTCGTACACCAACGCCGAGACACACGCGGCCAGTTCGGCAGGCGCGAGCCCTTCCCAGACCCGCTCCCGCAGGCATTCGCTCGCCAGCAGATCCAGCTCACCGTACAACCGGGCGAGCCGCTTGCCGTGCTCGGTCACCTCGTCGCCGCGCAGATAGTCCAGCTCGGTCAACAGCGCCACAATGCGGTCAAACGTACGGGCGATCGTGTTCGTACGCCCTTCGATACGGCGCTCCAGCTGCGAGGTGTCCCGCAGCAGCCGGTGGTAGCGCTCGGCCCAGCGGGCGTGGTCCTCACGGTCGTTGCACCCATGGCAGGGGTGTGCGCGCAGGGCCTTGCGCAGCCGTTCGATCTCCCGGTCGTCGGCCGCCTGGGAGCGCCGCTTGCGCTGCCGCTCGGGCGGAATGTGCCCGGCCTTGGTGCGCAGCGCGGAGGCGAGGTCCCGACGGGACTGCGGGGAGCGGGGGTTGAAGGACTTCGGGATCCGCATCCGCTCCAACGCCTCGACGGGCACCGGGAAGTCGATGGACGCCAGCCGCTTGACCTGCCGCTCGGCGGTCAGGACCAGCGGACGCGGGCCGTCGTGGTGCTCGAAGCCGCGATGGCCGTTGGACCGCCCGGCAGGCAGCCCCGGGTCAAGGACCAGTGCGAGACCGGCGTACTTGCCCGTCGGCACATGGATGACGTCACCCGGCTTGAGCCTCTCGAGCGCGACGGCGGCCTCCGCGCGCCGCTGTGCCGCCCCCTGCCGGGCCAACTCGTTCTCGCGGTCCTTGAGTTCGCGGCGCAGGCGCGCGTACTCCTCGAAGTCCCCGAGGTGGCAGGTCATGGACTCCTTGTAACCGGCCAGCCCCTCCTCGTTGCGCTGCACCTGACGCGAGATCCCGACGACCGACTTGTCGGCCTGGAACTGCGCGAAGGACGTCTCAAGGAGTTCGCGCGAGCGGTGCCGGCCGAACTGTTCGACGAGGTTGACCGCCATGTTGTACGACGGCTTGAAGCTGGAGCGCAGCGGATAGGTGCGTGTGCCCGCGAGCCCGGCCAGGTGCTCGGGGCTCATCCCGCGCTGCCACAGCACCACCGCGTGGCCCTCGACGTCGATGCCGCGCCGCCCCGCACGACCGGTCAGCTGGGTGTACTCGCCGGGCGTGATGTCGGCGTGCTGCTCGCCGTTCCACTTGACGAGCTTCTCCAACACCACCGATCGGGCGGGCATGTTGATGCCCAGCGCCAGGGTCTCCGTGGCGAACACGGCCTTCACCAGGCCGCGGACGAACAGCTCCTCGACGACCTCCTTGAAGGTCGGCAGCATGCCCGCGTGGTGGGCGGCTATGCCGCGCTCCAGGCCTTCCAACCACTCGTAGTAGCCGAGGACATGGAGGTCCTCGGTCGGGATGGAGGCGGTGCGCTCCTCGACGAGGGCGCGTACCTGTTCCCGCGCCTCCTCGTCGTTCAGCCGCAGACCCGCGTACAGGCACTGCTGGACGGCGGCCTCACAGGCGGCGCGGCTGAAGATGAAGGTGATGGCGGGCAGCAGCCCTTCGGCGTCGAGCCGTTCGATGACTTCGGGACGCCCGGGCGTCCACACGCGGGAGCGCTGTCTGCGCTCGCGCTCCCGGTCGGCCTCGCGCATGGCGCGTCCGCGTCTGCGGTCCTGGTACGACGGCCGGGTCGCCTCCATGCGGGCCAGCCGCGTGAGGTCGGGGTTGACGGCCTTCTTGTGGCCCTCGCCCTCCTCGAACAGGTCGTACATCCGGCGCCCGGCGAGCACATGCTGGAACAGCGGTACGGGCCGGTGCTCGGAGACGATCACCTCGGTGTCGCCGCGGACGGTGTCGAGCCAGTCGCCGAACTCCTCGGCGTTCGACACGGTCGCCGACAGTGACACCAGCGTCACCGACTCGGGAAGGTGAATGATCACCTCTTCCCAAACGGCCCCGCGGAAGCGGTCGGAGAGGTAGTGCACCTCGTCCATGACCACGTAGCCCAGGCCGAGGAGGGTCTGCGACCCCGCGTACAGCATGTTCCGCAGCACCTCGGTGGTCATCACGACCACGGCGGCGTCGGGGTTGATGCTGTTGTCGCCGGTGAGGAGTCCGACCATGCCGTCCCCGTAACGGCGGCAAAGGTCGGAGTACTTCTGGTTCGACAGCGCCTTGATGGGTGTCGTGTAGAAGCACTTCCTGCCCTGCATCAGGGCGAGGTGGACGGCGAACTCGCCGACGATCGTCTTGCCGGAGCCGGTGGGCGCGGCCACCAGCACGCCCTTCCCCGCCTCGAGCGCCTGGCAGGCCTCGATCTGGAAGGGGTCGAGGCCGAAGTCGTACATCTCGCGGAAGGAGGCGAGCGCGGTGGCCTGCTCGACAGCGCGCTTGCGCGCTGCCGCATACCGCTCGGCCGGAGAGAGGTCCTCTGTCATCGTGCTTTCGAGCGTACCGGGCCCCACTGACAACAGGACGATCATTATCCGGATCCGGGCTCCGCAAACCCGCGATCCCCGCAGCTCACGGCCGCGAAGCGGAAGCGGCCGGGTACGCCCCGTAGGCGCCCCGGCCGCACAGTTGCGACAACCGCCGCTGTCAGGTCACGTCGTCGTAGCCGTTGACCCGCTCGCGGCTCGCCTGCTCGGGCAGTGCCCGGTTCGCGGAGACGGTCTCGACCTCGCCGATGTCCTCGGGGGTCAGGTCGAGGTCGGAGGCCTCGTCGTCGTCCAGGTCCGCGTCGGGGTTGTTGCGGCGGCGCCGTCGGTCGTTCAGCAGGGAGATGCCGACCGCGATGAAGTACAGGACCACGATCGGCCCGGCCAGGGCCATCATGCCGACGGGGTCGGTGGTCGGAGTCGCCACGGCACCGAAGATGAAGACGCCCATCACGACGGCTCGCCACCAGCCGAGCATCCGGCGCCCCGTCACCACGCCGGTCATGTTCAGCATGACCAGCAGCAGGGGGAGCTCGAAGGCGGCGCCGAAGACCAGGACCATCCGGACGCTGAAGTCGAGGATCTTGTCCATCGGCAGGATGTTCGCCGACCCGTCGGGCGTGATGCCCAGCAGGACCTTCATGCTGATCGGCATGATCGTGTAGGCGAGCCAGGCGCCGCCCAGGAACAGCGGAACGGCGGCCGCGACGAAGGCGTACGTGTACTTGCGCTCGTGCTTGTGCAGTCCCGGCGCCACGAACGCCCACAGCTGGTACAGCCAGATCGGGCTCGACAGGACGATGCCCGCCATGAGGCTGACCTTCACGGTGGTCGTGAAGGGAGAAAGGAGGTCGGTGTACGCGACGACCGCGCAGGCACCTCCCGTGGTCTCGCCCAGCCCCTTCGTGCAGCGAGGCACGGGATCGGAGAGGAACTCCATGAGTTCCTGGTTGTAGAAGGCGGCCACGATGGTGACGACCGTGATCGCCAGCATGCCCTTCGCGAGCCGGTTGCGGAGCTCACGGAGGTGCTCCCCGAGAGGCATCCGCCCCTCGGGATCCTTCTCCTTCTTGCGGGCAGACTTCAGCAACCCACGTTCCCATCTCGTGCGGCGGGCCGGAGGTCACCGGCCCTGCGTCAGCGCTTGCTCGTGTCCGTCGGCTCGTTGACCGGGCGCGAGCTGGTCACGTCGCCCGGGGCGGCCTGGATGATGCGCTGAGCCGGGGGCTGCTGGTCGCTGTTGTTCGGCGGGTCGGCCGGAGCGGCGGACTTGTCGTCCTCCTTCATCGCCTTGGCCTCGCTCTTGAGGATGCGCGCCGACTTGCCGAGGGAGCGGGCCATGTCCGGGAGCTTCTTGGCACCGAACAGCAGGATGATGACGACGAGGATCAGGATGATCTCGGTGGGGCCGAGCCTACCCATAGCTTTTACCTTCTTCACCGAGGCGACATGGTCCGAATACCCGGCAGGTCGGACATTCGTCCGACCACCGTGCTGCCAGGGATCGTAACGCTCAGGGGTGAACGCAGGACAATCCCTGTGCATACTCCCAGTCCGCGGGCCCGCGCCTCGCTCTCGGGGCCGCAGTTCGCAGCGTACCTGGCAGGAGCGGCAAGTTGACAGGGCGAAGTGGCCCAAAACGTACGCGACGCAGGACTCACACCGAATCCTTGAGCGCCCTAAAGCGAGTCCACAGCCCGGGCCGCGCTCACGGTAGCCCGCTCCAGGTCCTCGGCCGCTCTGCTGATGCGCCGCGCGGAGTCCGAGACCTGCCGGCCGAGGCGCTGTGCCTCCAGGAAGACCCGCACGGCGAGTACGCCGAGGACGGCGAGACCCACGAAACCCACAGCTACCGCGAACATCGGCCAGAACATGACGTGAGCCTAGACCGTCCTAGAGCGCGGAGTGCAGCCGCAGGGTGCTGACTCCGCCGCCCGTCAGCAGTTCGACGATCCGCTCCCCTGCCGGCTTGCGCACGGAGGCGCCGCACTCGGGGCAGGTGAAGGAGTAGAAGGTGGTCCGGCTGGTCGCGCCGATGGCGAGGCGCAGGGCGCTCGCGGTGAGTTCGAACCGGGCCCGGCAGTCCGGGCAGCCGGCCTTGAATATCACCGGGGCCACGCTTCTCATCCCGGCGAACGCGGACGCCACCGTCATTCCCACCGCACCGGACGTCACCGACTCGCTCAAAGCCCCTGCTCCCGCCTGTCGCCCTGGTCGGCCAACTGGCCTGCCGAACTGTCTGCCCTACTGGCCTGCCGAACTGCCTGTCCTACTGTCCGTCGTGAACCGGATGCGCCCTGTGGGCGCCCTGCGCCTCTATCCCGTCGTACGCCGCCAGCGCCTCGCGGGCCGCCTGCCGGGCGCTCGCCGCCAGCTCGGGCGGGGACACGATGCGGCCGTCGGGGCCGAGCCGCAGGGCCAGGCGGCGCAGCGACGCCGGGTCGGGGGTGCGAAGAGTGATACGCAGCCCGCCGTCCGGAAGCTCATCCGCGCTGTCGTGCGGGTAGTACTCGGCGACCCAGCGCCCGCCCGGACCGACCTCGACGACGACCTCCGGATCCTCAGCGGCGGGCTGCACCAGCCCCTCCGACAGGTCCCGAAGTTCGATCTCGGGCGGCGCCGACGGCTCGTCCAGGATCTTGATCTCGGCGACCCGGTCCAGCCGGAACGTGCGGCGCGCCTCGGAGCGGCGGCACCAGGCCTCGACGTAGGTGTGGCCGACGCTGACCAGGCGGATGGGGTCGATCTCGCGCTCGGTGACCTCGTCGCGGGCCGGCGAGTAGTAGCGGATCCACAGGCGGCGCCGCTCGGAGATCGCACGGTCGACGTCCGCGAAGACGCCGCCCTCCGACTCGAAGGTCACCGACAGCCGGGAACTGGCGCCGGCCGCCTCCCCCGCCGCGGTCTCCACCTTGGCGGTCGCCCGCAGCAGCGCCTGCCGGTCGCCCTCGCGCAGCCCGGGCAGCGTGGCCACGGCCCGGGCGGCCACCAGCAGCGCGGTCGCCTCGTCGGCGGCGAGCCGTAGCGGTTCGGCTGCTTCCGCCCCGAGTGCGGCGGGGTTGTGCCACCAGATGCGCTCGCCGTCGGTGTCGATGTCGAGCAGGTCGCCGCCGCGGAAGCTGGTGCCGCACATGGGCAGCACATCCAGGTCGGAGACCAGCTCGTCCTCGGAGATGCCGAACGCGCGCGCCACGTCCTCGATCCGCGCACCAGGGCGCTCCCTGAGATACGTCACCAGGGAGAGCATCCGCCGGGTCTGGTCGATGGCGTTGACGGGCCTGACCGGTTTGCCTGCCACTGTCTCGCTCCGCTCCCCTTCAGCCCTTGGCCACGGCACGCAGCCGGTCCACCACGTCGGCCCGCAGCTCCGCGGGCTCCAGGACCACCACGTCCGGCCCGAACTCCACCAGCCAGGCGTCCAGCCCGTGGCCGTACGGAATCTCCAACTCGTCCCAGCCGTCCCCGAGTTCCCGCACCGACGTGGCCTTCGCCCGAAGGGGGTACCCGGCGCCCGTACGCAGCCGGATCAGCGCCGAACGGTCGGCCGTCTCCCCCGCCCAACTCGCCACGGTCTCCCGGACCGTGACCACATCGGGGACCGGGGCCGTGAAGCGGGTGCCGCGCGAGCGCACCTTCCCGGTGATCCGGGAGAGCCGGAAGACCCGCTCGGCGCCACGGTCCCGGTCCCAGCCCGCCAGATACCAGTGGCCGCGCCAGCACTCCAGCGCCCACGGCTCGACATGCCGGGTTTCGGGGCGGGCGGCGGTGGCCTTGCGGTAGTCGAAGACGACGGGGCGGCGGTCGCGGCAGGCCAGCATCAGCGGCTCGAACGCGGCCTCGTGCACGGGGATACGCGGCTCCAGGGCGCCGTGCGCCTCGTACGGGTCGACATCCTCCGGCAGCCCGGCCGCGCGCAGCTTCTGCAGGGCGCCGCTGGCCGCGCCCGCGAGCCGGGCCTGCTGCCACACCTTGGCGGCCAGGCCCAGGGCGGCGGCCTCCTCGGCGTCCAGGGTGATGGGCGGCAGGCGGTTGCTGTCGCGGCGGGCGAGATAGCCGACCTCCCCGTCGAGGTTCTCGACGGTCTCGATGACCAGGCCGAGCTCGCGCAGATCGTCCTTGTCCCGCTCGAACATCCGGTTGAAGGAGTCGTCCGAGCCCGCTTCCAGGTAGGCCTCGATGGACTCACGCAGCTCGCGCTTGCTCAGCGGCCGCCGCGTCCCGAGCAGACACAGCGCCAGGTTCATGAGCCGCTCGGCCTTGGCAATGGCCATCGACGCCCTTCGCCTTCCCTATGGTGCTTACGGACGATGACCGTACCGCCCCGAAGTGGCGTGGCAAAAGCCGAGGGCCCATGCCCGGGCAGGCATGGGCCCCAGGTAGTCGGGTCCGGTCGTACGCCGATCAGTCGCGACGTCCTGAACCGATCCGACGCGACGGTCAGACGCCGAGCAGGTCGACCACGAAGATCAGCGTCTCGCCGGGCTTGATCGCCGGGGTCGGGCTCTGGTTGCCGTAGGCGAGGTGGGCCGGGATGGTCAGCTGGCGGCGGCCACCGACCTTCATGCCCTGCACGCCCTGGTCCCAGCCCTTGATGACACGACCGGCACCCAGCGGGAAGCGGAACGGCGTACCGCGGTTCCAGCTGGCGTCGAACTCCTCACCCGTGCTGAAAGCGACACCCACGTAGTGGACGGTGACGGTCTGGCCCGCCTGCGCCACCGCGCCGTCGCCCTCCCAGATGTCCTTGATCTCGAGGTCCGCCGGGGGCTCGCCGCCCGGGAAGTCGATCTCGGGCTTGTCGATGCTCACTGCAGTGACTCCTATTGGTACGTGTGTCATGCGCGATGACTGATGGGCAACCTGCCCAGTCTTACATCACGGCCAGGATGTCGACGGCGAAGACCAGCGTGGAGTTCTTCGGGACACCCTGCTGCTCCTGGTCACCGAAGGCCTGGTCGGGCGGCAGGACGAGCAGCACCCGGCTGCCGGCCTTCTTGCCCACGAGACCGTTCTTCAGCCCCTTGATCGCCAACTGGTCCAGCGGAAACGTCGCGGTCTTCCCCGCGTCGTACGTGCTGTCGAACTGCTTGCCGCCCTCCCACAGCAGGGCGACATAGTTCACGACCACCGTGTCCGTGCCCTTGACGGCGGCGCCGTCGCTCTCCAACACGTAGTTGGAGACGAGCTTCTTCGGCGGGTCACTGTCCTTCGGCATCGTCACCTTCGGCGCCTTGCCGTCGGTGTTCGTGCCGACCTTCGGCAGGTCGATGTCGTCCTGCGCGACCTCCTTGCCCTTCGCCGACGCAGGAATGGTCGTGCCCTTCACAATGTCCACGACGAACACCAGCGTGGCGTTGGCCTTGATGTCACCCTGACCCTGCGCCCCGTACCCCAGGTCCGGGGGGATCACCAGCTCCACCCGGCTGCCGACCTTCTGGCCCTCGAGGCCCTGATCCCAGCCCTTGATGACGCCGCCCGCACCGATGGTGAGCGAGAACGGCTGGCCGCGGTCGAAGCTGTTGTCGAACGGCTTCGACTCGTCGTACTCCTGACCGAGGTAGTTCACCTCGGCGGCATCGCCCTTCTTGAGCTTCGCGCCGTCCCCCTCCTTGATGACCTCGACCTTCAGCTCCTTCGGCGGATCACCCTCCCCCTCGGCCAAAGTCGGCTTCTGCCCGAACTCGGCACCCTTGGTGATCGCGGGCACTCCGTTCTTGGTGGAGCTGGAGTCGGAGCCATTGTCGTCGTCGCTGCCGCAGGCCGCCGCGGAGAGCAGCAGCAGCGGCACGACGAGAAGGCCGGCAATTCGGCGCACGTGTTCCTCAGATCTCAGACGGCACTGTGGTCGCCCGCCACTCTAGGGCGTGCGACGGGCCCCGTACGAGAACGTACGGGGCCCGTGGCCCGTTTTCCTCAATGCCGGGGTCACATTCCCGCGATCAGCTTCTCCACGCGGTCGTCCACCGAACGGAACGGATCCTTGCACAACACCGTGCGCTGAGCCTGGTCGTTGAGCTTGAGATGGACCCAGTCGACGGTGAAGTCCCGGCGCTGTTCCTGGGCCCTGCGAATGAAGTCGCCGCGCAGCCGGGCCCGAGTGGTCTGCGGCGGAACGGACTTGCCCTCGAAGATCTTCAAGTCGTTGCAGATACGCGCGGCTTGACCCTTCTTCTCCAGCAGGTAGTACAGACCACGACGGCGGTGAATGTCGTGATACGCGAGGTCTATCTGCGCGACCCGCGGATGCGACATGGTCATGTTGTGCTTGGCCCGGTACCGCTCGATGAGCTTGTACTTCATCACCCAGTCGATCTCGGTGCCGATCCGGTCGAGATCCTCGGCCTCGATCGCGTCCAGCGTGCGGCCCCACAGCTCCAGGACCTGCTCGACCGTACCCGTGCGAATACCGCGGCGCTCGCAGAAGTCCACGGCCTTCTCGTAGTACTCGCGCTGCACCTCCAGCGCCGAGGCCTCCCGGCCGCTGGCCAGGCGCACCTTGCGCCGGCCCGTGATGTCGTGGCTGACCTCGCGGATCGCCCGGATCGGGTTCTCCAGGGTCAGGTCCCGCATCACCGTGCCCGCCTCGATCATGCGCAGCACCAGGTCGGTGGCGCCGACCTTGAGCAGCATGGTCGTCTCGGACATGTTCGAGTCGCCCACGATGACATGCAGACGCCGGTAGCGCTCGGCATCCGCGTGCGGCTCGTCACGCGTGTTGATGATCGGCCGGGAACGCGTCGTCGCCGAGGAGACGCCCTCCCAGATGTGCTCCGCCCGCTGACTGACGCAGTACACGGCACCGCGCGGCGTCTGCAGGACCTTGCCCGCACCGCACAGCAGCTGGCGCGTGACAAGGAACGGGATGAGGATGTCCGCGAGCCGGGAGAACTCCCCGTGCCGCGCCACCAGATAGTTCTCGTGGCAACCATAGGAGTTGCCCGCCGAGTCGGTGTTGTTCTTGAAGAGGTAGACGTCGCCCGCGATTCCCTCCTCGTGCAGGCGTCGTTCCGCGTCTACCAGGAGTCCTTCCAGAATGCGTTCGCCGGCCTTGTCGTGGGTGACCAGTTCGATCACGTTGTCACATTCGGGTGTCGCGTATTCCGGATGTGACCCCACGTCGAGATAGAGGCGGGCCCCGTTTCGCAGAAAGACATTGCTGCTGCGGCCCCATGACACGACACGGCGGAAGAGGTACCGCGCCACCTCGTCAGGCGACAGGCGGCGCTGTCCCCTGAACGTGCACGTGACGCCGTACTCGTTCTCCAGCCCGAAAATGCGGCGGTCCATGACTGAACATTACGCCCGATCCCCTGAGCTGAAACGGGGTTCGACAGCACGGTTTGGATCATTTTCCGGTGAAGCCGCAACGACCGCACCCCTGGCGGGAGCTGCGAGGACCCGCCCCGTGCCCACCAGGACCAGCAACGACACGGCTCCCGCGGCCCCCGGCACGGCGAACCCCCACACGGCCCCACCCGCCTCGACGACCGGCCCCGCCAGACCCGTTCCGACCGACGCACCCACAGTGAACGTCGTTACAAGCCACGAGAACGCCTCGGTGACCGTCCCGCGCGGCGCATGCCGGTCGACCAACACGAACGCGCAGGCGATGCACGGCGCGAGGAACACACCCGCGAGCACACTCAGCAACGTCATGGCGACCACACCCGGCATCAGCATCAGCGGCAGGTAACACACCGCCAGAAGCGCCACCAGCACACGCAGTCGCCGCGCCGGCTCCCCGCCCCACTGCCGCGCCCCGTACACCGCACCACCCACCAGCGCACCGAGCCCCAGGCCCGCCATCAGCCAGCCGTACACCGCGTCGCCGCCGTTGTCGTCCGCGTAAGACACCGCCGCGACCGCGATGGACCCCATCGCCACACCGACGAACAGGAACGAGCCCAGCAGCGCCAGCAGCCCCGCCGAACGCAGCGCCCCCAGCCAGTGCGCCTCACGCGGCGCCGAACGCCACGCGCGCGAAGGCGGCGACACGACCACCGAGAGCGCGCCCAGCACCCCCACGACGTTCAGGACCAGCAGCGCCGCCTGCGCCGACCACAGCGACGTACACAGCGTCAGCAGCAGCGGTCCGACGGTGAACATCACCTCCTGCGCCACCGCGTCCATGGCATACGCCGTGTGCACCTGGTCCTCCCTGCGCAGGACCGACGACCAGAGCGCCCGCAGACCGCCCTCCAGCGGCGGCGTGAACAGGCCGGAAGCCGCCACGGCCGCATAGGCGAGCGGAAGCGAGCCGGTCCCCACGAAGGCGAAGACACCCATCGCGAGAGCCGACGCGACCGCGGCGGGCAGCTGCACCCGCGGCTGACCGAACAGGTCCACCAGCCGCCCCAGCACCGGCTGACCCACGGCGTTGGCGACCCCGCACACGGCCGCCAGAGCCCCCGCCAGACTGTAGGAGCCGCCCTCCGCGCGCACGAACAGCACGATCGCCAGCGAGGCGACAGCGTTCGGCAGCCGGCCCACGAGCGTGCCGACGAGCAGCCGGGCGGCATGCCTCGCCCTGAGGATCTCCACGTATGCGCCGGTCATCGGCCGCGCCGCCCTCCGCTTAGGTTTTACGTATAACGTCCTCCGTCATACGTACCATGTGCGCTGTTCACGAGTCCAGACAAGCGGACGTGACCCGGAAGACGCGAAGGCCGGAGCGCGCCCGGCGGCGAACAACCCGAGGAAGAGGAGCAGGCGGACAGTGGCACACCACAGCACCCGCCCCACCAGCCGAGACGTCGCCCAGGCAGCAGGCGTCTCCCAGGCCGCGGTCTCCCTCGTCCTCGGCGACAAATGGCGCGGCCGCGTCTCCGAAGCCACAGCGGAACGCGTACGGCAAGCCGCCCGCGAACTCGGCTACCGACCCAACCTCGCCGCCCGCAACCTCCGCCTCGGCCGCACGCGCACCGTCCTCCTCGTCGTCCCGGCCCTGACCACCGAATTCTTCGCCGGCGTCTACACCGGCGCCGCCCGCATCGCCGCCCAGCACGGCTTCGGCGTCGTCCTCTACCCCTCCCCCGAAGGCATCGGCCCCGCCCGCGACCCCTTCGCCTCCGCCCAAGCCGCCCTCGACGGCGTCATCGCCTCCTCCATGGCCGCCGACGCCCTCACCGCCATCCGCGGCGACCAGCTCCCCCTCGTCATGCTCGACAGCGACCCGGACGGCAGCCTCGGCGCCGCGACCGTCAACCTGGACATCACGGACGGTGTCCGGCAAGTCGCCGACCATCTCCTCAGCCTCGGCCACCGCCGCTTCCTGCACCTCGCCGCCGACGTGGCGTCCTGGACCTTCGAAGTACGCGCCCGCGAACTGGACGCACGCATCGGCGAGGTACCCGGCACCTCCCTGCTCACCGTCCGCGCCCCCATCTCCATCGACGGCGCCCTCGCGGCCACCCTGACCGCCCTCTCCGCCAAGGGCCCCCGCCCCACAGCGATCATCTGCGACGACGACAAACTCGCCGCCGGCGCCTACAAAGCCGTACGCCGCCTCGACCTGCGCATCCCCGACGACATCTCCGTCACCGGCCTGGACGACCTCGCCCTCGCCACCGCCATCGACCCCGAACTCACCACCGTCCGCCTCGACGCCGAGCTCTTCGGAGAACGCGGCATGCAAGCCCTCCTGGCCGTCCTGGAAGGCCGCGAACCCGAGGAGGGCGACATCCCCGTCGAACTCGTCGTACGAGGCTCCACAGCGCCGCCCAGCGCCCCGTGACCAGCTCCCGGAACGCCCTGTGCCCCGGCCTGGGAATCGGCCGGGGCACAGTACGGGCGGGTGAGGTTCGGCGGAACTACTCCTCGGAGCCGCCGGACTCCTCGGAGTCCTCCCCGTTGTCGGCGCTCTCGGCCTCCGTGGCCGCACCACCGGCCTCCAGCAGCCGCGCCAGCTGACGGCCCACGATGCGCTTGAACTTGCGCGACTGCGGACGCGTACGGTCCAGCACCGCGACCTCCAGGCGCTCCGCGGGGATATCCCGCTGCGTGCCGTTCGACTCACGGGACAGAGCCTGCACCGCCAGCTTGAGAGCCTCGGCCAGACTCATGCCGTCCTGGTGACGCTGGTCCAGGTAATTACTGATCAGCTCCGCATTACCACCGACCGCGACCGAACCGTGCTCGTCCACGATCGAACCGTCATGCGGCAGCCGATAGATCTGGTCACCCTCAGGCGTCTCACCCACCTCAGCAACGACCAGCTCCACCTCATACGGCTTCTCGGCCGCGGAAGAGAAGATCGTGCCCAGCGTCTGGGCATAGACGTTGGCGAGGCCGCGGGCGGTCACATCATCACGGTCATAGGTGTAACCACGAAGATCGGCATACCGCACACCGCCGATCCGCAGGTTCTCGTACTCGTTGTACTTACCGGCGGCCGCGAAGCCGATCCGGTCATAGATCTCGCTGAACTTGTGCAGCGCACGGGACGGGTTCTCGCCGACGAACACGATGCCGTCGGCATACTGCAGCACGACCAGGCTGCGGCCCCGGGCGATGCCCTTACGTGCGTACTCCGCCCGGTCGGCCATGGCCTGCTGAGGTGAGACATAGAACGGCGTCGACACCGGTTATCCGTCCCTTTCTGTCGAAGTCACAGGATCACCTTGATAAGACCGAACCGCCGCTACAGCAGCGCGGCCCGCGGGCCGTCGGGCTGCTCCAGCCGCCGCTCCAGCACGGAACGCGCGATCTCGGAGGACTCGTCATCGCCGAGCCGGCGGAAACCGTCCTCGGTGATCACGGTGACGATCGGGTAGATCCGGCGGGCGACATCGGGACCACCGGTCGCCGAGTCGTCGTCAGCCGCGTCATACAGGGCCTGCACCACGAGCGTCGTGGCCTCGGCCTCGCTCAGGTCACTACGGAAAAGCTTCTTCATGGCGCCACGCGCGAAGATCGAACCAGAGCCGGTGGCGGCGTACCCCTGCTCCTCCGACCGGCCACCGGTCACGTCGTAGGAGAAGATCCGCCCCTTCTCCCGGTCCACGTCGTACCCGGCGAAGAGCGGCACCACGGCCAGCCCCTGCATAGCCATGCCCAGGTTGGACCGGATCATGGTGGACAGCCGGTTCGCCTTGCCCTCCAGCGACAGCTGAGCACCCTCGACCTTCTCGAAGTGCTCCAGCTCCAGCTGGAAGAGCTTGACCATCTCGACTGCCAAACCGGCCGTACCGGCGATACCGACGGCCGAGTACTCATCCGCCGGGAACACCTTCTCGATGTCGCGCTGAGCGATCACGTTACCCATCGTGGCCCGACGGTCACCGGCGAGCACGACGCCACCGGGGAACGTCACGGCCACGATCGTGGTCCCGTGCGGCGCCTCGATCACACCCTGCGTGGGCGGGAGTTGACGGTTGCCGGGCAGCAGCTCCGGCTGGTGCTCGGACAGGAAGTCCATGAAGGAGGACGACCCAGGCGTCAGGAAGGCAGCTGGTAGACGCCCGGTGCTACGAGTGTTGGCTTCCACGCGATTCCTTCCACGTAAGCAGCAGCCCGCCTTATGACGTCGGGCCGATCCTTGAATTGCCCCAGTGCGGCGTTGCAGCTGAAGCACAGTACGCCACGGACCCTACCCGTCTCATGGCAGTGATCCACATGCTCCGCCGGGGCAGCAAGGCATATACAGCAGATGCCTCGTTGTGCGGCGACCAGCGCGTCCAACTCGAGTGGAGTGAGGCCGTACTTGCGCTTGAAGTAGCTGACCCGGTTCCGCTCCGCCCGGCAGGCACGGCAATAGCTCGCCCAGCCGTCCGACGAGGACTTGTTGCGCTCCCATTCGGAGTGCGGCTTTACCTCTTCGCACTGCGGACACCGCTTGTGCCCTGGCGGGACCGGAACCCTCACCCGAACTTTCTTTCCCTTGGCCTCCTGGCGCTGCCGGTAGTACTCGGCGGCGCACTCCCGGCAGTACGCCTGGAGGCCATCAGGCATGGACTTGTTGCTTGCGAACGCCGTACGCGGCAAGTGCTGCTTGCACCGCGAACAGCGTCTCGACTCAGACTCTTCGTTCACCCCGAGCTTCCCCCGGTTACACCTTTGAATCTAAGGTGAAACCTACTCTCCACCCTTCTGAACGAAGGACCTCACGAAATCCTCAGCATTCTCTTCGAGCACATCATCGATTTCGTCGAGGACGGAGTCCACGTCATCGCTCAGCTTCTCGTGCCGCTCCTTGAGGTCCTCAGATGCCTGCGACTCAGCCGCCTGCTCCTCGACCTCCTCAGTGGAACGCGTGGCCTTCTGCTGTCCGCCGCCGGTGTCCTTGGTTGCCATATCCCTCACCCCGCTCAGTTCGCCCGACATGGTCGACAGGTCGGCTTTCCTGCCGATCGGTGATGATCAGACCCTACAAGCCGGGTCTGACATCGGCCCCGCAGTTTCTCCAACGTACGGGGGCCATCTCGATGATTCCCGGACGTCGGGTTTTCCACCCTGCCCAGCCGACGTCCGGTCCACACCGCCCGGGTACCCTCAGCCGCCTGACAGGACCCTGACCAGGTCTTCCGCGGTGCGGCAGCGGTCCAGGAGTTCCTTGACGTGATTTCGCGTTCCGCGAAGCGGTTCGAGGGTTGGAACGCGCTGGAGCGAGTCGCGCCCGGGCAGGTCGAAGATGACCGAGTCCCAGGAGGCGGCGGCGACGTCGTCGGCGTACTGCTCGAGGCAGCGTCCGCGGAAGTACGCGCGCGTGTCCTCCGGCGGCTTCGCCTTCGCCCGTTCCACCGATTCTTCGTCCAGTAGGCGCTTCATACGGCCTCGGGCCGCCAGCCGGTTGTAGAGCCCCTTCTCGGGGCGTACGTCGGCGTACTGGAGGTCGAGGAGGTGAAGTTTCGCGGCGTCCCAGTCGAGGTTGTCGCGGCGGCGGTAGCCCTCCATGAGTTCTCGCTTGGCGACCCAGTCCAGTTCGCCGGCGAGGCTCATCGGGTCCCGTTCGAGGCGGTTCAGGGTGTCTTCCCAGCGGGACAGGATGTCCTTCGTCTGCTCGTCCGGGTCCGCGCCGAAGCGCTCCTCGACGTATTTGCGCGAGAGTTCGTAGTACTCCATCTGGAGCTGCACGGCAGTCAGTGTGCGGCCGCTACGCAGTGTGATCAGGCGCTTCAGTGACGGGTCGTGCGAGACCTGGTGGAGGGTGCGTACGGGCTGGTCGACGGCGAGGTCGACCGCGATGAAGCTGTCCTCGATCATCGACAGGACGAGGGCGGTGGTGCCCAGCTTCAGGTAGGTCGAGATCTCGGAGAGGTTCGCGTCGCCGATGATCACGTGCAGGCGGCGGTATTTCTCCGCGTCCGCGTGCGGTTCGTCTCGGGTGTTGATGATGGGGCGCTTGAGGGTCGTCTCCAGGCCGACCTCGACCTCGAAGTAGTCGGCGCGCTGGCTGAGCTGGAAGCCGTGTTCGTGGCCGTCCTGGCCGATGCCGACGCGGCCGGCTCCGGCGAAGACCTGGCGGGAGACGAAGAAGGGCGTGAGGTGGCGCACGATGTCCGAGAAGGGGGTTTCCCGCTTCATCAGGTAGTTCTCGTGCGTGCCGTAGGAGGCGCCCTTGTTGTCGGTGTTGTTCTTGTAGAGGTGGATGGGCTGGGCGCCGGGGAGCTGGGCGGCGCGTTCGGCGGCTTCGGCCATGATGCGTTCGCCGGCCTTGTCCCAGAGGACGGCGTCGCGGGGGTTGGTGACCTCGGGCGCGCTGTATTCGGGGTGGGCGTGGTCGACGTAGAGTCGCGCTCCGTTGGTGAGGATGACGTTGGCCAGGCCGATGTCCTCGTCGGTGAGCTGGCTGGCGTCGGCGGCCTCGCGGGCGAGGTCGAAGCCTCGCGCGTCCCGGAGCGGGTTCTCTTCCTCGAAGTCCCAGCGGGCCCGGCGGGCCCGGTGCATCGCTGCTGCGTAGGCGTTGACGATCTGGGATGAGGTGAGCATGGCATTGGCATTGGGGTGGCCGGGGACGGAGATCCCGTACTCCGTCTCGATGCCCATTACTCGCCGTACGGTCATGCGGCCCTCCTTGCCCGGCGGCACCCTCGGTCATGGGTACCGCACAGATACCGCTGGCGCTCGGTTGCGTGTGCGGTGCCCGTCCCCGCACTGCGCGACTCGGCGGTACGGAAGAGCCTAGAACGCCTTTGCGCTGGTGGGGAGATCATTTGCGTCATTGCCTTGCACGCCTTGTGGTCCGGTCGTGGCCGGAAAAACAGTGGGCTGCGGGTACCCGTTGAGGGCACCCGCAGCCGCCCTGTGTTTTACAGGTACTGACCGGTGTTGGCCACCGTGTCGATGGAGCGTCCGGTGTCTGCGCCCTGCTTTCCGGTGATGAGGGTGCGGATGTAGACGATCCGTTCGCCCTTCTTTCCGGAGATGCGGGCCCAGTCGTCCGGGTTGGTGGTGTTGGGCAGGTCCTCGTTCTCCTTGAACTCGTCCACGCAGGCCTGGAGGAGGTGGGAGACGCGGAGGCCCTTCTGGTTGTGTTCGAGGAAGTCCTTGATCGCCATCTTCTTGGCGCGGCCCACGATGTTTTCGATCATGGCGCCGGAGTTGAAGTCCTTGAAGTAGAGGACTTCCTTGTCGCCGTTGGCGTAGGTGACTTCCAGGAAGCGGTTTTCCTCGGATTCGGCGTACATCTGCTCGACGGCGGTCTGGATCATGCTCTGGACCGTCATCGACTTGTCGCCGCTGTGTTCGCCGACGTCCTCGGGGTGGAGCGGGAGGCGTTCGGTGAGGTACTTGCCGAAGATGTCCTTGGCGGCTTCGGCGTCCGGGCGTTCGATCTTGATCTTCACGTCGAGGCGGCCGGGGCGCAGGATGGCGGGGTCGATCATGTCCTCGCGGTTGGAGGCGCCGATGACGACCACGTTCTGCAGGCCTTCCACGCCGTCGATCTCGGCGAGCAGCTGGGGGACGATGGTGTTCTCCACGTCCGAGCTGACGCCGGAGCCGCGGGTGCGGAAGAGGGATTCCATCTCGTCGAAGAAGACGATGACGGGTGTGCCCTCGCTGGCCTTTTCTCGTGCGCGCTGGAAGACGAGGCGGATCTGCCGCTCGGTCTCGCCGACGTACTTGTTGAGGAGCTCGGGGCCCTTGATGTTGAGGAAGAAGCTCTTGCCGGCGGCCTGGCCGGTCACTTCGGCGACCTTCTTGGCCAGTGAGTTGGCCACGGCCTTGGCGATGAGGGTCTTGCCGCATCCAGGGGGCCCGTAGAGCAGGACGCCCTTGGGCGGCCGCAGTTCGTGCTCCTTGAACAGGTCGGGGTAGAGGTACGGGAGCTCGACGGCGTCGCGGATCATTTCGATCTGGTTGCCCAGGCCGCCGATCTGTTCGTAGCCGATGTCCGGTACTTCTTCGAGGACGAGTTCTTCGACCTCGCTCTTGGGGACGACCTCGTAGACGTAGCCGGAGCGGGGTTCGAGCAGGAGGGCGTCGCCGGGGCGGATGGTGACGTCCAGCAGCGGCTCGGCGAGCCGTACCACCCGTTCCTCGTCGGTGTGCCCGAGCACCAGGGCGCGCTCGCCGTCCTCGAGGATTTCCTTGAGGGTGACGATGTCCCCGACGCGCTCGAACTCCATGGCTTCGACCACGTTGAGCGCTTCGTTGAGCATCAGTTCCTGGCCGCGCCGGAGCTCTTCGAGTTCGACGCTGGGGCTGACGTTCACGCGGAGTTTTCGTCCTCCGGTGAAGATGTCGGCTGTGCCGTCCTCGTTTGCTTGCAGGAAGACACCGAAGCCGGCCGGTGGCTGTGCGAGCCGGTCGACTTCTTCCTTGAGGGCCACGATCTGGTCTCGGGCCTCACGGAGCGTGTTCGCGAGTCGCTCGTTCTGGGCGGACACGCCGGCCAGGTTGGTCTGCAGCTCGACGATCCGCTCTTCGAGAATCCTCGTGTGTCGCGGAGAGTCGGCGAGCTTGCGTCGCAGGACGGCGATCTCCTGCTCAAGGTAGGCGATCTGCCCGGCCGGGTCGTCGGACCCCCGTCCCGGGCGGATGCCGCGGTTCATGTCGTCGTCGTGGGCTGCCACGGTCCTCACCTCCTCCAAGGGGAGCTGGACGCTTCCAGACCCTACCTGGGTGGGTGTCGATTGAAACCCCTAGATCACAAAGACTGTCGGGGTGTGTCCGATCTTCACCCTTGCGCTCTCCCTCACGCCAGGGGAATACCCACCGAACATGATTGGAAAGCCGCCACAGGTAGGCTCGAAGCGTTCAACACCCGTCAGAGCTGGCCGGATTCCCGTACGGCTCGGCGTAGTACACGGCAGGAGAGATGAGCGTGGAGCAGGCGGCCGGGGTCGAGGACGAGGCGCTGGAGGTCTGGATCGACCAGGATCTCTGTACTGGTGACGGGATCTGTGCCCAGTACGCGCCTGAGGTGTTCGAGCTGGACATCGATGGTCTGGCGTATGTGAAGGGCGCGCAGGACGAGCTTTTGCAGGCCAAGGGGGCCACAACGCCCGTGCCGTTGCCGCTTCTCACGGATGTGGTGGACTCGGCGAGGGAGTGTCCGGGCGAGTGCATCCATGTGCGTCGCGTTTCGGACAAGGTCGAGATGTACGGTCCGGACGCCGAGTGACCTTGCGGATACGGGCTGTTACGACTGTCTGATTTCTCACATGTGCCGGTGGCGTGGGTCAGACGCTGCGGGCACCGGCGGGTGTCGAGCGGACGAACGTGCCGTTCTTCCACTGCCACTTCGCGCTGTTCTTCACGTCGGGGCAGCAGCGCGGTACGTCCTCGGTCGAGTAGCCGAGCAGGTCGGCGACGACGGCTCCGTCACGTACGGCGATGTCACTGACGGTGATGCTGTCCTTGGGGTTGACGAGGGTGGCGACGATGCGGGGCGCGGCGGTCTCCGTGGCGTGGGTGAGGACGTAGACGCCGTCGGGCGGGGTGCCCATCGGGGAGTCGCAGTGGACGACGGCCACGGTTTCGGGGCTGCCGTCGCCGTCCAGGTCTCCGGTGGCCTTCTTGACCACGATCGCCTTCACCGGGCCGCATTCCAGGGGGAAGTCGACGCCCGAGGGGTCGGGCGGTGTGGTGGCCGCATGCGCTTTCTTCGCCTCGGGTCCGGCTGTCTGGGCCGCTGTCGCCGAGTTGGGCTGCAGGACCGAGGAGAGGGCCACGACTCCGGCGACCGCTGTGGCGGTGGCGAGCCAGTGGATCGGGCGGGTGTGGGTGTGTGCCAGTTCCGGGACGGCGGATTGCTGCACTAGGAGCGTCTCCTGCGAGGGCTGTGCCGGTGGGGGTGGCCAGCATCGTGCCATACGTCACAGTGCGGGGGAACGGCGGGGTGTGGAGTTCCGGTGCCGGATGTCTGGCGGTCGGGGGTGCGGAGGGGGGCGTGGGGGGCTCGGACGTGTCGCTTGTATGCCTCGCGTCAACAGAAAGGCGCTGTGGTCGAGTTCCCGGAACGACTCCGGGAACTCGACCACAGCGCCTGTGCGTTGGATGCGGCAGGGGCCGTGTCAGCGGCCGGTGCCTCCGTCGGCGTTGGGGCCTTCGTAGTCCTCGCCGTAGGCGCCCTTGGCGGGGCGGCGGCGGCGCATGGGGGGCTCGACGCCGTCGGCGAGTCGGCGGGCGGTGAGGAGGAAGCCGGTGTGGCCGATCATCCGGTGGTCGGGGCGGACGGCGAGGCCCTCGATGTGCCAGTTGCGGATCATCGTCTCCCAGGCGGTCGGCTCGTTGAAGCAGCCGATCTCGCGGATGGACTCGACGGTCCGGGCGAGCTGGGTGGTGGTGGCGACGTAGCAGCAGAGGATGCCGCCGGGGACGAGCGCCTTGGAGACGGCCTCCAGGCATTCCCAGGGGGCGAGCATGTCGAGGATGACGCGGTCGACGTCGGTGTCGCTCAGGTTGTCCTGGAGGTCGCCGACGGTGAGCTGCCAGGCGGGGTGGGGGCCGCCGAAGTAGCGCTCCACGTTCTGCTTGGCGATGTCGGCGAAGTCCTCGCGGCGCTCGTAGGAGTGCAGCATGCCCTGGTCGCCGATGGCGCGCAGCAGGAAGCTGCTGAGCGAGCCGGAGCCGACGCCGGCCTCGACGACGCGTGCGCCGGGGAAGATGTCGGCGAAGGCGAGGATCTGCCCCGCGTCCTTCGGGTAGACGACGGCTGCCCCGCGGGGCATGGACAGGACGTAGTCGGGGAGCAGGGGGCGCAGCGCGAGGTAGGCGACGTTCCCGGTGGTGCGGACAACGCTGCCCTCGGGAGCGCCGATCAGTTCGTCGTGCGGGAAGGAACCCTTGTGGGTGTGGAAGTTCTTCCCGGCCTCGAGCGTGAACGTGTAGTGGCGGCCCTTGGGGTCGGTCAGCTGAACCTGGTCCCCGACCTTGAAGGGCCCGCGCCTGCGGGCGGCACCGGTCGGTTCGGACATGTGACCAGCCTACCGGCGTTTCGGGGGGCCGCCGACCACGCGTGCGTGGCGGGGGCTGGTCAGCTGGGCCGTGCCATGGCCTTCACGAAGGCGCGCTCGACGTCGGCCGCGGACAGGACGCCGTAGATCTCGCCGGTGTCCTCGACGACGAGGTACTCGGTGGCGGGGGTGGCCCGCAGGGCGTCCAGGAGTTCTTCTCCCGCCAGCTCTGCCGAGACGCGCATACCGTCGGTCAGGTCCTGGGCGAGGCCGCTGACGGCCACCCAGGGGCGGCGGTGTTCGGGGACGCCGACGATGGCGGCTTCGCGGACGAGGGAGAGGGGGTGGCCGTCGGCGTCGACGACGACCAGGGCGCGGGCGCCGGCGGCGTTGGCGCGGCGCAGGGCTTCGGAGAGGGGGGTGTCGGTCTCGACGGGGACGGCGCGGCGGGTGAGGGTGCGGGCGCGCAGTTCGGGGAGGTGTTCGCGCAGGCGGGCCATGCGCAGGCTGTTGCCGGCGCCGGTCCAGATGATCGCGGCGAGGATGGCGGCGAGCAGGGCGTCCATGACCGTGTCCATGCCGACGTTGTCGACGGCGTCGGAGCCGAGGGCACCGGACTGGGTGAGCCATGGGAGGCCGACGAGGACGGAGACGGCGAGGGCGCGGCCGACCCAGGCGGCGGCGATGGTGCCGCTCATCGGCTTGCCGGTGACCTTCCAGACGATGGCGCGGAGCATGCGGCCGCCGTCCAGGGGCAGGCCGGGCAGCAGGTTGAAGGCGGCGACGATGAGGTTGGAGATCATCAGGCCGGCCAGCAGGACGCCGGGGACGGTGCCGGGTTCGACGGTCTGCATGGCGGCGTAGAAGACGCCGGCGAGGGCGAGGGAGAGCAGCGGGCCCACGAAGGCGAGCCAGAACTCGCGGCCGGGTGTCTCGGCTTCCTTCTCGATTTCGGAGACGCCGCCGAAGAACTGCAGCTGGATGCGGCGGACGGGCAGCTTGAAGCGGAGGGCGGCGACGGTGTGGGCGAGTTCGTGGACGAGGACGGAGGCGTAGAAGGCGACGGCGAAGAAGAGGGAGACGAGGTAGCGGGCGGCGCCGAGTTCGGGCAGCACGCGGTCGAGCTGCCCGCCGAACACCCACGTGATGAGGGCGGCGACGAGGAACCAGCTGGGGGCGACGTAGACGGGGACGCCGAAGGGGCGTCCCATCAGCAGCCCGCCTCGCGGCGCCGGCGGCCGGGGCGGCTGCCCCTTGGCTCCGGCGTGCGCGAGGGTGCGGTGGGTCTCGACGGTGTGGTCGGGGGTGTGAGCGGGGCCGTCGGTGTGCTGCGGGGCGGCCTCCGGCGTCGGCGTGTGGGGCTCGGCAGGTCCGTCGGCGTGCTGCGAAGGGCGCGGAGCCGTCGAGGCGGGGCGGTCGGAGTCAGGTGCGGCGGGCGGCGACGTACGGCCGTCGGCAGCGGGCCGGGGGGCGTCCTCGTGCCCGGTTGCGTGGCCGCCGGCGTCAGGGCCGTCGGCGTCGGGCCGCTGTGTGCGCTCCTCCGTCGCTTCCTCCGCCTTCGCTTTGTCCCCCTCCGCCTTGCCCCCGTTGGCTTGGTGCTCGCTCGCCGCGTGCCCTTCTCCCCCGTGCCCTTGCCGCGTCTCGGCGGCGGTGTCGTCGTGGGGAAGGTCCAACCGCCGTACGACCATGGTCGGTTCGTCGATGGGAGGCGTCGGGGGATCGTCGGTGCCCGTGGTGTGCGGGGGTGCGCCGGGGCGTGTGGGGCCCGTGGCCGGGGTCGCAGGTGGTGCGTGGCGCTCGGCCGATTCCTCGTTGCCGGACCGCGGCTGCCCGCTGCCGCTCTCGTCCACGGTGTCCCCTCGTTCGAAGCGTCTTCCGCTCCTGCCGGGCGGAAGGGTCTCGGGTCGATGGTATGCGGCCATGGTGACGCGTTTCTCCCCGGCACCCCCTCTGTTTCCCCTGGCGTCGCAGCCGTGACGGGCGCGGCTGGGTCACTGTCAGTGGCGGGCCGTAAGGTCTGTGGTCATGGAGACGAGCACGGAGGGTGCCGCGGCGGACGGCGGCAGTGAAGTCGCGCCGGTGACGGGACCGGCGGCGGACGAATCCCCGGTGGGGGCGGGCAGTACGGTGGCGACGGTCGAAGGGGGTGCGGGTGCGGCCACGGTGGGCGACGGCGCCGCGCTCGCGGCCATGGCGCCGGCCTCGCTGTCGCCCTCGCGTGCCAGTGACTTCATGCAGTGTCCGCTGCTCTACCGGTTCCGGGTGATCGACCGGCTGCCGGAGAAGCCGAGTGCGGCGGCGACGAAGGGCACGCTGGTGCATGCGGTGCTGGAGCGGCTCTTCGATTCGCCGGCCGCCGAGCGGACTCCTCCGCGCGCCAAGTCCCTGATCCCCGGCCAGTGGGAGCGGCTGCGGGAGAGCAGGCCGGAGGTCGTGGAGCTGTTCGCGGACGATCCCGAGGGCGAGCGGCTGGCGACCTGGCTGGCGGAGGCGGAGCAGCTCGTCGAGCGGTGGTTCGGCCTGGAGGATCCGACCCGGCTGGAGCCTGCCGAGCGCGAGCTGTTCGTCGAGGCCGAGCTGGAGTCGGGGCTCAGGCTGCGCGGGATCATCGACCGGGTCGATGTGGCGGCCACGGGTGAGGTGCGGATCGTCGACTACAAGACCGGCAAGGCGCCCCGGCCCGAGTACGCCGAGGGTGCGCTGTTCCAGATGAAGTTCTACGCGCTCGTCGTGTGGCGGTTGAAGAAGGTGATCCCGCGCCGGCTCCAGCTCGTCTACCTCGGCAGCGGTGACGTGCTGACGTACGACCCCGTCCTCGCGGACCTGCAGCGGGTCGAGCGCAAGCT
Organism: Streptomyces sp. NPDC107522; assembly: GCF_055657525.1. NCBI lineage: Bacteria > Bacillati > Actinomycetota > Actinomycetes > Kitasatosporales > Streptomycetaceae > Streptomyces > Streptomyces sp. NPDC107522. The sequence goes on along the minus strand of NZ_JBVKAU010000018.1, from coordinate 6,945 downwards.
GCACGCGCTGTGGGACGCGATCCGGCTGGCGACGGAGACGGGCGAGTGGCGCCCCAGGCCGACCAAGCTGTGCGGCTGGTGCGACCACCAGGCTCATTGCCCGGAGTTCGGTGGCACTCCCCCGCCGTACCCGTTGCCGGTGAGGGTGGCCGAGTCCGGTGGCGACGCGCAGGGCAGAATGGGGCCGGACTAGCGAAGGAGACTTACGTGGCCATCCGCGTCCTACTGGTCGACGACCAGCCGCTGCTGCGTACCGGCTTCCGGATGATTCTGGAGGCAGAGCAGGACATCGCGGTCGTGGGCGAGGCCGGTGACGGCCTCCAGGCTCTCGACCAGGTGCGGGCCCTGCAGCCCGACGTGGTTCTGATGGACATCCGCATGCCACGGATGGACGGGGTCGAGGCGACGCGGCAGATCACCGGGCCCGGGCGGGACGGCCCGGCGAAGGTGCTGGTGCTGACCACGTTCGATCTCGACGAGTACGTGGTGGAGGCGCTGAGGGCGGGCGCCAGCGGCTTCCTGCTGAAGGACGCCCCGGCCAATGAGCTGGTGCAGGCGATCCGTGTGGTGGCCGCCGGTGAGGCGATGCTCGCGCCGAGCATCACGCGCCGGCTGCTCGACAAGTACGCCACGCATCTGCCCTCCGGTGACGAGCCGGTGCCGGACACCCTGCACACGCTGACCGAGCGTGAGGTGGAGGTGCTGAAGCTGGTGGCGCGGGGTCTGTCCAACGCGGAGATCGCCGCGGATCTGTTCGTGAGCGAGACGACCGTGAAGACGCACGTGGGTCACGTGCTGACCAAGCTGGGGCTGCGGGACCGGGTGCAGGCCGCGGTGTACGCGTACGAGAGCGGGCTGGTACGCCCCGGCGCACAGTAGGAGCAGGAGCCTGCGGTACGACGAAGAGGGCGCCCCTTCCCGAGAAGGGGCGCCCTTCGCGTATGCGTCGGCGGCTACGACCGTCCGTCAGCCCTTGCTGAGCTCCCAGAAGCGGAAGACGGTGGAGGCGTCGAGGCAGTACTCCAGGCCGTAGACGTCCTCGTGGACGACCGCGTACTGCTTGGCCTGCCAGACCGGGAGGACGGGGAGCTCCTTGGCCACGATGTCCTGGAGCCGGCCGAACTCGTCGTCCGTCGCGGAGCGGTCGCTCTCGGCGGCGGTGCGCGGGATGAGCGTGCCGGTGATCGCGCTGTTGTCGTAGTTGTTGCTCAGCACGTTGCCCTTGCCGAAGAAGGGGGCCGTGAAGTTGTCGGCGTCCGGGTAGTCCGGGATCCAGCCCTTCACGTACACGCCGTACTTGCCGTCGGCGATGTCCTTCTCGTACTGGTCGAACGCGACGGACTGCACGTCGGCGTCGAACAGGCCGCTGTCGTTGAGCTGCCCGGCGATCGCCTTGAGCTCCTGGTCGGTGGCGGGGCCGTAGCGCGAGGGGGTGGACCACAGGGTCAGCTTGACCTTGCCGGTGATGCCCTCGGCCCGCAGCGCGGCGGCGGCCTTGGCCTTGGAGGGCCGGGCGCCGTAGGTGTCGAAGAAGGCCGTGTTGTGGCCGCCGATACCGGCCGGGATGATCGAGTACAGCGGGGTCGCCGTGCCCTGGTAGACGTCCTTGATGAGGGCGTCCCGGTCGATGAGGTAGGCCATGGCCTTGCGGACGCCGAGCTTTCCTGCGACCGGGTCGTCCATGTTGAAGACCAGGTGCTGGACCTCGGCGCTGCTGCCCTCGACGACCTCGACACCGGAGTCGTCGCCGGACTGCTCGACGTCGGCGATGCCGCCCGCGGTGAGGCCGCGGTAGGCGATGTCGACCTGGTTGTCGAGCAGGGCCTTCTTCAGGGAGTCCTGGTCGCCGTGGAAGAACTTCAGCGTCACGCCGTCGTTCTGCACCTTCGCGGTGCCCTTGTAGTTGTCGTTGACGGAGAAGACGGCCTCGTCGTCGCCGAACGAGTCCAGCGTGTACGGGCCGGAGCCGACGGCTTCGCCGTCCTTGCGCAGGCCGTCCGCGTCGTACTGGTCCTCGTCGACGATGGAGCCGGCGCCGGAGGCTATCTTGCTCGGGAAGGTGGCGTCGGGGGTGTTGAGCCGGAAGACGACCGTCTTGTCGTCCGGCGTCTCCACCTTCTCGAGCGTGGGGAACATGACCGCGGGGCCGTCGGGATCGTTGATCTTCAGCATGCGGTCGAAGGAGAACTTGACGTCGGACGAGGTCAGCTCGTCACCGTTGCTGAACTTCAGGCCGTCTCTGAGGGTGCATTTGTAGACCGTGGCCTGGGTGTCGGAGAAGGCGCACTGCTCGGCGGCCTCGGGCTGGGGTTCGGTGGCGCCCTTGGGGAAGCTGAGCAGCGACTGGAAGACGTTGTTGAACAACAGCCAGGATCCGGGGTCGTAGCCGGAGGCGGGGTCCGTGGCCAGGACGTCGTCGGACATCCCCATGACCACCGAGGTGCCGGTCCCCCCGGGGTTCCCCGTCTCTGTTCCACAGCCGGTCAGCAGGCCGGAGGCCAGCCCTGCCACGACGGGCAGGACCGGCCACTGGTTGCGCATATTCACTTACGAGTGCCTTGTCGTCGGTTGTGAGGTACCCGGGCCTCGTCCTGGTTCCCGGGCCAGGCCCGGCGCCCTGGTCGTGGGCACCGGGCACGGAGAGACGTCAGCCGCTCACGCCACGGCCGAGCTCCCACAGCTGAAGGGTCGAGGAGGAGTTCAGCGCGTACGCCGTACCCGTGACGTCGTCGTTGGCCGCGACGTACTGCTTGCCCTGCCACAGCGGCAGCACCGGCACGTCACTGGCGACGATGTCCTGGATGTCGGTCAGGCTGCCGGCCGCGGACAGGCGGTCGGCGGCGCGGCGGGACTCCGGGATGAGGGTGTTGCGGATCCTGCTGTTGGCGTACGGCGAGCCGAGGAAGTTGTCCTTGTCGAGGAACGGCGCGAGGTAGTTGTCGGCGTCCGGGAAGTCGGGGAACCAGCCCATGCCGTAGACCTCGTACTCGCCCTTCTGCTCGGCGGGGCGGAACGTGGCCCAGGGGGTGCCCTGGATGTCGACGTCGAACAGGCCGCTGTCGTTGAGCTGCTTCTTCAGCAGCTCGAACTCCTTCTTGGTGGCCGCGCCGTAGTGGTCGGTGGTGTAGTGCAGCGTCAGCTTCACCGGGGTGGTGATGCCCGCCTTGTTCAGCAGCGACTTGGCCTTGGCCGTGCTCGGTTCGCCGTACTTGTTGAAGAACGCGTTGGAATGGCCCGTGATGCTGGCGGGGACCAGCGAGTACAGCGGTTCGGCCTGGGAGCCGTAGACCTTGGAGACGAGTTCGCCGCGGTCGATGACCTGGGCCATGGCCTGGCGGACGGCCTTGCTGCGGACGGCCGGGGCGTCGGTGTTGAAGGCCAGGTAGCGGATTTCCAGGCCGGACATGTCGACGAGGTCGGTGGAGTCGTCGGAGTCGGCTGACAGCTTCTGGATCTGCTGCGGCGACATGGTGCGGGTCATCAGGTCGATGTCGCCCTTGGCGAGGGCGGTGCCCATCTCGCCGGCGTCCGTGAAGTTGCGCAGTTCGACCTTGTCGTTGTTCACCGTCAGGCTCCCCTTGTACTCGGGGTTCTTGGTGAACACGGCGGAGACCAGCTGGTCGTTCTTCACCTCGGCCTTGAGGGTGTACGGGCCGGAGCCGTCGACCTCGAAGCCGTCGCGCAGCTTGTCCTTGGCGTAGACGTCCGGGTCGACGATGCCGGCGACCGGGGTGGACAGCTTGAACGGGAAGGTGGCGTCGGCGGTCTTGAGGTGGAAGATGACCTCGCGGTCGCCCTGGGTCTCGACGGTGTCGATGGTGGACAGCAGTGCGAAGACGCCGCTGTCGGCCTTGAGGGCGCGGGCACGGTCGATGGAGTACTTCACGTCGGCCGCGGTGACGGGGTCGCCGTTCGCGAACTTCAGGCCCTCGCGCAGGGTGCAGGCGTAGCGTTCGTTGCCGCTGTCGGTGAAGGCGCAGCTCTGGGCCGCCTCGGGCACCGGCTCGCCCTCGCCGCGCGGCTGGATCATCAGGGTCTGCACGGTCTGGCGCAGGACGTTCCAGGTGCCGACGTCGTAGGCGTAGGCCGGGTCGAGCGGTGCGGGAGCGTCCTTCGAGGCAGTGAACACGTCGGTGGTGCCGACGACGATCGCGTCGCCGTTGTCGCTGCCGCTGTCGGTTCCGCCACAGGCGGCGAGAACCGGCGCGAGCAGGCCGATGACGGCCGGCAGCACCAAAGTCTTGCGGTTCATGCTCGGGTTTCTCCAGCTGTCGACTCCGTGTACCCGGCATGCAGGGGTGGTGCGGCGGATCACGGGGTAAGTGCGATGTTCTCGCGACGAGGTTAGTCTCCGCGCGCAGGAGGGTTGGCGGCCACTGGAGTTGAGGCTCCATCACGGAGCGGAACCGGGCGCGGACACAACGAAAACCTGACAGCGGAAGGATTCGTGCACCCTTCCATCAATCGGGACACAAGGGCACGCTGAAAGCGCTCTACGAAGGGCTACTGGCACAGCGCGGGGCGACTGTCGACCTCGCGTGGAGTGTTGAACGTCACAAACTGAACGGTCTTCGGGGGCGCTGGAATTCAGCCAGTGGCCACGTTCGAATTTCGTTGTGCAATTTCCGTGCTTAACGATGTTGCACGCTGCGTGAAGGGCAGGCTTATTTCCGTTGTCACGCCGCCATCAGGCCGCGCAGAAATGCCAGATCGACCTCTTCCAGCGAGGTCACCACGGTGCGCCGGGCGGCCGGGGTGATCGGTGCCACCGACGGCACGGCCACCACATGGCAGCCGGCGGCCTCGGCCGCGGCGACACCGGTCGCGGTGTCCTCGACGACCGCGCAGCGGGCGGGGTCGGCGCCGAGTCCGGCTGCGGCGAACAGGTACGGGTCCGGGTACGGCTTGGTGCGCGGCACCTCGTCACCGGCGACGGTCAACGCGAAGTGCTGCGGGCCGAGCGAGGTGAGCACACGGTCGATGATGCGCCGGTGCGAGGCGGAGACCAGGGCCGTCGGGATCTCGTACTCCGCCAGCTCGGCCAGCAGCCGGGCGGCTCCCGGCATCAGCGGCAGGGTGCGGTCGATGCGGTCCTCGAAGCCCTGGTTCAGCAGCACCGTGAGCTCGGCGAGCGTGATGTCGGCGCCGGTCGCCTCGATCAGGAACCCCGCGCTGCGGCTCATGGGGCCGCCGACCACGACATGGCGCCAGGTGTCGTCGAGCGTGTGACCGAGGCCGGCGAAGATCTCGACCTCGACGTCCCACCAGAAGCCCTCCGTGTCCACCAGGGTTCCGTCCATGTCGAGGAGCACTGCCTGCAGGGCCGAGCCATCGGCCGTACGCGTTACTGGCGCGGGGACCGTGCTGGTCATCCACGTACCTCCTTGAAGGGACGATCAGGCCGGTTCCCACGGAGGGAACCGGCCTGCGGTGGACCGTCCAGTGTACGACGTGCGGCGAGGAATCGCCGTGTTCAACGCGTGTGCCTCGGGGCACACCCGTTGCACGCCGGGGGTCGCCTCATCGTGCGTTGAAGTACTTCGCCTCCGGGTGGTGGATGACGATCGCGTCCGTGGACTGCTCCGGGTGCAGCTGGAACTCCTCGGACAGGTGGACGCCGATGCGCTCCGGCTGGAGCAGGTCGGCGATCTTGGACCGGTCTTCCAGGTTCGGGCAGGCGCCGTAGCCGAGGGAGAAGCGGGCGCCCCGGTACTTGAGCGCGAACATGTCCTCGATGTCGGCCGGGTCCTCACCGGCGAAGCCCAGCTCGGAACGCACGCGCGCGTGCCAGTACTCGGCGAGCGCCTCGGCCAGCTGCACCGACAGGCCGTGCAGTTCGAGGTAGTCGCGGTAGGAGTTCGACTCGAACAGCCGGGCCGTCTCCTCGCCGATCCGCGAGCCCACGGTGACCACTTGGAGGCCCACGACGTCCGTCTCGCCCGACTCCTGCGGGCGGAAGAAGTCCGCGAGGCACAGGCGGCGGCCGCGGCGCTGACGCGGGAAGGTGAAGCGGGTGCGTTCGTTGCCGTGCTCGTCCAGCAGGATCAGGTCGTCGTCCTTGGAGACACACGGGAAGTAGCCGTAGACCACGGCCGCTTCGAGGAGGTTCTCCGTCTGCAGCTTGTCGAGCAGACCGCGCAGGCGCGGGCGGCCCTCGGTCTCGACGAGTTCCTGGTACGACGGGCCGTCTCCGGTGCGGGCCTCCTTCAGGCCCCACTGGCCCTTGAAGAGGGCGCCCTCGTCGAGCCAGGAGGCGTACTCCTTGAGCTGGATGCCCTTGACGACGCGGGTGCCCCAGAACGGCGGCTCGGGCACCGGGTTGTCGGTGGCGACGTCGGAGCGGACGTGGCCTTCCTCGGGACGCTCCTCCAGTACGGCCGTGGCGGTGGTGCTCCTGACCCGGCGCTGCTTGAGTTCGGGGAGCTTGGCGCCGGGCACGCCGCGCTTGACGCCGATCAGGGCGTCCATCAGGCGCAGGCCCTCGAACGCGTCGCGGGCGTAGCGGACTTCGCCCTGGTAGATCTCGTGCAGGTCCTGCTCGACGTAGGCGCGGGTGAGGGCGGCGCCGCCCAGGATGACCGGGAAGTCGGCCGCCAGGCCGCGCTGGTTGAGCTCCTCCAGGTTCTCCTTCATGATCACCGTGGACTTCACCAGCAGCCCCGACATGCCGATGACGTCCGCCCGGTGTTCCTCGGCGGCCTCCAGGATCGCCGAGACCGGCTGCTTGATGCCCAGGTTGACCACGTTGTAGCCGTTGTTGGACAAGATGATGTCCACCAGGTTCTTGCCGATGTCGTGCACGTCACCACGCACGGTGGCCAGCACGATGGTGCCCTTGCCCTCGGCGTCCGACTTCTCCATGTGCGGCTCGAGGTAGGCGACGGCGGCCTTCATCACCTCCGCCGACTGCAGCACGAACGGCAGCTGCATCTGCCCGGAGCCGAA
>NZ_JBVKAU010000017.1:0-188380 GCF_055657525.1 Streptomyces sp. NPDC107522 | reverse complement strand
GGTCGGGGCCGTGCCGGGGGGTGTCCGTCCTCGGACCGGCGGCCGGGGTCGGGCAGGGAGGTGCCGTTTCTTGACGCCGGCCACTGCGGGCGGACACCCCCCGGCACGTCCCCTTCCCGCCGTACGCGACTGCAGGCCCGTGGGGGCGCGCGCTGTCCCTCGTGCGGCTGCAGCGGCCTGCGTAGCTTCGGGCGGTCGTGCCGCTGGGGCGGCACCCGTCCCCAAGAAGCGGAACCCCGCCGGCGCCGGGCTGCGCGACCCACCTCCGGCCGGCCCCGACGCCGGGCAAGCCGCGAGGGGCGGTCACCAGGTCGCGGCTGGTCAGCGCCCGCTTCGATTCGGAAAAAACTGCCTCCCCAGGCGTGGGGATCTGCTGGGATGGTCCCTCGAAGAGCTATCGGGGGAGCGGCGCACGTGGCGGGACGGGAGTTCGGGCATCACCTGGGGCTGCCACGGGCGCTGTCCGGGCTGCCGTCGAGCCCGCTCGTGCCGGGTTACGCCGAGCTCGCCACCGCGCAGCACGCCGCAGGGTTACGGCACCTGGGCGAGGCCCTGCTGCCTCCGGGCGGCGGAGGGTTACGTGTGCTCGACGGGCTGTACATACCGTCCGGCCCGCGCGGTCGGCGGCGCGTGGACGGCACGCTCCTCGACGACCTCGCCCGCGCCGCCACCCCGACGGCGTCCGTCGCGGCGCTGCTCGCCAAGCTGTACCGCCGTGATCCGCAGGCGCCGCGCAGGGTCGTGCTGTATCAGTTGATCAGCCTGCTGCAGGAGCGGGATCGGAGTGAACGGCCCCGTGCCGCCCTCGAGTTGGGCGTGCATCCGGACGAGGTGGCCGGGTTGGTGGCAGCGGCCCGGCTGCGGCCCGCCCTCAGCCGGCGGCAGCGCGACGCCGCCGAATCCCTCGCCGACGCCTGGGAGCGGCACCGGCTGCACCGGGTCCGCGCCCTGCTGGACCGGCTGCCTCAGGACCGTACCGATCCGGCGCTGGAGGCGCTGCGGGGCGCGCTGACTGTCCGGTTGGGCGCTGTTGAGGATGCCCTGCGTGCGGCTCGGGAGGCCGAGGGGCGCGGGGAGACCGAGCGGGCGGCCGAGGAGTTGCTGCGTGCTCTGTACGAGGCCGTCGACGACCGGCGGGCCTTGCGCGGTCTGGTCCGTCACCACGGGGGCCGGTCCGGGCAGCGGGCTTCCCTGCACGCCGAACTCGGCGCGGACCACGTCGCGTTGACCTGGCCGGAGACGGAAACGGATGCGGGTTCGGGGACGGAGACGGCAGGCCACTGCGACTGGCTCGTGCTGTGCCTGTACCGGGACGAGCGGGGGGTGCCCAAGGTCCGGGAGGTTGCGGGGCACAGCGGTGGGACCGGGACCGTGCGGGACACCGCTGTCGCGCTCGGCTCCAGCGTTCGGTACGCCGCCCTCCCGCTGTGCGACGGACGCGTGGCCGGGCCTCCGCTCGTCTCGCGCCGGGTGCTCGTCGCCCCGGAGGTGGACGGGCTGACGCTCACCGACGGGCCCGAGCGGATCGAGGGCTCCTGGCGGCGGCCGAGCGGCGCCGCGGAGGTCACCGTCGAGCGGACCGGGCCGGAGGGGAGTGTCGAGCAAGTGCCGTCCCGCGTCGACGGGTTCACGGCCACCGGGCTCGCCGTCGGCGACCACGCCTTCCGCGTCGTCTGCCACTACCGGGCGCCCGGTGGGGCCCTGGTCCCCTCCCCCGGTGTCCGCGCCACCCGTACCGTCCACCCGTGGCCCGAACCCGTCCGCACCTTCACCGCCCGCCCCGACGCCACCGCCCTGCGGTTCGACTGGACCGGCGCGCGGGGCGCCGACGTGCACCTCGTGCGGTGGCCCGGCGGGGCTCCGGCCCCCGGCAGCGAGCTGCGCACCGACCGGCTCCCGGCGCGGCTCGACCGGGCCGACCGGACCGGCGTGCTGGATCCGCCGCCTGCCGGGTTCATGCGGGTCGCCGCCGTCGCCGTGCTCGGTGAGCGTGCGCTGGCCGGTCCCGTAGTCGACGTGGAGGTGCTGCGCCCGGTGACCGGGCTCGCGGCCCGGCGACTCCCTGAGGGGCAGGCCTCGGTCACGCTCGACTGGCCCGACGGTGTCGGTCATCTGCTCGTCAGCTGGGAGCCCCTGAGTGGTGGCGTGGCGAGTGAGGCCGACGGCCCGTCCGAGGGCAGCGGCTCGGCGATCGACGCTCGCGGTGCTGCCCCGAACGCGGACGCGGGTGCCGGTGGGCGGCGTACCGTCACCGCCCACGCCTACCGTCGCGGCGGACTGCGGCTGCCCGTCGGCCCGGGCGGCGTGCTGATCCGGGCCTCGACCGCTCCGCAGGCGACCGGCGCTGTCGTCGTACCGGCCATGGACGCCGAGGTCGTACTGCCGCCGGACACCACGATCGGCTATCAACTCGTGCGCGCGTCACGCCGGTTCCTCGGCCGTGGCCGTACAGTGCTGCGCGTCACCCTGACCGCTCCCCGGGGCCATACGGGCGTCCCCGAGTTCGTGTGCGTCGCGCGAAGCGGCACCCTCCGTCCTCGCAGTGCGACCGACGGGACCACCGTGCTGCGCATACCGGGCGCTGATCTGACCCGCCACGGCACGGTCGAGCAGGAGCTGCCGGCCGCGCCCTGTCCGGCCCCGTACACCCTGCGCGGCTTTCTGCTGGGTGAGCAGGCGGGTGCCGTACGCCTCGAAGAACCGTCCCCCGCGACCCTGGTGGTGCGCTGAGTCATGACGACCGTGATCTGCCCCTACTGCTTCGACCGCGCGTCCGCGGCCAAGCTGCCCTACCGCTGTCTGATGACGCCGAGCGGTGTGCGGGGCGGCACGCCGTGCGGTCCTCAACGCGACGACATATGGGCCGGGTTCATGGGACCCAGCGTGCCCCCGGCCGCCCGGATGCGCGGCCCTGTCTTCACTCCGGCGCGCAGGATCCCCGCACTGGGCGGCGGACTGCGCGGCGGCAGCAGCGTGCCCTGCCCGGACTGTGGGGTGCCCACGCCGGTGCGGGTGTGCCGGGCCTGTCACAGCGATCTGCCGAGCGACTACTGCGACCAGGACAGCCGGATCATCGCGCTGGTCGGCGCGAAGGCCTCCGGCAAGAGCACCTATGTGTCCGTGCTGGTCAATGAATTGAACCAGCGGGTGGGGCAGGCCTATCACGCCTCGCTGGCCGCGATGGGGCAGACCACCCAGCAGCGGGACAAGGAGATGGCCGAGGATCTGTACGAGCGGCTGCGGCTGCCGGACGCCACCCGCCCGGCCGCCCTCGGCTTCAACGACCCGCTGCTGTACCGGCTCAGCGTGCCCAGACGCGGGCGGCCGGGCTCCGGCACCCGGCACACCACGCTGGTGTTCTTCGACGCGGCGGGCGAGGACCTCGCGGGCGCGGAGGCGATGGACCGCTACACCCGCTACCTCAGCGCCGCCGACGGCATAGTCCTGCTCGTCGATCCGCTCCAACTCGGCTCCGTACGGGATCGGTTGCCCGTGCACGACGGTCCTCCGCTGCCCGTCGTCGAGACCCCGCCGCAGCAGATCGCCGCCGACCTGGCCGCCCAGCTGCGCGCCCACGGCAAGGGCGGCTCCCGCGGGCGGGTGTCCACGCCGATCGCGGTCGCCGTCACCAAGACCGACATGCTCAAGTCGCTGCTCGATCCGCACTCGCCGGTACTGCGCAACGCTCCGCACACCGAAGGCCGGTTCGACGAGGACGACCGGCTCGCCGTGCACGAGGAGATCCGGTCACTGATGGCCGACTGGGACTCGGGCGCGCTGGTACGGCAACTGGAGCTGGACTTCGCCGAGTTGTCGCTGTTCGGGCTGTCGGCGCTCGGTGCGCCGCCACCCGCCGAGGCGCCCGCGGACGTACCGAAGTCGGGGCCGCAGCCGGTGCGGGTGGAGGACCCGCTGCTGTGGCTGCTCGCCCGCCGGGGGCTGCTGCCCGTGCGGTCCACCGCGAAGGGACGCGCAGGAAAGGGACTTCTCAAGTGACCCTCGCCCAACTGCACTACACCTCGGCGCCACCCGGGCCCGACGGTTCGGGGTTCCGGTTCACCGCCGTCAGTGCCGGGGTCCCGCAGGGACTGCTGCGGGAGGCCGAGCAGCTCATCGGCTACGAGCCCCCGCGCGACTTGCCGGCCCGCCCCGACGCCGAGCAGCTGAAGAGCTTCCCGAAGGCCTTCAGCTTCTCGGAACTGTCCGACGGCGGGCGACTGTTGAGCCGTTCCGTCTACACCGGGGCGGACTACAGCGGCCGTTGGGGCAACTTCCACGCGCACGCGCTGCATCTGCCGCCGGGGACGCGGCTGCCGGACGGTGCGCTGCCGATCACGGCCTGGGAGTCGCCACGCTGGGCCGACACCACGCCGCCGGACGGCCGTCCCCTTCCGATCGACCGCTTCGAGCCGTCCGGGCTGCTCCGCAGGGACAGTCTGATCGCGTTCGCCGTGTCCCGGTCCGACCGACTGGCCGCGTTCTTCGCCGACCTGCGGGCGCTGACGGAGGACCCCGACACGGCGGCGCAGATCGTCCTCGTCGAGCACGACAGCGCGGACGTCGCCCAGTGGATCGCGCTCGCCTGTGCGGTCCTGCCGCGCGAACAGGCACACCGGCTGACGTTCACCACCTACACCCGCCGCCCGCAGCAGGCCCGCCAGCAGATCATCGGCGTCCTGCCGTCCTCCGAACCGGTCACCCACGACCACCGCTACCGGGTCCACGACTGTACGGCCCGACCGGCGCCGGAACGGGTGACCGGAGCGGACGCGTGGGCCGGGATCTGCGCGCGGATCTGGTGCGCCGGACGCCCCGACCTGTTCCGTGACACAGCCGCGGAGACCGGACCGCTGGCGGTGGCCGCGCTGGTGGCGGGCGTCGAACTGGGCACGGCAGGGCGTACGGCGGCCGCCCGGTGGGCGGTCGATCAGGCGGGCACGCTCGCTGACGACACGTTGACGGCGTTGGTGAGTGCCTTGTGCGAGGGCGACGAAGCCGGGGCTGCCCGGGATGCGAGTACCGGGTCCGGATCGGGCACGCACACCAGCGACTCGGACGTCCCCGCCGACGACGAACAGGCCGCTCTTGCCGCCTTGTTGGCCAGGCTGGAAGGGCGGCTGCCGAGCGTCGTGACCGCGCCCCTCGCAGCGCGGGTGCTGGTCTCGGCCGTACGGGGGCGTGGGCCGATGCCCTCGCTGCGTGCCGGGTCGTTGACGGCGGAGGCCCAGGCCAGGCTGGCCCGGGATCTGGCGCCCGCGCTGCGTGCCGGGATCTCCGACGAACGGGAACCGGCCACCGGCCGCCCTCTCGCGCTGCTGCGGACAGCGGACCTGCTGGACATCGACTGCCAGGACCTGCTGCCGGAACTGGCGGGCCGACTGGCGCGGGGGCTGGTCGCGGAGCCCTCGGCGGGCACGTCGGGTGGGTCGGGCGAGGGCACTGCGGGACACGGGACGAGCGGCGCGGCGGGGTACAGCGCTGGGCGCACTCCGGCTGACGGTGCGGGGCGTGGGACGACTGACGGGGCTCCGGCCGACGCCTGGTGGAGCCAAGCCCCGGCCGACGGCTCGGCCCCGCCTACTGGCGGCAGTTCAGCCCCCCGTCCCGCCGACCGCGCGGGTCGTCCGTCGGACACCGGCACCGGTCGCCACCCCGGCGACGCCTGGTGGAGTCACGCCCCGAGCGACAGCCCCGGCAGGACTCCGGCCGACGCTGCGGGCCGTACGCGGTCCGACCTCCTCGGTCGTACCCCCGCCGACAGCCACGGCCGTACCCCCGCCAACGGCCCGGCCCACACGCCGTCCGACGGCCTCGGCCCCGCCCCGGCCGGCGCTCCTGCCACCGCCCTCGCCGGCAACCCGCCCATGCACCCACCGTCCCCCTGCCCTCCCACCCTGCTCGACGCCGTGCACGAGCACCCGGCCCTGCGCATCGCTCTTTTCGGGGCCCTGAACGCGCTGGCCGCGGCCGATCCGCCCGGTGTGGCGCGGAGGTTGGCCGGGGTGGGGCTGCCCGTGGAGGGGGAGACCGCGTTCCCGCATCTGCGGATGTGCGTCATGGCGGGCGAGCCCGGTGGCGGGCCCGGCGGTGACCGGCTCGGCCGGTTCCACGGTGTCCTGCGCACCGCGGGCGTCTCGCCGCACGCCGACACGGCGGTCCTGCGCACCGCGCTCCGGCTGGTGTGGTCCGGCGAGCTGCCGACGGGCCAGGAGGGGAGCCTGCTGCTCAACCAACTGGGGTCGGACATCCACCGCGCGGCCGGCACCCGGGACATACTGATCGACGCCGCGCTCGCCGCACCCCCGGACGACCCCGACGTCCCCGTGCTCGCCGTCGACCTGCTGCGCTGCTTCCCCACGGAGCTGCGGCCCGGGCAGCGCGCGGCTCTGCTCCTGCTGGAGTTCGCCGGTCTGCTCGGTACCGAGGGTGAGGGCGAGGACTGGGTCGGCCGGGCGCTGGCGCTGCGGGACGGCGCGGCCGAACCCGTTCCGGAGACGGTCATGGAGCGGGTGTTCGACGCGCTGGCGCGGCGGCTCGTCCTGGGACCGGGGCCCGAGAGCGAGCTGTACCCCTTGGCCAGGGCGGCCGAGCCGCGGCTGTTCGCGGCGTACGAGCGGGTGGGGCGCTCGGACCGGGTGGGCGACCGGCTGCGGACGGTGCCGTCGTATGCCGCCGCCTGCTTCAGTGCGTGGAGCGCCTTCGCCGGGACCCGCCCGGGCTGGGACGAGACACGGACGGCTCTGCTGACGAAGGTGCTGCGGCCGATCGTGCGGGCGCTGCCCGCCGAGGACGTCACCGCCATCGAGGAGGCCCTCGGCCGCACGGGCCGCGGCAGGCTGGACGCGTTCCGCACCTGGAACCGCCCCGGCGCCCTGGGCCGCCTCGCCGGGCGCCTGTCCGGCCGGGGCCGCCGCGGCACGGACCAGCCGCAGGTGTGGTCCGGGGACGTGGAACCGCCGGGGGCAGAGGGGCGTCGCCGATGAACCCCGCCATGACCGCGCAGGGCGTGCGCTTGCGTCCGACCGCAGACAACGTGCCCTTCCGTCCGACCGCGCACGACCGGCCTTTCCGTCCGACCGCTCAAGGGGGCCGGCGATGAACGCTCTCACTCCAGTGGACAGTCTCAGCCTGTCCCTCCCGCTCGTCCTCCTGCTCGGCTCGGTCCTTCTCCTCGCCGTCGGCCTCTGTCTCTTCCGCCTGCTGTGGCACTTCCTCGGCCTCGGTGTGGGGGCCGTGTGGCGGGGGCTCGGGCCCTGGCAGGTGGGGCGGACCGATCAACGCGTGCCCGCGGTCGGCGCGAGCGAGCCCGCTCATCTCGGCTACTGGTGGCGGCAGATGTGGGTCGACGCCGTGTCGGCCGCCGGGTACGGGATGCGGGTCATCTGGACGGCGGTGTCCGACCCGTGGATGAGGCGCTTCGTGCGGAACCTCTTCCACGGGCGCCGTCCCTCGGGCATCCGTGGCAGCACACCGGCCTCCCGTTTCGTGCTGGTCGTGAGCGTCGCCCCGGGCGTCGCTCTGGGCGCACTGCTCGGGGCCGCGCTCGCCACCGTCGTCCTCGGCGTCGTCCATGCCGTGTTCGCCCTGCTGCTCGGGCTGGTCTGGCTCGGCTGCGCGGCGGCCGTACCGGTGCTACGGGGTGTGGAGCGCGGGTGGCTGCTGGTGCGTGGGGTGCGCGTCAAGTGCCCGTACCCCGGCTGCTATCGAGCCGTGCCGCTGGCCGTGCACCGCTGCCCGGACTGCCGGGCCGAGCATCGTGTGCTGCGGCCGGGACGGTACGGCGTCCTGTGGCATGCGTGCGGGTGCGGGCACCGGCTGCCGGCGGCCCGGCTCTCGGGCCGGGGGAAGCTGACCGCGCTGTGCCCGGACTGTGCCCGGCCCCTGCCGGAGACGGCCGGTACCACCCGGGTCGTGCACGCGCCGCTGGTCGGCGGGACGTCGTCCGGCAAGACGATGCTGATGGCGGCGATGGTGGAGGGCCTGCACGCGTGGGCGCGGCGCGGCGATCTGACCGTCGAGTACGCCTCCGCGGAGGACAAGCGCACGGCGGCCGACCTCAACCAGGAGCTGAAACAGGCCGGTTGGGCCCACGCCACGACCGGTGGCCAGCCGCGCGCCCTGATGCTGACCGTGGCGCGCGGCCGGCGGCGCAGGCTGCTGTACCTGTACGACCCGATGGGCGAGTCGGTGAGCGACGCCGAACGCGTGCGTGCCCAGCAGTACTTGGCGCACGCGGACGGCATCGTCCTGGTCGCCGACGTGCTGGCCGACCCCAAGGTGCGCGGCAGGCTGAGTGCCGAGGACGCCCGGCGGGCCGGGGACGCCCGCCCCTCGCCGCAGGGGCCTTGGGAGACGTATCAGCGGCTGATCGGCGAGCTCACGGCGCTGGCCGGCCGGCGCGGGCGGCTGTCGGTGGCGGCGGTCGTCACCAAGCGGGACGTGCTGGACCAGTTGAGTTCGCTGCCCGTGGCCGGTGCGCGGATCGACAGCTGGCTGGAGGAGATCGGCCTGGGCGGCCTCGTACGCGCCCTCGGGCACGACTTCCGGTCGGCGCGTTACTGGGCCGTCAGCGCCCACGCCGCCACCGGAACCGGCCCGCTGGAGCCCGAGCAGCGCAGGGCCGCCGAGCCGGTGCTGTGGCTGCTGGCGGCCTCGGGGCTGAGGACCGCGGGACTGGTCGGGCCGGACGGTGGGGCGGGCGGCAAGGAGCGCAGGCTGCGGCTGCGCGGCACCGGCGAGAAGGAGAGGAAGTACAGCCCGGCATGAACCAGGTGACCCAACCGATCGGGCGGGGACGGCGTATGGCGGCAGGCCTGTTCGTCGCCTCGCTCGTGCTGACGGCGGCCGCCGTGGCCCTGCTCGCGCTGTGGCTGCTGCCCTGATCCCCGCACGCGCGGATCACCAACCCACGAACATCACGAACATCACAGGGATATCGACCACCGGAAAGGACAAGCTTCAGTGAGTGACATTCCCGGCGGGCCCATGGCGAACCGGCCGGTCCACTTCATCTGGCTGCTCGACTGCTCGTACTCGATGCAGGGCGAGAAGATCGCCAGACTCAACTACGCGATCAGGGAAGCGATTCCCGAGATGCGTTCGGTGGCCCACGACAACCCGGCCGCCCAACTGCTGCTGCGCACCATCACGTTCTCCACGACGGCCCAGTGGCACCATCCGACGCCGGTCCCGGTCGACGACTTCACCTGGCAGGACGTCGAGGTGGACGGCATGACCAACCTCGGCGAGGCGCTGACCCTGGTCTCGCGGGAGCTGCAGAGCCCGCCGATGCCGCAGCGGGCGCTGAAGCCGGTGCTGGCGCTGGTGTCGGACGGGGTGCCCACGGACGACTGGAAGGCGGGCCTGAAGGCGATCGACGCGACGCCGTGGGGCCGCAAGGCGGTGCGGGTCGCCATTGCGATCGGCGCCGACGCGGACCGCTCGGTGCTGCAGGAGTTCCTCGGCAACCCCGAGCTGCAGCCGCTGGACGCCAACAGCCCCAAGCAGCTGGCGGCGGCGATCCGCTGGGCGTCGACGGCGGCGGTGAAGGCGGCCTCGCAGCAGATGGCGGCCGCGGCGGACTCGGCCGTGAAGCAGCCGTACGCGCCGCCGGTGCTCGACGACGACGATGACGACGACGTGTGGTGACGCTCGGGGTGCGACGCTGGGAGACGCTCGGCGACAGCGTTCAGGGGGTCAACAAGCAGCACAACCAGGACTGGTACGACTGTGCGGGCACCGGCTGCGGTGACGACCCGCTCGTGCTGGCGGTGGCCGACGGGCACGGTTCGGCCGCGCACGCGCGCAGTGGGCTCGGTGCGCGGTTCGCCGTGGACCGCTTCCTGCTGCGGGCGGCCGAGTTCGGGCGGGCCGCCCGGGACTGCCACGAGCCGGGGCGGCTGGCGCGGCTGATGACGTACGCCCGGGACGACTTCCCGCGTGTCCTGGTGCACGACTGGCGGGAGGCGGCCCTCGGTCACTGGGACCGGCACCGGCCGGTCGCCGACGACGGGGCACGGGAGCCGGAGCAGGACGAGAAGCTGGTGCTGTACGGCACCACGCTGATCGGCGCGGTGCTCACGCCGTGGCTGTTCGTGGCCTGGCAGATCGGCGACGGGGACCTGGCGGTCGTCGAGCACGACGGGGCGCTGCGCCGGCCGCTGGCGACCGGCGAGGAGGACCTCGGCGACGAGACGGAGTCGCTGTGCGGTCATGAGGCCTGGCGTGCGGTGCGGATGCACTGGGCGCCGGTGTTCGACGAGGCGCGTGTGCCGCGGCTGGTGGTGCTGTCGACGGACGGGCTGTCGAAGAGCTTCGCCTCGGCGGACGGCTACCGGGAGTTCGTCGCGGGCCTGGACGGGCGCCTTGCGGAAGACGGCTGCGACGGGGTGCGGGCCTCGCTGCCCGGGTGGCTGCGGCAGGCCTCGCAGTACTCCGGCGACGACACGACCCTGGCGGCGGCGCTGCGCCCCGTCGGCCCGGTGGGCGAGAACACCGGGCCCGTGGAAGGCGAGGACGCCGGGCCCATGGAAACGGAACGGAAGACGGAGACGTAGAAGATGAGCGGCATGCTCGACAGCGGGACGCGGCTGGCGGCGGAGAACGGCGACGAGGTCGAGATCATCGACATGCTGGGCGCCGGGGGCCAGGGCGAGGTGTACCGGGTGCGGACTCCGGGCGGCGAGAAGGCGCTCAAGTGGTACTACCCGACGTGTGCGACACCCGAGCAGGAGGCGATCGTCAAGGAGCTGGTCAGCCGGGACTTCGACGACGACCGGTTCCTGTGGCCCGAGGCGTACGTCAGTGCGTACCGGGGTTCGTTCGGCTACCTGATGGCGTTGCGCCCGGAGCGCTTCAAGGGGCTGCCGGACCTGTTCCGGCGCCAACTGCGGACGAACACCCGGGCGTTGCTGACGGCGTGCCTGTACACGGTGGAGGCGTACCAGGCGCTGCACTCGCGCGGGATCGCCTACCGGGACATCTCCTGGGGGAACGTCTTCTTCGATCCGGCCACGGGTGACGTGCTGGTCTGCGACAACGACAACGCGGTCGTGGAGGGCGACGTCAGCGGCATCTCGGGGACGATGAAGTTCATGGCGCCGGAGCTGGTGCGCGCCGAGCCCGGTGCGCACCCCGGCACGCAGTCCGATCTGCACTCGCTGGCCGTGCTGCTGTTCATGCTGCTGATGAACCACCATCCCCTTGAGGGCAAGCGGGAGTTGGGCATCCACTGCTTCGACGAGGCGGCGGAGAAGAGGCTGTACGGCAAGAGCCCGCTGTTCGTCTTCGATCCGGCGGACGACTCCAACGCGCCCGACCCGATGGAGCACGCGACCGTGCTGGCGACGTGGGACGCGGCGGTGGGCACGCTCCAGGAGCTGTTCCGCCGCAGCTTCACGACCGGTCTGCACGACCCGGCGGCCCGGGTGCGGGAGACCGAGTGGCGCAACGCGCTGCGGGCGGTGCTGGACTCGGTGGTCGAGTGCGCGTCCTGCGGCCGGCAGAACATGACGGAGCCGGGCGAGAAGCCGCCGCCGCGCGCCTGCTGGGGGTGCCGGACGCAGCTGGTGCTGCCGCCCCGCCTGACGGTGACCACGCCCCCGCCGCGCACGGAGCACCACATCCGGCTGCGCCGCGCGGCCCGCGTCCAGGCGCACCATCTGCTGCCGGAGCCGACGCGGCACGACTTCTCGGACGGCTCCCTCGTCGCGGAACTGGTCGAACACCCCAGCAAGCCGGGCCGCTTCGGCATCAAGAACCACTCGAAGGAGACCTGGACGGGCACCCGCTCCGACGGCACACCCCAGCAGATCGGCCCCGGCCAGACGGTCCCCCTGCGCTCGGGCCTGGAGCTGGACCTCGGGGGCGGAGTACGGGCGGTCGTCCGGGCCAAGTGACCGCAGGGAACGGGTAGGGCGCCCCGCGACCGTGGGTGCGCGGGGCGCCCCCGGATGTGCAGGGCGCCGACGGCCCGGTCCTGCGGGACGCCCACGGCCCGGTGGCACGGGGCGCCCGCGGGCCAGTCGTGCGGGCCCCCAGCGGCCCAGTGGTCCAGGGCGCCCGCGGCCCAGTCGTCCAGGGCGCCCGCGGCCCACTCGTCCAGGGCGCCCCGTACCCAGTCGCGCGGGGCGCCCGGTGTCACAACCCGAGTACTCGGCCGAGTTCCTGGACCAGGGCGAGGCTGCCGCTGCCTGCCGCCACGCCGATGCCGATGGTCTCCAGGGCGGAGCGGATACGGCCGCGGTTGGCGGGGTGGCCGTCCTGTTCGGCGCTCAGCAGCTCGCCCTGGATGATCTGCGCCTGCGTGACGAGCGCCGGGTTGTCGATGCGCAGCCGCTCGACGAGCCGCTCCGCGAGATGCAGGACAGCGGCCGGGTCGGCGCCGTTGTTGACCTCGATGTGTCCGTGGTCGCCGATGTTGGCCGGACCGTTGATGTTGCGGATGTTGTACGTGCTCATGTCCCACCTCCTGTGATGTGCGCGGTTCAGGGCCTGGCCGGTGGCATGCCGCCGGCCGGTTGCCCGGAAGGACCGCTTCCCTGTGGTCCGGCCGGCTGGTTGATCGTGCCGCCGGCGCCGATGTTGCTGGGGCCGTTGACGTTGTTGATGTTGTAGGTCTGCGTGATGATCTGCTGCGCCTTGTCGAACGAGCTGGTGTCGATGTGGTGGTCCTTCAGGAACCGCTCGGTCGCCGTGAGCACGCCCTGCTGGAGCCGGTTGAGGAAGTCCGCCGCGTCGCTGAGTTCGTTGTGCCCCGCCTGGTCCCAGTCGCCGTACCGTTCGCGCAGGCTGTCGGGGGCGCCGTAGTCGTAGATGACGTGCTGCCTGCTGATGTCCCTGCGCAGCTTCCTGAGAACCTTCGCGGAGCGGCGCCGCTGCCGGCTCCGCTCGGCGATGCGCCCCGGAGCGCCCTTCAGCTCGGGCCACAGCCGCAGCGTCGCATACGCGACCAGGCTCTTCCAGCGGTCGAACGGCGCCACCGGCAGCCGGTCGACCTGGTGGAAGCGGGGGCCGAGCGGCGGTATGGCGTAGACGGCGACCTCCCAGCTGAGGCTGGGCCGGTTGAGGATGGCCCGCACATACATGGACACCACGATCCGCCCGCC
Organism: Streptomyces sp. NPDC107522; assembly: GCF_055657525.1. Classification (NCBI taxonomy): domain Bacteria; kingdom Bacillati; phylum Actinomycetota; class Actinomycetes; order Kitasatosporales; family Streptomycetaceae; genus Streptomyces; species Streptomyces sp. NPDC107522. Next base: position 175,274 of record NZ_JBVKAU010000017.1, on the reverse strand, counting down.
CTCGCCGACCCGCTCCAGGCACAGATGGGTCCGCATGGCCGCGCCGGGCTGCTGCAGGCCCGCCTGGACGAGCTGCTTGGGAATCTGGGCCCGCGGTCGCGCGGTGCGGTCGGGTACGAGGTCCTGGAGGAGGTAGGCGTGACTGCCGAGGACGTAGAGCCGGTTCCTGGCACGCAGGCCGTCCAAGCCGGAGATGCGCTCCATCTCGCGTGCCACATAGGTGTGGAGGTCGATGGCGTCGAAGGGCCGGATCGGCAGCGTGCCGCCGCCCGGCGCCTCGGCGGGCTTGCTGACGTCGATGGGCTGCCAGACGACGACCTTCCCGAGCTGCATGTGTCCACTGCCGACGAACGGCTTGTCGAGCGCGGCCGCGTCGGTGTACGGCAGCACGTTGGCGCGCTTGAGGTCGTGCAGCCAGGCCTCCGCCTCTGGTTCCACCGGCGGGGCGAGCGCATCGGCCTTCTCCTGGCCGTGGAACACCTTCTGCGCCTCGGCACGCGCCCGGGACTCCGCGTGGTGAACCAGCCACCACGTGGCCACGAGGACGCCGATCACGCCGTAGTACCCGGCCTGGACGACCGTCCCGTGACCGCCGATCAGCCCCCACAGGACCGCGAACAGGTTGATCACCAACAGGGCGCCGAGTGCCGCCAGTTGACGGTCCAGTGCCTCCCGTCGCCGCACGGCCACGCGCGCGTGCCGGGCGAGCGCCACGAAGTTGATGCCGAGGGTCAGCCCGATCGCGTTCAGCCGGTCCCCGGTCAGGTCGCGGTCGACCTCGAAGGCGAGGTGATCATCCAGATGAACGGACGCACACAGCCGCCGGGTCACCCCGTCCTTGCGGTACTGCGGCAACACCGGTAACGCTCTGCCCGCCACGGTGACCTGCCCTTCCTGCTCTTCTGCGCGCTTCACCCTAAGGACAACATCTCCCGGCTGTCCCGGAGTTCGCGAAGTCGCGCCGAGCGGATCGGCCCAGGTTGACAAAGTGCGGCGGGGAGCGAGGTGCCTAGTCGAAGGACAGTCCACCCGTGCGGGTCCGCTTGAGTTCGAAGAAGTCGGGGTGGCCGGCCAGTACCCGGAAACTGTCGAAGAGTTCGGCGGCCCGGGCGCCGCGCGGAATCGCCCGCAGCACCGGCCCGAACCACACCGTTCCGTCGACATGGATGGTGGGTGTGCCGACGTAGCCGCCCGGGCCGTCGGTCGACGGCTCGGCGCCGGCCTCATGGCTGCGGCGTACGGCCTCGTCGTACGACGGGTCGTGTGCGGCCTCCGCGAGGTCGCCCGGGAGACCGAGCTCCGCGAGCGACTCGGCGATCACGGCGTCGAAGTCGCCCTCCTTGCGCTCGTGGATGCGGGTCCCGAACGCGGTGTAGAGATCGCGCAGGACCTTCTCTCCGTGCCGTTCGGCGGCGGCCACGGCCACCCGCACCGGGCCGATCGACTTGTCCACCAACTCCCGGTACCAGTCGGGCAGTTCCTTGCCGATGTTGTGCAGGTACAGGCTCATGACGTGGAAGCGGAGGTCGAGCGGGCGTTCGCGCTCGACCTCCAGCAGCCAGCGGGAGGTGATTCAGGCGAAGGGGCAGGCGGGGTCGAACCAGAAGTCGACGCGGGTGGGTGCGGTGTCGGTCATGGCGTCGACGGTACGAGGAAATTGGAACGGAGTCCCGGCCCAATCACCCGCCTCTTCAGTGGTCCAATCCCGGTGAACCGGCTGCCACCGCGACCGCCTCGTCGGCCAGCCGCGCCAGCTCCCCCACCGGCATCGATCCCGCCGCCCGCCGCTCGCGCGCAAAGGTGTTGGCGAGGTGCTGGAGGAGTTCGTTCAGCGGCGTAGGTACGCCGTGCAGGCGGCCGAGAAGGGCGATCTCGCCGTTGAGGTAGTCGGCCTCGATGGTGCCGGTGCCACGGGTGAGGGACTGCCAGGAGGAGCCGCCGGCGCGCGAGACGCCGTCGAGGGGGACGAGGGTGACCTTGTCGCCCCGCACCGCCTGCTGTTCCTCGGCGCTCGCGTACGCGATCCCGGCGGCGTCGAGCACGGCCGCGCCCTCTGCCCGCACGCGCCGGAACAGCGCCGCGGCCTCCTCGCCGACGAGGGGGCCGGTCACCGCCTCCAGGGCGTTGGCGAGGTTGCCCAGCAGCTTGGCGTACTGCCAGCGCGCCACGTCCGGCACGACCGGCGCCTCGAAGTGCGACTTCTCCAGGTCGGCGGCGACGAGGCGGGCGGTCTCGTCGGTGCCGTGCGGGTGACGGCCGAGGTGCAGGATGCCGGTGAGGGGGCTGCCGGCCGCGGAGACGACGCCGGGTTCGACGTACGTCGACGGCAGCCAGACGCAGACGCCGTACACCCGTCGGAAGAGCCGCAGGGCGAGCCGCTGGCTCTCGACGCCGTTCTGCGCGCAGAACAGGGGAAGGCGCTCGGCGGCCGTCCCGCCGCCCGCGACCGGCACGGGGGCCCAGGTCTGCAGCGCGGCCACGCTGTCCTGCGTCTTGACGGCGAGGACGAGGACGTCGTCGGACCGCAGCTCCCCGAGCGCGGCCGGCCCGTCGACGACCGGCAGCCGGTGGATCAGCTCGCCCTCCGGCACCCTGAGCCGCAGCCCGCGGTCCCGCAGCGCCTCGTGGTGCGCGCCCCGCGCGACCAGAACGACCTCGTGCCCCGAGCCCGCGAGCCGCCCGCCGACGACGCCGCCGACCGCTCCTGCCCCGATGATGATGTAGCGCAAGGTCACTCACCCTCCACGCTGAAAGGCGTCGCCTGGTGGAAGTACATCTGCCACCCGTCGTCCGTCAGCCGCCACAGTGAACTGCGGTGTGCGCGGCTGCCGTTGTACTCCGTGTCGAAGGTGAGGTGGACGAGTCCGGGCGCGAGCCGGACGCCCTGCATCTCGGAGGTGACGGCATACCGGTCGGGGTCGGTGGTCCCGGGCAGGTCGGCCACGGCCGACGCCTTGTCCCAGCGCCGTCCCGAGGCACCGAACTCGTGGAACTCGGGATGCAACAGCGAGCCGAGCAGGTCGGGCGAGCGGCGGACTTCGGGGTCCATCAGTCTCAGCTCACGCTCGATGGCGGCCTTCACGGCGGGATCGTGCTCAGTCACCAGTCATCTCCACGAGTTTCACCACGGTGTTCCAGTTACGGCTCGTGGCAATCAAACCCTTGTTGATCCGTGGTCTCGACAGAATTTCGGCGAGCTTGGAGCGGCCCAGGCCGTTCGGGACGTACAGGTACAGCGCCCGGTCACCGAGGCGGAACTCCTCCGGGAGGTAGGCGGCCTGGTCGATCTCCGCGAAGCGCCCGGCGTCGACAGGGGCGGAGAAGTAGGTGACATGGAGCTGTTTGGGCTCCAACTCGGCTGCAGGGAAGGGGCAGTTGTCGGCGATCGCCTTGAGGTAGGCGTGGTCGCGCACGATCACGTCCACGGCGAAGCCGAACTGCTTCTCGATCGCCGACGCGAGCTCCCCGGCCAGGGACTCCTCGTCACCGTGGTCGGCGGTGAAGACCGCCTGGCCGCTCTGCAGGTAAGTGCGTACGCCGCCGTGGCCGAGACCGGTCATCAGGGTGCGCAGGTCGGCCATCGGGACTTTCCTGCTGCCGCCCACGTTGATTCCGCGCAGGAGTGCCGCATACGTCGTCGTCATCCGGCCACCTTACGGCGATCCCGCAGACCGGGGGCGGTCGTCGTGCCCCGTGGGGGGTGGGCACGACGACCGCCCGGACCCCGCAACTTACTTACCGGTCAGCATGCGGCACAAGCTCCGTCTCCCTGATCACCCTCCCCGACCCGGCCGGATAGATGTAAGGGGCCACCGTCCTACCCAGTGGGGAGGGCCCGGGGGCCGAGGGGATGAGTTCCGGCCGCCGTACTTCACCGGGCAGCACGACGAGATGTCTTTATCCGGCTCATACCTTCGAAACGAAAGGTGGCGGCAGGGGGCCGCGACCGCGATCAAGGGGGCAAGCCCGTCATGGGGAACGGAGATTCGCGGGTGCGGGGGCTCGCCGCCCGGGCCGGCGGCTGGAGCGCCCGGCACCGATGGGCGGCGGTCGGCATATGGGTGCTGTTCGTCGTGCTGGCGATGGGGCTCGGTTCGGCGGCGGGCCGGGTCGACGTCAAGGAGAGCGACCAGCTCAAGGGCGAGACGCACACCGCAGCCAAGATCATCGAGGATGCGGGGATCGCAGAGCCGGCCGGTGAGACCGTCCTGATCCAGGCCAAGGACGGTTCTCTCAAGGCCACCGACAGTGACTTCAGGGCCGCCGTCACCGCGGTCGTGAAGGCGGTCGAGGGCACCGGCAAGGTCACGGACGTGACGTCGCCGTACGACACCCGGACGATCTCGAAGGACGGCCGCAGCGCGCTGGTGCAGTTCGACATGCGCGGCGACTCGGACACTGCGGGTGAGCGCGTGGAGCCCGTGCTGAAGGCCGTGGAGGACGTCCAGAAGGACCATGAGTCGCTGCGGATCGAGGAGATCGGCGGCGCGAGCATGATGAAGACGTTCGACGACGCGTTCGGGGACGACTTCCAGAAGGCCGAGTACTCCGCGGTGCCGGTGGCCCTCGGCATTCTGCTCATCGCCTTCGGCGCGCTGGTGGCGGCACTGCTGCCGGTGCTGCTGGCGATCACCGCGATCATGGCCACGATGGGCCTGATGGGCCTCGTCAGCCATGTGATGCCGATGAGCGACACCGCCAACTCCGTGATGCTGCTGGTCGGCCTGGCCGTCGGCGTCGACTACTGCCTGTTCTACCTGCGCCGCGAGCGCGAGGAGCGCGAGGCCGGCCGGGACGCGCAGACCGCCCTCAGGGTCGCCGCCGCCACCAGTGGCCGCGCGATCATCGTCTCCGGCATCACGGTGTGCGTGGCGATGGCGGGCATGCTGTTCACCGGGCTCGTCACCTTCCAGGGGATGGGTCTGGCCTCGCTGATGGTCGTGGCGGTCGCCATGGTCGGCTCGGTGACGGTGCTGCCGGCGCTGCTGTCGCTGCTGGGCGCGCGGGTCGAGAAGGGCAAGATCCCCTTCCTGCACCCGGAGAGCAAGCTCCGTCGCAACCGCGGGCGCGGCAACCGCGAGAGCCGGTTCTGGACGGCCGTACTGAAGGGCGTGCTCGCGAAGCCCGTCGTCTCGGTCGTGGTCGCGGGCGGCGCGCTGCTCGCCATCACGGCTCCCGCGGTCGGCATGAAGACGCAGAACCTCACGCTGGACCAGGAGTTCGGCGACTCGCTGCCCATCGTGCAGACGTACAACCGGGTCAACGAGGCCTTCCCGGGCGGTTCCGAGCCCGCCGAGGTGGTCGTCAAAGCTGCCGACATCAACGCGCCCGAGGTGAAGTCCGCGCTCGCCGACTTCCGTGAGCGGGCAGTCACTTCGGGTGCCTCGCGCGGCCCGGTGGAGATCAAGCTGCACGACGAGCAGAACGTCGCCTTCGTGTACGTCCCGCTGGTCGGCGGCTCCGATCTCGACAAGGCGGGTGCGAGCCTGGACAAGCTGCGCGACGAGGTGCGTCCGGCCACGCTCGGCAAGGTCGACGGTGTCGAGGCGCCGATCACCGGACAGGTCGCGGGCTCGAAGGACTTCAACGACCAGGTGGCCGGAGCGGTCGTCCCGGTCTTCGCGTTCGTCGTGGTCTTCGCCTTCGGGCTGATGCTGCTGTCCTTCCGCTCGCTGACGATCGCCGTCACGTCGATCGTGCTGAACCTGCTGTCGGTGGGCGCGGCGTACGGCATCCTCGTCGCGGTCTTCCAGCACGGCTGGGGCGCGTCCCTGGTGGGCGCGGAGGGCGTCGGCGCCATCATCACCTGGCTGCCGCTGTTCCTGTTCGTGATCCTGTTCGGCCTGTCGATGGACTACCACGTGTTCGTGGTCTCGAGGATCCGCGAGGCGCGCCTGCGGGGCCGCAGCACGAAGGACGCGATCCAGCACGGTGTGGTCACCACGGCCGGAGTCGTCACCAGCGCCGCGGTCATCATGGTCGCCGTGTTCGCGATCTTCGGCACGCTGTCCATGCAGTCCATGAAGCAGATGGGCGTGGGCCTCGCGGCCGCGGTGCTCATCGACGCGACGATCATCCGGGGCGTGCTGCTCCCGGCGGTGATGGCGCTGCTGGGCGAGCGCAACTGGTATCTGCCGAAGTGGCTGAACCGGCTGCCGGACCTGACGCACGACGAGGCGCCGGAGGCCGTGACGAAGGGCGCGGTGCGCGATGACGAGGGTGAGCCGGTGAGGGTCTGACCTCACCCCTGAGCGGAGGGCCCGTCGGCTACCGGGGAGCCGACGGGCCCTCTCGTGCTCACTTGTGCGGAAGCTCCGCCTCGATGAGGTCGGCCGCCCGCCGCGTACCGCCCTCCTTCGCCATCTCCGCCTGGATGTCCTTCAGGCGCCGGGCGACCTCGGGGTCGTCGACCAGCGCGAGGGCCGCGGCGCGCAGGGCCTCGGCGGTCGCCTCCTCGGTCGGCAGGTGGCGGGCGACCCCCAGGGCCTGGAGCATGTCCGCGTTGCCGAACTGGTCCACCGCCTGCGGTACGGCGATCATGGGGGTGGCGGTCGACAGCCCCTCCTGGCTACCGCCCGCGCCGGCGTGTGTGACGAACAGGTCGGCCTGGTGCAGGATCGCCAACTGCGGGACCCAGGAGCGAACTTCGACGTTCGCCGGTACGTCCCCGAGCTCTGCGGGGTCGACATGCCTGCCGATCTGCAGCACCAGGTGCCAGCCGGGCAGGTCACCGAAGGCGCGCACGCACTCGCGGTAGAACGCCGGCTGCTTGGTGAAGGCGGAGCCCAGCGACACCAGGACGACCTTCTCGGCACGCGCGGGCCGCTGCCACTCGCCCTCGGCGGCACGATCGCCCTGGCAGGCGCCGACGAAGGTGTACACGGACTCGTCGACGCGGTCGGCGTGCGGCTGGAGCGCCTTCGGGATCAGGACGAGCGAGCGGTCGGGGCGGCCCGCGAAGGGATCCGGGTGCCGGCTGATCCCGTTCTCGGTGAGCCAGGTCTGGAACTTGGCGTAGTAGGCACGCCCTCGCTCGGTCTTCTTCGGCTCCGCCCACATCGGCTCGGCCACCTCCTCCTCGTAGCCCTCCCAGGCGACGAGGTTCGGCGAGAGCGAGACCACGGGCACGCCCCAGCGGTGGCCGAGGACGCGGGCCGGGTACGAGGTGATGTCGTGCAGGACGAGGTCCGGTTCGTCCCCCTCGTACGCCTCGATCAGCTGGGGCAGCGCCTGGATCGCGTCGTCCAGGAACGGCTCGACGTTGTCCAGCAGCGTGCTGCCCCAGGCCTCCGGGTCGGCGTCGGGCCCGGGCAGCGTCGAGTTCCAGAGCCGGGGCTCGGCGCCGGTCTCGGCGACCTTCTCGGCGAACGCGGGCGGAATCGCGTACGTCACCCGATGGCCGCGGGCGACGAGTTCACGGATCACCTCCAGGCTGGGGTTCACGTGGCCGTGGGCGGCGATGGAGAACATGGCGATGTGGGCGGGGCGGGTTGTGCGAGCGGGACTGGTCATGTCGACGACCGTAGACGAGACGATACGTCTCGTGCAACCTTCTTTCATGGAGCCAGCACCTCATGCAGCCTCAGCCACGCCCCCGGCGGCACCTCGCCGACAAGGACCCGCGCGTCGAGGCCGGCCACGCGGAACGCCGCGTCGACGCGCCGCCTGGGATGCGCCCGCCGCAGAGAGGCGTGCAGCGAGCCGCCGACTCCGGAGAAGCCGAGGTCGACCAGGCGCCGCCAGCTGTCGTACGCGCCGGCGTCGAGCAGCGGGGTGCGGCGCCGCTCGATCCGTACGACCCCGGCGTCCACGCGCGGCACGGGCCGGAAGCTGCGCCGCCCGACCCGGCCGACCAGCCGCCACTCGTGGCGGGGCCAGGTCAGGACCGTCAGCCTGCTCCAGCTGCCGTAGTCGCCGGTGCGTTTGCGGGCGTACTCGAGCTGGGTGAGGAGCGTGGCGTCGGTGAGGGCGGGTGCGCGCAGGCACCAGTCGACGATGGCGGCGGTGCGGGAGAAGGGCACGTTGCCGACGACGGCGAAGGGAGTGTGCGGGGGGCGTGCGGCGAGGAAGTCACCGGCGGCCACGCGGACTTGGGGCGTGCCGGAGAAGCGGGCGCGCAGCCCGGGCACGAGGCGGGGGTCGATCTCGTACGCGATCAGCTCCCGGCAGCGCGGCGCCAGCTGTTGCGTCAACGCGCCTTTTCCCGCGCCGACTTCGAGGAGCAAAGGGGTGTGCCGCCGGTTCGGTACGGCGAGCCGGGCGATGCGTTCCGCGGCGGCTCGGTCGGCGAGGAAGTTCTGGGAGAGCGCGCGGGATACGCGGGTGGGGCGGGCCATGGCCTGCGGTCCTTGTCTTCCGTGGAGAGGGAAAAGGGCAGACGAAGGCCCTGACCGGAAGACAGGAGGAAGCAGCGGGAGAAGCGGGTCCGCGAAGGATCAGCGGGCGTGGTTCCCCGGGCCGGTCAGGGCTCCGGGGCCGCGGCGCCTCCGTACGGAGTGCGCGGTGCCCCGGCCGTGACCGGTGTTGATGATCGCGTTGTTCGCTGCCACGGACCGCACGTTAGGTGCGGCCGGGCATCGCGTACAACCGAATTACGTCGGCCCCGGCTCACCGCTGGTAGCGGGCCAGGACCAGGTTCCCGTCCTCCTCCAGCCGTTCGCGCAGTTCGGCGAGGCCGATGGCGCCGCTGTAGTACTCCTGGAAGGCGGGCGTGGCGACTTTGTCCTTCCACTCCGGGTAACCGCGCACCGACTGTGCGGGCGCCGGGCGCAGCTGCCCGGCGAGGGCCGTGCCGGTGGCCCAGTCGTTCTCGGCCGTGTGCAGGGCCGGGTCCTTCAGCGCCTCGGTGCCGGTCGGCAGCATCCAGTCCCCCAGCGCGAGCCGAACCATGTTCTCGGGTCGCAGCAGGAAGTCGATGAACTCCGCCGCCTCCCGCTTGTGCGGGCTGTCCTCGGCGACGGACAGCGTCTGCGGGCTGACGCCCTGGGTGAGCCCGTCGGCGCCCGCCGGAGCGGGCAGCACCTGCCAGTCGAAGCCCTTCGGTGCCTGCTGCACGATCTGCTGCCGGTAGGAGAAGCCGAGCGGGACCATCGCGTATCTGCCGCCGAAGAAGCCGGGCAGGGTGTCGGAGCCGCCGCTGCCCAGGGTCGTGGGCGAGGCGCTGTGGTCGGTGTTCGCCTGGTCGTGGATCGTGCGCGGGACGATCTGGTCGCCCGTCTCGAATCTGATCGTCACCTTGCCGTCGGCGCCCCGGTGGAACAGCTGTCCGCCCGCCGACAGGGACAGGTTGAGCGTGGCGGAGACGGGTTCCTTGAGCGGCCAGGCGACGCCGTACTTGCCGTTCCCGCTCAGCTGCTCGGTGATCTTCCGGAACTCGGGCCAGCTCCACGGCTGTTCGGGGGTGGGGATGCGTACGCCCGCCTCCTTCAGCCACTTGGCGTTGGCGATGATCACCCGTGGCTCCTGGAGGAACGGCACGCCGTAGACACCGTCCTCGAAGGTCGCCGTGTCCCAACTGCGCCGCGGGATGTCGGACTTGAGCCGCTGCGGCAGCAGATCGGTCAGATCGGCGAGGTAACCCCCGTACGCGAAGTCCGCGAGGTCGTCCGAGGCGTCGTGGATGATGTCCGGGGCCTCACCGCCCTCGAAGGAGGTGAGCAGCTGGTCGTGGACGCTGTCCCAACTGCCCTGGACGTACTCGACCTTGACGTCCGGGTGGGCGGCGTTCCACTCCTTCACCAGCTCCTTGTTGACCGCGACGGACTCCTCCTGCCAGGCCAGGGACTGGAAGCGCAGGGTGATACGGCCGCTCGAGCCGCCGTCGTCGCCGCTGCATCCGGCGAGCAGCAGGGCCGCCAGGACGAGACCCACGAGCAGTTTCGTACGCATCAGCTCTTCACCGCCCCGGCGAGCATGCCGCCCGTGATCCGCCGCTGGATGACCCCGAACACGACCAGCGAGGGCAGCGTCGCGAGGAACGCGGCGGCGGCCAGCGGTCCGAGGTCCGCGACGCCTTCCGCGCCGATGAAGTGGGTGAGGACGACCGGCAGGGTCTGTTTCTCCGGGCTCTTCAGCAGAACGAGCGCGAAGAAGAACTCGTTCCACGCCGTGACGAACGCGAACAGCGCCGTCGCCACGATCCCCGGCGCCAGCAGCGGCGCGGTCACCGAGACGAGGGTGCGCACCCGCCCGGCCCCGTCGACCGCCGCCGCCTCCTCCAGCTCGGGCGGCACCGCGCGGACGTACCCGACGAGCATCCACAGCGCGAACGGCAGCGCCCACACCACGTACACCATGATCAGCCCCGGCACCGAGTTGATCAGCCGCAGGTTCTTCAGCACCAGGAACAGCGGGATGATCACCAGTACGAGCGGGAACGCCTGGCTGACGACCACCCAGCCGGTCGCCGCGCGCGCGAGCCGGGTGCGCCGGCGGGCCATGACGTAGGCCATCGGGGTCGCGAGCAGTACGGCGATCAGGGCGGCGCCGAGCGCGGCGATCAGGGAGTTGAGTGCGGCGTGCAGCAGGGGCTGTTCGTCGAAGGCCTGGCGGAAGTTGGCGAGGGTGGGGTCCTTCGGGATCCAGGTGGGGTGCAGGCTGCCGAGCTCGCGGGGCGGTTTGAAGGCGGTGGAGACCAGCCAGAGGAAAGGGAAGGCGAGGAAGAGGAGGTAGGCGAGCAGGGCGGCGTACTGGCCGATGCGGCCGGTGGTGCTGGTCCTCACGACTCGTCACCTCCCTTCAGGCGGCCCGCCAGGAAGACGGCGAGGAGTATCGAGATCGCCGCGACCATCACGCATCCCATCGCCGCCGCATAGCCGAACTGGCCGTAGCGGAAGGCCTCTTCGTAGGCGAACAGCATGGGCAGCCGGGTGCGGCCGCCGGGGCCGCCGCTGGTGAGCACGTAGACCAGGGCGAAGGAGTTGAAGTTCCAGATCAGGTTGAGGGCCGTGATGGAGAGGGCGACGGGCCTGATCGCGGGCCAGGTGACCGTGCGGAAGCGGCGCCAGGCGCCGGCGCCGTCCACGGCCGCCGCCTCGTGCAGTTCTCGCGGGGTGTTCTGCAGACCGGCGAGCAGGGCGACCGTCGTGGTCGGCATGCCCGCCCAGATGCCCACGACGATGACGGCGGGCAGGGCGGTGCCGAGCCCGCTGAGCCAGTCGCGGCCGTCGCCGAGGCCCAGGTCGCGCAGTGTCTCGTTGAGGATGCCCGCGTCGGGGTTGTAGACCAGCCGCCACATGACGCCGACGACGACCTCGGGCATGGCCCAGGGGACGATCGCGAGGGCGCGGGCCAGCCACCGCAGCCGTAAGTCCTGGTTGAGGAGGAGGGCGAGACCGAGGGCCAGCAGAAACTGCGGCACGGTGACGCCGACCGCCCAGACCAGGCCGATCCGGAACGACTCCCAGAACAATGTGTCCTGCAGCAGGTCCCGGAAGTTGAGGGCGCCGATCCACTGCGTGGGCTCGGTCCGTGCGGACTGGGCGTCGGTGAAGGCCAGCAGGATTCCGTAGAGCAGCGGTCCGACACTCAGGACGAGAATGGGGATCAGCGCGGGGAGTACGAGGAACCAGGCGCCGTGCTCTGCGACGCGCCGCTGGCCCTTGAGTCCTCTGCTGCCCGGCGCGCGGCTCACCGGCCTCTCCGCCTCGGTCACCGATGTCACGGAATCAGCCCCTTTGCGCGGCTCGGATGGGCCCCGTCATGGTCGTGAAGGCGCCGTACCCCGTCAAGACCGCGCGCACGCGGTCCGACCTGTGGAAATGCGAGACTGAGCGCGGATGGCGGGAATCCGACGCCGTTCACGCGGGCGTACGACCACACGGAGGCGGGCGATGGACGAGGCACGGGCGCGGAACGTACTGGCCGCTGCGGGAGTACTGCCGGGTCCGGCGCGGATCGCGCGGCTGCTCGCCCTGGGGGAGAACGCGGTGTTCGCCGCCGGTGACCTGGTCGTCAAGGTCGGCCGCGACGCGGAACTCCTCGACCGGGCGCGGCGCGAACTCGGCATCGCCGTGTGGCTCGCCGAGGCAGGCGTACCGGCGGTGCGGGCGGCTGCCGCCGAGGCGTTGCTCGTCGAGGGGCATCCGGTCACCGTGTGGCACCGGCTGCCCGATCCGGTACGGCCTGCCGAGCCGCGGGATTTGGCCGAACTGCTACGGGTGGTCCACGCGCTGCCGGCGCCCCCTTTCGCGTTGCCTCCGCGGGAGTTGCTGGGGGGTGTGGAGCGGTGGCTGCGGCTGGCGGGGGACGCGATCGATGCGGCGGACGCGGCGTATCTGCGGGAGCGACGGGACGGGTTCGCTGCGGCCGCGGGTGCGTTGACGCCGCATCTGGCGCCGGGGCCGATTCATGGGGATGCCTTGCCGCGCAATGTGCATGTCGGTCCCGAGGGGCCTGTGCTGGTCGACCTGGAGACCTTCTCGTCGGACCTGCGGGAGCACGATCTGGTGGTGATGGCGCTGTCCCGGGACCGGTATGGCCTCCCGGCCGAGGCTTACAAATCCTTCGTCGAGGCGTACGGCTGGGATGTGCGTGAGTGGGAGGGGTGTTCGGTGCTGCGGGGGGCGCGGGAGACGGCCAGTTGCGCGTGGGTGGCTCAGCATGCGCCGAGCAATCCGAAGGCGTTGGTTGAGTTCCGGCGGCGAGTGGCGTCTTTGCGGGAGGGCGATGAGACGGTGCGGTGGTATTCGTTCTGATGCGCCTGCTGATTGGGGACTTTTCGTTGTCGGCGACTGCGGGTCCTATGGGGCTGGTCGCGCCGTTCCCCGCGCCCCTTTGGGGCGCGTTTCCTCACCGTCAAGATGGCTGTTCTGGATGCTGTGTGCCGCTCGGCGCAGCTCGGTGAGGACCGTGCGGACTGCCTGACGAGCCGTGCGTTCGGGGCGGTAGAGGGCGTCGATGTGGCGCCTGGCCTGGACGCCGCTGAGGGGTCTGAGGGCCAGGGCCGGATGCGGACGCATCGTCCAGCGGGGCATCAGGGCGATGCCGCCTCCGGCCGCCACCACCTCGGCCACCACCGCGAACTCGTTGATGCGGTGGGCCAGGTGGAGGCGGCGGCCGGCCGCTGCGGCGATGGCCTCGATGACCGCGAGGACCGGGAAGCCGTCGTGCACGGTGATCCATGGCTCGTCGGCCACGTCGCGTGGGGTGACGCGGCGCTTGGCGGCCAGGGGGTGGTCGGCGGGCATGGCCACGTCCAGCGGTTCGCGCAGCAGGGTCGTGGTGGACACGGTGTCCGGCCAGGGCGGGGCATGGTCCAGGCGGTGGGCCAGGACGATGTCGTAGTCCCGGGTCAGTCGGGGGAAGTCCTCCTGCGGTACGTCCTCGTCCACCAGCCTCGGCACCGGCCTGCCCGGACCGGCCAGCGCGCGCAGCAGAAGCGGGAAGAACGCCGTACCCGCGCTGTGGAACGCCGCCACCGACACCTCGCCGTCCGGCCGCCCGACGAACTCCTCGACCGTGTGCCGCGCCCGCGCGAGCGCCGTCTCCACCTCGACGGCGGCGCCCGCCAGCGCCTGTCCGGCGTCGGTGAGCACCAGGCGGCGCCCCTGACGCTCGGTGAGCGGTACCGGGATCGCGCGCTGCAGGAGCCGTAGCTGCTGGGAGATCGCCGACGGCGTCACCAGCAGCGCCTCGGCGACCGCCGTGACGCTGCCCAGTTCGCCGAGCTCCCGCAGGATCCTCAGCTGCCGTTCGTCCATTGCCTCAGTCTAGAGACGATGTAGAGCTTCTAAATGATCGTTTTAGAAATTGGTACTGGGCTTCAGGGACCTGGTCGGGGCACGGTTGGCGCGTGTCCGATGTCCGCCGTACCGATGCGGTACTCCTCCTGGTCGCGCTCGTCTGGGGATCCAGCTATCTGTCCGCCCAGACGGCCACGGCCGCGCTCCCCGTCCTGCTGGTGCTGTTCGCCCGCTACGCCCTGTCCGCGCTCACCTGCCTCGGCGTCGTCGCCTCACGGCCGCGCGGGTCGCGCCGGTGGACGCGGGACGAACTACGGGCCGGTGTGCCCCTGGGCGTGACCCAGGCGGCGGTGCTGCTCGTGGAGACGTACGGCGTCGCCCACACCAGCGCCGCCAACGCCGGGCTCATCATCAGCCTGACAATCGTCCTCACCCCGCTCCTCGACCGCGGCGGCCACCGCGGCGCGCTGCCCGGCTCCTTCTTCGCCGCGACCGGCGTGTGCGTCCTCGCCGTCGCGCTGCTGATGTCCGGCAACGGTTTCCACACGCCGCGCCTCGGCGACCTGCTGATGCTCGGCGCCGCGCTGATCCGGGCCGGGCATGTCGCGCTCGTCGGCCGGTTCACGACGGGGCGGCCGGTCCGCCCGCTGCAGCTGACGACGGTGCAGACCCTCGTCGGCACGGCCCTGTTCCTGCCGGTCACGGCCCACGACCTGCCGACGCTGGTCCGCGCGGACCCGGCGACCTGGGCCCAGCTGGCCTATCTCGCCCTGTTCTGCAGTGTGTTCGCCTTCCTGGCGCAGACCTGGGCGGTGCAGCGCACCTCCGCGAGCCGGGCCAGCCTGCTGCTGGGCACCGAGCCGGTCTGGGCCGTCGCGGTGGGCACGGCCCTCGGCGGCGACCACCTCACACCGCTCACCGGCCTCGGGGCGGCCCTGATGGTCGCCGGCACGTACTGGGGGCAGGCGGTGGAACGGGCGCACCGCGGCGCACCGGAGCCCCGGCTTCCCTCGTCCCACCCACTCGACAAGGACCCCGCATGCCCGAGCGAACCCTCTACGACACTTACGACCACCTGATCTCCCTGCTCGACTCCTCCTCCGTCGACTACCGCCTCGTCGACCACGAGCCCGAGGGCGCCACCGAGGCCGTCTGCGCGCTGCGCGGGCACCCGGCCTCCGAGGCCGCGAAGTGCATCGTGCTGCGGGTCAAGGTGGACCGGCGCACGACACGTCACGTCCTCGCGGTCGTCCCCGGGGACCGACGGGTGGACCTGGACGCCGTCCGGGCGCTGTTCGCCGCGCGCTATGTCGGCTTCAGCGACCCGGAGACCGCCGAGCGGCTGGCCCGCGCCGTCCCCGGCACCGTCCTGCCGTTCAGCTTCGATCCCGACCTGGAACTGGTCGCCGACCCGGACGTCGTGGCCCAGCCCAGGCTGTACTTCAACGCGGCCCGGCTGGACCGCTCGTTGTGCATCTCGGGCGCCGACTACGAGCGGCTGGCCAAACCGCGCGTGGAGCGCATCGCGAGTCCTGCGACGACGTGAGGCCCGGCGGGACTCGGATGCGAGCGCCCAGGCCCTGGCTGCCTGCGGACTCCCGGCGAGACCACATGGGCCGGACCACCCGGCGAGACCACGTGGACCGGACAGCCCGGCGAGACCACGTGGACCGGACAGCCCGGCGAGACCGCATGGCGGCCTGCACGGGCCCCACCTCCCGCCGGCGCATGTCCCGCCCGCCGTCACACCCTCTCGTCGGCAGGCTCCCGCAACGGCCACGTCCCGTCGACCACCGCCGTCGCGTCGCCCTTGCGTCGCAGGAACTTCTGGAAGTCCGCCGCCCACTCGGCGTACCACTCGATCTGGCGGCGGTGCAGCTCCGCCGGACCGAGGGTCGCGATCTTGGGGTGGCGGTCGGCTATCGCGCAGGCCAGGCGGGCCGCGGCGAGGGCGTCGGCGGAGGCGTCGTGCGCGGAGTCGAGTGAGATGCCGTACTCCCGGCAGACCGCTTCGAGGTTGCGCTTGCCGCGGCGGTAGCGGTCGGCCCAGCGGTCGATGGTGTACGGGTCGATGACCGGGGCGGGGGCGATGCCGCCCAGGCGGTCACGCAGGGACGGCAGTCCGTGCCGCCGCAGTTCGGCGGAGAGCAGGCTGAGGTCGAAGGCGGCGTTGTAGGCGACGACCGGCACGCCCGTCTTCCAGTACACGACGAGGACGTCCGCGATGGCATCGGCCACCTGGTCGGCCGGGCGGCCCTCGGCGGCCGCGCGCTCATTACTGATCCCGTGCACCGCGACCGCGTCCGCCGGGATCTCCACGCCCGGATCCGCCAGCCACTCCTTGTGCCCCATGGGCTGCCCGTCCCTGACCTCGATCACGGCCCCCGTGACGATGCGCGCCTCGCGCGGATCCGTCCCGGTCGTCTCCAGGTCGAAACCGATCAGCAGCTCCCGGTGCCAGCCCATGGGCGGTCCCCCTTCTTGGTGGTGCGTTCCCCCAGTGGTCTCCACCTTCCCATGCGCCACTGACAATCCGAGGCCCGCATTCCGCTTACCCGGCCCGGCAGTGTCTTCACGGGCCGGACAGCGCCTCCACGGTGGGACAGTTCAGGACACCGGCCGCGAATCCGCCCACATGAGCTCGAACTCCTCGCGATACGTGGGGAAAAGCCCGCCTTCGTCGATCTCGTCCGACTTGACCACCCTGCTGCCGTTGCGCAGCACCAGGACCGGCGCCTCCAGGCCGCGCGTCCGTCGCAGATAGGACTGCACGACCGCGATGCCGTCGGAGCCGTCGCCGTCGACGAGGTACGCCGTGAAGCGGGGCGTCTCGTCGAAGACCTGGATCTCGAAGGCACCCGGGTCGCGCAGCCGGGAGCGGACCCGGCGCATGTGCAGGATGTTCATCTCGACCGCACGGCTCAGCTCACCGCGCTTGATGCCCAGTTCGCGCTCACGCCGCTTGACCGCGCTGGAAGCCGGGTTCAGGAACAGCAGCCGCACCCGGCAGCCGGACTCGGCGAGCCGCACCAGGCGACGCCCGGAGAAGTTCTGCACGAGCAGATTGAGGCCGATGCCGATGGCGTCGAGCCTGCGCGCGCCGCCGAAGATGTCCTCGGCCGGGAACTGGCGCAGCAGCCGTACCCGGTCGGGGTGCACGGCGACCACGTCGGCGTACCGGTCGCCCACCAGGTCCTCGACCGCGTCGATGGGGAGCCGGCGCGCGGACGGCACGTCGCCGCCCGCGCCGAGGATCTCCAGCAGGCGCGCGGAGGCCCGCTCGGCCTGGTTGAGGACCGCCTCGGACAGGGCCCGGTTGCGCGAGACGACGTTCCGGGTGACTTCGAGCTCGTCCAGGGCGAGTTCGACGTCCCGGCGGTCGTCGACGTACGGCTCGAAGCACGGCCAGTGCTGCACCATCAGCTCGCGCAGCTGCGGCAGGGTGAGGAAGCTGAGGACGTTGTCGTCGGCCGGGTCGAGCAAGTAGCCCTTGCGGCGGCTGACTTCGCGGACGGCGACCGCGCGCTGCACCCACTCCTGCCCGGCGGGTCCGGCCGCTGCCACGACCCACTCGTCGCCGTGGACGGGTTCGTAGATGGGGCGCAGAACGGCGGCCACGACGGCACGCAGCCGCTGTTCGACGAGGTTCAGCCAGATGTAGGCCCGGCCGGCTCGCTGGGCGCGCGTACGCACCTCGCGCCAGGCGTCGGTGCCCCAGTCGAGCTCCGGACCGATGGAGTTGGTCTCCATCGGCCGGGCCAGGGACACCGCGCCGGGTGGGACGTCTGTGGAGTTCCCCTCGTGACCCTCGTCACCAGGGGGCAACTCCAGCCCTCCCGAGCCCACCCGCGCACCGCCTTCCGCTCCCCCGAGCACTCCCCGTCTCAACGATCAAGGAAGGGTACTCCGGGAGCGGTCGACGGTGCAGCCGGATGGACAGGGTCGTTTCTCAACTACGGGGCCGCCAGTGCCCGTTCTGCCAGGCGAGCTCGCTCGGAGTGAGCGGATTCATAGCCGTGACATCCCGCGGAACGATGGAGAATCCCTGCCAGTGGACCGGCATGGGCTGCTGGTCCTCGTCCCGGGCGATGTGGTGGAAGCCCACGTTCATCCACACGATCGGGTGTGTGAGGTTCTGGCCTCCGACCCACTTGTCGACGGAATTGGGGTGGCCGTTGCCGCAACCGGGGTTGTTCGTGGCGAACTTCTCGCACTTGTTGTACTCGGTGACGTACATGTCGTGCTTGGTGAAGCTGCGGCCCGGGTACTTGGTGGTGGCGCCGGGGACGATCTCGTACGAGCGTGCGTGGTTGTCCTTGTTCTTGCCGGTGGCGCTGACCGCGCGCCACCAGCGGTAGGCCTTGGCGTCGCCCGCGAGTTCCTTGGTGACCTTGGTGCGGGTGGTCTTGGTCTTCGGGGCGGGGGCGCCGGCGGAGGGCGCGGTCACGGCGGAGTCGTACTGCTCGATCCGGTTCTTGGTGGAACCGTCGAGGCCGAAGTCGAGCCGCCAGAAGACGTTGTGGCTGTGGCTGGTGGCCTTGGCCGCGTCGCCCTTGCCGATGGGCCAGCCACGGCCGTCACCGGCGTCGTAGTCGTCGAAGGAGAGGCTGCCGGTCGCGCCGACGTTCATGGTGACCGTGCCGTCGTCCTGGAAGCGCCACTCGGTCATGTACTCGTACCAGCCGACCTGGTTGACCGTGTAGACGAGCAGGTCCTTGCTCTGGGCCTGGTAGACCTTGTTCGCGGTGTCGCCCTGCATGCGGTACGCGTGACCGCGCGCGCGGGTGGTGGTGCACAGGCCCTTGACGTCCGGGTCCTGCCAGGCCTCCGGGACCTTGACGGTCTTGATGGTGCCGCCGGGGCACTCGCCGGGGTCGAGGTTCATCAGGCCCTGGGCGAAGCCGAAGCCCGTCAGGTCGTCGTACTCGACGCTTCCGTCGTCGTACGGGACGTGGATCTGGCCGAGCCTAGCGCTGTTGAGGACCTTGATCGGCTTCGTCTCGCCCTTGGGCTGGTAGGAGATGTTCTCCAGGACGAGCCCGGCCTTGCCGTCGTAGCGCCAGCACATCCGCCAGGTCGTGCCGCCGGTGAGCTTCTGCTCGATGCGGTAGTTGGCGCTGCACTCGGCGGCCGCCGCGGCGGCGGTCCTGGGCTGGGCGGAGGCGGGTCCCGCGCCGGTCGTCGCACCGGCGGCCAGCGCGGCCACGGACAGGCCCACGGCGGCGCCCTTGCGGGCACGGCTCAATCTGTTCACGCGCATGAAGAAGTGACTCCTCTTACGGGAGGTGCATGTACACGGGTGTGGGTTGGAAAAGCGAACGGACGACCGCTCAGCCGATGTCGAGCTTGCCGACCTTGCGGGCGCTCAGGTCGACGACGAAGGACCGAGCGTCGATCCAGGGCCCGTTCTTGACCTTCGGGAACAGCCGTACGCACCGGTGCTCACCGCACTTGTCGAGTACGGCGGGCTGGGCGCCCGGGGTGGCCCGGTACACGGCGCCGTTGAGCAGCAGCTGGTCCGGCGAGGTGAGCTCCTTGCCGGTGGCGTCCTTGTAGTCCGCCTTCATGCCCGCGCCCAGCGGGTCGGCGATCAGGAGCTTGGCCGCCTCGGCGTACTCGTCGCGGCTCAGCGGCGGCTGGACGCCGTGCTCGGTGGTGGTCTGCTCGACCTTCCCGGTCTCGAGGTTGACCGTCCTGGTGACGAGCGCGTCGGCCTTGTAGTCGTAGAACGTCACCTCGGCCCGGCGCGGTGCGCTCGGGTCGTCCAGTTCGCCGGCCTCCGGCTCGGCGAGGTCGACGCCGACGCGCTGCGGGCCGCGGTCGCCTTCGACGTTCTCGCCGGCGCTGCGCAGCTGCGGGCTCGCCGCGAGCTTGGCGGCCCGTTCCATCTCGTCGTCGGTCAGCGGGTCGTTGCCGGTGCCCTTGTCACCCTCGCTCGGGGCCTGCTCGACGACGCCCGGCGGCACCGCGCCGGCCCCCTGTCCCTGGGCCGCCTGCTGGGCGGACTGACCGCTGCTGGTTCCTCCCGTGTCGTCGGCCCCCGCCGTCCCCGGCAGCGTGATCCCGACCATCACGGCCGTTCCGGCCACCGCGATGGCCGCACCTGCCACCACCTTGCCCAGATGGCGGTGCACTATCTTGCGCACATCTTCCCCCTACTCCCCGTACGTCCCCGGGAGTACGTGTCGGCCCCACTGGTTCGGCATACGTCGTATGCACTGGTCGATCGATAAGAGGGACGTAAGTCATAGGTGGTTCCATCACTTTCGGGGAGACTCGACGCCAAGGCTCCCCCGACGGCGCGCTCGAGCTGAAAGAGTCGTATCCATGCAGGTCTGGCCTGGAGAGGCATATCCACTCGGTGCCACCTACGACGGCGCCGGCACCAACTTCGCGGTCTTCACGGAGGCCGCGGACCGAGTAGAGCTGTGTCTGCTGCACGACGACGGCTCGGAGACGGCGGTGGAACTGCGGGAGAGCGACGCGTTCGTGCGGCACGCGTACGTGCCGGGCGTCATGCCGGGGCAGCGGTACGGCTTCCGGGTGCACGGTCCGTACGCCCCCGAGCGCGGCCTGCGCTGCAACTCCGCGAAGCTGCTGCTCGACCCGTACGCCAAGGCGATCAGCGGCGCGATCCGCTGGGGCGAGGAGGTGTACGGCTACCACTTCGACAAACCGGACAAACGCAACGACCTGGACTCGGCGCCGCACATGATGTCGTCGGTCGTGGTGAACCCGTACTTCGACTGGGGCGACGACCGGCCGCCGCGCACCGAGTACCACCACACGGTGATCTACGAGGCCCATGTGAAGGGCCTCACGATGCGGCACCCGGGGCTGCCCGAGGAACTGCGCGGCACCTACGCCGCCCTCGCGCACCCGGCGGTCATCGAGCACCTCACGGAGCTGGGCGTGACGGCGTTGGAGGTGATGCCCGTACACCAGTTCGTGAACGACCACCGTCTGGTCGACATGGGCCTGAACAACTACTGGGGCTACAACACGATCGGCTTCTTCGCCCCGCACAACGCGTACGCCTCCTGGGGCGACCGCGGCCAGCAGGTCCTGGAGTTCAAGTCGGCCGTGCGGGCGCTGCACGAGGCCGGTATCGAGGTCATCCTCGACGTGGTCTACAACCACACGGCGGAGGGCAACCACCTGGGCCCCACGCTGTCCTTCCGGGGCCTGGACAACCCGCGCTACTACCGCCTCACGGACGACCCGCGCTACTACATGGACACCACGGGCACCGGCAACTCCCTGCTCATGCGGTCCCCGCACGTCCTGCAGCTGATCATGGACTCGCTGCGCTACTGGGTCACCGAGATGCATGTCGACGGCTTCCGTTTCGACCTCGCTGCCACCCTGGCGCGGCAGTTCCACGAGGTGGACCGGCTGTCGTCATTCTTCGACCTGGTGCAGCAGGACCCGGTCGTCTCCCAGGTGAAGCTGATCGCAGAGCCGTGGGACGTCGGCGAGGGCGGCTATCAGGTGGGCAACTTCCCGCCCCTGTGGACCGAGTGGAACGGCAAGTACCGCGACACCGTAAGGGACCTGTGGCGCGGCGAGCCGCGCACGCTGGCGGAGTTCGCCTCCCGGCTGACCGGCTCCTCCGACCTGTACCAGGACGACGGACGGCGCCCGCTGGCCTCCATCAACTTCGTGACCTGCCACGACGGGTTCACCCTGCACGACCTGGTGTCGTACAACGAGAAGCACAACCACGCCAACGGTGAGGACAACCGGGACGGCGAGAGCCACAACCGGTCCTGGAACTGCGGGGCGGAGGGCGACACGGACGACCCGGCCGTCCTGGAGCTGCGCTCGCGCCAGATGCGCAACTTCATCGCCACGCTGATGCTGTCCCAGGGCGTGCCGATGATCAGCCACGGCGACGAGTTCGCCCGCACGCAGCGCGGCAACAACAACGCGTACTGCCAGGACAGCGATCTGGCGTGGGTCGAGTGGCCGGAGGACGAGGAGGACGGCGGCCTGCCACGGGAACTGCTCGCCTTCACGCGCGCGATGGTGTGGCTGCGGCGGGACCATCCGGTCTTCCGCAGGCGGCGCTTCTTCCACGGGCGGCCGGTGCACGGCACCCACGACGACCTGTCGGACATCGCCTGGTTCACACCGCAGGGCAAGGAGATGACCCAGCGGGACTGGGACCGGTCGCAGGCGTCGGCGCTGACGGTGTTCCTCAACGGCAACGCGATCTCGGAACCGGGCCCGCGCGGGGAACGCATCACCGACGACTCGTTCCTGCTGATGTTCAACGCCTCCCCCAAGACCCTCGACTTCGTCGTGCCGGTCAACCACGGCCGCCAGTGGCAGGTCGTCGTCGACACGGCCCGTACGGACGGGGTGCCGCCGGGGACGGGAGCGAAGGTGCAGGCCGGGGACCGGTTGACGTTGGTGGACCGGAGCCTGACGGTGTTGCAGCGGCCGGTCTAGGACGGCGTGTCGGTGCGTGTCCGCCCGGCCTCCGTCCCGGGCTCGTCCCCGTCGGGCACGCGCGCGTGGAGGTCGCTTTCGGCGGTGCGTCCGGTGTACGAGGCCGGGCGCGCCGTCAGTGCGATCGCGCAGGCGAGTGCGGCGGCCAGGCTCGCCGCCGCGAAGGCCGCCCGGGGGCCGTACGACTCGGCCAGGCGGCCGGTGACGGCGACCGCGAGCGCCTGCCCGCCGACGAGGGCACTCGTCGCGAAGGCCATCGCCTCGGAGAGCCGCGCGGGCGGTACCACGCGCTCGGTGAGCCCGAACACCGTGATGAGGTGCGGGGCGTAGGCGATGCCGAGGACGGTGACGGTGACGTAGAGGGCCGGGAGGCTCTCCGTCCACAGCAGGGGCAGGGACAGCGCGCACGCGGCCGCGGTGGCTGTGCGCCAGCGTGTCACGAGTGCGATGCGGGCGGGCAGCGCGGCCATGGAGAGCCCCGCGACAGCGCTCATCACTCCCATGGCGGCGTATACGAGCCCTGCCTGGTCCGGTTGGGCGAGTCGCTGGGTGAGGGCGGTGATACCGGCCTGACAGGCGCCGAACATGGCGCCTTGGAGGGCCAGGGCGGCTCGGAGGGCGTGGATGGAGCGGGGGACAGGGGTGGGGGCGGGACTGGGGCTTCGCATCGGGGGCGTGGGGACGGCACCGGACCGTCGTTCCGCCGGTGTGACGACGAGCCCGGGTCGTGTCACTGCCGCCGTCCGGTGCAGCGCGAAGCCGCTGCCGCATGCGGCGACCAGCATCGCGGCGCCACCCACCGCGTACCCCGGATGTGCCGTGACCGCCGCCAGACCGACCAGGGCCGGTCCCAGGACGAAGGAGATCTCGTCCAGGGTGCTCTCGAAGGAGAGCGCGGCGCCCACCGTGGTGTCACGGGCCCCGGCCCGGCGGGCGAGCGCGACCAGCCGCGCCCGGGCCATGGGACCGATCTGCGGCACGGTGGCGCCGGCCGACGCCCCGAGCACGGCCAGCACCGGCGTCGGCAGCCCGCCGAGCGCTCCGACGACCAGAGCAGCGATCGCGAGGGCGTTGGCGAGGGAGAAGGCGAGCACGACCGTCCGCTGGCCGTGCCGGTCGGCCAGTCGGCCCACCAGCGGGCCGCAGACCACCTGCCCGACGGCGAGCGCACCCCCGGTCAGTCCCGCGGCCGCCAGGGAGCCGCTCGTCCGGGCGACCAGCAGCACACTGCCGAACTGGATGGTCGCGGTCGGCAGCCGCGCCAGGAAGGACATGACCGGCAGCAGCGGCCCGGTCAGGCCGATCACATGGCGGTAGGTCTCCAGCGTGCCGCGTCGTCCGGTCGTCCCCGTCGTTCCCATCGCTCGACGCTAGGCACGCGCGTGGGCCCACGTGGAGGGGACGATGACACGAAGCGCGGCGGGGCGGGTACGTAGCTTTCCATGACACCTGAGCGACCTGACCCGATGGTGCCGACCGCCACCTACCGGCTGCAGCTGCAGCCCGCGTTCCCGTTCGAGGCCGCGGCGGCGGCCGTGCCGTACGTGGCCTCGCTCGGCGTCTCGCATCTGCACCTGTCCCCCGTCCTGGAGGCGGTTCCGGGGTCGGGGCACGGCTATGACGTCGTGGACCACGCGCGCGTGCGCGAGGAACTGGGCGGCGAGGAGGGGCTGCGCGCGCTGGCGCGTACCGCGCGCGAGCACGGTCTGGGCCTCGTGCTGGACATCGTCCCGAACCACATGGCCATGGCCCCCCGCCACAACCGCGCGCTGTGGGAGGTGTTGCGCGAGGGCCCCAAGTCGCCGTACGCGCGCTGGTTCGACATCGACTGGGAGGCGCAGGGCGGCCAGGTGCTGCTGCCGGTGCTGGGGCACCCGCTGGGCGACGAGCTCGGCAGCCTGCAGGTCGACGGCGACGTCCTGCGCTACTACGACCATGTGTTCCCGCTGCGCGAGGGCACCGAGGACCTGCCCCTGCCGCAGCTCCTGGACGCCCAGTGGTACCGCCCGGTGTGGTGGCGGCTGGCCCGGACGGAGCTCAACTACCGGCGGTTCTTCAGCATCTCGGAGCTGATCGGCGTACGGGTCGAGGACCCGGAGGTGTTCGAGGCCACCCACGCAAAGATCCTCCAGCTGCTCCACGAGGGCGTGATCGACGGGCTGCGCATCGACCACCCCGACGGCCTCGCGGACCCCGACACGTATCTCGCGCGCCTCCACGAGGCGACCGGCGGGCGCTGGACGGTGGTGGAGAAGATCCTCTCGGACGGGGAGCACCTGCCGGCTTCCTGGCCTGTCGCGGGCACCACCGGCTACGACGCCCTGCGCCACATCGACGGCCTCTTCACCGACCCGGCGGGGTTCGGGGAACTCCTGGGCCAGTACCGGCGGTTCGCGGCCCCGCAGACGGACCGGGGCGGCGACTGGGAGGCGACGGTACGGCGGGCGGCGTACAAGGTGCTCACGCACGAGCTGGCGACGGAGATCGACCGGCTGACGCGCGTGGCGCACCGGGTGTGTGCCGCGTCCCCGGAGCCCGCGCTGCGCGACCGCGCGCCCTGGGCGCTGCGCACCGCGCTGCAGGAGCTCCTCGTGCGGCTGGAGGTCTACCGGCCGTACGCCTCCGGTGACGCGGCCCGGGTGGTCACCGAGGAGGCCGCGGCCGAGGCCCGGCTCGCCTTCGTCGTGCCCGAGGAGGCCGGCGCGGTCGACGTCGTGCGCGACCTGGTGCTCGGGCGGGCCGGTGACGGGCCGGAGCACACGGAGTTCCGGACGAGGTTCGCGCAGACGGCGTCGGCGCTGCGGGCCAAGTCCGTGGAGGACACGGCGTTCTACCGCTATGTGCCGCTGCTGTCGGCGACCGAGGTGGGCGGGAACCCGGGGAGCCCCGCGGTCTCGCCCGACGAGTTCCACGCCTACTGCGCGCGCGTGCAGCGCGACTGGCCCCTGACCGGGACGGTCGCCTCGACGCACGACACCAAGCGCAGTGCCGACGTACGAGCCGCGCTCGCCGTGCTCACCGAGTGCCCGGAGCGCTGGGCGGATGTCCTGACCGAGGTGACCCGCGACGGCGAGGGCGTCCCGGACGCGCAACTGGCGTGGGCCGCCTGGCAGACGGTGTTCGGGCTGGGCGAGGCGGCCGTGGAGCGCGTTCAGGGGGCCCTGCTGAAGCATGTGCGCGAGGCCGGGCTGTTCACCAGCTGGACCGAGCAGGAGCCGCCCTACGAGGAGGCGGTGGCGGCGTTCGTCGCGGCGGGGCCCTGCGGGGCGCCGGGCGAACGCGTGGCGGCCTTCCGGAGCGGCCTGGAGCCGCACATCCGGGCGAACATGCTGGGCACGGCCCTGGTCCAGCTGACGATGCCGGGCGTCCCGGACGTCTACCAGGGCACGGAGGGCGAGTACCTGGCGCTGGTGGACCCGGACAACCGGCGGGCCGTGCGGTTCCCGCACGAGGAGCCGGGCGACAAGGGTGCGGTGACGGCGGCCGCTCTGCGGCTGCGCGGGCGGCGCCCCGAGGTTTTCGGTGACTCGGCGTCGTACGCGCCTTTGGCCGCCGAGGGCCCGGCGGCCGCCCACTGTGTGGCCTTCGTGCGCTCCGGAGAGGTGCTCACCGCCGTGACGCGTCTGTCGCTGCGGCTGGCCCAGGAAGGCGGCTGGCGGGACACGCTGTTGCCGCTGCCGCCGGGGCGGTGGGCCGATGTGCTGGCACCGGAGCGGGAGTTCACCGGGCACGCGCGCGTGGAGGAGCTCTTCGAGCGGCTGCCGGTGGCGTTGCTGGAGCGGGTCGGCCCCCCGTCGCCGTAGCCGAGGAAGCGCTCGCCCGGCGCGTACGGCTGCACCGCGCGCCGTGGTGTCCTGTCGACGACCGGCTCGTACCCGCGCACGCTCCCGGGGCTCGGTCCCGATGACCGGCGCGTGGTGCGGGGCGGCGACGCGCGCTGCACGCCCGGGCTTCCGGCGGCCTCTGGTGGCCGGTGGGGGGTGATCGACGTGGCGTACGTCTCGTTCCGGCACTCCTGAGGCGCGTGGCTCGCCCTCGTGGAGCGGCAGGGCGGACCTCCACGCCCGCGGCCGTCGACGGCCCTCGTCTGCCGTAGGCAAATGCAACTGGGCGCCCCCTGGAGCCTCCCCCGTGAAGTCCTTGACACCTAAACCAGACCATGGGGTACTGCGGATTGCGAAGCCGGGCGGACGTGACGGGGGTGAGTCTCCTGCCGGAGCTGCGCTACCCCACCCTTACCGAACTGATCCTGTCCGCCCACGCCTTGGTCGCCCACCGACCCGACCTGTGCGCCCTCAGACAGGTGGGGGCCTCCCGAGCGGGCAGACCCCTCCACCTGCTGTCGATCGGCCACGCCCGACGTGCCGTCCTCGTGGTCGCGGGCGCACACTCCAACGAACCGACGGGCGGCCCCGCCCTCCTCGCGATCGCCGAACGCGTCCTGCACGAGCCGGGCCTGCGGGCCGACACCTCCTGGCACTTCCTGCTGTGCGCGGACCCCGACGGGGCGAGCCTGCACGTCACCCCGGCGCCCCGCAGCCTGTTCGACTACCACCTCGGCTTCTACCGGCCCGCGGCCACCGAGCAGCCCGAGTGGGCACCGGCCACGCTGCCGCCCGACCGGCTGCCGCCGGAGACACGCGCGCTGACCCGGGTCATCGACGAACTGCGCCCCTACCTCCAGGTGACCCTGCACGGCACCGATCTGGGCGGCAGCTGGGTGCAGTTGACGAAGGACGTCCCGGGGCTCGCCGAGCCGTTCGCGAAGTCCGCGGCGGAGCTGCACATTCCGGTGGAGACCGGCGCGTCGGACGCGGCGGGCTGGCCCGCGGCCGGACCCGGGGTGCATGTGATGCCGGCGCCGGGCGCGGGCGCGGCGTACCCGAGCATGCCGGACGACGCGCGCAGCAGCACCTGGTACCACGTGCACCGGTACGGCGGCCTCACCGCGGTCGTCGAGGTGCCCATGTGGGCGAGCGACCTGGTGGACGATCCGGCGCCGCATCCGGACCCGGCCAGGGCGATGCGGCGGCTGGGGGCCCGGCTGCGGCGGGACGGGCTGGAGGTGGAGCGGGTGCTGGCCGAGGCGCTCCCCCGCCTGGACGGCGTCGACGGACCCCTGTTGCGGGCCGCGAAGTGGGCACTGGAGCTGGTGCCGGGACTGGCCGCCGACTGGATGCACACGCCGCCCGCCGACGACACCATGGCGTACGTCGGGAGTGTGGACGCCTTCGGGCGCCGGCTGCCGCTGCGGGCGGCGGCCATGCTGCTGCGCGTCCTGCAGGAGGCCGACGACCGCGCGGCACCGCGCCTGGAACATCTCGTGGCGACCTGGAGCGACGCCTTCGCCGCACGCTTCCGCGCCCGCTGGGTGCCCCTGGAGCACCAGGTCGAGCACCAGTCCCGCACGGTTGTCGCGGCGGCGCTGCACGCACGGGACCGTGCCGTATGAGTCACGCGGCGCGGTGCGGCAGGACGACGCCACGCGCGCGGGGGCGTCCCCCACGCGCGCGTGCGGCTCGCCGTGGCTGTACGGCTGTTGCAGCGGCCGTGTCAGCCGTCCATGGTGAACACCGAGCCCGTCCGCGCGGCCAGCGCACAGGAGTTGGAGAAGGTCTCCTGGTACTCGACGGATCGTCCGCCCCACGTCCCGCGCGCGTGGGCGGTGACCGGCGCGTAGATCATCGGGCAGAAGGTGTTGTCGGGCTGGAGCCGGGCGAGTCGGCTGATGTCGCCGCCCACCTTCTCCAGCTGCGCGCAGGCCTCGACCGCACGTCCATGGCCCTGGGGCGGGTCGCAGCTGAGGAGGATGCCGCGGCTGTGCCCGCCGTCGCCGTGCGTGCCGTCGTGTCCCCCGTCCCCCCGCACGTCGCCACGCCCGCCGTCGCCGGGGGTGAGCGTGAGGAAGAGCCAGTTGGTCGGCCCTGGTTCCACAAGCGGCTCCAGGAGCGGTTCCTGAGCCGCCGCGGGAGCCTGAACGGTGCCGAGGACGAGGAGCGCGGCAGCCGCCGACAGGCCGGTCCGTACCGCTTTCGCCGCGCGCGGGTGTTCAGTGAGGCAGCGCCTCGTGAGGGATTGCGTCATTCCCGATGCATCGGCACGGCGGCACCGGCATTCCACCCCGACTCACCCGAACGGGAGCACGCGGGCGCGTACCGGCCGGCGAGTTCGAACGTGGCGAGCACCACCCGTGACTGGTACTCCACCTGGCGCGCGACCGGTATCCAGCGCGCCCCGCAGCCGTCGCGGTAGTCGTCGCACCACTCGTCGAGGAGCCGGTCCAGTTCCGGCATGACGGCCGCCGGGTCGCGCCCGGCGGCCGTCACGAGCTGGTGCAGCAGCCCGGCCGTGCGCAGGGCGAGGCGCCGCCCGGCGATGCGCAGGGCGGCCAGATGGGCGGTGCTGAGCGGCGGGAGGGGGCGGGCGCCGCCTGGGGCCGGGACATCGGGGTCCCAGGTGTCGGCGAGCCCGGGGCAGACCAGTAAATAGTCGTCCACCGGGGCCAGCAGCCGGGCCGTCTCCGGTCCGGCGGGGAGGTGGGGCCGCAGGCGCTCCAGCAGCCGCTCCAGGACCCGGGTGTCGTGGCGCAGGGTGTGGCTCACCATGCGCAGGACCGTTTCCTCATCGGGGGGCGGAGTGCCGTCCTCCACCGCCGCCACACCCCACATCGGGGCCTCGACGACCGCCGTGACCGTGCCGTGCCGGTGTGGATGGAACCACGTCGACTCGACGGCCGCCTCGGTGATCGCGGCGGCCAGATCGCCCCGGCGCGGCCGTGGGATCCGGTAGACCGCGGGTCCCAGTTCGGGCCAGTACAGGGTGTCGTAGGGGCCCAGCTCGCGCGGGATGCCCAGGCGGGCGGCGGAGTGCGCGACGCGCTGGGCGAGGCCGGGCAGGTCGTGGGTCAGCTCCACGAAGCCGCCGCCGACGTCGACGCCGTGCAGGGAGCACTGCAGGAAGGGCCGCAGTTCGTCCTGGAGGTGGAGCAGGGCGCGGGTCTCCGGCAGCGTGGCGGCGTCCGCGCCGTCGGGCAGCCATTCGGGCTGTTCCAGGAAGCCGGGCCGGAAGAAGTGCCGGAAGTAGCCGCCGAGGGCGTACGGGCCGTGCAGCCAGCCCTCGTTCCGGCGCAGGCCGTCGGGGTCCAGGCACAGCAGCAGGTTCCAGGTGGCGTCGGCGCCCTCGTGCAGCCGGGGGTCGGCGAGCACCCGTTCGGCCAGCCGCAGTACGGTCGCGCCGCCCACCGGCTCGTTGGCGTGTGGTCCGGCCACGACGAGGGCCTGACGGCTGCCGTGGCCGACGGACAGCAGCCACAGGGGTGTGCCCGCGCGGGACGTCCCCACACGGCGCAGCCGGGCGTCACGGGGGCGGCGGGCGACGAGCGCGGCCGCCCGGGCGCCCAGCTCGTCGACGGTCGGGTAGCGGAGGAGTGGCGGCAGGGCACACCTCCACAATGTGGTGCCGTCGGTTCACCTGGTGTGCATGGTGTACGCACAGTCAGTCACGAGTTGACGGGTACGTCAACACCGTAGAGCGCAAAGGGATTTCACTGCGCGGGTGATCAACGCATCACGTAAACGCAAGGCCAGAGCTAAGGTTCGGCTCAGTTCGCGGCGAGCCGGAACGACATCCGGCCGAAGCCGACCTGGTCGCCCTCGCGGACCACGACGGCACCGATGACGCGTCGGCCGTTCACCGTGGTGCCGTTGGTGGAGCCGAGGTCGCGCAGGACCCACAGGCCGGCCTGGTGGCTCAGCTCGGCGTGCACCCGGGACACCGTCTCGTGGGTCAGCCGCAGCCCGTTGGCGGGGTCGCGCCCTATGCGCAGCGGATGACCGGCCGCGGGGTGGGGCAGCAGCAGCTTGGGCAGCCGCTCGGCCTGCCATGCCCGGCGCAGCCGTACGGTGAAGCCGGAGATCGCCTCGACGGTGCCGAACACCAGGCGCGACACACGGCTCTCGACGGGCAGGTCGGCGGTGAGCACGGCGAGCTCGTCCGCGCGGCGGGCGGCGAGGGCGAGCTCCATGCGCCGCACGAACGTGTCGTGCGACAGCCGGCCCATGGCGACGCCGTCACGGAGCACCTTCAGCGCCTTGTCGCGCTCCGCGTCGGAGAGCCGCGCGGGGTACGTGTTGAACTCGAAGGACGACGTCACGGTGCTGATTGTCGGTCAGTGAACCCCCGGTGTCCAGAAAACGCGGAAACGGCGGCCACGCGCGCGTGCCCGGCGAGGCCGGCCGCGACACCCGCCGCAAAAGGGAAGATTCAAAAGCGGATTGATCTCGTTTGAAGCACCATGGACGGGCTACATCACGGTGAGCAGACGAAGGGGAACCGTCCGTGCAGTTCGAGGTGTGGGCACCGCAGGCCGACCGTGTGACGCTTCATTGCGAGGGCGTCACACGCGCGTTGGAGCGCGATCCGGATCGCGCGGGATGGTGGTGGGGGGAGGCGGAGGCGCGGGACGGGACGCGGTACGGCTTCGCGCTGGACGACGGTCCCGTGCTGCCCGACCCGCGCTCCCGGCGGCAGCCGGACGGCCCGGACGGGCTGAGCGCGGTCGTGGACCACGGCCGGTACGAGTGGCGTACCGAGTGGGCGGGCAAGCCACTGCCCGGTGCGGTGCTGTACGAGCTGCATGTGGGCACGTACACGCGCGAGGGCACGCTGGACTCGGCCGCCGAGCGGCTCGGGCATCTCGCGGAACTGGGCGTCACCCACGTCGAGTTGATGCCTCTGTGTCCCTTCCCCGGGCGGCACGGCTGGGGCTATGAGGGTGTCTCGCTGTGGGCCGTCCACGAGCCGTACGGCGGGCCCGAGGCGCTGAAACGCTTCGTCGACCGGGCCCACGATCTGGGCCTGGGCGTGGTCCTCGACGTCGTGCACAACCACTTCGGCCCGTCCGGCAACTATCTGCCCGCCTTCGGCCCCTACCTCACGGACACGCACCACACCCCCTGGGGTTCCGCCGTCAACCTGGACGCGCCCGGTTCGGACGAGGTGCGCGCGTTTCTCGTGGAGAGCTCGCTGGCCTGGCTGCGGGACTACCGGATCGACGGGCTGCGTCTGGACGCGGTGCACGCGCTGGTGGACACGCGCGCGTGCCACTTCCTGGAGGAGCTGTCGACGGCCGTCGACGCCCTCTCCGCCGACCTCGGCCGGCCGCTGTACCTGATCGCCGAGTCCGACCTCAACGACCCTCGGCTCATCACCGCGCGCGAAGAGGGTGGTCTCGGTGTGCACGCGCAGTGGAACGACGACTTCCACCACACCCTGCACACCGCGCTGACCGGCGAGTCCCAGGGCTACTACGCCGACTTCGCCCGAGCTCCCATGGCGGGCCTCGCCAAGACCCTCACCGGCGGCTACTTCCACGACGGCACCTACTCGAGCTTCCGGGGCCGGCGCCACGGGCGCCCCCTGGACCGCACGCGCGTGGCGGCGCACCGCCTGCTCGGCTACAGCCAGACCCACGACCAGGTCGGCAACAGGGCCCAGGGCGACCGGCTCGCTGCCCTGCTCTCCCCCGGCCTGCTGGCCTGCGCGGCCACGCTGACGCTGACCGCGCCGTTCACGCCGATGCTGTTCATGGGCGAGGAGTGGGCCGCGGGCACCCCCTGGCAGTTCTTCACCGACCACACCGACCCGGAGCTCGCCGAGGCCGTACGGCGGGGCAGACGGCGCGAGTTCGCGGCGCACGGCTGGGCCGAGGAGGACGTGCCCGACCCGCAGGACCCGGCGACCCGGGACCGCTCCTGCCTCGACTGGTCCGAACCGGACCGCGAGCCCCACGCGCGCGTGCTGGCCTGGTACCGCCGCCTGATCGCCCTGCGCCACGAGCAGCCCGACCTCACGGATCCCGACCTCGCCGACACCAAGGTGGCCTACGACGAGCAGGGGCGCTGGCTCGCCTTCCGTCGGGGTGACGTACGGGTGGCCGTCAACTTCGCCAAGGATCCGGCGGCGATTCCCCTGGGACCCCGTCAGGCGGTCGTATTGGCGGCCTGGGAGCCCGTGGAGGCGCCCGGCGCGGACGGGGTGCTGCATGTGCCCGGGGAGTCGGGTGTGGTGCTGTTGCAGGGGTGAGCGGGGCGTCGGGCGGGCCGTTTCGCGATCGGCGCTGATGTGCCGAGACGGGGCTGCGCACGGCGGCGGGCTCCGGCGGTGGCCGCGTCGGCGGTCGCCCGGCGGTCGCGTTCCTCGCGGCGGCGGTGACGGGGGCAGTCCTGCCGGTCTGCTCGCCGTCTGCGGCCCGTCGCGGGGCTCACAGGGCAACGCCTACTAGGGCTCCTCGTCGCCGTCGTCCTCCCGCAGTTCCGTCACGCGCTCCAGCAGGATCGCCTCCCACGCGTGACGGAGCTGTGTCCTCAGCAGCGGGAGGGGTGTCTCGCCGTTGCCGTCGAGGCGGGCCGCGAGGTGGAGGACCGCGTCGCAGCGGGCGAGCCAGAGGCCGCGCAGGCAGGGGCGGGCGCCGTAGCCGGCGAGGGTGGCTGCGCGCACGGCGGCCGGGGAGCCGACGGCGAGGGCGAGGCCGGCGATGTCCTCGGCGGGGTCGCCGAGGACGGTGTCGGCCCAGCCGAGGACGCCGCGCACCCGGCCGTCGGCGCTGACGACGAGGTGGTCGCCGGTGAGGGCGTGGTGGACGAGGACGGCCGTGCCGGGCTGGGCCGCGAGCTGCACGGCGGCCGGCTGGGTGAGCTGGCGCAGGCGGGTGGCGTCGAACTCGTCGGCGTCGGCGAGGCGGGCGGCGCCGCGTTCGGCGGACCGGCGCAGGGCCTCCAGGGAGCGCGGGGCGGCGCGCGGCACTCCGAGCGTCTCGGCCTGCCGTACGGGAACTTCCCGGAGCCCCGTGAGCAGCCCGGCCAGGTCGGCCTCGCCGACGGCGGACACGTCGTGCTGCGCGCCCGACCCGCCGGGCACCTTGGTGTCCAGCGTGTAGGTCAGCCCGGGCGCCCACTCCCCGTACGCGACGCTCGTCGGCACCGCGACCGGAACGTGCGGGCGGACGAGGTCGCGCAGGCGCAGTTCGCGGCGCTGGCGGGCGGCTGCGTCACGGTCGGGGGCGAGGCGCAGCACATGGCGGGTGCCGACCAGCCAGGTCGCGGGTTCGGCGCCCGGGGCGGCGGGGCGGACCTCCGGCCCGGCCGAGTCGTCCACGCCCTCCTTGAGCAGGGAACGGACCAGTCGGCGGACGGTGTCCGCGGTGGGTGTCGGTGCCTGGGTCATGGTCGCGCCGTTGTCGCTCGGGGGTCTACGGGGGCTCCTTGCTCCGGGATCGAGTCGCCGGGTCAGTCCACTATGACCATCTCGCGGGTCGTGTCGTTGAGGCGTCGGCCGCCGTCCTCGGTGACCGTCACGATGTCCTCGATGCGCACCCCGAAGCGGCCGGGCAGGTAGACGCCGGGCTCCACGGAGAAGCACATGCCGGGCACCAGGGGCTGTTCCTCGCCCTCGATCATGTACGGCGGCTCGTGCGTGGTGACGCCGATACCGTGCCCGGTGCGGTGGATGAAGTACGCGCCGTATCCGGCGTCCGCGATGACCGCGCGGGCGGCCCGGTCGACCTCCTGGCAGGCGACGCCGGGCCGCACGGCACGGAAGCCCGCTTCCTGGGCCGCGCGCACCAGGTCGTGGACGCGGCGTTCCTCGTCGGTGGGTTCCCCGACGTGGACGGTGCGGGAGGTGTCGGAGCCGTAGCCGTCCTTCAGGCCGCCGAAGTCGAGGACGACCATGTCGCCGCTCTCGATCACGCGGTCGCCCGCCTCGTGGTGCGGGTTGGCGCCGTTGGGGCCCGAGGCGACGATCGTGAAGTCGACCTGGGAGTGGCCGGCCCCTCGCAGCAGGTCGGCGAGGTCGGCGGCGACGTCGGACTCGCGGCGGCCGCCGAAGGGAACCTTCCGGATCTCCTCGAACGTTGCGTCTGCGGCCGCACCCGCGGCCGCCAACAGCTTCACCTCGGCGGCGTCCTTGACGGCCCGCAGCATCGGCAGGGCGTCGGTGAGGGGGGCGTAGGAGGTGCCGGGAAGCACCCGCTGCAGGGCCAGCAGATGCATCGCCCACGCATTGTCGCTGATGCCGAACCGGCCGCTCGCGTCGAGGAGGGCGGCGGTGGCGGCGTAGGGGTCCTGGCCGTCGGTCCAGTCGCGCAGGGTCAGACCGGGCGCGCCGGAGGCCTTCGCGGCGTCCGGGGCCTCCAGTGCGGGGACGACGAGGACGGGATCCCGGCCGGGGACGAGGACCAGCAGGGTGAGCCGCTCGGTCTCCGCGGGGGGCGCGTAGCCGGTGAGCCACACCAGGTCCGGGCCGGGAGCGACCAGCAGCCCGGCCAGTCCGGCGTCCGCGGCCGTCCGCGCGGCACGCTCCATCCGGGCCCGGTAGTCGTCGGCGGTGAAGGGCGCGGGTGCGGTGCCGGTCATCCGGGCCTCCCTGGGCGCTGATAAGGACTACGGGCAGCATCCTGCCCGCAGGGAAGGGGCGGCGCGAGCCGGTCGGCGGGTCTTTCGGCAGGTCTTCCGTACGGCCGGTCGGGCATGGCGTCAGCCGTCCAGTGCCATGCGGACGCCGAGGAGCAGCAGGACGCCCCCGGAGACCTGTTCCAGGCGCCGGCGCACGCCCGCGCGGGACAGCACGCTCTTCATCCGGCCGACGAACCACACGTACAGGCCGTAGTAGCCGACCTCGTACACCGCCCAGAGCGCGGCCAGGCCGACCATGGCCGGCAGGTGCGGGGTGCCCTCCGGCACGAACTGCGGGAGGAAGGACAGGGCGAAGACGGCCGCCTTGGGGTTGGCGAGGTTGAGCAGCAGCCCGCCGCGGTAGGAGGCCCAGCCGCTCTTGTGGGTGGCCTCCCAGGTGCCTTCCTCCGCGCCCTTGCCGCGGCGCGCCTGCCGCAGCGCCTGGACGCCGAAGCCGACGAGGACGACCGCGCCGACGATCCGCATCACGTCGTACGCCACCTCGGAGGCCGTCAGCAGCGCGGTCAGACCGAACGCGGCGACGACGCCCCAGATGAAGACGCCGGTCTCGTTGCCGAGCACGGTCAGGAAGCCGGAGCGTCTGCTGTGCAGGGACTGCTTGATGATCAGGACGGTGCTGGGCCCGGGCGAGGCGGCGACGAGGGTACAGGCCCCCAGGAACGCGATGAGGGTGGTCGGCATGGAGTCATCGTGGCCCTGTCGGCGAAGGGTGACCAGTGGTTTTCGACTGCTTCTGCGACGGAGGCGGCCGTCAGGTGACGACGCCCGGGACGACCGTCAGCTGCTGGAAGCCGCCGCTGCGGTGGCGCACCGTCAGGACGGCCCCGCTCCCCGGGCGGGACGCGGCGACGGCCCGCGCGAGGTCGGCGGCCGAGTCGATGCGGGTCTTGTCGAACGCGAGGATCACATCGCCGCGGATCAGGCCGGCCGCGTATCCCGGGCCGGGCACGTGAACGCCGACGACCAGGGCGCCCGGCGTCTCGGCGTCCACCGCTTCCACGCCGAGGGTGGCCACTGCGGCGGGAGCCGGAGAGGAGGTCGGCGACGGGGAACGGGGGTGTGCGGAGGGGGCCGGGCTTGCGGGGGCGCCCTGTCCTGCGCGCCGTTGCAGTTCGGCGAGCTTGCCCATGCCGATCACCGTGGCGCCCATCGCGCCGAGTCCGACCCCGGACAGGACCAGCACCATCCCGACGAGCAGGGCGGCCAGGAGCGTCGTGAGCCGTCGGCCGCATCGGCGGGGCGCGGCGTGCGGGCGCCGTGCGCCGGGGCCGGGTTCGGCGCCACCGCCGGATCCCTGACCTGGCATGGGCTTGGGTCGCAACGCAGTCTGGTCCATCGATCGCCTCCGCCTGGTGACTACCCTGCGCACCGGCGCACAACGAGCCACGATCGAGTGAGACTGACCGGTGGTCAAGAACGGGAAGTCATAGGCGTCACGGCAAGAAACGGGACGTCAGGGACGGTGGCGCAAGGGCGGGCTGCCGCCTCACGTCCGTTCGGACAGCACCGCCGCGACCGCTGCCGCGGCCCCCCGCAGCGCTCCGGCGTGCACCAGTTCCGTCCGGTGCACGACCCGCGGTTCCGTGACCGGTACGGCGACCGTGCCGGGGACACCGGTGACTGCCGGGCGTGGCAGCAGGGTCAGGCCGTGACCCGCCGCGGCCAGGGCGGTCAGGGTGCGGACGTCGGTGCCCTCGTAGCGCAGGGCGCGGCGGAAGCCGTGGCCGCCGTTCGCCGCGCGCAGCTGGGCGAGCGGCAGGCTGGCGTCGGGGGCGTCCAGCCAGCGGGCGTCGGCCAGGTCGCCGAGGCGCAACGCCGCGCGCCGGGCGAGCGGGTGGGTGTCGGGCAGGAGGACACAGACCGGCTCCTCCCCCACGCCGTACGTGGTCAGCGGGGCCACGTCGGGCAGTCGCAACGGGTCGCTGGGGGCGGCCAGGCCGTCCACGAGGCCGAGATCCGCCGTACCCGTGGCGACGGCCGCGGGGACCTCGTCGCGCGGCAGCACGCGCAGGGTCACTCCGGAGGCCGGAAGCGCGGCGAGGACGCGCGGCCCGAGTGCGGTCGGCGCGGTCGCGAGCGTCAGCCCGTGGTCGGGCGCGGCCACCATGCGTACGACGTCGGCGCGGGCCGCCTCCAGGCGCAGCAGCAGCGGTCCCGTGTGTTCGAGGAGCCGCTCGCCGGCCGCGGTGGGCGCGACGGGGCGGCGGGTGAGCAGCGGGGCGCCGAGGTCCTGTTCGAGCGCGGCGATGTGCTGGGACACCGCCGACTGGGTGTAGCCCAGTTCGCGGGCGGCCTCGGAGAACGAGGCGAGGCGGGCGACGGTGACGTAGGTGCGCAGCAGGTGCGGGTCCATGCCGGACAGCATCCCCTACAGCATCAGCTCTGCTTATCGGAGGTGCAGTAATCATCGTTGGACCTGAACCACGCCGCGCGCCCAGGATGAGGCCATGACCCACACCACGATGCCCGTCGCGAAGGTCGCCCTCGTCGGCGACCGGTCCCCCAACGTCGTCTCGCACACCCGTATCCCCCAGCTGCTGGACGCGCTCGCCGCACATGACCGGCTCGTCCTGGACGCCTACTGGATCCAGTCCGAGGACGCCGAGGCCGAGGGCGCGGTGCGCGGCTTCGACGCGGTGTGGGTGGTGCCGGGCAGCCCGTACCGCAGCGAGGCGGGTGTGCTCGCCGCGATCCGCACCGCGCGCACGGAGGGCATCCCGTTCCTCGGCACCTGCGGCGGCTTCCAGCACGCGCTGCTGGAGTTCGCCCGGGGCGCCTGTGGGCTGCCGAAGGTGGCGCACGCAGAGAACGACCCCGATGCGGAGGACTTCCTCATCGAACCGCTGGCCTGCTCACTGGCCGGCCACGAGGACACCGTCGTACTGGAAGAGGGGTCGCTCGCCCAGTCGGTGATCGGTGCCGAGCGGACCGTGGAGCGCTACTCCTGCCACTACGGCCCCTCCCGCCATCTGGACACGCTGCGGGAACACGGGCTGCGCTTCAGCGGACAGGACGCTCAGGGGCAGGTCCGGATGGCCGAACTGCCGGGCCACCCCTTCTTCCTCGCGTCCCTGTTCCAGCCGGAGCTGTCCGGCGACGGCTCGCGCCCGCACCCGATGGTCCGGGCGCTGGCGCGAGCCGCGGTCGAGCACGCCGCGCGGAAGGTTCCCACGCACGCGTGACGTGCCGCGCGCGCCCGACGCGGCACGCGCGCGTGCGTCAGCCCGTGTGTCCCTCCCCGTGACCGCCGTGCGCTCCGCCGTGGTCGAACTTCAGCGCCTCCGCGGGCATGACGACGAAGGGCCGCATCATGCCCATGTCCTCGTGTTCGAGGAGGTGGCAGTGGTACATGAACCGGCCGTAGGCGCCGTCGAACCTGCCCATGACGCGCAGCATCTGGTTCCCCGGCACCTGGAACACGTCCTTGTAGCCGAGTTCGTTGGGCGCCAGCGGGATCCGGGTGCCGGCGTCGTACCGGATCGGGCTGCGGGTGCCGCCCACCACGGGGTCGAATCCGGAGACGTCGTAGGCGTCCCGGCCCAACAGCTGGAAGTCGGCCAGGTGGATGTGCATGGGGTGGACGATCGGCGCGAGGTTGAGGAAGCTCCACTGCTCGTGGCTGCCCTCGGCGATGGTGAAGCCCAGGCCGTCGTTGAACGTCCGGGCCGTACGCCGGTACGTCCGCGTCTTCCCGTCCGGGCCGGTGACCTGGATGACGCCCTCGGTGGGTACCCGGATGTCGCCCGGGTCCTTCACCTCCGCCATCTCCCAGATCTCGGGGTGACCGCCGGCGCCCTTGGTGGCGGGCGGGGTGAGCACGATCAGGCGGTGGCCGTGCTCGATGTCGTGCGTGAGCCGGCGGAAGGAGCCGGAGAGCACCTCGGGCAGTTCGAAGCCGTCCGTCTCGCAGGTCTCCCGGACCCGGAACTCCATGACCGCCGGATAGCGCACGTCACCGGCCGGGTCGGGTACGCCGGGCGGCTGGTTGCGGCCCTTGTTGACCAGGCGGAGCGTCCTGCCCGCGAGGCCGCGGAAGTCGACGAGCAGGTCGAAGCGCTCGGCCGGCGCCGCGGTCAGCGTGGGCAGCGCACCGTCGAAGTCGATCGGCACCGGGCGCGGCAGCAGTCCGCCGTCGCTGCCGATCTGGTGCACGACGCCCGGGACCGGGTTGTCGTCCTCGTCGACCAGGACGAGGTTGTAGATGCGCGCGTTGGACGCGTTGACCAGCCGGAAGCGGTACCAGGCGTCGTCCACCTCGGTGTACGGCCAGATGCGGCCGTTGACCGTGGTGTACGGGCCGGTGAACGGGATGGAGACCGGCTTGCCCGTCTCCGGGTTCTTCTGCTGGACGATCACCGTCTTGTGCAGCAGCCGGCCGTTGAGCCGGCCGTCCTCGTCGGTGTCGAGGTTGCGGTCGGCGAGCAGTAGCGGGATCTCCCGCTCCCCGCAGGGGAGATGGAGGGCGTCCTCCTCGTCGTCACGGACGAGGTAGGTGCCGTACAGGCCGGTCATCACGTTCCACCGCGTGATGTTCATGGCGTGGTCGTGGTACCACCACTGCACCGCCTGGTGGTCGTTCGGATACTCCGACAGCTGGGCGTCGCCGTGGCCGACCGCGTTGTCCGCCCAGCCGTCGTTGCCGCCGCCCGTCTGGGCGCCGTGCAGATGGGTCACCGACCAGGCGGGCAGGGCGGCGACGTCCTTGTTGGGCTCGACGCCCTCACGGCCGGGCTCGGTGGTGGCCTGTGGGCGGCCGTCCGTGCGCAGCGGTACCTCCACCGAAGTGACCGGGTACTCGCTGTCCTTGGGGATGCGGTTGGTCCAGGCGATACGCACGCGCTGTCCGCGCCGCACCTCGATGGTGGGGCCCGGCACCTGGCCGTCGTACCCCCACATCAGGGTCGGCGGCAGCTGCGGGTGCAGGCGCACCCAGGTCGGGCGCAGGGCGATCTCGGTCTCGCGCAGGACGTCTTCGGACGCGGGCCGCAGGACGGGAGGGACGGGCAGGGGCGCCGCGTACGGCGTGAGCTCGCCGGTGTCGAGCGGCTGCTCCGCCCTTTCGGTCTCCGTGTCGCTGTCCGTGAACCTCTCGATGATGTCGGTCAAGGTCGAACACCCCCGTGTGTTCTTGTCGTCTGTTCCCCTTCATCCCGGAAGACTCCCGGCGCATCGGCGAAGTTCCAGGAATATCCCGTTCCGGCCGAAAAGTTTCGAAGACCGCGTCCGGAGGCCGGAAGTCCGTTGTCGGTGGCGGCTGTTACGTTCTGTGACGTGACCGATCGCGCCCTGCGGCTGCTCCGAGAGAACCCCCGGCTGGCCGGA
This sequence comes from Streptomyces sp. NPDC107522, assembly GCF_055657525.1. Taxonomy (NCBI): domain Bacteria; kingdom Bacillati; phylum Actinomycetota; class Actinomycetes; order Kitasatosporales; family Streptomycetaceae; genus Streptomyces; species Streptomyces sp. NPDC107522. Next base: position 135,343 of record NZ_JBVKAU010000017.1, on the reverse strand, counting down.
CTGGCGGCCTTCCCCTTCGGCTTCGACATCGACCGTGCGGCCCATGGTCACGTCGAGGAGGTCCGCCTCGCCTCGGGCGGACCGCTCGACATGGTCGCGGGGGACGACACCGGCGGTACGTACTTCGTGTGCGCGGACGGCTCGGTGCTGTACGCCGACTCGGAGGGCTCGGCCGGGATCATCGGCTCCAGCGTCGACGAGGCGCTCGAGATCATGATCGGTCTGGCGGAAGCCGAAGAGGACGACAGGGACGACGAGGACGACGCGGACGAGGCTCAGCAGGGCCATGGCCTGGAAGAGGCGCGGGCCGAACTGCGCGGCGCGCTGGGCTTTGCGGAGCGCTCCCCCGCGGAGCTCGAAGCCATGCTGCAGGCCGCGCTCCTGCGCACCGAGCCCGACTTCGTGCTGCTGAACGCGACCGAGGACAACGCCTACCAGCTGCTCGACGCGCATCCGCGCCCGCCCTTGTGGGAGCCGGTGCTCGCGAGCGGCCGCGCCGATCTGGCCCTCCTGCGTGCGGGCGACCGCGCGGTGTGGGACGCCGTGGCCGACGATCCCGTACGCCGCCGACTCGCCCTGCGGGCCGCGCAGTTCGACCGCGCCGTGGGCGATCTCGGGTTCCTGCGCCATCTGCTGCGGCACGAGGCGAGGTCCTCGATGACGGACGAACTGCGGCTCGCCGCCGTGCTGGTGGGCCTGCACGGAGACACCGGGGACCTGCCGCTGCTGCACGAGGTGCGTGAGACGACCTACGACACCAGGTGCGGGCTCGGCGGCATGCCGGAACCCGGGGCGAGCGCTCAGGAGTTGCGCGCGTGGGCGCAGGAGCTGGACGAGTCACTGTTCGGTACGGATCCCGCGGACGAGCCGGTGGGCACCTGGACCGACCTGGCCCGCGACCAGGGCATGACCGAGCTCGCCCGGATCGCGCTGATCCGCCGTCTCGACGAGATCGTCATGGATCAGAGCAGACTCCGTCGGCCCGACGCCCCGCGGGAGTTGACCACGGCCCCGCTGCGGGCGCTGGCGCACGACTTCGAACAGCTCGGCGACCGCCTCCAGGCGCTGCGCGCCCAGCGCTTGCTCGCCGCGTTGCGTGAGGGGCCGTGGGACCGGGTGCTGGCCCGCCTCGACCAGGCCCGCCTGGAGCGTGCCGTCGGCCAACTGCCGCAGGCTGCCAGGACCTTGGCGTTCCTGCGCGAAACCCTCGCTGCCCCCGAGGACGACTCGCTGCGTCACTGGCGATGCGCGAGCCTCGGCCGCTTCATGGCCAAAGAGCACTACAGGCTGACCCACGCCCTGGCCGACGCGGGCCAACCGGAGGAGGCCCGCGCGCTCCTCACGGCCGCAGACGCGATACTCGGCGAGCTCTCGGAGAACGCCGCGAAGGGCGTACGAGAGCTAGCCGAGGAGGCCGCCGCGCGCGTGCGGGAGGTCAGCTGAGGACGGGCACGGCCGGCGGACGGCCCGGCAGGAAGCCGTGGGCGCGGCGGGCCAGGAAGTCGGGCTTGTAACGGTCGACCGACCGATGCCAGTTCAGGATGGCAGCCATGTAGTTCCGCAGGTCGTCCACATAGTCCCCCATGGCCTTGCGCGCCTCGTCCGAGAGGCCGAAGTCCTCGTACACGACCGGCAGTTCGTGCGCGGCCACGTGCTCGAACTGGCGCATCCGCTGGGTCATCAGGTCGTGGACGACTCCGAGCGCGGTCGGGTAGTCGATCCCGAAGAAGTTCTGCACGACGAGGATCGCGTTGTGGACCTCGCCCTCGTACTCGATCTCCTTCTGGTAGGAGAACACGTCGTTGATGAGCATGGAGTAGTCGACGGCGGCGTTCTCCAGAGAGCGCACGGGCCCGCTGCGGTAGACCTCCGGCGGGACGGCGGGACCGCAGCCGGTGCGGCACAGGTTGAGCGTGAGGTCGGCGCCGAAGGTGGCGCGCCGCATCTCCAGGTAGTCGACCGGGTCGGGGATGCGGTTCTGGAGCTGGTTGGCCAGCTCCCACACCCAGCTCTCGGTCATCTTGTTGATCGCGTCCTTCAGGGAGCGCCGCTGGGCCGCGGTCATCCCGGCCGTCGTCCGCGTCCAGAGGTCGACGAGGCCGCACTCCATGCCGCCCAGCGGGGTGACGGCCGCCTCGCCCTCGAGGGGCATGCAGTCCGACAGACGCCGGGTGGTCAGGCGCGCGGCGGCCAGGTCGCGGCGGTGGCCGAAGACAAGCGGGTAGTAGTCGTCGCCGTACGTTCCCCAGGCGAGCCATTGCGCGCTGAAATCGAGGGCTGCGGGCGTGGCGTCCGGGTCGAGGCCGGCGGAGCACAGGGCGAGGTCGTAGGCGGCGAGCTTGTCCTCGTCCCAGACACCCTCCCGGAGCATGCCCATGCGGTGCATCCACTCGGTGAGACGGGTGCGGGCGCCGGGCAGGTGCGGGCTGAGCTCCACCGCGAACGGCATGTAGAAGTCGGGCAGCCGGGACGGACCCACCTTCTGGAAGGGCACATGGGTGTACGCGCGCAGGCGTTCGGCGCCGGCCGCGGCGAGCAGCGCGCCGACGTCGGCCGCGGAGGTGCCCGGTCCGGTGAGCGTCTGCCACGGCGCCGTGGACTGCGCGCGCTCGTTCATGTAGCGGCTGGAGCGCATGTGCCATTCGTGGCCGCCCGACTGCCAGTCCTGCAGGCCCTTGGTGTACGCGGCGACCGCGGCGGTCTCCTGCGGCGTGAGCCCGTTCTCCAGCGCCACGGCGGGGACTTCGGTGAGGGCGGTGTGCTCGAACTGGTGGAGCCGTGAGGTGAGGACGTCGTTGACCGTGTCGGCGGCCTCCTGGGTGGTGCAGCCGAAGAACTTCTCCAGCACCAGGACGCCGTTGCTGAGCTCGCCCTCGTCCTCGACCTCGCGCTGGTAGGAGAACAGGTCGTTGCGCAGGTGCACGGCGTCCGAGAACGTCTCCATCAGGACCCTGAGCGGCCTCGACTCCGCGACGGACGCCGGTACTTCGGCCGTCGCGTACTCCACGAGGCCCGACGACCAGGGGGCGCCGCCCACCTTGCGGCGCATCTCGATGTACTCGACCGGGTTGGCGATGCGCCCCTCGTTGATGTTGGACAGCTCCCACAAGGACTCGTTGAGGAGGTGCTCGGTGGCGAGAGCGAACCGGCGGCGCCAGTCGACCGACATCGAGGGCACCGTGCGGGTCCACAGGTCGGCGAGCCCGGCCTCGACCGGGTTCTGCGGCTCGGGCATCGGGGTCGACAGGTCCATCGGCATGAACAGCGGCAGCCGGTCCAGATATGCCTTGCCGCCGGCGCGGTCCTGGGTGCGCTTGAAGATCTCCAGGAAGTGGTCGTCGAAGAAGAAGACCCACACGTACCAGTCCGTGATGAGGGAGAGGGCCGGGCCGTCGCAGTCGGGGTGGGTGTAGGCGCAGAGCAGGCCGTAGTCGTGCGCGTCCAGGTCGGCCTGCTCCCAGATCCCGGACCCCTCCAGCATCCCCATCTCGCGCGCCCACTGGGTCGAATGGGCACGGGCCTCGTCGACGTGCGGGTTCAGCCGCGCGGGATACGGCATGTAGAAGTGCGGGAGTTCGAAGGGCTGCTGCGTCATGGCCCGGCCCTACCCCCCGGGCCCAACAGGCATCCGAGCCAGGGGACATGATCACACCATCGCGTGAATCACCGGTGAACCCGGGAGTTCTCACCGGGCCTTGTGGCGTTCATCTCTACGCGCGCAGACTTTTCGAGCTTCATGTGTCCCTCTGTCTCCCTGTGTCCTCCTCCCTCACCGGAGTCGCGATGAACCACACCGGATCTCTCTCCCGCCGCACCGCGCTCGCCTCCCTGGCCGGGGCGGCGTTGGCCACGACCGCGGCGTTCCCGGCCTCGGCGGCCGAGCGGCACGGCCGCCGGTCGGTACGGTTCGCCACCTTCAACGCCTCCCTGAACCGTTCGGCCCAGGGCGCGCTGATCAGCGACCTGTCCACGCCGGACAACGCCCAGGCGCGCAATGCCGCCGAGACCATCCAGCGGGTCGACCCCGACGTCCTGCTGATCAACGAGTTCGACTACGACGAGCAGGGCACGGCGGTCCGCCTGTTCCTGCGCAACTACCTCTCCGTCGGCCAGAGCGGGGCGAAGCCGATCCGCTTCCCGTACCGCTTCACCGGCCCGGTCAACACCGGCGTCGCCACCGGGGTGGACCTCGACGGGAAGAACGGCGCGGTCACGACACCCGGTTCGGACGCGTACGGGCAGGACGCGTACGGCTACGGCTGGTTCCCGGGGCAGTACGGCATGGTCGTGCTGTCGAAGTACCCGATCGACACGCGCGCGGTGCGGACCTTCCAGCACTTCCTGTGGAAGGACATGCCCGGTCACCTCATGCCCCCGGGCTACTACAGCGACGAGGCCCGCGCGATCCTCCGGCTGTCGTCGAAGAGCCACTGGGACGTGCCGGTGTGCATCGGGCGTTCCACGGTGCATTTCCTGGTCTCGCACCCGACGCCGCCCACCTTCGACGGGGCCGAGGACCGCAACGGGCGGCGCAACCACGACGAGATCCGCCTGTGGGCGGACTACGTCGGTGGGCGCGGGCGCGGCTCCTATCTCTACGACGACAAGGGTGTGCGCGGCGGGCTGCGGTCCGGCGCGCGATTCGTGATCGCCGGCGACAACAACGCCGATCCGTACGACGGTGACAGTTACGACCACGCGATACGGCAGTTGCTCGACCATCCGGCGGTGAATCTTCCGGCCACGCCGCCGGCCAGCGCGGGGGGTGTGGAGGCCGCGAAGGTGCAGGGCGGCGCCAATGCCTCGCACATCGGCGACCCGGCGTGCGACACCGCCGACTTCGGTGACGCCGCTCCCGGGAACCTGCGGGTCGACTACGTCCTGCCGTCCAAGGGGCTGATACCTGGCGCGAACGGTGTCTTCTGGCCGACGTCCGACGATCCGTTGTACCGGCTGGTGGGGGACGGGAAGACGGTGCCGACGTCGGACCACCGGCTGGTGTGGCAGGACGTGCGGCTGGGGTGAGCGGCGGGGCGACGGCGATTGGGCGGGGGGGATTCTCGCCCCCGCCGCCCCTACCCGTCCCATCCTTGAAGGGGCTCCGCCCCTTCCACCCCGCCAGGGGGCTCCGCCCCCTGGACCCCCGTCGGCCCCGAAAGGGCCTCGTCCTCAAACGCCGGACGGGCTGAAAGATGCAGGCCGGCGTCGAGAAGTGCGGCCACCTGCGGGCGGGCGGGGGATCGGGACGGCAGCGCCTCGTCCTCAAACGCCAGACCGGCTGGAATGCCTGGACCGGCGTCAAGAAGCGGAGCCCCCTGCGGGTGGGCGGAGGATCGGGACGGCAGCGCCTCGTCCTCAAACGCCAGACCGGCTGGAATGCCTGGACCGGCGTCAAGAGGTCCTCAGACGCCGGACGCAGAAAGTGAGGCGACCGGCACGAGTAAGTGACCGGCGCTATCTGTTGCGCACCGCCCGCCCCACCTCCGACCTCAGGGCGACGAACTCTGCGAGGCCCCGGGTCGTGATCTGGTCGCGGGGGTCGGGGAGTTCGACCGGTAGGTCCAGGACGATCTTGGCGCCGGGTCCCGGGGAGAGGACGACGACGCGGTCGCCCAGGTACACGCTCTCGTCGATGTCGTGGGTGACGAAGACGATCGTCGTGCCGTCCGTGCGGTGGACCTCCAGGAGGAGGTCCTCCAGGTCCTCGCGGGTCTGGGCGTCCAGGGAGCCGAAGGGTTCGTCCATGAGGAGCAGGGAGGGCCGGCAGACCAGGGCGCGGGCGATCGCCACGCGTTGCTGCATGCCGCCGGAGAGCTGCCAGGGGTGGCGCCGGGCCGTGTCGGTGAGGCCGACCCGGGCCAGGATGCGGTCGGCCTCGGCCCGGCGTTCCGCTCTCGACAGGCCCCGGCGGCGCAGCGGGAGCGCCACGTTCTCGCGGACCGTGAGCCAGGGGTAGAGGGAGCGGGCATAGTCCTGGAAGACCACGGCCAGGTTGTCGGGGACGCCCCGCACGGGCGTGCCGTCGAGTGTGATCGTGCCGTCGTACGCCGGCAGCAGGCCCGCGACGGTGCGCAGAAGGGTGGACTTGCCGCAGCCGGACGGGCCCACGACGCAGAGGAGTTGGCCGTCGGGCACGGTGAGGGTGATGTCGTGCAGGACCTGGTGGTCGCCGTAGTGCTGGCCGACCGCGTCCAATCGGAGCATGGCTGTCCCTGCGCAGAGGTGGTGGGGGGTGAGGGTCATACGGTCGCCGTCCTCCCTATGCCGACGATCCGCTTCTCGACCGCCAGCAGGCCGGTGTTGAGGAGGTAGCCGAGGGCGCCGAGGAGGACCAGCGCCGCCCAGACGGTGAGCAGGTCGGAGCGGGACTGGGCGTCGGTGAGCGTGAAGCCGATGCCGTTGGCGGTGCCCGGGAGGAGTTCCGAGAACACCATGAGGATGAGGGACAGCGAAAGGCTCAGGCGCAGGCCGGCGAAGATGCGGGGCAGGGCGGAGGGCAGGATCAGAAAGCGGAGCCGTTCGGCAGGGGTCAGACGCAGCACTGCGGCGACCTCGAGGCGCAGCGGGTCGGTGTTGCGTGCGCCTTCCGCCGTGTTGATCAGCACCGGCCACACGGCGCTGAAGACGATCGAGGCGATCTGCATCGGCGTACCGAAGTCGAAGACCACGACGAAGACGGGGACCAGGGCAGGCGGCGGCACGGCGCGGGCGAACTGCAGGACGGGGTTGCAGAGGGCGTAAGCGCGTCGCGAGCGGCCGACCGCGACGCCGATTGCGATCCCGGCGACGGCGGCGAGCGCGAACCCGGCGGCCATCCGGCCGAGGCTGGGCAGTACGTCGGCGACGGCGTCCTCGGTGAGGAAGACGTGCCGGACGGGCCCCGAGAACCACAGGTCGCGAGCGTGCCGCACGATCTCCGCGGGCGGCGGGAAGTAGACACTGCCGTGCGCCCGGGCGACCACCTGCCAGACGGCCACGGTGAGCACCAGGACGAGCCAACGGAGCAGGGCGTGACGTACGGCGGCGGAGGCGGGGGCGTGTCGTACGGGCGCACGGCGCCGGACACGACGTACATCGGCCGGCGACCGGCCACGAGTCCCGGCGGGCTCCGATGCGGTGCTGCGGGGGCGGTCCATCAGCGCTCACCGCGGCGTGATCGGGCCGACGGCACGGCTGCGGAGGTGGGTGCGGGCGTCGGGGTGGGAGTGGGAGTGGGAGTGGGGCTGGGGGTGGGTCGTGCGGGGCTGAGTGGGGCCCATGACGTGAGTCCGCGGCGTGCCGTGCGGGACGGCCCACCCACGGCCACGCTCCACGCCCTCACCAGCTCGTCACCCCTCATCCCGCCACCCCGGCGTCCAGGGAAACAACCGCCGCTCCCCCCACACCAGCACGCCATTGATGACCAGCCCCAGAACACCCGCCCACACAACCCCCGCCAGCACATCCCGCGTCCCGTCCGTCGCCAGTCCCGCCTGGGCGATGAACATGCCGAGGCCTTCGCCGAAGCCGGAGAGGATCTCCGTGGCGACGGCCAGGATGAGGGCGACCGCGGCCGAGATGCGGATGCCGGCGGCGATGAAGGGGGCCGTGCCCGGTAGTTCGACGCGGAGGAGGACGGCGAGGCGGCCGAAGCCGAAGGCGCGGAGGGTGTCCTTGGCCAGGGGGTCGGTCTCGCCGAGGCCGTAGACGGTGTTGAAGAGGATCGGCCAGACCGACGCGTACGTCACCAGCGCGACCTTGGTCTCGGTGCCCGAACCGAGGAGGAGGGAGACCAGCGGGATCAGCGCGACGGACGGCAGCGGACGCAGGAACTCGATGATCGCGCGTACGGCGGCGTCGACGACCGGCACACTGCCCAGCACCAGCCCGACCGGCACCGCGATGGCACAGGCGAGCCCGAGCCCGAGCGCCCACGCCCGCAGGGTGGCCCCGATGCCGTCCAGGAAGGCCGCATCGCCCGCCAACTCGACTGCTCGGGCCAGGACTTCGGAGGCGGGCGGCAGATAGCTGCGCCGCACGAGACCGGCCCGGGAGACGGCCTCGCAGGCCCCGAACGCCAGCACCACGCCCAAGGCGCCCAGCAGCAGCTGCTCCCGACGGCCCGTCACGTCACTTGACCATCAGCGGCGCCGGGTCGATCGGCTTCTTCAGCATCCCCTGCTTCTCCATGAGGTCGGTGAGCCGGGTGAGCTGCGCGGCGTCCATCGTGGGCGGAAAGACCGGCAGGTCGATGGACTCGGCCTGCTTCTCGGTGACCTTGGTGTACGTCGGCAGGGTGTCGCGCACGACGGACGGGTCCTTCTCGGCGATCCGCACGGCCGCCCTGATGGCCCGCTGGAAGGCCGTCAGCGTCTTGGCGTTCCTGTCGGCGTACTCGCTCGTGCTGATGTATCCGCTGAGGGGGATGGCCTCCACCGGTGCGGACGAGCCGTCGACGAGGACCCTCGCCTTCAACTCGTCCTGGATGGACGTGTCGTAGGGCTCGACCGCGTGCACGGCGTCGACCTGCCCCTTGTCCAGAGCCGCACCCATCTGCGGGAAGGGGATCGCCCGGTAGACGGGGCGGCCGATGCCCTGTTTCGCCAGGATCTCGTCGAAGGTGAGCGACTGGACGTTGTTCAGGGTGTTGACCGCGAGCTTCTTGCCCTCGAGGTCGGCGACGGTCTTGATGTCCGAGTCCTCGGGCACCAGGACCTCCATCATGCGCGGCGCGGCCCTGATCGCCTCGGCGACGATCCGGATGTCGAGCGTGCCCTGCTCATGGGCCTGCAGATAGGTGACGTAGTTCGCGCTCGCGACCATGTCGATCTGCCCCTTGGCGAGGGCCGGCAGCGCCTGGAGGCTCTGCTGGACCTGCTGGATGCGGACGTCGAGGCCCTCCTTCTCGAACAGGCCGCGGTCCCGCGCGATGTAGAGGGCGGCGCAGTCGATCAGGGGCAGGGCAGCCACGGTGACCGTGTCGCGCCCGTCCGCCGAAGACGTGGAGTCCCCGTCGTCGCCGCAGGCCGTGAGTGCCACCAGCATGAAGGTGACCGTGGCGGCCGCGACTCTCCCCGTTCCCGTGCGCAATTGGCGTAACGGCATGTCGACATGACTACCAAGAAATTGTCATGATCACCACAGCGATCAGTGCCTTGGTCAGCGCACCGATCACGCCATGGAGTCGCCGGGAGCAGATGAACGCCGCTGTGGCAATCTGTCGGCCTTCACCGAAATGCGCCACCTTGGTCGCATGACCTCCAACATGAACTCCTACACGCTCCCGCACGAGCTGCACGGCGACGGCTCCCACAAGGTGTTCGCCGTGCACGGCTGGTTCGCCGATCGCTCCGCCTACGCGGGCGTCCTTCCCGACCTCGACCGCACGGAGTTCACCTACGCCCTCGTCGATCTGCGCGGCTACGGCGGCGCGAAGCACGCCGTAGGCGCGTACACGACGGCCGAAGCGGCCCTCGACCTGGTGGAACTGGCCGACCGGCTCGGCTGGGAGCGCTTCTCGGTGGTCGGGCACTCGATGGGCGGCGCGGTCGGCCAGCGTCTCCTCGCCGTGGCCCCGCACCGGCTGCGCAGGCTGGTCGGGGTCTCGCCGGTGCCCGCGTCGGGGCTGGCGCTGCCGCCGGAGCAGTGGGAGCTGTTCGCGGACGCGGCGCACAAGCCGGAGAACCGGCGCGCCATCATCGACATCACCACGGGTGGCCGCCGCCCGGCCGCCTGGCTCGACCGTATGGTGACCCGTTCGCTCGCGGTCAGCGACCAGAAGGCGTTCCGTGCCTGGCTGGACTCCTGGGCCGGGGAGGACTTCCACACCCAGGTCGAGGGCGCTCCGGTGCCCGCGCTCGCCGTGGCCGGCGCCCTCGACCCGGCCCTGTCCGCCGACCTCCTCCGCGGGACATGGATGACCTGGTATCCCCGCGCCGAGCTGCACGAACTGGCCGCAGCCGGCCACTACGCGATGGACGAGACCCCGCTGGAGCTGATCCGAGTGGTGGAGGACTTCCTGCGCGCCGACGAGAGCGGGCAGGCGTGACGGTCCACCACGCTCCGCCCGTCCCCGACGTCTTCGACCCCCGGCGGTACGCCACCGGCGTCCCGTACGACGCCTATCGCATCCTGCGCGACCACCACCCGGTTGCCCGGCAGGAGGAGCCCGAGGTGCTGGGCTGGCCTGCCGGGCCCGGGTTCTGGGCGGTGACCCGGCATGCGGACGTGGTGCGCGTACTCAAGGACTCGGCGACGTACTCCTCCTACATCGGCGCGACCCAGATCCGCGACCCGGACCCGGCCGACCTGCCGTTCATCCGGCGCATGATGCTCAATCAGGACCCGCCGGGGCACGGCCGCCTGAGACGGCTGGTCAGCCGGGCCTTCACACCCGGACGCAGCGACCGCTTCGCCAAGGTCGCACAGGACCGGGCCCGCACGCTCCTCACGCGCGCGCTGGAGGAGGCCCGCGCTGCGGACGGCACCGTCGACCTGGTCACCGCGGTCACCGACGACTACGCCCTGCTCAACCTCTCCGACCTGCTCGGCGTGCCCGAGGCCGACCGCAGGCTGTTGCTGCACTGGACGCAGCGGGTGATCGGGTACCAGGACCCGGACGAGTCAGGGCCGCCGGTGCGGGACGCGGCGGGCAGGCCGGTCAACCCGCGCTCGCCCGCGCTGCTGCGGGACATGTTCGGGTACGCCCAGCAACTGGCCGCGCACAAACGACGGTTCCCCGACGACGACGTGATGACCACCCTCGCCCACGACGCCGAACTCGCCGCGCCCGAGCTGGAGATGTTCTTCTTCCTGCTCACCGTCGCGGGCAACGACACCGTCCGCAGCGCCGCACCCGGCGGTCTGCTCGCCCTCGCCGAACACCCCGAGGGGTACGACCATCTGCGCCACGGACGCGTCGAACCCGCCTCGGCCGTCGACGAGTTGCTCCGCTGGCACCCGCCCGTCCTCACCTTCCGCCGCACCGCCGCCCAGGACACCGAACTGGCCGGCCGTCGCATCCGCGCAGGCGACAAGGTGGTCGTCTTCCACGCCTCCGCCAACCGCGACGAGCGGGTCTTCACCGACCCTGACCGGCTGGATCTGTCCCGCAGCCCGAACCCGCACGTCTCCTTCGGCGACGGTCCGCACGTCTGCCTGGGCGCGCACTTCGCGCGGCTCCAGTTGCGCGTGCTCTACCAGGAGACCCTGCGCCTGCTGCCGGTCCTGCGGACGGCGGGGCCGCCGAGACGGCTGGTGTCGAACTTCATCAACGGTCTCAAATCGCTGCCCGTACAGATCACATGAACCGTTGCGGTCGACCGTGGCCGTCGAGCGTGACGGTCACGTCCGTACCTGGATCAGCGCATGCGTCCCGCCGGTCCGCCACTTCTGCCCCTCCGCCTCGTCCAGCGTCGCCTCCGTGCGGGCGTCCAGGCCGGTGATCACGTCGGACTTCAGGGTGCGCAGGGCGGCGACCGGTCCGGGGAAGTGGGCGGTGACGTCGGTGAACGGCGTGGTCGGCGGCCAGAGCCGGTCGCCGACGAGGCGGCGGTAGTTGAGGTCGCCCTTGACGAGGGTGAGGGTGGCCGAGGCCAGCTCCTCGCGGAGGTCGCCGGGCAGCGCCGCGAAGGGGAGTGGGGCGCTGGAGAACGGGTGGGCGCGGACGGTGAGGCGGCCGTCCCCCATCGCCGACCAGAGCGTGCGTCCGTACGTCGCGGCCGCGCCCGGTGCCGCCGTCAGCCGGCGCAGGGCGTCGAGTACGTCGGCGTGCGTGGCGTCGGAGACGTAGTAGGGGTACGGCTTGACGTGGAGGACGGCCCGTTCGACACGCCCCTGGGTGAGGAGGTGGGCGATGAGGAGCAGGTCGGGGACGAGTTCGCGGCCCGCGTTGTCGGCGATCAGGCAGAGGGTGGCCGAGCCGGTGGGCGGGAGCAGGGACCAGAGCGCCGCGCTGTCGTCGGCCACCAGGGGCGGAGTGTCCGAGGAGGTCTCGTCGTGCCCGCCCGACAGCCGGAAGCCGAGGTCCGCGCGATTGCCCCACAGTGAGCCGTGCAGCAACGCCCGGTCCTGCTCGTCGGCGGGCCGGTCCGCGAGGGCGTCGAGGGCGGCCAGCTCCTCGTCCGTCTCCGGAGCGTCGAGTTCGGCCAGCTTGGAGGGGCGGAACGGGTCGATGCCCTGCCAGGGGCCCGGGGCGAAGTAGCCGACGGCTTCGAGGAGTTGGCGGTAGAAGTAACTCTCCGACCACAGCCACGGTACGTCGAACCAGGACCGGCCGGTGTATGTGTCGACGCCCCAGGCCGTCCAGCGGTCGCGGTCGTGCGCGTCGGTGGGGAGCGGTTCGATCACGCCCTTGGTGCAGCTCGCGTGGAGCGCGTCCAGCGTGCGGTGCTGCTCGGGGCCGTACGGGAAGGAGTCCCGCACCTGCTCGATGATCGCGGGATGCCGTTCCGCGAGCACGCTGTGCGGGAACGCGCCGGGTTCGTTGCCGAGGAGCACCGGCGCGAGCGGGGTGTCGGACCTGTCGGGCATGCGCCTCACCGTATCGCGGGCGTCATACGGCTCTGATCTCCCGCTCCAGCTGTGTCGTGAGCGCGAGGTAGGGGGCCCGGCGGGGTACGGGGACCAGGCCCCGGATCACGAGGCGCCACATCTCGGCCACTCTGCGGGGCTGGCGTGCGACGGGTTCGAGGGAGCGGCCGACGACTCGGGTGCCGACGAAGAAGCAGACCAGGGAGTGCGCCGCGGCCTCGACGTCGACGTCCGGGTGGATGTCGGACTCCTTGGCGGCAGCGTGGAGTTTGCGGGTGGCTATGTCCAGCAGTTCGGTGAAGGGATGCCGCAGCGGCGGCCGGATCACCACTCCCCCGGTGGCCAGGCGCAGGCCGGCGCGGGGTATCGGGCCCTCGACGCTCAGCCGTGTGATGCCGAATGTCGTGCGCATCAGGGCCTCCAGCGAGGAGTGGCCCCGGGCGTCCATTTCGCACGCCACCTGACGGGAGGCCCTGGACTGGAGCTCCATGATGGCCTGGGCGAGGTCCTCCTTCGCCGCGAAGTGGAAGTACAGGGCGCCCTTGGTGACTTGGGCGTGTTCGACGATGTCGCTCAGGCTGGTCGACTCGTAGCCGTGACGGTCGAACAGCTCGGCGGCGGCTGTGAGGATCGTGGTGCGGGTCTGCTCGGCGCGTAACTGCCTCACCATCGACTGGATCCTCCTGGCCTGAAAAGAACGGGACATGTCGTTTGTTTCTTACTCACCGTACAAGATAGCTCACTCCTCCTCGGTCCCGACGGCGCATTCGAAGACCGTCGACTCCCCCTGCCGCCCCAGGACATGGACGTCGGCGCCGTACGCCCCCTGCTTGTCGAGCGCCTCTATCCAGGTGGGCCGGTCGAGTTCGGCGTACTGGTGGAAGACGATGTGGAACGACACGGGTGTTCGGCGGCCGTCGCGGGCCCGGACGGCCTGGCGGGCGGCCTCGAGCAACAGCATGCCGGGCACATGATCAAGTGGATGGTCGAAAAAAACAGCATGACCGGTATCGACTCGCAACTGCCAGCGGTCGGGGCGGTCGGACGGGGCGAGGACGACGTCTGCGGGCAGGGCGCGGCCCACGGCGGCAGGCGGCAGACCGGGCGGGACGGGCAGCGCGGAGACGGTGGCCTCGGTACGGCCGCCGCGCAGCCTTCGGTAGACGGCCTCGCTGGTCCAGGTGGCGGCGGTGTGCGCGGTCGCCACACGTTCACCGCCGAGCCGCATGTCCGCGTCATAGCTGAAGCCGGCCGGGCGGCCGCCGCGGTGGTCGACGTCGGAGACAGCGATGTGCAGGGCCGGTTCGGCGGGTGCGGGACCGACGGCCAGATGTTCGGGGCGGAAGGCTAGCCGCATTTCCTTCAGCACGAACTTGTGTCCCAGGGGGACTTCGTAGGCGGTGTGCGCTATGAGGGTGCCGGCCTGGCGGACGGTCTCCGCGACGAGCAGCGGATCGTACGTCCTTCGGTCCGGCGACACGTGTAACTGATGAGCGCGAGGCCATTCGGCGAAGACGGTGAACCGGTCGGTGTCGGTGCCGGTCCCACCGGTGATCAGCGTTTCGGCCACCGAGGCACGGTGGACGAGCTGGCGGGGTACGGTGGCGGTCAGGCCTTCCGGCACCGCCGAGATCTCGGCGAGCGGGTTCGTGGCGTGCTGCCGCGGATGAGGCATGTCCCCTCCTGTGGGTCCCCCGTGTGTGCGTTGACATACGGCGAGGTGCCCGTGCCGCGAGCGTTAGAGTACGAGGCGACCGGTTTGTTTTCAATGCGGCCTCGGGTCGCCCGGCCGTGCCCGAATCCGCTCCGGCGCACGCCCGGGCGCACAGGTCAACTCGGCGCAGCCACAAGGGTGCGCCGGTGTCGAGGGGCCCTCGGCACACGGCCTGGAGTGCCCGGAGGCGACGGAATATATGGAGGGGCGGTTATGGCGAGGCAGGAGCGCGCCATCAGAACGCGGCGGGTGATCGTGGAGGCCGCGGGCGCGGTCTTCGACGAGCACGGGTACGCCGCGACCACCATCTCGATGGTCCTGGAGCGGGCAGAGGTGACCAAGGGCGCCCTGTATTTCCACTTCCCCTCCAAGGAATCCCTCGCCCAGGCAGTGCTGGACGAGCAGTTGTCGCTCGGAGCGGTGCCGCCGCAGCCGTGCAAGCTGCAGGAACTGGTCGACATGACCTACGTGTTCGGGCAGCGGCTGCTCAGCAACTCCCTGCTCAAGGGCAGTGTGCGGCTGGCGGTGGACCAGAGCGCACCACCCGGCGTGGACCACTCAGGGCCGTTCCGGCAGTGGGCGGATCACCTGGTGGTGCTCCTGGAACAGGCCCGTGACCAGGGTGAGTTGCTGCCCACCGTGCAGCCCGCGCAGACGGCGGAGCTGCTGGTCGGGGCGTTCGCCGGCATCCAGCTGATGTCCCGGGCGCTGACCGACCGGGCCGATCTGGCGGAGCGGATCTCGGTCCTGTGGGGCCACCTCCTGCCCAGCATCGCCCTGCCGGCTCTGCTGACCGGCATCGACTGGGAATCCGACCGCGGAGCCCGTGTTCTGGCCACCCTCGACACGGCGGACGCCGACGACGTCGCCATGGACTTGTCCGCACATTGAGTGAACGACACCGACCGGAGCGACGGTTTCCGTCGGGCCGGTCGGGGGTGCCACGGACGGTCGTTGCGCGCCGCGGGCGGGCGGTGGGTGCCCCGGAACGTCATGAACGACGGGCCGGCCGATGCCCCATCCGCACCGGCCGGCCCGCCCGCCTGTGATACGCGCCTGTCCGGCGCGCCTGTTCAGTTGCCGGCCGGGGCTGTCACCCGCGGCCGTCGTCCGCCTCCGCTCAGAAGGTCAGCTTCCAGCTGTTGAGCCTGCCCGTGTCCTGGGCCGCCACGTCCTGGACGCGCAGCTTCCAGGTGCCGTTGGCGACCTCGCTCGAGGCGTTCACCGTGTAGGTGGTGTTGACGTTGTCCGCGGAGTCCGAGGAGCTCGAGGACTTCAGGCGGTAGCTCGTACCGTCCGGGGCGACCAGGTCGATCACCAGGTCACCGCGGTAGGTGTGCGTGATGTCCACACCGACCTGAAGGGCCGAGGGCGCGCTGCCGCTGCGGCCGCTGACGGTGATCGGGGACTCGATCGCGGAGCTGTTGTCCGGGATGGAGACCGCGGAGGTGCTGGTGAAGGTGGTGCCCCCCGTCGAGCCGCCGGAGCCGCTCACCGCCTGCACCGTCTTGGCCGCGTCCGCGAGTCCCGCACCGCAGCCGCCCGAGCAGGTGCCGGGAAGAGCACGCGAGTTGGTCTTGATCGCGGACTCGATCTGGGCCGGGGTCAGCGCGGAGTTCGCCGACTTCATCAGCGCGGCGAGGCCCGCGATGTGCGGGGCGGCCATGCTGGTGCCCTGGTAGTACTTGTACGTCTCGCTCGACGGGCCCTGGGTGCCGGTGTTCAGCGTGGACAGGATGCCGTTGGCGGTGGTGGTGCGGGTCTCGCCGCCGGGGGCCGCGATGTCCACGGTCGAGCCGTAGTTGGAGTAGTAGGCCTTGGAACCGGAGCGGCCCAGCGCGGCCACCGAGATGACGTTGTTGCAGCTGGCCGGCGAGTAGTTGGCCGCGTTGTCGTTCTCGTTGCCCGCCGCGACGACCACCGTGGTGCCGCGGTTGACGGCCGCGTTGATGGCGCTCTGGGTGGCGGCCGTGCAGGCGCCGCCACCGCCCAGGCTCATGTTGATGACCTTGGCGACGTTGGCGTTGGCGGGTACACCGGAGACGGTACCGCCGGACGCCCAGGTGATGGCGTCGATGATGTCGGAGTCGTAGCCGCCGCACTGGCCGAGGACTCGCAGCGGGGAGACCTTCGCGCCGTAGGCGATGCCCGCGACGCCCTTGCTGTTGTTGGTGACCGCGGCGATGGTGCCGGCGACGTGGGTGCCGTGCCAGGAGGACGTGGTGGCCGTCCAGTCACTGGCGCACTGGCCGTCGGTGGTCCAGTCGCCCGGGTCGGCAGGGTTGCTGTCGCGGCCGTTGCCGTCGTTGGAGACCGCGGTGTCGCCGATGAAGTCGTAGCCCGCGACGATGTTGGCACCGAGGTCGGAGTGGGTGACGTAACCGGTGTCGATGACGGCGACGGTGACCCCGCTGCCGGTGGCGATGTCCCAGGCGCCCGGGACGCGCATGCCGGCGGTGGTCTCGAACAGGTCCCACTGCTTGCTGTACTCGGTGTCGTTGGGCGTGGCCGTCGGCTTGTTCAGCCGGTCCGGTACGACGTAGGCGACCTGCGGGTCGGCCTGGTACTCGGCGACGACGTCGGCGACGTCCGCCTTGGTGAGGTGCTCGCCCAGGTCGACGAGGGCGGCGCCGGAGCCGAGGCGGCGCTGGAAGTCGAGGTCCTCGCCGGCCTCCTTGCCCTTGGCGGCGGCGTCGGCCTCGGCGGCCTTGTTCGACTTGGCCTCGGCGGCGCCGGACTTGTAGCCGACGATGAGGCGCTCGGCCGGGGTGCCGGGGGCGGCCTCCGTCTGCGCCGCCGGTGCGGCGGCTTCCTGGGGAGCGGGTTCCTGGGCCACGGCGACCGTGGTGGTGGCGGCCGTGAACAGCGCGGCGGAGACCGCGGCGACGGATATCAGCTTCCGTCTGAGGGGTGCAGAGGTACGCAAGGGCTTGCCTTTCGTGGGGCCGGCCGTACTCCGGGCAGCGCGGAGCGGCGGTCGAATTCGCTTCGTCGTCGAAGCGGCGGGGGGTACGTCGAAAGTGCATTGCGGGGATGCGGCGGCCGGCCTGGCGCGAGCAACGACCCGTTCGGGGTTACCTGTGGGTCGGCTGTGGTCGAACGATAGGCAAAGAGCAGGTCATAGGGATACAGGGGAAACCCTCGATCCGGCCGGAAACCCACCCTTGGCGTCCGCCGGCTGAACAGGTACGGCGCGATTTGCGGTGAATGCCGCGCACTGAACGCGCCGAGCCGCTGTCCCGTATTCCACAGGAGCAGACCGTTCCCGCGCCGGCCGAGGAGAGGTTTCGGATGTCCCGGACGACCGCACACCGCACTGCCCTGAGTGCTTCGATGGGAGTGCCACGATGGGCTGTCGTTCGGCTCCGGCGCCATCGTGGCCGGTCACGCCCGGGCGGCGGAAGCCGCATCTTCAATACAGCCCAGCGCCCCTTTGGCGCGCTGCCGTTGGCGACCGCCGTCATGAGTCCCCTGCTGCTGAGTGTCCTTGCGGCCGGGCCCGCGCTGGCGCACGGTGCGCCGACCGATCCGGTCAGCCGGGTGTACGCCTGCTCCCCCGACGGCGGCAGCGCGTCGCGGTCGGCGGCGTGCCGGGCGGCGGTCGCCTCGAACGGCGCTCCCTTCACCGCCTGGGACAACCTGCGCATCGCGAACGTGAACGGCCGGGACCGCCAGGTCGTCCCCGACGGACAGCTGTGCAGCGGCGGGCTGCCCGCCTACCGGGGCCTCGATCTCGCCCGCGCCGACTGGCCGTCGACCCGGCTGACGCCGGGCGCCACCCTGACCATGCGGTACGTCTCGACGATCCCGCACACCGGCACCTTCCGGCTCTACCTCACCAAGCCCGGCTACGACCCGACGAAGCCGCTCACCTGGTCCGACCTGCCGGACAAGCCGTTCGCGGAAGTGACGGACCCGGCGCTGACGGACGGGGCGTACCGGATCAGGGCGAAGCTGCCGTCCGACCGGTCCGGGCGGCATGTGCTGTACACCGTCTGGCAGAACAGCAGCACACCGGACACGTACTACTCGTGCTCGGACGTGGTGTTCCCGGCGGACGGGAACGGGAGCGCCAAGGGGAGCGGTGGCGGGAGCGCGACTTCGGCCACCGCGGACGGGGAGCGCGACAACGGCCGTACGGCCGCCAGTGCTTCGCCGACGAAGGGGTCGCGCGCAACGGGGCCGCGTACGACCGCCCCGCCCACCGCCTCCTCGCCGAGCGGCGCCGAGACCCCGCGCGCCGGGGACGACAGCACGCCGGTGGCGTCCAGCGGGGCCGCCGGCGCGGGACCCTCGACGCCGCTGCTGGCGGGCGGCGCCGCCGCGGTGCTGGTGCTCACCGGGGGCGCCGCCCTGGCGCTGCGGTTGCGCCGGAGGTGAACTCCGGGGTGGCGCGGGTCAGTTGACGTACACCGCCTGGCCGGCGCCGGTCACCGGGGCGTACTTGGCGGTGAAGTAGCCGTTGGCGAAGCAGAGGGACGAGCCGGAGACCTTGGTGAACTGCGCGGCGGCGAAGTTGATGCTGTTGTCGGCGTTGCTCGCGGTGCCGGACAGGCTGGGGGCCTGGTAGACGCAGTTGATGCTGCCCAGCAGGGTCCGCAGCACGACCGTCGTCTGGATGGTGGAGCCCTCGGCCGGGGTGACGGTGACGGTGCCGTCGGAGGACACGGCGGCGCTGTACGGCAGGTTGTTGACCGTGATGCTGGTGACGCCGAGCACGCCGACCACATTGGTGGTGCAGCTCGCGGCGTCGAAGGTGTGCGCGGTGACGGACTCCGTCGCGGTCCCGGGCGCGCCGGGGTTGTCGGTCACGGTGGCGGTGAACTGCGACGACGTGCAGGAGATGCCGCTCGTTCCGGTCGCGCTGGAGTAGAACGTGGCGGCGGTGCCGCTCGCCAGCGGCGCGGTGAGGACCTCGCCGGCCGCGACCGCCGTACCGCCGACGGAGCCGGTGGTGAGGACGGCGCCGTCGGCCGCGGACGCGGGGGCGGCCAGGGGGAGGGTGAGGGCGGCGACGGTGCCGGCGAGGGTGAGGAGGGTGCGTGCGCGCATGCGGGTGTACCTCGTCTTTCGTTGCGGGGGTGTGCCCTGACGGCCTGAGGGCCCAGGGGGTTCGGGGAGTCGGTGGGGGGCGGGGAGTCTGCGCGGGTGCGCGAGTCGGTGGGGGTGCGCGAGTCGGCGTGTGCCGTTGCCGGTCCGTGACGCCTTCTCCGTACGGCACGGACCGGCAACGGCAGCCCGGCCGGTGGCCGGCCGGAGACCTGGGGAGGGCTCCGGCCGGACCGGGCGGGGGGTGGCCGGCACGGACCGAGGGGGGAAGCGACCGTGACGGCGCCAGGGAGTGATCTCGCGAAAGGGAAATGTGAAGGACATCAGGTCCGGGAACGCGGGCGGAGGCCGCGCGGCGGCGGATCCGGCGCCACGGATCCAGGGGGGAGCCAGGGAGAGTTGTAGACCTGAGGGGCAGTCAACGTCAAGCGTTCGTAAGGGAGTTGAAGTCGAGTCGACGGCTCCGGGCGGCTGCGGGGGAGCTCATGAAGCACAGGCGACACACAATCAACACTCTTTTTCCACAAGCGCCTTGACCCTCGACTGTAACCCCCGGTAACTTCCCGGCTGGCTACTACGGAGTACGAGAAAGCCCTTGCATTCACCGGGAGTTGTGAGGAGGCGTGCGCCGTGGGCGCTGTCCGCGCCAGGACAACGTGCCGCTGATGCCCTACCCGCACTTTCTCTGCACCTGGGAGCAGTTATGGCCTCGTCCGAGAACCCGGAAAGCGGTTCCGTTTCCGAAGCATCCGAAACCCCCGACGGCCCCGCGAGACGCGGCCGGGTCCGGGCGCGCCGGGCCGCCGTGATGGCGGTGCCGGCCACCCTGATCGCCGGCACCCTCGCCGTCCTCACCGCCGAGGGCGCGCTGGGCGTCCAGTTCGCCATCTCCGGCATGCCCTTCACGGTCACCGCGACCGAGCTCAACGGCACCGGGTTCGAGCAGTTCGGCGGCCTCGACCAGATGGCGCCGGGCAGCCCCAACGAGGGGAACACCGGCGGCCAGGTGCTGGTCGTCACGTCCGCGATCAAGAGTGCGACGCTCACGAAGCTGTGCCAGAGCGTCGATCTCGGCGGCACGAACCTGCTGATCACCGCGGGTGGTGGGGCCGAGAAGGTGACCGCGAGCGATCTGACCACCGACTCGACCGAGCTGTCGGGTGACGCGGCGTTCAACAACATCGAGATCGGCAACGATGCGAGCACGTTGACCAAGGCCGGGGTGAAGGGGCCGATCGGTGTCTTCAGTCAGCAGGCGGACACCGTGCGCATCGCCAACCTGCGGCAGACCAACTACGCCACGACCGCCGGGGTGTTCAAGCTTCCCGGCCTGAAACTCCGCTTCAGCGACTCGGGTTGCTGATGAGCGGGCGTACGGAGTTCAGGTCGGCCCTCCGTCGTTGGCGGGCCGACCGGCCGTTCTGGGGCGGGCTGTTGCTCGCCCTGGGCGGGGCGGAGATCCTGCTGACCATGAAGGCGTCGCTGAAGGTCGTTCTTCATGTCGGGATGCAGGGGCTGGCGGGGTATCTGCTGCCGGCCCTGATGCTGTTGCTCGGTCTGCTGATCCTCTTCAATCCGGCGCAGCGGCTGTTCTACTCGATCACGGCTGTCCTGCTGTCGCTGGGGACCTGGCTCACGTCCAACCTGGGCGGCTTCTTCGTGGGGCTTCTCCTGGGGGTTGTGGGGAGTTGCCTCGCCTTCGGCTGGTTGCCTGATCAGGAGCCCCGTAAAGGCCGTAGGCAGCGGCGAAGCGCCGTGGCATCCGGTTGAGTTCGAGCAGGACCTCAGAAGGCCGGGTCCTTCCACCACCACGCGATGGACGGCAGGTACCGGGGGTCCTGTCGGCTGCGGCGAGGGGTGTCCGTCCAGTGGTCGCCGGCTGTCCGGGCCGGAATCCGGGCCTGGCGGTCGGGGGCGTCACGGGTGAGGTAGCGCGGGACGTGCAGTCCCCATTCGATGTTGCCGCGGATGCCGTGTCCGAGGCCGGTGAGGTACTGCCGGAGCGGGGCGCTCGCGCGCGGTGTGATCAGGGCGCGCAGGCCGAGGAAGCGCTCCAGCACGGCGTCCCGCAGGGCGATGGCCTCGTCGACGGCTCCGGCGAGGGAGTGGTCGTGGTGGGCCATGAGGACGCTGAAGATGTTCTGTCCGGTCTGCCGGCGATCGGCCTCCCGCGCGTGGGAGTGACGGTCGTTGTCGAGCGCGGCGACCAGAATGGCCAGGAGTACGGCAAGCTCCTCCACCTCAAGAGGTATGGCGGCTGACGTCAAGAGGTATGACGGCTGACGCCGGAGCCGGAGCGGTGAACGTCAACCGTGGGGCGTCCGTGTGTACTTGGAGACGCTCGTACCGCTCCGGAGGCCCTCATGACCGCCAGCGACATCGACACCGAGCACGCCCACTCCGCTCGCATCTACGACTACATCATCGGCGGCGAGGACCATTACCCCGCCGATCGTGAAGCCGCCGACGCCATGGTCCGTGAATGGCCCGCGCTGCCCGTTCACATGCGCGCCAACCGCGACTTCATGAACCGGGCCGTGCGGTATCTCGCCGGGGAGGCCGGGATGCGGCAGTTCCTCGACATCGGGACGGGGATTCCGACCTCCCCCAACCTCCATGAGATCGCCCAGTCGGTCGCGCCCGAGTCACGGGTCGTCTACGTCGACAACGACCCGCTCGTCCTCAAGCTGTCCCAGGGGTTGCTGTCGAGCACGCCCGAGGGGAAGACGGCGTACATCGAGGCCGACATGCTCGATCCGGCGGCCGTTCTCGACTCCCCCGCGTTCCGCGAGACCCTCGATCTGAGCGAACCCGTCGCGCTCACCGTCATCGCGATCGTGCACTTCCTGCTGGACGAGGACGACGCGGTGGGCATCGTGCGACGGCTGCTGGAGCCGCTGCCACAGGGCAGTTGCCTCGCGATGTCCATCGGTACCGCCGAGTTCGCGCCGGACGAGGTCGGGCGGGTCGCCCGGGAGTACGCGGCGCGGGGCATGCCGATGCGGCTGCGCACCCTCGACGAAGCAGGGGAGTTTTTCAGCGGTCTGGACCTCGTCGAGCCGGGCATCGTCCAGGTCCACAAGTGGCGTCCGGACGGCACGGGCACCGCGGTGATCCGGGACGAGGACATCGCGATGTACGGGGCGGTGGCGCGCAAGCCGGGTTGAGCCTGTTTGCGGGCGCAAGCGGTGCGGGTGGGACGGCCCCGGGTCCGGCCTCCCGCCAGCGGTTCATCACGATGTGGCAGCAACGACTTACGCGGTGTGTTTGCACACTTGACTACCGGTGGTCACACGCGATTGGCTCCGCCCCAGCGAGAGTTCACCAGGTCGGCGAACTCCCCGTTCGACGTCGGCCGTGCTCTCGTTCGTTCCTCCGGCTCGGCCGCACAGCGAGGTGCCGCACCCTCATGAAGACTCCACCCCCCTCCCCCGTTCTCGCTCGCGTCGCGGCCCTCACGGCCGCCGCCTGTCTGCTGCTGGCCGGCTGTTCCGCCCTCGGCGGGACCGACGAGGCGTCGGGCGCGGACGCGGCCGGCACCGCACGGCTGAAGGTCGCCCTCATCACCCATGGCGGCGAGGGGGACGCCTTCTGGGAGCTGGTGCAGAAGGGTGCCCAGGCCGCGGCCGCCAAGGACGACATCGATCTGACCTATGCGAGCGACTCCGACCCGGCGGGCCAGGCCGAGTTGATGCGGGACGCGATCCGGCGGAAGGTCGACGGCATCGCGGTGACCCTCGCCAAGCCGTCGGCGATGACGGGTCCCGTCGCCGACGCCCGCAGAGCCGGCATACCGGTGGTCGGCCTCAACTCCGGTATAGACAAGTGGCAGTCCGCCGGGCTGCTCGGGTACTTCGGCCAGGACGAGAGCGTCGCGGGCCGGGCCGTGGGCGGCAAGCTCGACGATCTCAAGGTCAAGCACGCGCTGTGCGTCATCCACGAGCGCGGCAACGTCGCCCTGGAAGCACGCTGTGCGGGCGTGAAGAAGGCGTTCGGCGGCGAGACCGAGAACCTCTACGTGGACGGCACCGACATGGACGCGGTGACCGACTCCGTCGCGACCCGGCTCAGCCAGGACCCGAGCATCGACGAAGTCGTCACGCTGGGCGCGCAGTTCGCGCTGGCAGCGGTGAAGTCGGCCGACGAGGCGCACAGCAAGGCCAGGGTCGCGACCTTCGATCTCAACAAGGAACTGGCACAGGCGGTCCAGGACGGGGACGTCCAGTTCGCGGTCGACCAGCAGCCGTATCTGCAGGGCTATCTCGCCGTGGACTCGCTCTGGCTCTACAGGACCAACGGCAACACCCTCGGCGGCGGCGAGGCCCCCGTCCTCACCGGGCCGGCGTTCGTCACCAAGGCGAACGTCGCCGCGGTCGCGAAGTTCGCCGCCAACGGCACCCGCTGACCGGACACTTCCGCCAATGGTGTCACCAAAGATTCGGTCACGCGTGACGCGGACGCTCACATGTACGGATAGCATCCTGCGCACCCCCTGTGACGTACCGGACACGCAGTCACCCCCCGCGCTCGTCCACCTTCCGCTCCCTCCCCCTTCCTTCCGCCATCCGCCATCCGCTTCCGCGCTGACCACCCCCGCCCTCCGCTGATCGCCCTAGGACGACAATGTCTCCACGGACAGGTCCCCGGCGCCGCCGCATCGGCTCCATACGTCTCTCCCTGATCCTCCTGGCGCTGGTGCCCAGCGTCACGCTCGCCGCCGTCTGGAGCGTGACGACGGCCCAGATGTTCTCGGAGGGGCTGCGGCTCCGCGCGCAGACCGGGCTGAGCAAGTCGACCGGGGCCATGGGCACCGAGGCCACGCTCGCGCTGCAGCAGGAGCGCAGCTACTCGGCCGTATGGCTGGCGTCGCGCCAGGAGGCGGCCCGCGAGGCACTGGACGAGCAGCGCCGCAAGACGGACAAGGCCGTCGCCAAACTCCTCGGCCAGTCGGACGAGATCCAGCAGGCACCCTCCCGGGTCAAGGACCGGCTGTACTCGGTCGTCGCGTCGGTGAGCAGCCTGGAGTACTACCGGGGCCAGGTGGACAACCCCACCGACATCACCGCCGTGCAGGCGCTGGGCCAGTACACGTCGATCATCGACGACCAGATCCATGCCTTCCAGGAGCTCTCCCAGGTCGACGACGGCGACCTCACCTCTCAGGCCGGTCCGCTCGTCGCGCTGGAGCACGCGGCCGAGCTGGTGTCCCAGGAGGACGCGCTGCTGACCCTGGCCGGTCCGGCGGGCGGGATGGACGACAAGACGTGGACCGAGTTCGCGGAACTGGTGAACACCCGCCGCTGGCTCGTCGAGGACCAGATCCTCCCCTCGCTCACCGGGAGCGCGAAGGCGGACACCGAGCGGATCCTGCGCAGTGCGCAGTGGCGGACCCTTGAGTCCGTCGAGGACCGGGTGCTCGCGGCGCGGCTGGCGGCGCGAGACAGCGGGGACATCGCGATCCCGGAAGTGCAGAAGCAGTGGCGGGCCGCGCTGATCGAGGTCTCCGACCAGTACGCGATCTTGATCCAGCAGCAGACGGCCGGGCTGCTGCAGCGCAGTGCCGACAACGCGCGCGGCCTGCTGATCAAGGCCGCCGTCCTGAGCGCGGGCGGTCTGGTCGCCCTGCTGCTGTGCGTCGGGATGTCCTGGCGGATCACCCGCTCGCTGTCCCGGCGGCTGCGGGGCCTGCGCGAGGCGACCCTGGGTCTCGCGCACGACCGGCTGCCCGATGTGGTGGCCCGGCTGGAGCGGGGCGAGAAGGTCGACGTGGAGCTGGCGACCCCGCCGCTGGACTACGGGCACGACGAACTCGGGCAGGTGGCCAAGGCGTTCAACACCGCACAGCGCACCGCCGTGCACACCGCCGTCGAACTCGCCGACACCCGGCGCGGCTTCCAGAAGGTCATCCTGGGCATCGCCCGGCAGAGCCAGAACCTGGTCAATCTGCAGCTGACCAAGCTCGACGCGCTGGAGCGCGCGCACCAGGACCCCGAGGTGCTCAAGGGACTGTACGAACTGGACTCCACCGCCAGCCAGTTGCGCCGTTACGAGGAGAACCTCGTCATCATCAGCGGCGAGCGGCCCGGGCGCAGCTGGAGCGAGCCGGTCGCGCTGATCGACATCCTGCGCAGTGCGGTCGGCGAGGTCGCCGAGTACCAGCGGGTGGAGGTGCACACCGAGGAGGAGGTGCATCTCGCGCCGCCCGCGGTGGCGGACGTGATCCATCTGCTGGCCGAACTCATCGAGAACGCCACGCTGTACTCCCCCGCGCCCGCGCCGGTCACCGTGCGGGCAGCGATGGTGGCCAAGGGCCTGGCCGTGGAGGTCGAGGACCGCGGCCTCGGCATGTCCGAGGAGGACTACGCCTCCTTCAACGCCCAGTTGGCCGAGCCTCCGCAGTTCGACGTGGTGGCGCTCGCCGACGACCTGCGGCTCGGCATGTTCGTGATCGCGCAGCTCGCCCAGCGGCACGGCATCGCGGTCACCCTGCGGTCCTCGCCGTACGGCGGCACGACGGCGATCGTCCTGATCCCGCACGACGTCGTGGTGCGGGACGTGCCCGTCCCGGACCCGGAGGAGGTGGAGCACGCCGGTGCCGCCGAACCGGAGGAGCCCGTACGGGAGCCCCGCCCTGTCGTCCCGGCCCGCACCGCCCCCGACCCGGCCCCGGCACCCGTCGCGCGCCGCGACGGCCTCACGCCGCTCCCCCGCCGTGTCCCGCAGACCAGCCTGGCCGCCGAGCTCCGGGAAGAGGCCCCACCCGCCGAACAGTCCGGAAACACGGACGAGTTCACCGCGGAGCAAGCCGCCTCCTCCCTGGCATGCTTCCAGCGCGGCACACTCCAGGCCCGCGACGAGACCCCGGACGCCCCCACCACCACGGACCACCAAGGCCCCGCCACCCTCGCCCAGTTCCAGACCGGTACGCCCCGAGCCCGCCACGAAACCGGCGACGAGACCCCCGACGCACCCGCCACCACGGACCACCAAGGCCCCGCCACCCTCGCCCAGCTCCAGACCGGCACGCCCCGAGCCCGCCACGAAACCGGCGACGAGACCCCCGACGCACCCGCCACCACAGACCCCCAAGGCCCCGCCGCCCCCGCCCAGCCCCAGCAAGGCACGCTCGACGACCGCCACGACAGCGGCGACCAGGTCGCGGACGTGCTCGCGTCCACGGACCACCAGGGCCCGGCCACCCCGGCCCGGCTCCAGGCCGGCACGCCCCGAGCCCGCGACGACGGCGGCGACCACGCGCCGGACGCGTCCGAGGGCGTGGGGCGGCGGGTTCCCGTCGCGCGTCGGGCGCGTGATGACGTCGCCGCCTCCGACGAGCCGCCCGCGGCCGACTCCGCCGCCTCTTCCCGGGCCGCCGCTCCCCCGTCCTCCACCCCGTCCGCCGACCGCTCATGAAGGACATCGCCATGACACGCCCCACCCCCGCCACGGACACCCAGCTCGACCAGTTGCTCACCGGACTCGTGGAGCGGGTCGCCGACGTCAACCACGCCGTCGTCCTCTCCGAGGACGGGCTGGTGGTGAGCAAGTCCACCGGGTTCCTGCGCGACGACGCCGAGCGGCTGGCGGCGACCGCGTCCGGCCTGATGAGCCTCAGCAAGGGCGTCAGCATGGACTTCAGAGGCGGCCCGGTGCGCCAGGCGCTGATCGAGATGGCCAACAGCTATCTGATCCTGACCTCCGCCGGACCGGGCGCCCATCTCGTCGTGCTCACCAACCAGGGCGCGGACGTCGGCGTGGTGGCGTACCAGATGAACATGCTGGTGAAGAAGATCGGCGAGCACCTGTCGGCGGCACCGCGGGCCCATGTCGGCCCGGGCGCGTGAGGTGGGCGGAGACGATACGGCGGGCCGGCTGGTACGTCCGTTCACGCTGACCGGCGGCCGGACCCGGCCCAGCCGCACCGACTTCACGCTGATCACGACGGTCACGGCGGTGGATCCGCCGCCGGAGCAGGCGCCGCGTCCGCAGCCCGAGCAGGCGCGCATCCTGCGGCGCTGCGCGCGGCCCATCGCCGTCGCGGAGCTCGCGGCCCATCTCGACCTGCCGGTGAGCGTGGTCGCCATCATGCTCTGCGATCTGCTGGAGGCGGGCCTGATCACCGTGCACCCGCCGCACCCCGTCACCCCCCGCACCCCGGACCTGGACCTGCTGCAGAAAGTGAGGGACGGCCTTGGCCGGCTCTGACACCACCGCGACGGCACTCGCGCCGCCCGACACGGTCAAGATCCTCATCGCCGGCGGTTTCGGAGTCGGCAAGACCACCATGGTCGGATCGGTCAGCGAGATCGCCCCGTTGCGCACCGAGGAGCCCCTGACCGTCGCGGGCCTGGGCATCGACGACCTCAACGGCATCGAGGAGAAGCGGGCCACGACCGTGGCCCTGGACTTCGGCCGGATCACCATCAGCCGGGAGCTGGTGCTGTATCTGTTCGGTACGCCCGGACAGCAGCGGTTCTGGTTCATGTGGAACGACCTGGCGGTCGGCGCGCTCGGGGCCGTCGTCCTGGTGGACGTCCGGCGGCCGGAGTGCAGCTTCGCGGCGATCGACTTCTTCGAGCGCCGGGGCATCCCCTTCGTCGTCGCCGTCAACGGCTTCCACGGCGAACACCCCTACCCCGCCGAGGACATCCGGGACGCCCTGGCCCTCCCGGAGCATGTGCGGGTGCTGCTGTGCGACGCGCGGGAGCGCGAGTCGTGCCGGGACGTACTGATCGCCCTGATCGACCAGTTGATAGCGGCGGCGAAGACGGCGTAGCCGTTCCGCACAGGGCTCAGTGAACTCACAGGCGGATGGCGGGAATCCGCCAAGCGTGACAGGACGATTGACCCGTGAGCACCGCCTCCCTACCTTCTGATCGATTAACCGAACTTCGTTCGGTATATCGACCAATTCGCCCCCCTCATTCCCCACCTCAACCCCACCCCCCATGGAGCACACATGACCGACGCCACCCACCTCTCCCGCCGCCGCTTCCTCGGCATGGCCGCGACCGTTCCCGTGGCCGCCACGGGCGCGCTGGCCCTCGGCGCCGGGACCGCGCACGCCGCCGACTCGGCGTACGTCATGTGCTACTTCACCGAGTCGACCAACCTCGGGGACGGCACCGACTACGGCCTCCACCTCGCGGTCAGCACGGACGGGCTGCGCTGGATGCCGCTGAACCAGAACAACCCGGTGGTCACGCCCACCGAGGGCGCCGGGGGCCTTCGCGACCCGTTCGTCCTGCGCAAGCAGGACGGCACGTTCGTGGTGCTCGCCACCGACCTCAAGGGCACCGACTGGAACTACAACAGCCAGTACATCCACGTCTGGAACTCGACCGACCTGCGCACCTTCACGGGCTACCACCGGCTGAAACTGCACGACATGGTCACCCACAGCTGGGCGCCGGAGGCCTTCTGGGACGCGGGCCGCGGTCAGTACGCGATCATCTACTCGTCGGTCAACTCGAGCGGCCACAACGTGATCATGGTGAACTACACCACCGATTTCGTCTCGGTCTCGGCGCCCCAGGTCTTCTTCGACCCCGGCTACGACGTGATCGACGGCGACATGACGGTGGGCGTGAACGGCGTCAACTACCTCTACTTCAAGAGGAACGGGACGCTCGTGGGCGCCCGGTCCACCTCGCTGAACCCGGGCAGCTTCACGCCCTTCAGCACGGCCGTGTCGCACGGCGGCACCGAGGCCCCGACCGTCGTGAAGTCCCTGACGTCCGGCACCTACTGGCTCTGGGGCGACACCTACACACCCAACGGCGTGTTCTACGCCTGGCAGTCCACCGATCTGGCGGCGGGCACCTGGACCGCACTCGACCAGCGGACGTACACCCAGCCGGTCAACTCCAAGCACTGCGGCATCACGACGATCACCGCGGCCCAGTACGACAACCTCGTCGCCAAGTGGGGCGCCCCCGGCTGGAACCGGCTGAAGTCGTACAACTACCCGGCCCGTTACGTCCGCCACTCCAACTACGCGGGCCGCATCGACGAGTACCCCATCGAGCCGTACAAGGACTCGCTGTGGAAGCTGGTGCCCGGCCTCGCCGACTCCGCCGGCGTCTCGTTCCAGTCGGTCAACTACCCGACGCGGTACCTGCGGCACTACAGCTACGCCCTGCGCCTCGACGAGAACGACGGCACGTCGGCGTTCGCCGCGGACGCGACCTTCTACCGGGCGGCCGGGCTCGCCGACTCCTCGTGGGCGTCGTTCCGCTCGTACAACTTCCCGACCCGCTACATCCGGCACGCGGACTACGCCCTGCGCATCGACCCGGTCTCCACGGCCACCGAGCGCCAGGACGCCACCTTCCAGGTCGGCTACTGAGCAGCCGCGGCAGTCAGTCGTACGGCGGGGTCGTGGTCGTCACCGACCGGCCACCACCCCGCCGTGGAGGACGTCAGCCCAGACCGGCCGACTTCAGCCAGGCCTTGGCCACGTCGAGCGGGTCCTTGTTCTCCAGCTGGACCTGGGAGTCCAGGTCGAGGAGCGTCTTGGTGTCCAGCTTGGCCGAGACCGCGTTGAGCGCCTCGACGCCCTCCTTCGAGAGGCCGCTCTTGTAGACGAGCGGGGTCACGTTGGCGTACCCGAAGAGGTTCTTCGGGTCCTTCAGGACGACGAAGCCCTCCTTGGTGATGGTCGGGTCCGTGGTGAAGATGTCCGCCGCCTGCACGGTGTTCTTCGCCAGCGCCGCCTGAGTCAGCGGGCCGCCCGCGTCCAGCGCCTTGAAGGACTTGAACTTCAGGCCGTACTCGGACTCCAGGCCCTTCAGGCCCTGCTGCCTGGTCTGGAACTCGGGCGAGCCGCCGATCACCAGGTCCGGGGCGATGTCCTTGAGGTCCTCGAGGCTGGACTCGGAGGTGAGCTTGTACTTCTTCGCCGTCTCGGCGTTGACGCTGACGGAGTCCTTGTCCTCGGCCGGCGACGACTCCAGCAGCGTCAGCTTCGGGTCCAGCTTGGCCTTCACCGCGGCGTTCACGGCCTCGGCGGACTTCTGCTCCGCCTTGGAGTCGAGGTAGGCGAGCAGCGAGCCGTTGTACTCCGGCAGGACCGTGACGGAGCCGTTCCGCAGCAGGCCGTACGTCGTCTCGCGGCTGCCGATGTTTGGCTTGTAGGTGACCTTGATGCCCTTGGCCTTGAGGGCCTCGCCGTAGATGTCGGCGAGGAGGATGCTCTCGGCGAAGTTGTTCGAGCCGACGACGACGGTGTCACCGCTCGGCTTGTCCCCGGCGAGGGGGTCGGACTGGTCGTCGGAAGAGGAACATCCCGCCAGCAGCGCCGCCGTGGCGGCGAGCGCGACGGCGGCCGCGCCGGGATGGTTCCTGAGGGACCTGCTGCGTGAGGGGGTGAAAGTCACGATTCCCGTTCCGGACTCGGCGAGTGGGGAGAAGCTGCGGAGCTCTCGAAGCTCCCCACTGATCCAAACCAGCCACGTCTTGGTCAGTCAAGAGCAGCCCGGTCACGATTGGTCCCAGAAGAACGGGCAGTTGTCCGGCCATGTGAAGGCGGGACGGTTGTGGCACAGGGGGTTGTAACGGAATATTGATGTTCGGTTTCGGTCATGACCTGCAAGAGACTGTAGTCTCCCCGCAATTGACCTGATCAACACCGGTCACGTGAAGCCTTCGCGCGCCGAGTGACGCCACGAAGGAGGCACGTATGCGCGGATTCGCCGTCCGCTGGCCCTTCCGGCGCAAACTCAACCTTCTCGTGGGCGTGCCGCTGACCGCGGTGGCCATCCTTCTCGCCTACCTCATCGCCGACCAGACCGCGCAGTCGCGCAACGCGGCGGACGCCGCCCGGCTGGTCCGGGAGAGCGCCGAGGTGGCCACCCTCGTCGACCGGCTGGCGGCCGAACACCAGCAGGCCGTCCTGCTCTCCGTGCGGCACGAGGCCGCCGAGGGCGACAGGCCCTCGTCCGCCGCCTACCGCACGGCGCAGTCCCTGGTGGACGCCCAGATCGAGCGGGTCCGCGACGCCTTCGGGGACGCGCTGCCGGAGAGCGAGGCGCAGGCGCTGCGCGGGGTCGAGGGCCTGAGCAGCCTGCGCGAGACCGTCGAGCAGCAGTATCTGCCCGCGGAGAACATCGACCCCGCGTACACCCACGCCACACTGGGACTGATCGACGGTTTGGGGCTGGACCGCAACCCCGATCTGGCGAGCACCTTCACCGGCAACCTGCTCGACTCGCTGCTGCGGGCGGGCGTCGCGCACAGCGCCTTCGAGACCGGCGTCTTCTCCGCGTCGACCGGTGACTCCAACGCGCTCCTCGAGTTCATCGGCGCCATCGGCTCCTACGACGAGTACACCCACCAGGCCGACCGGTTCGCGCGGTTCGCCACCGATGCGCAGGCCGCCCAGCTAAACGGCATCAAGTACACCGCCGCGCAGAGCGTCGTCAGCCGGCAGTTCGCCGAGCTGCAGATCGACCCCGGGTCGGTGCAGGGCGGCTCGCCGGCCGAGATCCGCACGTCGCTCGCGGAGGCGCTCGACTCCTACCCCGCCTACCGGGACCAGGCCGGCACCCGGCTGGCGATCACCACCTCGCTCATCGGCCAGATCGCCGACCAGGCGGACGAGGCCTCCGAGGAGGCGGCGTGGCGCGCGGTCCTGCTGCTGGGGCTCGCCCTGCTCGGCTTCGCCCTCTGGCTGGTCCTCGCGATGCTGGTCCGCCGCTCGGTGGTCCGCCCGGTGGTGGCCCTCACGGGTGCCGCGCGGCAGGTCGCCGTCGTCGCCGAGCGGGAGCTGGCCCGGGTGGCCGACGACGACACCGAGGACGACGGTCCGCCGCGGCTGCGCGCGATGCCGGTCACGGCGCGCGACGAGATCGGTGAGCTCGCCGAGACGTTCAACCAGGTGCAGACGATGGCGGCCGCGCTGCTGGAGCGGCAGGTGCTCAGCCGGCGCAACGTCGCGGAGATGTTCGGCAACGTGGGCCGCCGGGTCAGCAACCTGACGTCACGTCAACTCGCGCTGATCGACGCGGTCGAGCGGGGCGAGACCGACCCCGCGCTCCTCGAACGCCTCTACTCCATCGACCACATCGCGGTCCGGCTGCGCCGCAACGCCGACAGCCTGATGCTGCTCGCCGGCATCCACGAGGCGGACCTCGACGCCGGGCCCACCGCACTCACCAACCTCGTACGCGCCTCACTCGGCCAGATCGAGGGCTACCAGCGGGTGGAGCTGCGCGCGCGGACCGAGGCCGTGGTGGAACCCGAGGTCATCGGCGACCTCACGCTGATGGTGGCCGAACTCCTGGAGAACGCGGTGTCGT
This sequence comes from Streptomyces sp. NPDC107522, assembly GCF_055657525.1. Lineage (NCBI taxonomy): Bacteria > Bacillati > Actinomycetota > Actinomycetes > Kitasatosporales > Streptomycetaceae > Streptomyces > Streptomyces sp. NPDC107522. Next base: position 102,772 of record NZ_JBVKAU010000017.1, on the reverse strand, counting down.
TCTCGCCGGAGGGCAGCCCCGTCGAGGTGACGGTGGCCAACGGCGAGCACGGTGACGCGGTGATCGTCGTCACCGACCACGGCCTGGGCATGAGCCCCGAGCGCCTCGACGAGGAGAACGCCCGCCTGATCCGCCGCGAGCGACTGGACCTGGTACCGACGAAGGTCCTGGGCCTGTTCGTGGTCGGCACGCTGGCCCGCCGCTGGAACATCGCGGTCACGCTGTCGCGTACCCCGGGCGGCGGCGTCACGGCCGAGGTGACGGTGCCGTCGTCGCTGCTGGTGACGGGGAGCACGACGGGGGCGACGCCCACGGCGGCACTGGCGGCGGTCGCCGGCCGTGCCGGGGCCGGGGCGAGTGATGCCGCGCAGGCGGGGGGCACCGGCAACTCGACGACCGAGCCCGCGGCCGTGTCCGGGCGCGCCGAGGCCGCGGCGACCGGCGCTGCGGAGGTGGCGGCTGCCGGCGGCTCCGGGACGAAGGAGTCGTCGATGTCCGGCGGCGCGGAGCCAGGTGCGGTCGGCGCGACGGGGGCAGGGGCCGTCAGCGGGCTGAAGGCGGGTGCGGTCGGCGCGCTGGAGGCGGACGACGGCGCCCGCGCGGTTTCGCCCATGGGCTCGCTGCCCGGCACCACGACCCCCTCGGCCTCTGTCTCCGGGCCCCGGTCGTCGGCCGTCGCGCCCACGGACGCCGTACGTCCGGACGCGGACGAAACGCGACCGCTCCCCCGCCGGGTATCCAAGCGGCAGCCCAACGTGGGGGACGCGGCGAAGTCCGTCACGCCGGGTGCCGAACCGAAGGCGGCAGCGCCCTCCGGGTCCCAGCCCCATCGGACGCCATCGCACCCCGGGGCCTCCAGCGAGAACACCTCGGTGGTCGATCAACCCCAGGCCGACGACCACGCCCGGGCCGACCAGCCCGATCCCTCACCGCGCGCCCGGGCCGACCAGCCCGATCCCTCACCGCGCGCCCGGGCCGACCAGCGCCCCTCGGCTCACGCAGGCCGACCGGATGAGTCGTCCTCCGCCGCCCGCCCCCTGCGGCGCCGCGTGCGGGGTGCGACCATCCGTACGAATGCCGACGCCTCTGCCTCGCACGCGACGCCGCCGCAGGGCGTGCGGATCGTCGACGCCGAGGCCGTGCGGGCCGCGATCGAGGAGTTCGAGGCCGCCGTGGAACGCGCGCACCGCGACAGCCGGGCCGGCAGCGGGGTTACCGACACCGGAACCGGCACTGGCACTGGCACCCGCACAGGCCCCGGAGAGCACTCCGCCCCGGCCGTACCCCCGACCCCCCTTGCGCAAGAACAGAACGACCCCCCGGAAGGAGCGGAGCAGTGAGCACGTCGACAGGTGGTACCCCGGCGGAAGGCGCCACGCCGGCCGAACTGCAGGCCGCCGCAGCCGACTTCACCTGGCTGCTGAAGCGCTTCGCGACCGAGACCGCCGGCGTGGTGGACGCCATCGCCGTCTCGTCCGACGGACTGCTCATCGCCGTCTCCGACGTACGTGAGCACGCCGACTCGGAGCGGCTCGCCGCAATCGTCTCCGGCATCACCAGCCTGGCCGCCGGTGCCTCCGGCAACTACGGCCTCGGCGGCCTCAACAAGGTCATCATCGACCTGGAGGGCGGCCACGTCCTCGTCTCCGCGATCGGCAGCGGCGCCGTGCTCGGCGTGGTCACCGACAAGGAGGCCAAGCTGGGCAACATCGCCTACGAGATGACCGTGTTCGCCAACCGCGTCGGCGCCGCCCTCAGCCCGCAGCTCGTGCTGGAGCTGAAGAACAGCGTCGGCGCCGCGTCGGCCCGCTGAGGACGGACAGGGCCATGGCGGACGGCTCCCCACCCCCGGGCCCCGACGCGGGACCCGTCGATCCCGCCTCCGCCGTACGGCCGTTCCTGGTGACCTCCGGTCGGGTGGCACCCAGCCCGTCCGACCGGACGATGCCGCTCGAGACCCAGGTGGTGGCCACCGCCGAGGGGCTCGGCGCGCTCGACCGGCTCGCCTTCGAACAGCACGACATCGTCGCCGTCTGCCGGCTGCCGCAGTCCCTCGCGGAGATCGCGGCCCGGCTGCGGCTGCACCTCAACGTGGTGCGCGTCCTCGCCGAGGACCTGCGCGCCGCGGGGCAGCTGACGGTGCACGTGCCCGACTCCGGCGTCGTCCACGACGCATCCGTTCTGCGCAGGGTCATCGACGGCCTGCGCGCCATCCCCGACGCACGAGGGGCACTCAGTGACACCGACTGAACCGGCCACCGTACGACCGCCGCTGCCGGTGAAGATGGTGATCTCGGGCGGCTTCGGCGTGGGCAAGACCACGACCGTGGGCTCGATCTCCGAGATCGAGCCGCTGACCACCGAGGCCGCCATCACCGAGGTCGCGGCGGGCGTGGACGACCTCACGCACACCCCGCGCAAGACCACGACGACCGTGGCCATGGACTTCGGCTGCATCACCATCGACCCCACCCTGAAGCTGTACCTGTTCGGCACGCCCGGGCAGGAGCGGTTCGGGTTCATGTGGGACGACATCGTCGAGGGCGCGGTCGGCGGGCTCGTCATCGTCGACACCCGCCGCCTCGACGACTGCTACGCCGCCGTCGACTACTTCGAGCACAAGGGCATCCCGTTCGCGGTCGCCGTCAACGCCTTCGACGGCAAGGTCGAGCACAGCCTGGAGGAGGTCCGCTGGGCGCTCGACGTCACGGACGGGGTGCCGGTGGTGGTCTTCGACGCGCGGGAGCGCGGCTCGGTGCGGGACGCGCTGCTGGTCGTACTGGAAGTGGCGCTGGCCCGTACCGGAGGGTGACGCAGCACCGTCCGGCACAGGCTCAGGAGGGTGCTGCCCTCCGACTCGCTGGAGTACTCGGTGCAGTCGGCGCACGCCGGGAGGTGGACACTGCCGGTGACCGGGCCGGCGTAGCGTGTGCGCCGCCGTTCGCGTCCGCTTCGGCCACGGCGTTGGAGCCGAGGTTCGCGATGCCGCACTCGTGGAGCGAGGTGGCCAGGGGATCCTCGGGCCGGTCGGCGAGGGAGCCGAGCCGCTCGGCGCCCATCGTGTCGGGCAGCTTTGAATCACCCTGCGAAGCAGCCCCGCGTCCCTAAGAGGCGCTCCGGCGTACCCCCGGCGACACCGCGATCCGGCCCAGTGCCCAGAACACCGCCAGCGTCGCCAGCGCCATCGCGGCGACCAGCGTGGCGCCCCCGACGACCTTCTCGTAGCTGCGCTGGTAGAGGCCGTCGATGATGTACCGGCCGAGCCCGCCGAGGCTGACGTACGCGGCGACGGTGGCCGTCGACACGATCTGGATGGCCCCGGAGCGCAGGCCGCTGAGGATCAGGGGGAGGGCGGCGGGGAGTTCGACCTGGAAGAGGACTCCGGCCTCGCTCATGCCCATGCCCCGCGCGGCGTCGACCGGTGACGGGTCGACGGAGCGCATCGCCTCGTAGGTGGTGACGAGGATCGGCGGGACGGCGAGGACGACCAGCGGGGTCATCACGTTCACCATGCCGAACCCGACCAGCAGGGTCATCAGCACCAGCAGACCGAAGGTGGGCAGGGCACGCCCGGCGACGGCGATCAGGGCGAGGACGTTGCCGCCGCGCCCGTAGTGACCCGTGATCAGGCCGACCGGCAGTCCGATCAGGGCGGCGATGCCGAGCGCCTGCAGGGTGTACTGGACGTGCTCGCCCACGCGCGTGGGGATGCCGTCGTAGCCGCTCCAGTGGGCGCTGTCGTTGAAGAAGTCGCTGATGAAGTGCAGCAGGTTCACCGGGCTGCGTCCTTAAGGGCTGCGGCGGCCGGGTCGGGCCGGTCGGCCTTCGGTGTGGTGCGGGCTCGGCGCGGCATCCACGGCGTCAGCAGCATGCGTACGACGACCAGCAGGCCGTCGGCGAGGATGGCCAGGAGGGCCATGCTGAGCACGGCGTTCACCGCGAGCTCCGGCCGGTTGTAGATGTTCGCGTCGTTGATCAGGTTGCCGAGGGCGCCCTGGTTCCCGATGAGGGCGCCGATGCTGACGAGGCTGATGCTGGACACGGTCGCCACACGCAGCCCGGCGATGATCGCGGGCACCGCGATGGGCAACTGCACCTGGAGGTAGCGGCGTACGGGGCCGAAGCCCATGGCCGTCGCGGCGGCGAGGGTCTCCTGCGGAACCGAGCGGACGCCGTCGACGATCGCCGGGACCAGGACGACGAGGCTGTAGACGGTGAGCGGGATCATCACCGTGAGCTCGGTCTGGCCCGTGTAGTCGATGAGAAGGACGAAGAAGGCCAGCGAGGGAACGGCGTACAGCACGGTCGTCACCCACAGCACCGGCGGGTACAGCCAGCGGAAGCGCACGCACAGCTGGGCCAGCGGCAGCGAGATCAGCAGCCCGGCCAGCACCGGCAGCAGGGCCTCGCGCAAGTGCAGCCCGACCAGGCCGAGCCAGCTGTGCTGGAGGTCGCTGGGGATGTCGAAGATGCGGTCCCAGTTCATCCGGCGACCTTCACGTCCGTACGTCCCTCGCCGCGTCCGTCGGCGTCACGGCCCTCCGCGTGGGCGCCGCGGATCGCCTCGGCGATGGTCTGCTGGGAGACCACACCGGTCACCCGTCCGTCGGCGTCGACGGCGACCGCCCACCCCGTCGGCGAGAGCACGGCGCAGTCCAGCGCGGCGCGCAGCGAGTCGGTGCCTGGGACGAACGGCCGCCCGTACGGCAGGAGTTCCTCCGGCTCGATCTCCCCGGCGGTCAGGTTCTGCGGCTCGCTCCAGCCGAGGGGCTTGCCGTCGGGGTCCGTGAGGAGGAGGTAGGGGGCGTCCGCGCCGTCGTACGCGGCGATCTGCTCGGCGGTGGCGTCGACCGCCATGACCGGCGCGGTCAGCAGCTCCAGCCCGGCGGCGGGGAAGAACGACAGCCGCCGGATGCCGCGGTCGGCGCCGAGGAAGTCCTCCACGAACGCGTCGGCGGGGTGGGACAGCAGCTCGGCGGGCGGGGCGAACTGGGCGAGATGGCCGCCGGTGCGCATCACGGCGACCATGGTGCCGAGCTTGACGGCCTCGTCGATGTCGTGGGTGACGAAGACGATGGTCTTGCCCAACTCCTCCTGGATGCGCAGGAGTTCGTCCTGCAGGCCCTTGCGGACCACGGGGTCGACCGCGGAGAACGGCTCGTCCATCAGCAGCACCGGCGGGTCCGCGGCCAGCGCCCGCGCCACACCGACGCGCTGCTGCTGGCCGCCGGAGAGCTGGTAGGGGTACCGCTTGGCGAGCGTCCCGTCGAGGCCGACCCGCTCCATCAGCTCCCGTGCCCGCGCCCGGGACTTCTCCTTGCCCCAGCCGAGCATGCGGGGCACGGTCGCGATGTTGTCGAGGATCGTGCGGTGCTGGAAGAGCCCGGCGTTCTGGATGACGTACCCCATGGACCGGCGCAGGGTGTTGACGGGCTGCTGCTGGATGTCCACGCCGTCGAGGAGGATGGTGCCCTCGCTGGGCTCGACCATCCGGTTGATCATCCGCAGGGTGGTCGTCTTCCCGCACCCCGAGGGCCCGACGAGAACGGTGATCGAGCGGTCGGGTATGTCCAGCGACAGCCGGTCGACCGCCACCGTGCCGTCCGGGTACCGCTTGGTGACTGAATCTATCCGTATCAAAACGCCGAATGCCCTTCGGGTTTGGCAGTTCTCGCCCGCTTTCGACCACGGGCTCCGGGCCGTTGAGGGCCGAGTCTAGACCTCTTGTGTTGCGGAACCTTTGCTGTGACCTGGCTGACGCCGGTCACTGCGCAGGGCGGTGAAGGAACGGCCGCCTGCCCGCCACTGATCGACGACACGCCAGCCGGCGCGCTCCGCGTGCCGCAGCAGGGCGGGCGTGCCGAGCCGGGCCCAGGGGAAGAGGGTGCCGGTGGCGCCCCGGGCATCGGTGACATGGACCTGGACCCGCTCGTCGAGGTCCAGGTCCGGCACCGTTTCGGCGATCAACAGTCCGCGCGGCGAGAGCAGTTGGACCATACGGTCGAGGAGGGCCCGTGGGTCGCCGCCGATGCCGATGTTGCCGTCGATGAGCAGGGCGGTGCCCCAGCGGCCCTCGTCGGGGAGCGGGTCGAAGACGGAGCGGTGCAACGCCGGTCCACCGAGCCGTGCGGTGTGTGCGACGGCGGCCTCGCTGACGTCGATGCCGAGCACCCGCCGCCCCTGCCGGTCCAACGCCGCCACCAGCCTCCCGGGCCCGCACCCGACGTCCAGCACCGCGCCCTCGCAGCGCCGCAGCACCTCCAGATCCGCCGCGTCGGCGTCCGCGCACCAGCGCTCCACGTCCAGCGGCAGCAGCCAGCCGTCCGGGCGGCGCAGGAAGAGGGGGCCCCGGCCGGTGCTCAGGGCGCGCGCGTAGGGGTCGGCGGACCAGGGGCGGTCCTCGGTCGCGTCTCTTGTGCCGGACTGTACGGGGATCCGGACGGTGCTCATCGGCCCGCCGCCGGGATCAGGCGCGCCAGCGTCGTCGCGAAGTGTCCGCCCGGCGCCGACTTGGCGACGAGGTCGGCGTCGTACGCCGTGTCGACGTCCCGCAGGCGCGGCAGGTCACGCACCCGCAGGTCCGCGAGCCGCTCCCGCTGTACGGCCCCGGTGTGCGGCGTCGACATCGGTACGCCGCGCAACCGTGCCGGGTCCGGTGCGGCGAGGCCCAGCGCCCAGAAGCCGCCGTCCTCGGCGGGGCCGAAGTACGCGTCGCAGTCCGCCCAGTCCACGGTCAGCAGCTCCGGTGTCACCTGCGGGGTGTCCATGCCGACGAGCAGCGCCGGGCCGTCGCAGCCCGCGAAGGCGGCGGCCAGCCGTTCGTCGAGACCGCCCGAGCACTGCCGTACGACGTCGAAGCCCGGCGGCAGCCAGGGGCCGGGCGCTCCGTCCAGCACCAGCACCCGGCGCCGCGCGGGCGTCCGCGCCACGGCCTCCAGCGTGTCCGCGAGGGAGGCCTCCGCGAGCGCGGCCGCCTCCTCGGGCGTGAAGGGCGGCGTCAGCCTGGTCTTCACCCGGCCCGGCCGGGGCTCCTTGGCGATGACGAGGAGCGTGGTCAAGAGCGGGCCCCTTCCCGGACGTTCGGGCCGGCCGGTGGCTCGGCCAGCACCCGGCTCATGTCCCGCACCGCCTGCCAGGTGCCGCGCCAGGTCCCCGTCACCTTCGAGGCGCCCGTGCGCGGGCGGTACGGCACGTCGTACTCGGCGATCCGCCAGCCCGCGTCGGCGGCGCGCACGACCATCTGCAGGGGGTAGCCGCTGCGCCGGTCCGTCAGGCCGAGGGCGAGCAGCGGCTCGCGGCGGGCGGCGCGCAGGGGACCCACGTCGTGCAGGCGCAGGCCGGTCCGGCGGCGCAGGAGGCAGGCGAGGGCGAGGTTGGCCGCGCGGGCGTGCGGCGGCCAGGCTCCGCGCCGCTGGGGTCGGCGGCGACCCAGGACCAGGTCGGCCTCGTCGGCCACGAGGCGCCGCACGAAGGGCACCAGGTCGCCCGGGTCGAGCGAGGCGTCGCAGTCGCAGAAGCAGACGATGTCCGCCGTGGCCGCGGTCAGGCCCGCATGGCAGGCGGCGCCGAAACCGCGCCGCGCCTCCCGTACGACGGTCGCGCCGAGGGCGTGCGCGATGCCGGCCGAACCGTCCGTGGAGCCGTTGTCCACGACGAGCGCACGCCAGCCGGGCGGGATGCGCTCCAGGACCCGGGGCAGCGCCTCGGCCTCGTCGAGACAGGGAAGCACGACGTCCACGGACGCCGCGTGAGGTTCACTCGCTCGTGGTGATGAGGTCGTCACGGCTTTCACCCTACGAGCACGAAAGGGGCATATCGGATTACGGCTCCTTACGAAACAAGGACGTCGGAGCCGGACGGCGCCGCGCGGGCGCGTGGGGTGCGACGCTGGCGGCATGGAGCATGAACAGCCGAACGCGCAGGCCGGGGCCCGGGTCCTCGTCGTCGACGACGATCCCACCGTCGCCGAGGTCGTCACCGGGTACCTCGACCGCGCCGGATACGTCGTGGACCGCGCCGGTGACGGCCTCGACGCCCTCGCCCGGGCCGCCGCGCACTGGCCGGACCTCGTCGTCCTGGACCTGATGCTGCCCGGCATGGACGGCCTGGAGGTGTGCCGGCGGATACGCGGCCACGGGCCCGTGCCGGTCATCATGCTCACCGCGCGCGGCGACGAGGACGACCGCATCCTCGGCCTGGAGGTCGGCGCCGACGACTACGTCACCAAGCCCTTCAGCCCCCGTGAACTCGTCCTGCGGGTCGAGTCGGTGCTGCGTCGCACCCGCCCGGTCCAGCCGTCGGGCACGCTCCGCGCGGGCGGGCTCTCGGTCGACCCGGCGGCCCGACGTGCCGTGAAGAGCGGCAGCGAACTCGCCCTCACCATCCGCGAGTTCGACCTCCTCGCCTTCTTCCTGCGCCACCCCGGCCGGGTCTACAGCCGTGAGGACCTGATGCGCGAGGTATGGGGCTGGGAGTTCGGGGACCTGTCGACGGTCACCGTCCATGTCCGCCGGCTGCGCGGCAAGGTCGAGGACGACCCGGCGCGCCCCCGGCTGATCCAGACGGTCTGGGGCGTCGGTTACCGGTTCGACGCCACCGGTTCCGGCATCGAGGGGTGATGACCGTGAAGGACACCCTCCTCATCGCCCTCTTCGCCTTCGTCGGCGCCGCGGCCGCCGGCCTGGTCGGCGCCTGCGTCCTGCTGATGATCCGGCGCCGCTCGCTCATCGCGCACCTCGCCGTGGTCGCGGGCGTCGGTGTGAGCGCGATGCTCGCGGGCACCCTCGCCGTTGCGCAGGCGATGTTCCTGAACGGACACGACCTGCGTGTCGTCACCACCGTCGTCGCCATGGCCGCGATCGTCTCCCTGGCCACCGCCCTGCTCCTCGGCCGCTGGGTCGCCGCCCGCAGTCACGCCCTCGCGCTCGCCGCCCGCTCCTTCGGCGACCGCGGCGACTTCACCTCGCCCGACGGGCCCGCCACGGCCGAACTGGCCGCGCTGAGCCGCGAGTTGGAGGCGACCAGCGCCCGGCTCGCCGAGTCGCGTGAGCGCGAGCGCGCCCTGGAGTCCTCGCGGCGCGAGCTCGTCGCCTGGATCTCCCACGATCTGCGCACCCCGCTCGCCGGCCTGCGCGCGATGGCCGAGGCACTGGAGGACGGGGTCGCCGCCGACCCCGACCGCTACCTCAAGCAGATCCGGATGGAGGTGGAGCGCCTCAACGGCATGGTGGGCGACCTCTTCGAGCTGTCCCGCATCCACGCGGGGACGCTGGCGCTGAGCCCGAGCCGCATCTCCCTGTACGACCTCGTCGGTGACGCGCTCGCGGGCGCCGACCCGCTGGCGCGCGAGCACGGCGTACGGCTGGTCGGTGACCGGGTCGAACCCGTTCCGGTGGAGGTGGACGGCAAGGAGATGAGCCGGGTGCTGGGCAATCTGCTGGTGAACGCGATTCGCCGGACGCCCGCCGACGGCACCGTCGCCGTCGCCGCCGAGCGCTCGCCCGAAGGCGTCGTCCTGTCCGTCACGGACGGCTGCGGCGGCATCCCCGAGGAGGACCTGCCACGCGTCTTCGACACCGGCTGGCGCGGCTCGCACGCCCGGACGCCTCCCGCGGGGGCGGGGCTCGGCCTCGCCATCGTGCGCGGCATCGTTGAGGCCCACGACGGGCGGGCCACGGTGCAGAACGTCCCCGGCGGCTGCCGCTTCGAGGTGGTGCTGCCCGCCGCCGCTTCATGAAGGCGGGCAGCACCACCGGTCCGATGAGGCTACGCCTCCCGCAGCCCGGCCCGCGCGAACTCTTGCATCCCGTCCGCGAACCCGACCTCGGCCTTCCAGCCCAGCTCCGTGCGCAGCCGCGCCGAGTCCGCCGTGATGTGCCGTACGTCGCCCAGCCGGTACTCCCCGGTCACGACCGGCTCGGGGCCGCCGTACGCCGCCGCGAGCGCGTGGGCCATCTCGCCGACGGTGTGCGGGTCGCCGCTGCCGGTGTTGTACGCCGTGAGGGCGCCCTCCGGCAGTGCTGCCGAAGTCGCCTCCAGCGCGGCCACGTTGGCGGCCGCCACATCCCGTACGTGCACGAAGTCCCGGCGCTGGCGGCCGTCCTCGAAGACCCTCGGTGCCTCGCCGCGGGCGAGGGCCGAGCGGAAGAAGGAGGCGACGCCGGCGTAGGGGGTGTCACGGGGCATGCCCGGGCCGTAGACGTTGTGGTAGCGCAGCGACACCGCCGTGCCGCCCGTCGCGCGCGCCCATGCCGCCGCCAGGTGTTCCTGGGCGAGCTTGGTCGTCGCGTACACGTTGCGCGGGTCGACCGGGGCGTCCTCGCCGACCAGCCCGGGCGACAGGTCGGCGCCGCACTCCGGGCAGGGCGGCTCGAACCGGCCCGCGTCCAGGTCGGCGACGGAGCGGGGGCCCGGCCGTACGATGCCGTGCCGCGCGCACTCGTACCGGCCCTCCCCGTACACCACCATCGACCCCGCGAGGACCAGCCGCCGTACGCCCGCCTCGGCCATGGCGGTGAGCAGCACGGCCGTGCCGAGGTCGTTGCGGGAGACGTACTCCGGGGCGTCCGAGAAGCCGATGCCGAGGCCGACCATCGCGGCCTGGTGGCACACGGCGTCGACGCCGGTCAGGGCATGGTTGAGGGAGTAGGGGTTGCGCACGTCCGACTCGGGGTCGGCGCGGACGTCGTACACGACGGGCTCGTGGCCGTGCGCCGCGAGCGCCTCGACGACATGGGACCCGATGAATCCGGCACCGCCGGTGACCAGTACGCGCATGCGCTCACGCTAGGGCTGACAGGGGCGGCGGGGCTGCTCGATGCCGCTCACGTCACGGGTCCGTAAGTGTTTCGCCCCCGCCGCCCCTACCCATTCCCATCCTGAAGGGGCTCCGCCCCTTCGACCCCGCCAGGGGGCTCCGCCCCCTGGACCCCCGTCGGCCCCGAAAGGGCCTTGTCCTCAAACGCCGGACGGGCTGAAAGATGCCGGTCGGCGTCGAGAGGTTGCGGGCTCGTCCTCAAACGCCGGACGGGCCGGTGTTGCCGGCCGGCGTCAGTGGGAGCGTCACCGTGAACACTGTCGCCCCGGGCTCGCTGCTCAGGTCGATCCGGCCGCCATGGGCCCGTACCAGCGACTGCGCCACGGCCAGACCCAGCCCGCTCCCGCCCCGGTCCCGGCTGCGGGCCTTGTCGACGCGGTAGAAGCGGTCGAAGACCCGTTCCCGGTCGGTGGGCGGGATGCCTGGGCCTGCGTCGGCGATGCGGACCTGGGCGGTGCCGTTCGTCAGCGACAGGGACACGGACACCGGTGTGCCGGCCGGGGTGTGCATCGCGGCGTTGGTGAGGAGGTTGTCGAGGACCTGGCGTATGCGCTGGGGGTCCAGGCGCAGTTTCAGGGAGGCGGGGCCGGGGGTGACCGTCAGCTGATGGTCGGCGTGGGTGACGCGGAAGGCGTCGGCGGCCTGCTCGACCAGCTCCACCAGGTCCGCCTCCTGTGGGCGGAGGGGGGTCTCGACCTCCGCCGCGTCCAGGCGGGCGAGCAGGAGCAGGTCGTCGAGGAGGAAGCCCATCCGGGCCGCCTCGGCTCGCAGGCGCGCCAGGTGCTTGTCGCGTTCCTCCGGGGCGTTGGCGGCCGCGTACTGGAAGAGGTCGGCGTAGCCCCGAACCGACATCAGGGGGGTGCGCAGCTCGTGCGAGGCGTCCGCCACGAAGCGGCGCAGGCGCTGTTCCGCCTCCGCGCGCACGGCGAGGGAGTCGTCGATGTGTTCCAGCATCGTGTTGAACGCGGTGCGCAGCTCCTCCACCTCGGGCCCGCCGCCGCGCCGGTCGTGCCGCACCGGCAGCCGCGCGGAGTCCGTCAGGTCGTGCGAGGTGATGCCACGGGCGGTGTGTGCCATGTCGCTCAGCGGCTGCAGGCCGCGCCGCAGCATGGCCCGCCCGAACACGACGAGCGCCAGCAGCGCGAGGACGAAGGTGACCACCTGGATGGTGATCAGCTGGCCCACGGTGTCCTCGATGTCCTCCATGGGCGCCGCGCTGACCAGGACCACGCCGGGCTCGACCTCGCAGGCACGCAGCCGGTACTGGCCCGCTCCCTTCAGGTGCTCGGTGCGCAGCAGCTCCTCATGCGCGACGGTCTGCGCCCGGGCCAGGGAAGTGAAGTCGTCGACGTCCTTCGGCAGGTCGGCGGGATCCTCGGGCCTGCGCAGTTCGGCCGTGCCGTCCGACACGTCGTACACGGCGTAGAACCAGCTGTAGTACTTCTTGCCCGAGAGTGTGCCGTAGTCCTCGAGGCTCTTGGACTGGGCGACCTGGGCCTGCGCCAGCTGCGTGTCGAGCTGGTTCGACAGGTAGTCCCGCATGTACGTCGTCAGGGCCGTGCCGACGACGGCGAACACGACCAGTGCCAGCGCGCCCAGCCCCAGCGCGAGCCTGGTGCCCAGCCGGAGCCTGCCGTACGTCCGCCGCAGCCACCCGATCACTCGGCGGCCTGCCGGATCACGTACCCGAAGCCGCGCACCGTGTGGATCAGCGGCGCCCTGCCGGCGGCGGACTCATCGGGTTCGTCGAGCTTGCGGCGCAGCCTGCTGACGACCAGCTCGACGACGTTCGAGCGGCCGCCGAAGCCGTACTCCCACACATGGTCGAGGATCTGCGCCTTGGTGAGCACGGTCGGTGACTTGCGCATCAGATAGCGCAGCACCTCGTACTCGGTCGGCGTCAGCGTCAGCAGCTTGTCGCCGCGGCGCACCTCGCGGGTGTCCTCGTCCATCGTCAGGTCGCCCACCCGCAGCACCGAGCGCTGGAAGCCGGGCCCGGCGCTGCGCCGCAGCACGGTCCGCAGCCGGGCCATCAGCTCCTCCACGGCGAACGGCTTGACCAGGTAGTCGTCACCGCCCCGGGTCAGCCCGGCCACCCGGTCGGCGACGCCGTCGCGGGCGGTGAGGAACACCACGGGCACCATCGTCCCGGCCGCGCGCAGCCCGTCCAGGACGCCGAAGCCGTCCACGTCCGGCAGCATCAGGTCCAGGACCACGATGTCCGGGTGGAACTCGGCGGCCAGCCGCAGCGCCTCCTCGCCGGAGTTCGCGGTGACCGCCTCCCAGCCCTCGTAGCGGGCGACCGTCGCGACGAGGTCGGCGATGGGCGGGTCGTCGTCCACGACCAGCAGGCGTACTTTCTCCACCCGTTCATACTGCGGCACCCGGCACCGGTCCTCCGGGGCGGGTGGGGGCCCGCGACCACATCGATAAACACTTGAAAGAAGTACGACAGCTTTTCGACAGCTCCGTCCGGACAAGCTCGGTAACCACAGACGAGATCAAGGAGCTGTCGCCCGTGACGACGACCGTCCAATCGCCCCCTGCGCCCCCCGCGGCGATACGCCCCAGGGTGGTCGCCCGCACGGGCCTGTACGCCGTGCTGGCCGCGAACGTGGCCGCGGTGCTCTACTTCTTCTTCGCCGCGGGCTTCGCCTCGAACACGCTCATCGTGCTGGGGCGCCTGACGGGCCTGTTCGGCGCGCTGCTCATGGCGTTCCAGCTGCTGCTGGTGGCCCGGCTGCCGTGGCTCGACCGCCGGATCGGCATGGACCGGCTGACCTCCTGGCACCGCTGGACCGGCTTCAGCGTCCTGTGGGCCCTGCTCGCGCACGCCGTGTTCATCACCTTCGGCTACGCCGAGTCGTCCTCGCTGGACCCGGTGAACCAGCTGGTCGACCTCGCCGAGACGGTCGAGGGCGTGCTGCGCGCCGTCGTCGCGCTGGGGATCATCATCGTGATCGGTGTCGTCTCCGCCCGGTTCGCGCGGCGGCGGCTGGCGTACGAGACGTGGCACTTCATCCACCTGTACACGTACGTCGCGGTGGTCCTGGCGTTCACGCACCAGGTCGCGGTCGGTACGTCCTTCACCTCGTCCTCCGCCGCCACGGCGTACTGGTACGCGGTGTGGGGTGTGGCGCTGGGCGCGGTGTTCGTGGGCCGCCTCGTCCTGCCGCTGTGGCGGAACTGGCGCCACCAGTTCCGTGTCTCGGCCGTCGTCCCCGAGTCCGACAACGTCGTCTCCGTCTACGTCACCGGCCGTGACCTGGACAAGCTGCCCGCCCGGGCCGGTCAGTTCTTCCTGTGGCGGTTCCTGACGAAGGACCGCTGGTGGCAGGCCAACCCGTTCTCCCTGTCCGCCGCCCCCGACGGCCGCACGCTGCGGCTGACCGCGAAGGCGGCGGGCGACGGCTCGGCGGCCCTGCGGCACATGAAGGTCGGCACGCGCGTCTTCGCCGAGGGCCCGTACGGCGCCTTGACGGCGCTGCACCGCACCCGCCCCGAGGCCGTCCTCATCGCCGGCGGCGTCGGCGTCACCCCCATCCGGGCCCTGCTTGAGGAGCTGCACGGCCACGCGGTCGTGATCTACCGGGTGGCCTCGGACCGGGACGCCGTCCTGTACGGCGAGCTGGTGGAGCTCGCCCACGCCAAGGGCGCCGAACTGCATCTGGTCACCGGTCCCGTCAGCCCGGACAAGCTGGCCCCGGCCGAGCTTCAGCGGCTCGTTCCGGACATCACCGACCGGGACGTCTTCCTGTGCGGACCGCCGCCCATGATGAACGCGGTCATCGGCAGCCTGCGCGAGCTGGGCGTGCCCAAGCAGCAGGTCCACTTCGAGCGCTTCAGCCTGGCCGGCTGAGAAGGACGGGGAAGACACCGTGAAGCGAGCAATACCTGTCCTGGTTCTGAGCGTCGCGGGCCTGATCCCGGTCTGGCGCTACGAGCCGTCTCTCGGCACGGCCACCACGGAGGCCGCCGCACCGGCCTCGGCACCCTCGGCGTCGTCCTCCGCCGCCGCGGGGTCCGGGCCCGGCGGCACGGTCGTCAAGGGCTCGACCGTGGAGACCGACAAGGGTCCCGTGCAGGTCCAGGTGACCTTCGACGGCACCAGGATCACGGCCGTGAAGATGCTCCAGCAGCCCAACCACCCCCAGACGACGGCCGCGGTGCCGAAGCTGATCGCTCAGACGCTGGAAGCCCAGAGCGCGGACATCGACACGGTCTCCGGCGCCACGATCACCAGCGAGGGGTACAAGGAGTCCCTCCAGGCCGCGATCGACGGGAACGCGGAGTCGGCGTCCTCTTCCTCGTCCGCCGCCTCGCAGACGTAGACGGTCGACGGCTCGACGGTGACCACCGACAAGGGCCCGGTGCAGGTCCAGGTGACCTTCGACGGCGACAAGATCTCGGCCGTGAAGATGCTCCAGCAGCCCAACCACCCGCAGACGACGGCGGCCGTGCCGAAACTGATCGCTCAGACGCTGGAAGCCCAGAGCGCGGACATCGACACGGTCTCCGGCGCCACCATCACCAGCGACGGCTACAAGGAGTCCCTCCAGGCCGCCATCGACGCGAAGGGCTGATCGTCATGCACCGAGTCGAACACGTCATGGGGTTCCCGGTCTCGCTGCGGGTCGACGACGAGTACGTCGGCCAGAACACCGCCGACGCGCTGTTCGCGTGGCTGCGCGAGGTCGACGCCCGGTTCAGCCCGTTCAGGGCGGACAGCGAGGTGTGCCGGCTGGACCGGGGTGAGATCGCGCGGGCAGACGTCAGCGCCGACCTCGACGAGGTGCTGGGGCTGTGCGAGGAGTACCGGGTCGCCACCGGCGGCGCCTTCGACGTACGGCTGCCGGGGCGCGGGCTGGATCCGTGTGCGGTGGTGAAGGGCTGGTCCGTGCAGCGGGCGGCCGAGCTGCTCAAGGCTGCGGGGGCGCGGCGCTTCGTCCTCAACGCCGGGGGTGACGTGGTCGCCTCCGGCGGGCCGTGGCGGGTGGGGGTACGGCACCCCGAGCAGGCCGACAAGGTGTGCACGGTGGCCGAGCTCACCGACGGGGCGATAGCGACGTCGGCTCGCTATGAGCGCGGCGACCACATCATCGACGGCCGCACCGGGCGTCCGGCGACGGGGCTGCTGTCCCTCACCGTCGTGGCGTCGTCCCTGACCGTGGCGGACACCGTGGCGACCGCCGCGTTCGCCATGGGCGCGGAGGGCGTCGAGTGGGCCGCCGCACGGGAAGGCTGCGAGGTGTTCGCGGTGGACGCCGAGCGGCGGGTGTTCCGTACGGAGGGGTTCCCGGTGGCGTCCGCGCAGGCGCGGGCGGCGTGAGCGAGCCGGAGACGGGCACCTCAAGCCCGTTTCTTCGCCGCCCTGCGCCGACGCAGGACGAACACCACCGCCGAGCCGCCGAAGAGCACGGCGGTGATCAGCAGCCAGCGGGCCGCGAAGCCGTCCGTCGACAGGCCGGTGGCGGAGGCGTAGCGGTCCGCCACCCGGCCGCTGATCAGCGGGAACCAGATCAGCAGGAGCAGCAGGGACAAGGCGGCGGGGACGCGGACGTACGGCACCCACGTCCGGCGTCCGGCCGCCTCGCACCCTCGGAGCAGCACCTGGTCCGCGGTCCCGTACAGCGGCAGCAGGACGAGGTCGTGGAGGATCGCCGAGCCGACGAACCACAGCGCGACCCCGAACCAGTCGTCCTCCAGCAGTCGCACCCCCGCGTATCCCGCGAGCGCGAACGAGCTGACGAGCAACAGCAGTTGGAGAGGGTTGCCGATCACCGGCCGAGGCAGACGCATCACAGGTCTCCGAAGGTCATCCGCGCCACCCACTTGGTGTTCAGCACGCCGGGCGCGGCCGGCACGATGATCCGGGCCGGGTAGCCGTGGTCGGGGGTGAGGTCCTCGCCGTTGACGGAGAGGGCGAGCAGGGAGCGCGGATCGGCGACCTGGTTGGCGCGCAGGGCGGCCCGGCGGAAGGCGCCGCGTCGCTGGAGCGACTCCACGAGGACGTCGGGCGGGTCGCCGTCGTGGCCGACGAGCGCGGCCAGGTCCCGCAGCCGTACGCCGCGCCACCACTGGTCGGACGTCGACCAGCCCTCCACGCAGGCGATGGGCAGCGCCGCGCTGTGCAACGGCAGTTCGAGCAGATCGGCACGGCTGAGACGGACCGTCCGCCCGTCCCGCCCCACGACCACCAGCCGCCACGCCTCCTCGTTCGTGTCGGCGGCGCGGATCCCCGCGTATGCGGCCGTCTTGTTGATCTGGAAGCCGCCCGGCCCGCTGCCCGGTTCGGCGCCGCCGTGCGGGGCGAGGAGGGCGGTCCGGCGCAGGGCCCCGTCGAAGTTCTGGCCGACGGTCGTGGCGAACAGCAGCAGCGAGCCACCACCGAGGAACCAGAGGGCGCCACGCCGGGAGACGGTCGGCTCGGCGGGATCCGGCGAGACCAACTCCGTCTTCTCCTCGCGCAGTTGCCGCAGGTTGCGCCAGGCCATGGGCATTTTCAGCACCGTGTGCACGACGAACGCGGCGAAGAACACCCACGCCCCGTAGAAGTGCAGGGTGTAGAAGGAGCCGGGGAAGATGTAGTCCAGCTGGACGTTGAGCACGCCCGTGACGAACTCGAACAGCGCGCCGCCGACCAGGAGCAGCAGCGAGATCCGTTCCAGGGCGTGCGTGACCGACCGTGCGGGCGGCAGCGTGAAGAGCTTCGGTACGACCGACCACAGCTTGGCCAGCAGCACGGGGACGAGCGTGATGCCGAGCGTGACGTGGACGCCCTGGTTGAGCCGGTACAGCCAGTGCGGGTCGGTCGGCCAGGAGAAGAGGTAGAAGCCCAGGATCCCCTTGTCGGGGGTCTTGTCGTTCACCGGCGACAGGTTCGGGTTGTAGGCGGCGTAGGACACCAGGCCCGTCACGAACAGCACCGTGATCCCGCCGAGCAGCACGACACCGAGCACCGAGGTGAGCCAGGGGCCGCGCAGCGGGCTGCGCCAGAAGGAGGGGGAGAAGGGAGACCGTGACATGCCCCGACGGTAGGTCCGGTGCACCCCATGAAAGGGTGCGGGAACCATGACGAATCCCTGACGTCCGCGCCTGTCAGCCGTCCGGAGGACGGCGCCCGCCCTAGCGTTCTGGCGTGAACCGCGACCTCCGCCATGACCTGTCCACCGCAGCGGCCGGCGCGCTGCTCGTCGTGACCGCAGTCGTCGTCGGCACCGTCATGCAGCACCGGTACGGCACGCTCCGGGTCAACTGGCCGCCGCTGCTGGCGGACTGGGATCCGCACCTGGGCCCCGGCACTCCGGCCGCGCTCGCCGTCGCGGCGGCCGTGGTGGCGTACGGCCCCTCCCTCGCGGTGCGGCTGCCGTGGCGCCCCCTGCTCCTGGCGACCTGGGCCACCGGCCTGGCCTGGACCTGGTCCCTCGCCCTGGTCGACGGCTGGTACCAGGGTGTCGCGGGGCAGCTGACGACCCCGCACGAGTATCTCCGGGTCATCGACCGCTTCCGGGACATCCCCGCCGCTCTGCGGGACTTCTCCGGCCACATCCTGCTCGAGTCGCCGGACAACTGGCCCGCCCATGTCGCCGGCCATCCGCCGGGCGCCACCCTCACCTTCGTGTTCCTCGACCGGCTCGGCCTGGGCGGGGGCGGCTGGGCGGGAACCTGGTGCATCACGATCGGTACGACGGCCGCGGTCGCGGTCCTCGTCGCCGTACGCGCCCTCGCCGACGAGCGCCTCGCCCGCCGCGCCGCGCCCTTCCTCGCGCTCGCTCCCGCGGCGGTGTGGGTGGGCACCTCGGCCGACGGGTACTTCGCGGCGGTGGCCGCGTGGGCGGTCGCGTTCCTCGCGCTGGCGGTGACGGGGAAACGGCCGCGGTGGACAGGTCTGGTCTCGGGGCTCCTCTTCGGCTGGACGGTCCATCTCTCGTACGGCCTGACGCTCTTCGCCGTGGTCGCCGCCGCCGTCCTGCTGCTGGGCTCCCACCGCGTCCGCCCCCTCCCCTTCCTGCTGGCCGGCTTCCTGGTGATCCCCGTCGCGTTCGCCGTCATCGGCTTCGACTGGTGGGAGGCGTACCGTCTGCTGGTCACCCGCTACCACCAGGGCGCCGGTGGGGTGCGGCCGTACGGCTACTGGGTGTGGGCCAACCTCGCATGCACGGTCGTCATCGTGGGCCTCGCGACGGTGGCGGGGCTGCGGCGGGCGGTCGTGGCGCTGGTCCGGCGCACGGAGCGGGCCGAGGTACGCCTGGCGCTCCTGGTGCTCGGCGCGCTCGTCGCCCTCCTCGTCGCCGACCTGTCCGGGATGAGCAAGGCGGAGACGGAGCGGATCTGGCTGCCGTTCGCGCTGTGGCTGCTGCCCGCGTGCGCGTTGCTGCCGGGGGCGCGTGCCTGGCTCGCGGCGCAGGCGGTGCTCGCGTTGCTCGTCAATCACCTTTTGCTGACGGGTTGGTGAGGACACACCAGACGAGCTAAGGTTAGCCTTACCTAACTCGAAAGGTTCCCATGTCTGCTGCCACCTGCCCTGAGCCGACGCCCGCCGAGCGTGCCCGCTCGGTGCTCTCGGCGGCCGGCTCGCTGACCGTCACCACACACGGCCACCGTGTCGAGCTGATCGGCCTGCACACCGTGGACGCCGCCGCACGGCTGCTCCTGCAGAACCCTCCGGACGCCCACCTCGCAGCCGAGCTCGCCGTGGCACCGCACGGCGACCTGGCCGCCCTGGTGGAGTTCACCGACGTCGCCCCCGTGGCCGTACGCGACCGGGTGCGCGCCCGGCTGACGCTGGGGGGATGGCTCACCGCGCTCGGCCCGAAAGCCCTGGTGTTCCACCCGGCCCGGGCCGTGCTCACGGAGGGCGACGGGACGGCCGTCGTCGGCCTCGACGAACTGAGCCTGGCCGCCCCCGATCCGCTGGCCACCCACGAGGCGGAGATGCTGGCCCGGCTGGACGCGGCCCACGCCGACACCGTGGCCCCGCTCGCCCGCCTGCTCCCGCCCCGGCTGCAGCTCGGCGCGAGCGGCGTACGGCCACTGCGGCTCGACCGGCACGGCCTGGTGCTCCGCGTGGAGACACCGGACGCCCACCACGACACCCGCCTGCCCTTCCCAACCCCGGCCACTCACCCGGGAGATGCGGTGCGCAAGATCCACGCGCTGCTCGCGGAGGCCACCGCCCGCCCGCGCCGCCGACGCCTGCCGACCGGGTCGTAGGGCCACCCAAAGGCCGGGGCGCAGAGCCGCCCACAGCGGGACGCACCCCAAAGCCGCCGGCCTCCGGACCACCCGTGCCGAGACCTTCCCGTCTCCTCGGCGCCTGGCCTCCGGAGGTCGGCTGTAGCACTCACCCCCGGGTCCCCGCCTCCAAGCGCTCCGTCGTCTCCATCAGGGAGATGGTGAAGGGATGCTGAGGCTGCGTCAGGAGGTCATGTGCCGACCCCTCCTCGACCAGCTCGCCCGCGTCCAGTACGGCGATGCGGTGGGCCAGGCGTGCGGTGTCCAGGTCGTGGGTGATGAGGACCAGGGACAGGTCCTCGCCCTCGCCCACCAGCCCCGCGAGGACGTCGAGGATGCCGCGCCGGGTGACCGTGTCCAGGCCGGAGGTGACCTCGTCGCAGACCAGCACCCGGGGGCGGGCGAGCAGGGCGCGGGCGAGGGCGGCGCGCTGGAGTTCGCCGCCGGAGAGTTCGGCGGGGCGGCGGCGGGCCAGGTCCTCCGGCAGTCCGAGGCGGTTCAGGGTGACCGTCGCCTCGTCCGTCGCCGTCCGTTCGTCGGTGCCGCGCAGGCGTACCGCCGTACGGGCCACCTGGTGGAGGACCGGCCGGTGCTCGTCGAAGGCTGCGCGGGCGTCCTGGAAGACGTACTGAACGGCGGCGAGTTGGGCGCTGCTGCGGTGGCGCAGGCTGCGCGGCAGCTGCGTGCCGTCGAGCAGGATCTCGCCGTCGTGGTCGCGGTGGAGGCCGGCGAGGCAGCGGGCGAGCGTGGTCTTGCCGCTGCCGGAGCGGCCGACGACGGCCAGACTCGTGCCGGGGCGGAGGGCGAGGTGCGGGACGTGCAGGACGGCGGTCCGGCGGTCGTGCACGGCGGTCAAGTGCCGCACCTCCAGGACCGGTTGGGCCGCGTCCGTGTCCGCTCCGGCCGGCGGCACCGCGCGCTGTCCGTCGAGCAGACGACGGGTCCACTCGTGGCGGGGCGCCTCCCACAGCCGCTCCACCGGGCCCGACTCCACGACCCGGCCCGCGCGCATGACGAGGACCTCGTCGGCGAGGGCGCGTACGACGTCCAGGTCGTGGCTGAGCAGCACGATCGCGATGCCGCGCGCCGCGACCGCCGCCAGCTGCTCGACGATCCGGCTCTTGGTCAACGCGTCCTGGCCGGTGGTGGGTTCGTCGGCGACGATGACGCGGGCGCCGAGCAGCAGGGCCTGGGCGAGGACGACGCGTTGCTGCTGGCCGCCGGAGAGCTGGTGCGGGTAGCGCCGCAACAGTGCCTCGGAATCCGGGAGTTGTGCGTCGGACAGGGCCCGCAGGACCAGTGCGCGGGCCGCTGTACGGCGTTCGGGGCGGGGCAGGTGGCGCACCTGGGGGCGGGCGATGTCGTGGAGGAAAGCGCTGACGCGGCGGGCCGGGTTGAGGACGGCGGCGGGGTGCTGGGGCACGTAGCCCACCGGGCCGTCCCCCGGCCGCCGTACCTCGCCCGTCACCCGGGCGCCGGGCGGATACTCCCCCAGCAGCGCCAGGCCGGTCGTCGTCTTGCCGCTGCCGGAGGCGCCGACCAGTGCGCTCACCTTCCCGGGCGGCACCCGCAGGTTCACCTCGTCCACGATCGCCCGGCCGTCGATCTCCACGCGCAGGCCGCGGATCTCGGCGACGGCATCACCCGTTGCCCGGCTCACGGACGTCGTCCTTTCTTGTCCGAGTCGGCCTTCTTCTCCAAGGCGGCCTTCTTCTGCAGCGCGGCGTCGAAGAGCAGGTTGGTGCCCATCGTCAGCGCCACGATCAGCAGCGCGGGCACCACCACGGCCCAGGGCTGCACGAACAGTCCGGTGCGGTTGCGGTCGACCATGACCGCCCAGTCGGCGGCGTCCGGCGCGACGCCGACCCCGAGGAACGCCGCCGTCGACACCAGGTACAGCACGCCGGTCAGCCGGATCCCGGCGTCGGCGGCGAGGGTGCGCAGCGCCGACCGGCCGACGTAGCCGACGGCGATCCGCCACCAGGTCTCCCCCTGCATCCGCAGCGCCTCGACCGCGGGGCGTGCGGCGGCCTCCCCCGCGGCCGCCCGCACGATCCGGGCCGCGTCGGGCACGTTCACCAGCGCCACGAGCAGCGCGAGCCCGGCGGAGCCCGGCGAGAGCACGGAGGCCACCAGCAGGATCAGCAGCAGCGACGGTACGGCGAGCAGCACGTCCAGCGGCCGCATCAGCAGCTCCTCCAGCCACTTGAGGCGGGTGAGCGCGCTCATGAGGGCGACCGGGACGGCGACGAGATAGGCGAGCGCGGTGGCGGCCAGCGCGGTGACCACGACCGTCCGGCCGCCCAGCAGGACCTGTTGCCACACGTCGCGGCCCACGAAGTCGGTGCCGAGCCAGTGGTCGCCGCCGGGGGTGAAGGACGTGGCGCGAGGGCCGGGGTCGCCAGTGAACAGGGGTCCGAGGAGCGCGAGGACGAGGGGGACGGCGATGACCGCGAGGCCGAGCGCGAAGCGGCGATACGTCGTCATGCGGCCACCCCCGCTCGCGGAGTGAGCCGGTGGGCGACCAGATCGGCCCCGAGGTTGAGGACGACCGTCAGCACGCCGAACACCACGGCCAGCCCCTGCACCACCGGTACGTCACGTTCGGCCACGGCGTTGAGGAGGACCGAGCCCAGGCCCGGGATCACGAAGAGGGCCTCCACGACGATGACCCCGCACAGCAACCAGTCGACGGTGCGGGCGAGTTGCTGCACGGCCGGCGCGAGGGCGTTCGGCAGGGCATGGGCGTAGCGGACCCGGGCGCCGGGGACGCCGTAGCGGCGGGCGTGGGCGGCGTAGGGGGAGGCGAGGGCGTCGACCATGCCGGCCCGCACCAGACGGGACAGCGAGCACACCGGGCGGGACAGCAGGACCAGCACCGGCAGGACCAGCGCCGCCGGATGGCCGAGCAGGTCGGTGCCGTAGCCGAGTGCGGTCGGCGGCAGCCAGGCCAGCTTCAGCGCGAGGAGCGTCACCAGCAGGACCCCGAGGGCGAACTCCGGGACGGCGTACACGGCCAGCGTCGCCGAGCTGACCAGCCGGTCGACGAGGCGCCCCTCGTGGCGGGCGGCGAGCACGCCGAGGCCGAAGCCGAGCGGGACGAGGAGTGCGAGGGTGAGCGTGGCCAGCAGCAGGGTCGGACCGAAGCCGTCGGTGATGTACTGGGTGACGGGGCGGCCGGAGGTCAGGGACGTGCCGAAGTCGCCGTGCAGCAAGCCCGCCGCCCAGTCGGCCAGCCGCTCGTATGCCGGGCGGTCGAGGTGCATCGCCTCGCGGATGGCGGCGATGCGGGCGGGGTCGGGCTGGTCGCCGGCGAGGGCGACTGCGGCGTCGCCCGGGAGGGCCTCGGTAAGCGCGAAGACCAGGAGCACGACGGCTACGGTCTGCGCGCCGCCGAGGAGCACCCGCCGGGCGACGAAAGAGCGAAGTCCGCTCACGCCAGCCACACCTTGTCGAAACGGGCCCAGTCCAGGGTGTTGGCGGGCGCCTTGGTCTCGACTCCCTTCACCGTGCGGGCCGTTCCGATGATCCAGTCCGCGAAGCCCCAGACCAGGAAGCCACCCTCGGCGTACAGGCGGCGCTGCATGCGCTCGTAGACGGCGGCCCGTTCCGTCTTGTCGCGGGTGGACTGGGCCTGCTGGTAGAGGGCGTCGAAGTCCTTGTGGTGCCACTTGGTGGCGTTGGTGGTGGAGTCGGTGAGCAGGCGCTGGGAGATGTGGGCCTCGATGGGCATGGCGCCGGAGCGGTAGCAGCACAGGGTGCCGTTGTCGAGGATGTCGCTCCAGTAGGAGTCCTTGCTGCCCATCTTCACGTCGATCGTGACGCCCGCCTTCGCGGCCTGGTCGCGGAAGATCCCGGCGGCCTCGGTGAACCCGGCGGCGACGGCCGAGGTGTCCAGGCTGACCTTGAGCTTCTCGGCGCCGGCCTGCTTGAGCAGGGCGCGGGCCCGGTCGAGGTCCTGCTCGCGCTGGGGGAGGCTGTCGGCGTAGTACTCGTAGCCCTTGCCGAACAGGTCGTTGCCGACCACACCCGCACCCGAGAGCGCGCCGTCGACGAGTTCCTGGCGGTCGGCGATCAGGAAGAAGGCCTCGCGGACCCGCTTGTCGTCGAAGGGGGCCCGGTCGGTCTTCATGCAGAACGCCTGCATGGCGCTGCCCCGCAGCCGGACGATCTCGATCTGGCCCTTGCCCTCGTGAGCGCGGGCGGTGGTCGGGTTGAGTTCGTGCGCGTACTCGACCTGGCCGCCGAGGAGGGCGTTGACGCGGGCGGACTCCTCGTTGGCGACGACGAACTCGATCTCGTCGAGGAGCGGGGCGCCGTCCCAGTGGTCGTCGTAGCGGCGGAGGACGGCGGAGCGGCCGGGCGCGAAGGAGACGAACCGGAAGGGGCCGGAGCCGACCGGCTTCTTGTCGAACTCGGTGGCGTTCTCGGGGACGACGTACGCCCCGAACGCGGCCAGGATGTTGGGGAATTCGGCGGTGGGCCGCTTGAGGACGAACTCGATCGACCGCTCGCCGGTGGCACGGCTGGCGTCGAGGTCGATGGGCTCCAGGGACGCCTTGGCGCGGAAGGCCTGCTTGGGGTCTGCGATGCGGCGGTAGCTGTAGAGGACGTCCTTGGCGGTTACGGGCCTGCCGTTGTGGAAGGTGGCCTGGCGGAGGGTCACCTGCCAGCGGTCCAGTGTCTTGTTCGACTCCCACTTCTCGGCCAGGCGTGGCTGGGCGGAGAGGTCGGCGCCGTAGTCGGCGAGCTTGTCGAAGAGGGCCTTGGCGCGGGCGACGTCGGCGAAGAGGTTGGCCAGGTGCGGGTCGAGGGTCTCGCTCGCGCCGCCCCCGGCGAACGCGGCACGCAGCCGGCCGCCGCGCTTGGGGGTGCCGGACGCGCTGTCCGCCTTGTCGTCCGTGCCGCCGCCGCAGCCGACGAGGGCGAGGGCGGCGGCGCCCGAGGTGGCGGCGAGGAAGCCGCGGCGGCGCAGGCCGGGGAAGCGTTCGTCGTACATGAGTGGTCCTTCGTGTCGGCGTGTCAGTTGGTGTGCGAGCGGCGCGCGACGACGTGCAGCCGGTCACTGTCGGTGGAGGTGCCGGGCAGGTCACCCGGCCGCCAAGGCGGTTCGGTGCGCGGCCCGGGGCCGTCGTGGAGTTCGAGAACGTCGAAGCCGTGCGCCGCGAGGAAGTACCGCAGCTCCTGCGGGAACAGCAGGCGCCAGGCGGAGCGCTGTTCGACGGGCGGTGATCCGTCGTCGGCGGCCCATGCGCGGATACGGCACAGGAGTTGGGCGGTGCGGTCGACGGTCAGGGTGGTGGTGGACCGGTAGGCCGTGCCCTGCCAGGTGAAGGAGTTGACGGACGGCGCGTCGAGCAGGTCCGTCCGGCCCAGGAAGTACGCCCCGTTACGCATCTCCGCGACCAGCAGCCCGCCCGGCGCGAGGGCTTGGCGGCAGGAGGCGAGGAAGCCGTCGAGCTGGTCGTTGGTGTGGCAGTACAGCAGGGAGCTGTCCAGGCAGACGACGGCGTCGAAGGGGATCCCGCCCAGTTCCCGGAGGTCGAAGCCGTGCAGGTCGGCGCGGACGTACGCCGGTCCCGGGTGGTGGGCGCGGGCGTGTGCCAGCATCGTCTCGGAGAGGTCGGCGCCGGTCACCGTACGGCCGACGGCGTGCAGGTGGGCGGCGTCGCGGCCGGTGCCGCAGCCCATGTCCAGCACGCGTCGCCCGGCGCCGTGCCGGCGCAGGCAGTCCTCGGCCCAGCGTCCGGCGAGCCGGTCGGGGTCGGGGAAGCGGGCCTCGTACAGGGCGGGGTTGTCGGTGAGGAGGTTGCGGCTGCCGCCCGGGCCGCCGGCGAGAAGGCTGCCCTCCTCGCCCTGCGCCGCGGCGGTCATGCCTGCCTCCCGGCCGGCCGGTCCGGCGGTCGCCCCCCGGCCCTCGCCTGTCCGCGAGCCCGCCGTTGCGACCGTCGCCGTGCGCTCGGACACGCCTGGCGCATGCCCACCCGGCTCGGTGCCGGCAGTTCCTCCGCTGCCGGCTGTGCGCCGCTCCGCTCCTCCTCCCGAGCGCACCGCACTCACGCCGTGCTCCTCTCGCCGGCCTGCACCAGAGCCGCCGGGTCCGGATCCGCGGGCAGCGCTCCGAGTCGGCGCAGCCAGGCAACACCGGCCGCCGAGGCCAGTCCGAAGCCGGCGCAGCACACCCACGGCAGCCACGCGGGGCCACCGCTCTCCCCCGCGTCCATGGCCCACCCGACGACGGTGTTCCCCACGGCAGCGGCGATCCCGGAGACGACGTAGAAGATCCCGAAGTAGGTGCCGGTCAGCTCTGGGCGGCCGAAGCGGGGGATCAGCTCCATCACGAACGGCGAGGCGACCATGACGCCGAGGTAGAGCAGCAGCGCGCCCAGCAGGACGGGCCCGGCGTCCAGCCACCCGGGAGACTCCGCGCCCGCCACCAAGGCCGGCGGCAGGAAGGCCAGACCCATCACCGCGAGCCCGGCCGCGATCCAACGCGACCTGTCCCCACGGGACTTGAGGCTCGTCGTGATCCTCAGCTGCAGCGTCAGGTTGGCGACCGTACCGACGAGGAAGACGATGCCCGCCGCCCCGGCCCAGCCGGTGGCCTCCCTCGCCCCGTCGGGCAGCAGCAGGTACAGCTGGTTCTCCAGGGTGAACATGCCGACCATGGCGAGCGCGAAGGCCAGGAAGGCCCGGTTGCCGAGCACCTCCCGCCAGTCCGCGAGGACCCCGCTGTTGCCGCTGGGCTCGACCTTCCGCGCGGGCAGCACGAGGGCCTGGGCCACGGTGAGCACGGCGAAGATGCCGGCGGCGGTCAGCGCGGACGTACGGAAGTCGACGAGGAGCAGGGCGCTGCCGAGCAGCGGGCCGATGAGCGCGCCGGTCGTGGCGAACACGTTGAACAGTGCGAACGCCTCCGCCTTGCGCTCGCCCGCCTCCTGGGCCAGATACGCCCGCACGGCCGGGTTGAACAGCGCCCCCGCGAGCCCGCTGAGCACGGACGCGGCGAGCAGCACCGGCAGCCCGTCACCGAGGGCGAACAGCGCGAACCCGACGGTCCGCAGGGCGCACCCGGCGATGATGACGCCCCGCGCCCCGAGCCGGTCCGACGCCGAGCCGCCGATGATGAACAGGCCCTGCTGGCTGAGGTTGCGCACGCCGAGGACGATCCCGACGACCGCCGCGGACATGCCGAGGTTCTCGCCGAGGTGGGTGGCGAGGTACGGGATGAGGAGGTAGAAGCCGGTGTTGACGCCGAGCTGGTTGACGAGGAGGAGCTGGACGGCGAGCGGGAAGCCGCGCATCTCATGCCACGTCCTCATGCGCCGTCACCTCCTCGACGCCCAGCCCCGGCAGGGAACTTGCGCGTACGAACCCGTCGGCGCCGCCGATCCCCGTCCACGGGTCGTGGGCGAGCAGCAGATGGCCGTCGAGGTCGGCCCAGCGGGCCCGGTCGGCGAGGTGGACGGCGGGTGCGAGGCCGAGGGTGCTGGCGGTGAGGCAGCCGAGCATCAGCTCGGTGCCGCTGCCCTCGATCAGCTCGGCGATCCGCAGGGCCGCTCGGACGCCCCCGCACTTGGCGAGCTTGACGTTGACGCCGTGGACGCGCCCGGCCAGCCGCCGTACGTCGTCCACGCTCACCGCGTCCTCGTCGGCGATGACGGGCAGTGGCGACTTCTCGGCGAGGGCGGCCAGTGCGTCCGGGTCACCGGGCGGCAGTGGCTGTTCGACGGCCTCGACGCCGAGCGTGGCGAACCGGGGCAGCAACCGCTCGGCCTCCGCCACGCTCCAGGCTCCGTTCGGGTCGAGCAGCAGCCGCACCCGAGGGGCCGCGTCACGGATGACCCGTACGCGCTCCACGTCGTCCTCGGGGTCGGGGGTGCCCGCCTTCACCTTGATGACCTGGAAGCCGTTCGCGGCGAGGCGGCGGGCCTCGGCGGCCGCGTGTGCGAGCGAGGTGATGCCGATGGTGCGTGCGGTGGCGACGCCGGACGACGTCCCGGCCCCCAGCAGGCGGTGGACGGGCACACCGGCCCGCTTGCCGACGAGGTCCAGCAGCGCGGACTCGACGGCGGCGACGACGGCGGGCGGTACGGCAGCCGAGGGCAGGGCCTCCAGGGCGCTCTCGGGATCGGCGAACCGTTCCAGACCGACGGCCGAGATCAGCCGCACGAGCGTGCCGGCGTCCAGCCCGTAGTACACGCTGCTGACGGCCTCGCCGTATCCGGTCGCTCCGTCGTGCTCGACGGCCAGCCACACGGCGTCGCGCGCGGTCATGGTGGAGCGGGATATGCGCAACGGCTCGGCGAGTTCGAGACGCACGGTGCGCAGACTGGCCTTCACTGAGTCCCTTCCAGGGGATGGAGCGTCTTGAGTGGGTCCGCCACCCGCGTGCACCGCACCCAGCCGCTCGCCTCGGCGGCGTACGGGTGCGGTATCTCCACGGGCCGGGTGGCGGCGCCGGCCGGGTCGAGGCCGTGGGCGGCGAGGAAGTCGTCGTCGTAGACGGTGCCGAGGTAGCGGTGCGGTCCGTCGGGGAAGACGGTGGCGACGACCGCACCCGGGTGCACGCAGGCCGCCCAGGCGGCGACCCGCGCGACGGCCCCGGTGCTCCAGCCGCCGCTGACGAAGCATCCCCGGGCGAGCCGTCGGCAGCTGTCCACGGCCTCGGCGGGGCCGATCCAGTGGACCTCGTCGAAGGCGTCGTAGGCGACGTTGCGCGGGTGGATGCTGCTGCCGAGGCCGCGCATCAGGCGCGGGCGCGCGGGCTGGCCGAAGATCGTGGAGCCGGTGGCGTCGACGCCGATGAGCCGTAGTCCGGGCCAGTGCCGGCGCAGCGGGGCGATGACGCCGGCGCTGTGGCCGCCGGTGCCGACGCTGCACACCAGGATGTCCAAGTGGTCGAGCTGGGCGCAGAGTTCGGCGGCCAGGGAGGCGTAGCCGGCGGTGTTGTCGGGGTTGTTGTACTGGTCGGGCCAGTAGGCGCCGGGGAGTTCGGCGAGCAGTTCGCGCAGCCGGGCGAGGCGGGCGGCCTGCCAGCCGCCCTGGGGTGCCGGGCGGTCGACGAGCTCCAGTCTCACGCCGTGGGCTCGCAGCAACTGGCGCATGGACGGCTCCAGTTCACTGTCGCCGACCAGCACGATCGGGTGGCCGAGCGCCTGCCCGGCGAAGGCGAGCCCGATACCGAGGGTGCCGGAGGTGGACTCCACCACCGGGGCGCCGGGCCGCAGTTCGCCGCGCTCTCGCGCGCCGAGCAGCATCGACACGGCGGCCCGCGCCTTCATGCCGCCCGCCGCGAGCCCTTCGAGCTTGGCCCAGAAACCGGGGTGGGCGTGGGGCAGGTCGGTGGTGACACGGACGACGGGGGTACGGCCGAGCAGGGCGAGCAACTCCGGGCGCGCGGTGGGGAGTACGGCGGTGGCGGTCATCGCGCACCCCCGGGACAGCGGTACCGGTGAACGACGCCGGGCCCGCCGTCGAGCCAGAAGAAGGGGTACGGCTCCGCGCACACCGCGCTCACGCCCTGACCCAGGAAGCGGGGCAGGATCGCGCTGCCGGTCTGCGCGAACATCACCAGCTGCTTGCCGTGCCGCAGCGCGTGCTCGCGCAGGGGCTCGAAGCTGCCGTTGCCCAGGGTCATCCCGGACACGAGCAGCGCGTCACAGCGCGAGGCGGCGGTGAGCGCGTCGGTGACGACCGGCTCGCCCCACTCGGTCACACCGCCCTTGAGGTCGCACGGGACGTATCCGAGCCCTCGCGAACGCAACTGTTCCAGAAGGGAGTTGACCACCCCGACCAGCAGGACGGTCGCCCCGGCCGGCAGATCGAGCAGCTCGACCACGGCCTTGGCGCGGGCCCGGGACTTCTCCAGCGAGGACCCGGCGGACAGCGGCACGGGGCGGGCCCCGTCGGCGAGGGTGTGCGGGGTGACATGCATCAGGTAGGCGTCGAGTGCGGCGACACGGACGGGCAGCAGCGGATGATCGAGCAGCTCCGCCACGTCGGCTCCCACACAGTCGTCGAGCGCGCTGTCGGGCAGTTCACCGGGCTCGACCGCGCAGGAGCCGACGGCCTCGGCGAGGCGCAGGCTGAGGACCTCGTTGCGGTAGCCGGTGCCGCGCCCGTCGTGCCGTACGGCCTGCCGGGTGGTGAAGGCGACGGCGATGCGCCGGCTGCGCGGGTCGGGTCCGAGGGCGCCGGCGCGGACGCGGGCGACGAGTTCGTCGTACGTCCGGCAGGGCGCCGTCGGCGAGGCGCTCGCGGCGGTCATCGGATCACCAGCCCCGCGCGCAGCCCGGTCAGCAGGTCCTCGACACGGTCACGGGCGCCGGGGCCCTCCGCGTCGCCCGCCATGACGTGGCCCAGGTACTCGTTGTTGCTGCCCGCCGCCTTCACGGTCTTGCCGGGCTCGGCGAGCTGCACCTCCAGCACCTCGGGGCGGTCGGCCAGTCGGCGCCCGTCGAGGGCTTCCAGCGTGCCGGCGCGGTCGGGGACGAGGAAGCCGATGGCGGCGCTGCACAGCCCGGTGTCCGTGCGCCGGAGGTCGGGCTCGCGGCCGAGGGCGACGTCCACGAAGGCGGCGGCCAGGTCGATGCCGGTGACATGGCGGACGAGCTCGGTGATGCGGTTGCCGGCGGGCCGCGGGTTGACCTCGACGACACGCGGCCCGGCTGAGGTCAGCTTGATCTCGGTGTGCGCCACGACACCGTCGGTCAGCCCGAGCGCCTTGAGCGCGCCGAGCGCGGTCTGCTCGGCGGCGTCGAGGTCGGCGAGCGGCAGGGCGGCGGGGAACATGTGGCCGGTCTCGACGAAGGCGGGCGCTCCGCCGATGCTCTTGTCGGTGACGCCGACCACGTGCACCGCACCCCCGTACGACACGGTCTCGACGCTCACCTCGGGGCCGTCGAGGAGCTCTTCGAGGAGCACGGCGGAGGTGCGCCGCTGCCCACGGGCGTTGACCGGAAAGTCGGCCAGGGCCCGGACCGCCTCGGCGAGTTGGGCCTCGTCGTCTACGCGCCGCACGTACATGCCCGCGCACAGGTCGACCGGCTTGACGACGAGCGGGTAGCCGATCTCCCGCGCGGCCCGCGCGAGGTCGGCCCACTCCTCGTGCACGGCGAAGCGCGGTCCGGGCAGACCCGCGTCGGCGAGGACACGGCGGGTGGCGTCCTTGCGGCAGGCGTTCTCCACCGCCTCGGGGCCCGGGCCGGGCAGGCCCAGGTGCCCGGCGATCCGGGCCACCGTCGGCAGGTAGTAGTCGCAGGAGGTGAGCACTCCGTCGAAGCCCAGGACCGAGTGCAGCCGCGCCACCTCGGGCAGCAGGGCGTCGATGTCGTTGGTCTCCGCGGTGAGCGCGTGCCGGAAGCCGAGCAGCGGGTGCGCCGTCCCCTCGGGCGCCGAGCGCAGGTAGTGATGCAGGTCCCGGGTGAGGAAGGTGAACTCGTGTCCGCCCTCCCGGATCGCGCGTGGCAGCAGCCTGCTCATCGACCCGACCCAGCTCTCTACCACCAGCAGATGAGCCACAACTCCCCTTTTCGTGCCGCGATTTCAGTCGTCAGGGCAGCCCGGGACGCCCCTCGGTCGGAGGGGTGCCGGACTTGACGGGCACACGTTATCGATAATCATTTTCATTTGCTACCCCGTTCTTACTCTGCTCCCTCTGCATCGGAGAGACCTTGTCCCGCCCCTTGTCCCGTCCTTCCTCCCTTCCGGCTCACCCGGCCGCCCTGCTGTGTGCGTTCGCGGCCGCGGCCGCCCTGCTCCCCACCGCCGCGCCCGCACGGGCGGCGGGGGCCTCTGTCACCTTCGGCGCCTGCCCCGCGTCCCTCCCGCGGCCGCCCGCCCCGGCCCGCGTGGAGTGCGGCAGCCTGAGCGTCCCGCTCCACTGGAAGAACCCGACCGGCCCCCACATCGAGATCGCCGTCTCCCGCGTCCCCGCCACCGGCACTCCGGCCGAGCGGCGCGGCGTCCTGCTGGTGAACCCGGGCGGCCCGGGCGGCTCCGGGCTCCCCTACGCCGTGACCAAGCGCGCCAAACTCCCTGAGTACGTGCGGCGTTCGTACGACGTCATCGGCTTCGACCCACGCGGGGTCGGCCGGAGCACGCCGGTCGGCTGCGGGGCAATGGGCGGTCTGTTCGACAGCCCCGGCGCCGACCCGGTGCCGGTGGGCCGGGCGGGCGAGCGCGGGTACCTGGGGTCACTGCGGAACCTGGCCGACGACTGCGCGGCCGGCGCGGGCAAGGTCCTGCCGTACCTGTCCACCGAGCAGACGGCATACGACATGGACGCGATCCGCGCCGCGCTGGGCGAGCCGCGGACGAGCTTCCTCGGTGTCTCGTACGGCAGTTACCTGGGCGCGGCCTACGCGGCCCGCTTTCCGCACCGGGTGGGCCGCATGGTGCTGGACAGCGTGGTCGGCCCCTGGGACTGGTACGACTTCGACGTCCTCCAGAACCGGGCACTGCTGCGGGCCCGCGACACCTTCTTCGTCTGGACGGCCGCGCACGGGGAGCGCTTCGGGCTGGGCGGCGACGCGGACGCCGTACGGCGGTCGTATCTGCGCGTGCGGCACGGACTCGCCGCCCACCCGGTGAACGGCTTCGGCCCGGCGGAGTTCGACCGCGCGGTCTACCGTGCCCTGGGCCGCACCGAGCGCTGGGCGGCCCTGGCGGACGGCATGCGCACCTACCTCACCGACGGCAGCCCCGAGGGCCTTCGCCCCGCCTCCGCCTTCGACAGCCCGGACTCCCGCAACTACGAGGCGGCCAACCGGATCGTGAAATGCGCGGACGGGCCGGGGCCGACGGCGCGCGAGATCGTGGCGGACATCCGCCGGACACGGCGCCTCGACCCGCAGCCGATCCTGACCGGCATGGAGGCCTCTGCCTGCGCCTACTGGCACCACCGCCCGGCGCACCGCACCCCGCTCGGCAGCCCCGCCGCCCCACCGGTCCTGCTGGTCGCCTCCGCGCACGACCCGGTGACCCCGATCGAGGGGGCCCGGCGGCTGAGGGAAGTGCTGCCGGGCTCCCGCCTGGTGACCCTCGACGACGACTACTCGCACGGCGTGTTCGCGAGCCGGGGGAACGGGTGCGTGGACGGGACGGTGGGGGCGTATCTGGTGGACGGGGTGGTGCCGGCGGAGGATGTGCGATGCACGGGGCCAGGGTTGCCGGTTGTCCAGCTGCGGGCATCGTTGAGCGGCGGTCACGGCAACGGCTGCTCCGTCCAAATGACCTTCCCGTTCGGGGCGTACCGCGTCCCCCACCGCTCGGTGAGCTGCGCGACCAGGAACAGCCCGCGCCCGCCCTCGTCCGTGCTCCGGGCGCGCCGCAGCCGCGGCGACGTGCTGCTGCCGTCGGAGACCTCGCAGATCAGGGCGCGGTCGCGGAGCAACCGCAGCTGCACGGGCCCGGTGGCGTGGCGGATGGCGTTGGTGACCAGTTCGCTGGCGATCAGCTCGGTGGTGAAGGCCAGCTCGTCGAGGTGCCAGGCGGCGAGTTGGTCGGTGACCGCGGTCCGCGCACGGGACACGACCGCCGGATCGCTGGGCAGCTCCCACTGGGCCACCCGGTCGGCGCCCAGCGTGTGCGTGCGGGCGACGAGCA
The DNA here is from genome assembly GCF_055657525.1 of Streptomyces sp. NPDC107522. Classification (NCBI taxonomy): domain Bacteria; kingdom Bacillati; phylum Actinomycetota; class Actinomycetes; order Kitasatosporales; family Streptomycetaceae; genus Streptomyces; species Streptomyces sp. NPDC107522. The sequence goes on along the minus strand of NZ_JBVKAU010000017.1, from coordinate 69,114 downwards.
GCGCGACGTCGTCGACGGGGCGGTCGGGGAGCAGGGCGTCGAGGATGGCCTCGCAGGTCTCCTCCGGCGGACGGTCGGCGCGGGCCAGGAGGGCACGCAGCTGGTCCATGCCGGCCTCGATGTCACGGTGCCGGTCCTCGATCAGACCGTCGGTGTAGAGCACGAGTTGGCTGCCTTCGGCCAGCTCCAGCTCGACGGTCTCGAAGGGCATGCCGCCGAGCCCGAGCGGTGGACCGGACGGCAGGTCCACGAATTCGACCGTGCCGTCGGGGGCGACCACGGCGGGCAGCGGGTGCCCGGCACGGCTCAGGGTGCAGTGCCGGGACACAGGGTCGTAGACGGCGTACAGACACGTGGCGCCGACGATGCCGGAGTCGGGCGTGCTCTCCGCGGCCCAGCCCTCGCCCCGGTCGAGCCGGCCGACCAGGTCGTCGAGGTGGGTGAGGACGTCCTCGGACGGCAGGTCCAGGGAGCAGAAGTTGTGGACGGCGGTGCGCAGTCGGCCCATCGTGGCGGCGGCGTGCAGCCCGTGGCCGACGACGTCGCCGACCACCAGGGCCACGCGGGCGCCGGACAGCGGGATGACGTCGAACCAGTCGCCGCCGACCCCGGCCTGCGCGGGCAGGTACCGGTAGGCGACCTCGACGGCGCTCTGCTCGGGGCGGCCGCGGGGCAGCAGGCTGCGCTGCAGGGTGAGGGCGGTGTTGTGCTCGCGGGTGTAGCGGCGGGCGTTGTCGATGCAGATCGCCGCGCGGCCGGCCAGCTCCTGGGCGAGGGACAGGTCGTCGTCCTCGAAGGGGGCGGGCTGCAGCGAACGGTAGAAGCTGACCACACCGAGGGTCGTGCCACGCGCCCGCAACGGCACGGTGATCAGGGAATGGATGCCCGCCGCGAGCACCCCTTCCAGCCGCTCGGGGTCCTGCGCGATCCAGCCGCCCGCCTCGGCCAGGACGGGTTCCAGCACGGACTGCCGCGTCTCCAGGGAGCGGGCCTGTGGCGTGGACGGGACGTACTCGACGAGGTCGCCGACGTCGTACAGGTGGTGCGGATCCTTGCGCACGGCCCGCAGGGCCACCCGGCGCAGCGCCGCCCGGCCGCCGAGCGCCTCCGGTTCCTCGCCGCGCAGCACCGGGTCCGGGAGGTCGACGGCGACGAAGTCGGCGAACCGGGGGACGGTCACCTCGGCGAGCTCCTCCGCGGTGCGGGTGACGTCGAGGGTGGTGCCGATCCGCACGCTCGCGTCGTGCAGCAACTCCAGCCGCCGCCGCGCGAGAACGGCCAGCCGGCCGACCCCGGGCTCACCGACGAGCAGCAGCCACCCCTCGGCGCCGCCGTCGCCGTCCGGTTCGGGGCGGGTGGCGGGCTGGGGCGGGGACACGGCGGTGCGGGCGGCGCCGGTCCCGTCGGTGTGCGTCTCCTGGGCGGGCGTGGCGGGCGGCTGCGGCGGTACGACCGTGCGCGGCGCTGCGGCCGTTTCCGGTGCGGGCCGTGCTGCGGTCCGGTCCGGCGCGCGGGTCGCTTCGGCGGATTCCGGCGCGGAGCGGGGCGGAGCCGAGGGGGATGCGGGCGCCGTCGCGGTCCCGTACAGCGTGGGCTCGGCGGATGCGGGTCCCACGGCCACGGCGGGCACCGAAGCCGCCGGAGGCGCATACGGCGGTGAAGGCACGGCCGATGCGCCGACGGCCGGCACCGACGTGATCGACGGGGCCGGCGCCCGCGCCGCCGACCCGGCCTTGCCCTGCGGGGCGGAGGCGACCGTGCCCTGCGCCGACCAGGCCACCGGAGCCGGCGTGCCCGACGGCGCCGGGCGGACATGCCTCAGGCGCGGGCCGCCGAGGACGCGGGCCTCGACCGCGACGCCGCTCTCCCCCGCCGCGCCCAGGACCTGCCGGCGCAACAGGATGGCCGTCCGGCCGCTCGGCAGGGCGACCTCGTCGAGGGTGCGGTGCGGTGAGGCGATGAGTTCCTCGGCCTTCTCGCGCAGTACGGCCAGGTCGAGCCGGCCGAGGGCGCCACCGTCATGGCCGGGCGGCAGCGACTCGGGCTGCTTCGGCCAGCCCCGCGCATGGCCGTCGGCCCGCCGGTACGCGGCGAGGAGGGCACGCTCGCGTTCGGTGGCCTGCTCCAGCAGCCGGGCCTCGATGTTCCGGGCGGCTTCGCGCACCATCCCGACCATGGCCGGGTCGCCCTGGTCGCGCAGGCAGGTCAGGTCGAGGACGGCCTCGATGCGCCCGCTGAGCGGGTCCCGCACGGGCGCGCCCGCGCAGGCGAAGGGCTGCAGACAGTCGGCGAAGTGCTCACGGCCGGCGACGTAGACCGGCCCGCGCTCGGCGAGGGCGGTGCCGACGCCGTTGGTGCCCACGACCGGTTCGGAGGCGTCGAACCCGGGTGCGAACTGCACCGCGTCGAGGCGCTCGCACAGCTCCTGGCCGCCACCGAGCCGCTGGACCATGCGGCCCTGTGCGTCGCAGAGCGCGATGGTCATGCCCTCACCGGCGAGCGACGCGGTGAGGCCCGACAGGACCGGGTCGGCAGCGCGCAGGAAGCGGTCGTCCAGTGCCACGTCGGCGGTGTAGCGGACCAGCAGCCGGTGCGGCTCCAGCCCGGCGGAGCGGCAGCGCTTCCAGGAGTCGAGCACGGAGTCCCGGACGTCCGACTCCACCGGTGAGCCGGCGAGGAATCGTTCATGGGCATCGACGAGCCCGCCGATGTCGTCCCAGGCGACGGTCAACGGGATCACTTCCCTCGCCTGGAGCCGTCCCGGTCGCGCGCGCCGCCGTTCGGCCCACGGCCCGGTGGGCTGCCAAGCGCTATCACCCTAGCCCTTCTGTGATGTGCCTCACAACGGCTGGCCCAGCCCCCGGGGCCGCGTGACCGGCTACGACGCCGATGAAGAGGACAGACGACACAACGCGGCCCTCACCGAGCCCTGGTGATCCCGTGCGTGTGCGGGACGACGCGCAGCGCGCCGCAACTTTTTTCCCGCGGCGATGATTGTTTCGCGCGTTCCATCCGTACCTCCTGGCGTACCGAGCCGTTCACGTCAGGAGTCACGATGCCCATCTCGCGCCGCATGGTAGGCACCGTCTTCGTGGGAGGCGCCCTCGTCCTCACCCTCTCAGCCCTCGCCTACCCCGCCATGCTGGGCGTGGAGACCACGTCTGTCAGCCAGGACCGCGTCATCGCCAACACGCAGTACGGCCCGCTGACCGAGGCCGACCGGGACTTCGTGGTCAAGGTCCGCGCGGCGGGCCTGTGGGAGCACCCGCTGGGCATGATGGCGATGCAGCGGGGGACGACCCCGGAGATGAAGGAGGCCGGCAAGCACCTGGTCGTCGGACATGCCCGGCTCGACCTCGCCTGCCGCAAGATCGCGTCCCAGCTGAACATCACGCTGCCCAACCAGGCCAGCCCGCAGCAGCAGCAGTTCGTGGCGACGGTGGACTCCAAGACGGGCAAGGAGTTCGACGCCACCGGTGTCGCGATCATGCGGGTGACGCATGGGCAGATCTTCCCGGTCATCGCGAAGATCCGGGGCACGACGCAGAACACCCTGGTCCGTCAGCTGGCCGACCTGGCGAACGACACCGTGCTCGACCACATGACGGTCCTGGAGAAGACGGGCATGGTGAACTTCGACACGAACAACTTCCAGCAGACCACGCCGCCGAAGCTCCCCAAGGACCAGCTCACGCCACCCGCACCCCAACCGGGCGCGCCGATCCTCACCCTCGCCATCCCCAAGGGGCTGGAGGACTTGAACACCGCGTCCCCGACGGCGCTGCCGAGCGCGGACGTCAAATGAGGCCGGCGGTGGGCCGCTGCTGAGACGTGCTCGTCGTGCCGGGCGGGGGGCGGGGTATCAGCCCGTCTTCCACCCCCACGGCGTGTCCATGCGCTCCCACTCCGCGGCCCACTGCTCCATCCGACGCCGCTCCAGCCCCAGCCGCACCGTCCAGGTGCACCCGAGCACGACACCCACCGTGCCCCCGGCGGCCAGCACGCCTCCGGCGACGGAGTGCAGCAGGATCTCGCTCTCGGACAGCGGCTCGTTGACGACGGCGCCGTTACGGTCCGTCCACACCTCGACCTTGCTGCCGGCGTGCGTCTTGGGCGGCACCCGCGCGTCGTCCGTGCGGGTCGTGCCGTCCGGGTCGGTCCAGCGGACGGTGGCCCACACGAGATGGTCGGTGGTGACGCGCGAGGCCCCCGGGTCCTCCGCGTCCTTCACGAGTACGGCCGTCACCTTGCGACTCTCGGCCCGCTGCTCCTCGGCCGAGTGCACGACCGCGTCCGCCGCCGCCAGCCCCGCGAACAGGGCACCGGCCAGCGCGAACAGCCACCCGCACAGCACGACCCACGCCTCGACGAGGTCACTGCGCCGCCTCAGCGGGCTGCGCCGCCACCGCCACAGCCGCACCCTCGCAGACTTTGCCGCAGCCATGCCGACACCCCCTTGAGCACCGACGGCCTTGTATTCCAGTGTGCGCCCCTTGTGGCGGCCTGCGCTCCCGCGGGCGTCATTGAATGATGCATTCAGCACATCTAGCATCTCCGGGTGGATCCAATCACCCGGGAGGATCGTGCTTCCATCGGTCCATGAGCCCCGATCGGCTCGCCGTCCCGGACACGGTCGTCGAGGTCGTCGGCCCGCACACCGATCCCTCCGCCCGGCGCCTCGTCGCCTCAGTGCTGCGCGACGCCGGCGCCCGGCGCATCGTCGGCCCGCGCCCCTTCAACGTCGTCGCCGCACCGGACGGGAAGACGATGTACGTGTCCGACTCAGGTGGCCCGACGGTGACTCCGATCGACACGGCGACCAACGAGACCGAGCCGACGCTCCGGGTCACCGGCCAGGCCTACGGGCTCGGCCCGTCCCCGGACGGGCGAACCCTGTGGGTCAGTCCCAGCACCGGGGACCACGTCACGCCCGTCGACACGGTGACCGGCGCCCCCGGGAAGAGGATCACGGTCGGCAGGTCCGCCTTCGACGTGGCCCTGGACTGGAACGGGAGCACGGCATACGTCACCACCGCCGACGGGAACACCCTCGTGCCGGTGGACACGGCGACGGGCACCGTCAAGTCACCGCTGACGACCGGCGCCTGTCCGCCGGCCGTCGCACTGACCCCGGTGCCCGTGGAGTGATCAGCTCGCGGTGCGCCGGATCCGTCCGGCGTACCGCTTCTCCAGTTCCAGGTTGCCCTCGAAGCCGCCCGGCACATTGGCCGAGACGTACACCGGCGGGCGCTCCCCGGTGGCGAGGAGCAGGGCGGAGGCCTCGGCCACGGCCATCTGGACGAGCATCACGCCGGTCAGCGTGGACAGAGCGCAGACCGCCCCGCCGTCCGGGAGCTCCAGCAGCGCGTCGCCGCGCGGGGCCCGGTTGTCGAGGACGACGTCGGCAAGGTCGGCGAGCTTCTTGCCGCTCGCGTGTCCGGCCGGGACGGCGCGGGTGTGGGTGAGGGAGGTGAGGGCGAGGACGCGGTGGCCGTGCTCCTTGGCGTGCAGGGCCATTTCCACGATGACGCTGTTGACGCCGGAGTTGGAGATCACGACGAAGAGGTCCTCGGGGCGCGGTGCGGCGAGGTCGTAGATCCGGGCGGCGACCCCGGCCCGGCGCTCCAGGAGCGGGTCGTCGAGGACGCTCGGAGACTCGCCGCCGTACAGGACGAGGTCGGCGATGCTCAGCCGGTTCGTCGGCACCAACCCGCCTGCCCGCCCGGCGAGTTCGAGGACGACGGCCTGGGAGTGGCCGGTGCCGAAGGCCTGGATCACGCCGTCCGCGCGCACGCAGTCGGCGATCAGTCCGGCGGCCCGTGCCACCTCGTCGCGGGCGGACTCGGTCATACGGTCGAGGACGGCCATGCTCTCGCGCGCGAAGCGCCGGGCGCTCACGGACTCGTCGGACACGGGTCACTCCCCACTGGTGGATTGAACCACCTCGAGCTACTCCATCGGTGAATCAATAAATCACACACCGGATGACAGGGGCAATGAGCGGCCATGAGGCGGCGGCCTCGGTCCTGGTATTCAATCTGCGCTGCATACGGTGGCTGGTACCTTCTTTCCCATGCCCCCGACGGACGTCACCACACTGATCCGCACCGAGCTGCCCCGGCTGGCCGGCTCGCTCCGCAAGGTCGGCGAGCTGATCCTGGAGGATCCGGCCGCCGTCACCCACTGTTCGGCCGCCGAGCTGGGCCGCCGCACCGGCACCTCCCAGGCGACGGTGACCCGCTTCTGCCGCGCCATCGGGCTCGACTCCTACCAGCATCTGCTGATCGAGCTGGCCCAGGAGCGCGGCCGCGGCGAGGTCTCCGACTGGGGCTCGGCCGAGATCGGCCCCGACATCTCACCGGACGACAGCCTGGAGCGGGTCGTCCAGGTCGTCGGCAGCGCGGACCTGCGCGCGATCCAGCAGACCATCGACCGCATCGACCTCGACGCGCTGGAGCGCGCGGCCCAGGCCGTCGCCAGGGCCCGCCGCATCGACGTGTACGGCGTCGGCGGCAGCGGCGCGGTGGCCCAGGAGACGGAGACGCGGCTGTTCCGCATCGGCTGCCAGGTCCGCGGCTGGACCGAGGTGCACGGAGCGGCCACCTCCGCGGCCCTGCTCACGCCGGCCGACGTCGCCATCGGCATCTCCCACTCCGGCGCCACCCGCGAGACCCTCGAACCCTTCGAGATGGCCAAGGAGCGGGGCGCCACCACCATCGCGATCACCACCGACCCGCGCTCGCCGCTGGCCAAGGCCGCCGACATCCGGCTCATCTCGTCCACCTCGGAGACCAGCTTCCGCACCGGCAGCATCGGCGGCCGCCACTCCGTCCTGATGATCGTCGACTGCCTCTACGTCCGCGTCGGCCAGGTCTCCTACCAGCGCGCCAGTGCCTCCCTCGCGCTGACCGACCACATCACCCCGCAGCACGCGGTGAAGAACCGCCGGGCCCGGTGATCCTGGCTCGCCCGTGGCCCGTCCTCTGGCCCGTTCTGGCTGGCGACTGGTCGTCGGGCGCCGCCGCGCGGCGAGTTCGCTCATTCCTCGTACCCCAGACGGGCGAGTGCGACGGCGCCCTGGGAGCCGTCGGCCACCCAGTCGAGGGTCAGGCCGAGGGGGCGCAGCCGGGCGGTGAGCGGTGCGGTCAGCGGTCCGTCCGGACCGAGCAGGCCGCCGGTCGCGACGATCCGCTCGCCGGGGCTCGGCTCGAGGGCGCGGAGCGTGGCGGTGAGGTGGTCGGCAGCCGTGTCGAGGATCCCGGCGGCGATGGCGTCCTTGTCCCGGGCGGCCTCCGTCACCAGGGGCGCGAGCCGGGCGAGGTGGACCGGCGGCTCGGCCATGACGGCCGGGAGCAGATGCATGCGGTAGGCCTCGCGCCGGGCCCGCGTCCAGGATCTTCCGGCGTGCGACGTCCGGGGTTCTTCGGCGTGTGACGTCCGGGGTCCTTCGGCGTACGACGTCGGGGATTCTCCTGCATACGACATCGGGGGTTCTCCGGCATACGACGTCGAGGTTTCTCCGGTGTACAACCCCGGACCGCCACCCGGCAGGACGTCCTCCGGCACGCCCAGCGCCCGCCCTACCGACGCGGCCAGCGCCGTCGGCCCGCCCCGTCCGTCCGCCATGCGCAGCGCCACCCGTACCGCCTCGCGTCCGATCCAGAAGCCGCCGCCGTCGTCGCCGAGCAGCCAGCCGTCCCCGCCGGCGGTCGTGGTGCACGCGCGTGCGGTGATGCGCGCCGCGACCGCACCTGTGCCGGCCACCAGGGCTAGCCCGTCGGCGGGATGGCCCGGCGCGGAGGCGAACGCGGCCTCGATGTCGCTGTGGATCTCGACCGAGTCGGCGTCGATGCCCAGCCGGCTCAGCGCGACGGTGAGCGCGGCGTGCGCCTTGACGCGGCCCGGCTCGTCCGGAGCGGTCCGCGAGGCGCCCGCGAACCCGCCCGCCACGGCCACGACACGGCTGCGCAGTGCTTCCGGGACGGCGTGGGCGAGGGCCTCGACGAGGTGCTCGGTGAGCTGGGCGCCGGGCACGGTCAGGGCGTTGCCCGGCCCGCCGACGCCCTCGCCCTCGGGATCGCCCTCGCGCAGGGGCGCCAGGACGGCACGGGTTCGGGTGCCGCCGGCGTCCAGGCCGACGACGTACGCCGGTGTCTGCCCGGCCAAATCCTGGTTCAAATCACTATTCATCGGCCACCATGGTGGTTGATACATTCGCAATGGACAAGAGCCCGATACGGCCGACAAGAGCCGGACAAGCGGCCGGACAGCAGCCGGACAAGCGCCGGGCCCGCCCGAGGGCAGGCCCCGACCCGAGGAGGATCCCATCCACCCGCTCCGCTTCGGCGTCAACTACACGCCCCCCACGGCTGGTTCCACTCCTGGCACGACTTCGACCCCGCACGCGCGCGTGCCGACCTCGACCAGATAGCGGGCCTCGGCCTCGACCACGTCCGCGTCTTCCACCTCTGGCCGCTGCTCCAGCCCAACCGCACCCTCGTCCGCACCGCCGCCGTCGACCAGCTCGCCCGCCTCGTCGACCTGGCCGGCGAGGCAGGTCTCGGCGTCCTAGTGGACGGCGTGCAGGGGCACCTGTCGAGCTTCGACTTCTACCCGGAGTGGACGCGCAGCTGGCACCACCGCAACGTCTTCACCGACCCGGAGGCCATCGACGCCCAGGCCACCCTCCTGCGCACGCTGGGCCGTGCTCTCTCGGGCCGCCCCAACCTGATCGGCCTCCAGCTCGGCAACGAGCTCAACAACCTGGTCGAGCACAACCCGGTGACGGCGGACGAGGTCGACCACTGTCTCGACACCCTGCTGGCCGCCGCCCGGGACGGGCTCGGCGCGGGCGGCGGGCTGGTCACGCACTCGGCGTACGACGCCGCCTGGTACGGCGACGACCACCCCTTCACCCCCGAGGCCTCGGCCCGCAAGGGCGATCTGACCACCGTCCACCCGTGGGTGTTCTCCGGCGACTGCGCCCGCCGCTACGGCCCCCGCTCCCCGCAGGTCCACCATCTCGCCGAGTACGGCACCGAGCTGGCCAAGGCGTACGCCACCGACCCCGACCGCCCGGTCTGGGTCCAGGAGACGGGCGCGCCGGAACCGCACATCCCGGCCGCCGACGCGCCGGACTTCGCGCGCGCCACCGTACGGAACGCGGCCGAGTGCGCCGGGCTGTGGGGCGTGACCTGGTGGTGCTCCCACGACGTGGACCGGTCGCTGGCCGACTTCCCGGAACTGGAGTACACGCTGGGCCTGTTCGACTCCTCCGGCCGCCCCAAGCCCATCGCCGAGGCACTCGCCGAGACCGTCGCCGACCTGCGCACCGCGAACCACTCCGCGCCGCCGCGCGACACCGCCCTGATCCTGGACTGCACGCCGGGCACCCGGTCGGTGTCCGGTCCGGGCGGCGCGTACTTCGAGGCGTGGATGCGGTTGCGGACGGAAGGGGTTCGCCCGGCGGTGGTCCTGGCGGAGCGGGCGCAGGACGCGGAGTACCTGGCGGCGCGGGGGATCAAGGACGTCGTACGGCCGTCCTGAGCGCCCCTCCTCAGACGCCGGCCAGCGCCTCGGCGGCAGCCCGCAGGTTGACGCGCCCGCGCCCGAACGAGCACAGGGCACCGCCCTCCGGCAGCCCGGTGTCCACCCGTACCGCGTCCGGCCGCCGGGCCAGCAGGTCGTCGCGCAGCCGTGCCTGCCAGGGATGCAGCCCGGCTTCGCAGGTGGCGACGATCAGGGGCGCGGTTCCGCAGCGGCGCAGGATTCCGTCGACGAGGGCGTCCGGATCCGCGCCGCACTCCCCGGTGACCGCCGTCCCCGTCGCGGTGGGGTCGACGGCGCGCACCTCGGTGAGCAGGTCCTCGCCTCCCCAGTTCAGCGCGGGATGCGGTGGCGGGAACAGGTCGACGACATGGGCGCCGCGCACGGCGGGCGGTACGCCCCGGCTCCGTACGGCCCGCCGCGCGGCCGTGAGACCGGCCTCCGCGTCCCACCCGGCCACCTCGCCGGGCGGGGTCGCATAGCGTGCGGCGAGCCGCCGTACCCGCCCCGCGGCCTCCTCGATGCGCTCCTGGGCGAGCAGGCCGGTCCGCAGCGCGTCGAGCACCGCGTCCCGGCAGGCCAGCGTGACGTCCAGGTCGCCCACGGCGACGATGACCTGGTCGGCCCCTGCGGCGAGGGCGATGCGCGCGCCGGCCGCCTCGCCGTACGCGTCGGCGATCGCCTTCATCTCCAGCGCGTCGCTGACGAGGACGCCGTCGAAGCCGAGGTCGTGGCGGAGCAGGTCGCCCAGGATGCGGCGGCTGAGGGTGGCGGGGCGGTTGGGGTCGAGCGCCGGGAAGACGACATGGGCGCTCATCAGCATCGGCACACCCGTGGCGACGGCCGCGCGGAACGGTTCGAGGTCGGCGCGCAACTCGTCGTACGGCCGTGGGTCGACCGCCATGCCGTGGTGGCTGTCGGTGACGGTGCCGCCGTGGCCGGGGAAGTGCTTGGCGCAGGAGGCTATGCCGCGGGCCTCGGTGGCGGTGATCCAGGCGCGCAGATGGCGGGCGACGAGCTCGGGGGCGGCGCCGAAGGAGCGGGTGCGCACGATCGGGTTGTCCGGCCGGTGCTGGAGGTCGGCGACGGGGGCGTAGGAGGCGGTGATGCCGAGGGTGGCGAGATGCCCGGCGAGGGCGTCGGCGCAGCGGGCGGTGAGGTTCGGGTCGTCGACGACGCCGAGGGCGTAGGAGCCGGGGACCTCCGGAGCGCCGGCACTGACCAGGTGACCGATGCCGCCGCCCTCGTTGTCGATGGCGACGAGGAGGTCCGGGCGTATGGCCCGCAACTCGTCCGTGAGGCGGCGCACCTGCTCCGCCTCGCGCACATTGCGGGTGAACAGGATGACGCCGCCGAGCCCGCGGTCGATGAGCTCCTTGAGGACGTCCGGCACGCTCGCGGTCCCGTCGAACCCGGCGACGAGACAGCGGTGGGCGGCTTCGTCCAGGTCGGCGGGGAGTGCGGCGGTCGCCCGGAGAGAGACGTGCTCGAAGTGGCTCACCCCGGCAATGCTCTGGCTCGGTCAGCCGTAAGTCAACCTTCTGGTGGCTGGCTGATTCACCGGTTCGGCTTGTGCGGGCAGCTTCACGCCGACATACGAGGCCCCTTCGCGCAAGCCCGACCCGCCGATCAGCACCGTCTTCCCAGCCGTCTGGCGTCTGGCCCGCCCGCCGGCCCGCGACCCGGCCCCGGCCCCGGCCCCGGCCCCGGCCCCGGCCCCACGGTACATACCGTCGCAGGCGGCGAGCCGCGGGCCGAGGCGGCTGACGGGCCGAGCCTCGGTCGATCCCCCACGGGCAGATGCCGTCGACCCAAAATCCGGTTGTATGAGGATCACCCCCGGGCCTACCGTCTGCCGTCATCGACGTGTAGCTCAGCAGCAGAGCACCGGGCTCGGGACCCGGAGGGCGCAGGGGCGGAACCTGCCACGTCGGCTTATGGACGACAACGCTGAGCAGCAGCCCCTCACCGCGGCCGCCCCTTCCTATGCGGCGGCCCAGCTGGCCAAGGCCTTCACGACCGCGCTGACCCACGACGACGCCGACACCCGGCGCCGCGCCGAGGTGCGCGGGCAGCGCTGGCGGGCGGTCCTCGCGGGCATGGCCGCGGGCCGGCTGACGATCGGTTCGCGCACCCCCGTGGCCGACCTGCCGGCGTGGGTGACGCCCGAGGTGGTGCGCGGCGGCTTCGCCACGGGCACCGCGAGCGCGGGCGGCCCGCTCCAGCCGTACGAGACCGAGACCGCGCGGAGCTTCGCGGTGCCGGCCGAGCGGCGTGCGCTCTTCGCCCACTGTCTGACCGAGCCGGGACTCGCCTGGCTGTGGGCCCTGCTGGACAGCGGCCGTTACGAGATCGGCGTACCCGAGGAGGCCGCGGTGCTCACCCTGGCCTGGCTGGTGCGGCACGGCGAGACGGACGCCGCGCTGGACCTCGCGGCCGAACTGGAGCCGTTCGCCGACCGCCTGCGGTTCCTGCCGCGCCCGGCGGACGGCGCCGCGCCGCAGGCCGACCCGGCGGAGGCCGGTACGCCCGTCCACCGGCACACCGTCTCCGATGTCGTCGACACCCTGGTCCGGCGGCGGCCCAACGCCGCCGTCGAGACCCAGCGCGAGGCGCTCGCCGTATGGCAGCCGTTCGGCGACGAGCTGCTCGCCCACTGGCTGGAGACGGCGCGGGACGGCCGGGTGCTGGAACGCGCCCCGGACGCGGAGTGGTCGGCGCGCGGCGCCGCCTTGCTGGACCGCTACCGGCTGCTGGCCGCGGAGCACACCCTCTGCACCAAGCACCGCAACCCCAAGGAGAACCTGGGGATTCTGCTCGGCGCACTCGAGGAGACCGTCGCCGGACGACCGCTGAACGCCCGCCGGCTCGGTCTGCTGCGGCACGCCGTGCAGTCCATGGTGCGGCGGCGCGGCCTGCCCGGTTCCGCGCCGCACACGGCCCTGCGCCGCCGCCAGGCCGAGCAGGCGGCGCTCCCCTCCCACCACGCCCTGGCCCAGCTGGTGCTGCGCCGGCTCGCCGTACTCCCCCAGCAGGCGGGTGTCACCGACGTCGACCCGCTCGTCGCCGCGGTGACGCGGGAGGAGAGCCGGGAGACCGGCCTGCCCGCCGGTGCGGCCGTACCGCCCGCGATCCGCCAGGTCGTCGAGGCCGCGCTGACCGCGCCGATCGGCACCCTCGTGGAGCGGGGCGTCGTCCCGTCCGCCGAGGTCATGGCCGAACTGGTGCCGCAGCTGGTCGCCGCCACCACCGCGCAGGCGTACCGCGACGCGACCCTGCGGGCGCTGATGACCGCGAACTACCGGGCGTTCCGCAACCGCCGTTCGCTGCTGCTGCTCAACTTCGAGCGGCAGGTCCGCGTCGAGGAACTGCCCTGGGTAAGGGCGGTGTCCGGGCAGCGCGCCGCGACGGTGGGCCAGCCGGACGGCGACGGTGCGCTCGGCGTGCTGCGGCAGCTGGGCGAGCTGGCCGTGCAGGCGTTCCCCGGCACGATCCTGCCCAACCCGCTCGTCCGCGAGCTCGGCGTGCTCGAGCGCCAGTGCGACCTGGGTGCCCCGTTCGTGGAGGAGCTGGCCGCCGACATCTTCATGGGCTCGTTCAGCCCGAAGTTCCTCACGGCGGCGCGGATCGCGGCCGAGCTGCTCGGCGGCACGCTGTACGAGCGCTACTACGGCATCGACTACACCGCGATCCGCAACCTGGCGATCGCCGAGACGGGCGCCGCCCTGAGCCGCTCGCAGGGCCCCCGTACGTCTCCCGGTTTCGCGCGGCTGTGCGCCGAGCGCGCCGGGACGGAGATCCGGTCCTGGTCCGTGGCGGCGAACGGCAAGGTCATCGAGCAGGCGCAGATCCTCACGACGCACAACCTCGCCACGCTCGTCCACCGCGTGGGCATCGCCCCGCAGCCCGGCTGGGCCGACCTGGCACGCCGCAGCTTCGGCACGGTGTGCCGGCTGACCGCCCGTGTGCAGCACAACCCCCGCCCCTTGGCCACCATCAAGGACGCGGCGTACGCCTGGCGCCAGATGCTCTTCCAGCTGTCCCTGTGCCCGCCCGAGGAGCAGCGGCGCTTCGTCGCCGGCCTGGACGAGGAGACCGCCCGCCACCCCACCCACGTCACGACCCGGCTGGCCCCCGCTCTGGCGGGCCTGATCCTGGTCGCCGAGGGCGGCAGCTTCGGCGGCGACGGAACGGCGGACGGAGGCCGCGCCCGGCGCCTGCTGGGGTGGAGCACCGACGGGCACTGGATGCGGTGAGGGGCGGGGGTGATGCGGTGAGGGGCGGGGGTGATGCGGTGAGGGGCGGGGGCGGGCGGGGCAGCACCCCGTCCGCGTCGCCCGCCCGCCGACGCCCCTTCGGTTTCCGGACACCGCGGCGTCACGCCGGGCGGGCACGTTTTCGTCGTCCCTCCTGCCTCGCCCTCTAGCCGTCCCGTCCCGCATCCCCCGCGGGCGTGACGCGGAAGGACGACCCCGCTGTGTCCTCGCTCCCGCTCAGCGATCTCCCCGGACCGCTGCCCGCCGCGCCCGCACCCGCACCCGCTCCGGCCGTGCGCCTCGCTCCCCGTACCGTCGCTCCCGCGTCCGCCCCGCCCGGCTTCTCCCCCGCCCGTCTCACCCGCCACGCCCTGACCCTGCTGCCGCTCCTGCTGATCGGGGCCTGGGCGGCGGCCGACTGGCGCGCCTTCCGGGACGGGGCCGCGCGGCTCGCCTCCGCCGATCCGTGGTGGCTGCTCGCCGGTCTGTTCTTCACCTGCATGGGCTGGGTGGCCGCCGCGTGCGTCCGCCAGGGTGCCCTGCCGGAGCGGCTGCCGCCGGGCCTGCTGCTCGCGTCGCAGTTCGCGGCCGGCGCCGCCAACCAGGTGCTGCCGGCGAGCATCGGCGCCCACGCCGTCACCCTGCGCTTCCTCCAGGGCCAGGGCATCTCCCTGACCCGGGGCACCGCCTCACTCGCCCTGTACTCCCTGGTCAAGCCGCTCGCGAAGACGCTGGTCCTGCTCGGCTTCCTGGTGGCCTTCCCCGATCTGCTGCACCTGGGCGAACTCGTCCCGGACGAGCGGACCGTGCTCCTGGTGGCCGTGGGCGTGACGGCCGCCCTCGGCACCGCGGGCGTCCTCGCGGCGGCCGTACGACCGCTGCGGCGCCCTGTGGTCTGCTTCGTCCGCACCGCCCTGACCGACGCGCGGATCCTGCACACCCGGCCCAGCCGCGTCCTCGCCCTGTGGGGCGGGGCCGCCGCCACCCCGCTGCTCCAGGCGAGCGTGATCGCCTCGGTCGGTTTCGCCCTCGGCCTGCCGCTGTCCTGGACGCAGGTGACCCTCGCGCTCCTCCTGGCGAGCACCGCGGTGGGCGCCGTGCCCGCACCCGGCGGCATCGGCCCCGTGGACGCGGCCCTCGTCTTCACGATGGTCACCTTCGGCGCCCCGATCGGCCTCGCCGCGGCCACCGTCATCGGCTACCGCGTCCTGACGGTCTGGCTGCCCGCGCTGCCGGGCGCGCTCGTGCTGTCGGTCCTGGTCCAGCGCAAGATCCTCTGACCGGTCCCATGCCCGATCTACGATGAGGTCACGGCCGCCTCGGCCTGCAGCATCGGTGGTGATCCGCCCGTGAGCCCCGTGAGCCCCCTGACCTCCGTACCCAGGGATCCAGAGGACCTCGTGCGGGCCCTCAGAACCGCCGGGATCCTGGACGAACGGCTGCTCGAAGCCGTACGGACCACGCCGCGGGCGGCCTTCGTGCCGGCCGATCAGGCCGCCGACGCCTACCGTGACGTGCCGGTGGCCATCGGGCAGGGGCAGGTCACCACACAGCCGTCGCTGTCCGCGATGATGATCGAGAGCCTTGCTCTGAACGGCGGCGAGCACGTCCTGGAGATCGGCACCGGTCTCGGTTTCCAGACCGCGCTGCTCGCCCGCCTGGCCGCCGACGTGGTCAGCATCGAGATACGGCCGGACATCGCCCGCCGGGCCCGCGCCAACCTCACGCGACAGCTCGTACGGAACGTCGAGCTGCGGGTCGGCGACGGCAGCGGCGGAGTGCCGGACCGGGCGCCGTACGACGCGGTCGTCGTGTCGGCCGCGTTCCCCGAGGTGCCCGCCCCGCTGGTCGGGCAGGTACGACCGTCGGGCCGCCTGGTGCAGCCGATCGGCCCGGGCGGACACGAGCGGGTCGTCTGCTTCCTGCGCACCGAGTCGGGCCTGGAGCCGTGGCGGACGCTGACGGCGGCCCGCTTCGTCCGGCTGCACGGCCGGCACGGATATCCGCAGGACGAAGACGATCCACCTTGAGAGACAGGCTCACTTCCACGACCGGGGGTCACTCGTCGGCGACGCGTACGACCGCCACCGTGATGTTGTCGGGCCCGCCCGCCTCGATGGCCGCCTTCCACAGCTCGAAGGCCGCGCGACCGTCGTCGTGCTCCCGCAGCACCTTGTCCAGTACGTCCGTCGGAACCGGGTCCGTCAGCCCGTCCGAGCAGATCAGGTACCGCTCGCCCGGCTCCATGGACTCGGTCGAGACATGGGGCTCGACGGCACGGTAGGCGAGCGAGCCGCCCAGGCACTGGGTGACCAGGGACGTGGTCTGCCCGGCCGGGTGCGGCGGGCTGTCGTCGACGCTGAGCTGGCGCAGCCCGTCGCCGCGCGAGGCGGCGAAGACCCGGCTGTCGCCCACGTTGAACACCAGCAGCGAGTCGGGCTGTACGACGACGCCGGCGACCGTCGAGCCCATGCCGGCGAGGTCGCCTCCCTGCTCCCCGCCGGCCGCCTGGTACACGGCACGGTTGCACAGGTTCAGGGCGTCACGGACGGCGACCTCGCTGCTCAGCGCGGGACCGAGCGCCGCGATCCGGCGGACGACGAGGGCGCTGGCCACATCGCCGCCGGGATGCCCGCCGAGCCCGTCCGCGACCGCGACGGCCAAAGGCGTGCCGAGCGGGAAGATCAGGGTCTGCGGATTCTCGGTGACGGTGGCGCACAGCGTCCAGGGGCCGGCGACGAGGCTGTCCTCGTTGCGCTCGCGCAGCAGGCCGGGATGACTGATCGCACTCACAGCGACGTACGGCATGCAGCGCCACCGCCTTCCCGCACCGGGCAGACCGCCGAGGGTCGGAGCTCCCCTACGAGTCTAGGAACACCGGCATCCGGCGTGCCAACGGGGCCGGACCCCACTCCCGCGGAGCCCCTCCCCCTCGGCCCTCGTCCCGCGTCAGCCCTCGTCCGGCGTCAGCCGCAGCGAGATGCTGTTGATGCAGTAGCGCTGATCGGTCGGCGTCGGATACCCCTCACCCTCGAACACGTGCCCGAGATGCGACCCGCACCGGGCACACCGCACCTCGGTGCGCACCATGCCGTGCGAGCGGTCCTCGACGAGCTCCACCGCGTCGGTGTCCTTCGGGTCGTAGAAGGAGGGCCAGCCGCAGTGGGACTCGAACTTGGTGGTGGAGGTGAAGAGTTCGGCACCGCAGGCACGGCAGGAGTAGACGCCCTTCGTCTTGGTGTTGGTGTACTCACCGGTGAAGGCGGGCTCCGTTGCGGCCTCGCGGAGGACGGCGTACTCGGCCGGGGTCAGCTCCGTGCGCCACTGCTCGTCCGGCTTTTCGACGTCGTACGACATGAGTCCTTGCCCCTCACTTCGACAGGCGGTCCAGGATGAGCGGGCCGAGGTCGGTGACATCGCCCGCGCCCATGGTGAGAACGAGATCACCGGGCTTCGCCATTCCCGCGATCAGCGAGGGCACCTCGGACGTGTCGTGCACGGCGGTCACCTCGGCGCCCGCCGCCCGGGCCGCCTCGATGATCAGGTCGCTGGTGACGCCGGGGATCGGGTCCTCGCGGGCGGGATAGATGTCCAGGACCAGCGACGAATCCGCGAGCGCGAGGGCCTCGCCCATCTCCTTGCCCAGTTCCTGCGTGCGGGAGAAGAGGTGGGGCTGGTAGACGACCAGGATCCGGGCGTCACCGGCGGCCGCGCGCATGGCCTCCAGGTCGGCGCTCATCTCGGTCGGGTGGTGGGCGTAGGAGTCGATCACCTGGACGCCCGCGGCCTCGCCCTTCAGCTGGAGGCGCCGCTTGACGCCGGTGTAGGCCGCCAGCGCCTGGGCCAGCTCGGCGGCCGGGACGCCGAGCGCCGCGCCGGCGGCGAGAGCGGCCACGGCGTTGAGGGCGTAGTGGCGGCCGGGGACCGAGACCGTGAACGTGAGCTCCTGGCCGTCCAGAACGACGGTGACCTGGCTCTTCAGCCCCTGCGCCACCACGGACAGGACGCGCACGTCGGCGTCCTCCGCCTCGCCGTACGTCACCACCTCCACGTCACAGGCCGCGACCCGCCGGGTCAGCTCCCGAGCCCCCTCCTGGTCCGCCGAGATCACCAGGGTGCCGCCCTCGGTGATGCGGTCGGTGAACGTCACGAAGGACTCGTAGATCTCGTCCATCGACGCGTAGTTGGCGTGGTGGTCGAGCTCGACGTTCAGGACGATCGCGACCTCGGGCGCGTACTTGTGGAAGCTGCGGTCCGATTCGTCCGCCTCGGCGACGAAGATGTCGCCCTCGCCGTGCAGGGCGTTGGAACCGGGGGCGTCGAGGTCACCGCCGATGGCATACGACGGCTTCAGGCCCAGCTCGGTCAGGGAGACCGCCAGCATCGACGTCGTGGTCGTCTTGCCGTGCGTACCGGCGACGGCGATCGGGCGCAGCCCGTCCATCAGCCGGGCGAGTGCGTCCGACCGGTGGACGACGGGGATCCCCAGCTCGGCCGCCCGCGCCAGCTCCGGGTTGTCGGCCCGGATCGCCGACGAGACGACGACACACGTGGCATCGGCCGCGAGATGCTCGGCCGCGTGCCCGATGTGCACGCTAGCCCCGAGCGCCCGCAGCGCCTCGGCGGTCGCGGACTCCTTGGCATCACTGCCCGCCACCTTCGCCCCACGCTGCGCCAGAATCTTCGCGATCCCCGACATTCCGGCCCCGCCGATGCCGATGAAGTGCGGTCGGTCCATGGCGGTGGGAATGCCGGGTGCCATGCGTGTTCTCCCAGGATTGCGATACGACGATGAGGCCCCAGCCTATTGGGTACTCCGGCGGACGTTGAGCAATGGGGCGCGGGGCACTGTGCCGACTCAGGGGCGCGGGGAACTGCGCGAGCAACCACAGACCACCCGCAGCCGGGAGATCTCACCAGCCCCTACGGCGCTCCCCCGAAAGCCCCCTACGCCCTGCTGTGCGAGAAGAGCTTCAGCACCGGCACCCCCACCTTGTGCCGAGCCCTCGACGCCCAGTCCCGGTGGAAGAACTCCTCCACGTAATGAGGATCGGTCAGCACGATGACCTCATCGGCCCCGACCTCCTCCACCACACCCCTCAGCACATCCAGCGGGTGATCCTCGACAAGCCGCCCCTCCGCCGAACCGCCGGAGGCACGAAGCGCCGTGAGGGACACCTCGAGCGCCCGCTGCCCCGTAGTCAGCGCTTCCTCCCCCTCCGGCGTCTTCCCTTCCCGCACCGCCTCGTCCAGCTCGCCCAGCGCGATGTCGTCGATGGCTCGCAACAGCCTGTCGGCCTGCTCGCCCCGCGGCTGGAGCAACACATGGAAGGCGACCTGCTCGTCCCCGTGCAAGGTGGTGACGAACTCCACGTCGGCGGACGTCAGGGCCTTCTCGATCATCAGAACGCTTGTGAACACGGGAGCCCCTTCTGCGGAAACCATCCTGCCCCGTGCGCGCACGGGGGCTGCGAGATCCAGTGTGCCCGGCGGAAGCCAAGCGGAACGGCTGATTCCGCCGTTTACCGGACCAGCGTCCTCACGACCGCCGGTACCGCCCGAACAGGAAACCGCCCTCCTCCAGCAGGGACACCAGCTCGAACCGTTTCGGAACCGCCAACGAGGGCCCTCCGGCGATGCGCTGGGCGTCACCGGCGGTGAGCATCGGGGAGATCGTCAGGCAGAGCTCGTCGAGCACTCCGGCGGCCACCAGCTGCCCGAGCAGCCGTGGTCCGCCCTCGGTCAGCAGCCGGGTGTGGCCGAGCTCGGCGAGTGCCTGGACGGCACGGACGGGGTCCACACCGACGCCGTCACCGGCGATCACCACCTGTGCGCCGGCCTTCTCGGCGGCCGCGATCCGGTCCGGTGCCGCGGCGGCGCCCGTGAGGATCAGGGTGGGGACGGCCGGCGAGGTGAAGAGCGGAAGGCTGTAGTCCAGCTCCAGGCTCGCGCTCACCACCGCGATGGCCGGCGCGGGCCCTTGTCCGGCCGCCTCACGCGCCTGCGCGAACTCGGCACGCGTGCGTGCCGGGCGGTACCCCTCCAGGCGTACCGTTTCGGCGCCGACGATCACGACGTCCGCCAGCCCCCGCAGCGTCCCGAAGATCCGCATGTCGGCCGCGCAGGAGATGGGCTGCGAACGCCCGTCGTGCTGGGCGGCCCCGTCCAGCGTGGACACCATGTTGGCCCGCAACCAGGGCTGCCGACCGCCGGACCCCGGCTCCGGGTAGGCATAGGCGGCGGCGAGCTCGTCAAGGCTCCACTCCCGGTCGACCAGATCGGCCCCGGGCAGGGCTTTCGCCGCGACGGCCTCCCGGCGGTCCCCGCCGATGCCGGACGCGCCGAAGGTCGGAAGCCCGGTCGTCTCGAAGCCGGAAGCACCGGATCCAGGGGGCGCGGCCCCTTCCCCGGCGGCCGCCGGCCCACCACCTGCGGCCGCCCCGCCCGCCGGGGCAGCGCCGAGTGCGGGGGAAGCGGCGTCGGCGCTCGGGCCACCGCCTGCCGGGGCCGTCCCAGCACCCCCGGCCCCCTCCCGACGGCCGACCGTCCGCCCGGTGTCTCCGGCGCCGGGGCCCGCCCCGCGGATTCCCGCGCCTGCTTCATCACGTGCGCCGCCGGGCGCACCGGACCCGGAGGCGTCGCCGGAATCCTCACGCGCGGACTCCCCGCCGGGTTCACCGGCCACCGGCGCAGCGGGCCCTTGATCAGCGCCCCCCTCCGCCGCCCCACCGGCTCCCGGAATGGCCCCGGCCCTGGAAGGCCCACCACCGGACCCACCGGTCCCAAGCCCCCCTTCGGCAGCTCCAACCCCGTCGTCCCCGGCGGAACCGCCGGAGGCCCTCGCTGCTGTTTCATCGGTCACAGGGAACAGGCGTCGCATGTCATGGAGTGTGGCACGGCGCTTAGCATGGTGAACCGTGTCGTCCTCCTCCGCCGCGTCCCAGCCGAGCCCGATAGCCGAAGCGAGCCCGGTGTCCCTGTGCGCCCGCGAGCCGCACGTCCCCGCGGACCGGCTGGTCGCCGAGATGGTGCCGCCGCCGCGCTTCGACTCGGTCCGCTTCAGCACGTACATCCCGGACCCGAACCAGCCGAGCCAGACCGAGGCGGTCCGCGTCCTGGAGGGCTTCGCGGGCGGGCTCGGCGGTGCGCACGCCAGCGGCGCCGGCAAGACGGGCAGGCGCGGCTTCCTCGGGTTCGGCAGGAGCAAGGCACCCAAGGCCCCGGTGGGCCGCCGCGGCGTGTACCTCGACGGCGGCTACGGCGTCGGCAAGACCCATCTGCTCGCCTCCCTCTGGCACGCCACCCCGGCCGAGCCGTCCCTCAAGGCCTTCGGCACGTTCGTGGAGCTGACGAACCTCGTCGGCGCCCTCGGCTTCCAGCAGACGGTGCAGACGCTCTCCGGCCACCGGCTGCTGTGCATCGACGAGTTCGAGTTGGACGACCCGGGCGACACCGTCCTCGTCTCCACCCTGCTCGGCAAGCTCGTCGACGCGGGCGTCGCGCTCGCCGCCACCTCCAACACCCTCCCCGGCAAGCTCGGCGAGGGCCGCTTCGCGGCGGCCGACTTCCTGCGCGAGATCCAGGGCCTGTCGGCACACTTCCACCCGCTGCGCATCGACGGCGAGGACTACCGCCACCGCGGCCTGCCCGAGGCGCCGGCGCCGTTCTCCGACGAACAGGTGACGAAGGCGGCGTACGCCACCGAGGGCGCCTCGCTCGACGACTTCCCGCACCTGCTGGACCACCTGGCCCGCGTCCACCCCAGCCGCTACGGCGCGCTGACCGACGGCCTGAAGGCCGTGTGCCTCACCGACGTACAGCCCGTTCCGGACCAGTCCACCGCCCTGCGGCTCGTCGTGCTCGCGGACCGGCTCTACGACCGTGAAGTCCCCGTCCTGGCCTCGGGGCTGCCCTTCGACAAGCTCTTCAGCGAGGAGATGCTGAAGGGCGGCTACCGCAAGAAGTACTTCCGCGCCATCTCGCGCCTCACCGCCCTGGCCCGCGACGCCAAGGGCCTCGTCACCGCCTGACGCCTCGAGCTTGTCAACTCCCCCATGTCAAGGGGGAGTTCAAGCCATCTCACCCTCGCATTTCAGGCTCTCTTCAGCTCGAAACGTTAAGTTAACCCTGCAAACAACTTTGCCGGGCTAATGTGTTTCTTGACCAACGGTTGACCAAGTGTTGGCTCGCGCAAGAGGTGTGGACTGACTGGAGGGAGGCTCATGTTCCGAGGTACGACGGCCCGGACCGTGGTTTCGCTCCTCGCCGCCGTCCTGCTCGCCCTCCAGTTCTTCGCACCCGCCGCGTCCTTCGCACACGCGCACACGGTCAGTCAGGCAGAGGCCAAGGCCCAGCCCGGAATCAAACTCTCCGGGAAGGCGTTGCGCGACGAAGTCCTGACGTCACGTCACCTCATACCGTCGGGCGACGGGGACCCGACCGGTCCACTGCGTACCCGTGACCGTCAGCGCGTCGCCGACTCCGGGCCCGAGGCGCCCCACCGGCCCCTGCTCACCCGGGACCCCGTGTCCGAGCACGAACCGGCCGGATCCGGCACCTCGCACCAGCGCACGTCGAGATCCTCGGCGTCCCGCACCCCGGCCGCGCTTCAGGTCTTCCGCTGCTGAGAAGCAGAGCAGTCCCCCCACCTGTCATGTAAACCCCGACGCGCCACAGCCGCGCGCCAGGAGGAGTCACCACACATGCAGCCCCTCATCGACAACGCCCGTACCTTCGGACAGCGCCCTGAGGAGTTCGCCAAACTGGCCGAAGGGCAGTCCCCGCAGGTCCTGTTCATCACCTGCTCCGACTCCCGGGTCGTCCCGGCCCTCATCACGGGCGCCCGCCCCGGCGAGCTCTTCGAGCTGCGCACCGCGGGCAACATCGTCCCGCCGTACGCCTCCGAGCACCCCACCAGCGAGGCGGCCACCATCGAGTACGCCGTGGAAGTTCTCGGCGTCAGCGACATCGTGGTCTGCGGCCACTCCCACTGCGGTGCCATCGGCGCGCTGGTGCGCGGCGACGACCTGACCGCCGTACCGGCCGTGCGCGACTGGCTGACGAACGCCGCCGACGAGCCCAAGTGCTCCGACACGGCCGACCCGACCGTCGCCGAGGGCGTCCAGAACCACGTCCTCGCCCAGTTGCTGCGACTGCGGTCGTACCCGTGCATCGACAAGCGCCTGGAGTCGGGTGAACTCCGGCTGCACGGCTGGTACTACGAGGTCCACACCGGCATCGTGCGCACGCACCGCCCGCAGTCCGACACGTTCGAGACGCTCTGAGGGGACTGACGACCATGCTGTCCAAGTTCCCTTATCTGAGGCAGGACTTCCTCGCCTCCATAGTCGTCTTCCTGGTCGCCGTGCCGCTGTGCGTCGGCGTGGCCGTCGCCTCCGGTGTCCCGGCCGAACTCGGCCTGGTCACCGGCATCGTGGGCGGCCTCGTCACCGGGCTCATGCGCGGCAGCAGCCTTCAGGTGTCGGGGCCGGCCGCCGGTCTGACGGTGCTGGTCTTCGAGGCCGTCAGCGAGTTCGGGGTGGCCACGCTCGGGGTGATCGTGCTGTGCGCCGGTCTGCTCCAGCTGGCCATGGGCTTTTCCGGGATAGGCCGCTGGTTCCGGGCGATATCCGTCTCCGTCGTGGAGGGCATGCTCTGCGGTATCGGTCTGGTGATCATCGCCGGCCAGATCTACGCGGCGGCGGGCCTGAAGGCACCCGAGACCGGTATCGGCAAGCTCGTGGGTCTGCCCGGGGCGTTCGCCGACGCGCTCGGCAGCACCGAGGCGCTGACCTCCCTCGCGATCGGCGCGGGCACCATCGCCGTGATCGTGCTGTGGAAGAAGATGCCGAAGGCCGTGCAGTCCGTGCCCGGCGCCCTCGCGGCGGTGGTCCTGGCCACGGTCGTCTCCCTCGCCTTCGGTCTGCCGGTCGCCACCGTCCAGGTGGAGGGCCTGCTCGGCGTCGTCCAGCCGCCCGGTGCCGAGGCGCTCGGTGAGCTGGCCGACCCGGCGATCTGGGGCACGATCATCGCCTTCGCGCTGATCGCCTCCGCGGAGAGCCTGTTCAGCGCGGCGGCCGTGGACCGGCTGCACGACGGTCCGCGCACCGAGTACAACAAGGAGATGATCGCCCAGGGCGTGGGCAACACGGTGTGCGGTGCGCTCGGCGCGCTGCCGATGACCGCGGTGATCGTGCGCAGCTCCGCCAACGTCAACGCGGGCGCGAAGACCAAGGCCTCCCGGGTGCTGCACGGTGTGTGGCTGCTGCTGTTCGCCGTCGCGATGCCGTGGGCTCTGGCGCTGATCCCGATCCCCGCGCTCGCCGGCATCCTGGTGCACGCGGGCTGGAAGCTGATCCCGTTCCAGCAGATCTCGGCGCTGTGGCGGGCCCACAAGGGCGAGGCGCTGATCCTCGTCGTCACCGCCGTCGCGATCGTCGCGGTGAACATGTTCGAGGGCGTGCTCATCGGTCTGGCCCTGTCGGTGGCCAAGACCGCCTGGGAGGCCTCGCACGTGAAGCTGGAGGTCATCGACAAGGGCGCCGGTCCGATCCAGGCGTACCTGTCGGGCAACGCGACCTTCCTCAGGCTGCCGAAGATCCTCGACAGCCTGGAGGCCCTGCCCCAGGACCGCCCGGTGGAGCTGGACCTGTCCGGACTGCACCACCTCGACCACGCCTGCCGTACGGCCCTGGAGAGCTGGGCCGAGCGGCACAGCTCCGCGGGCACCGAGCCGGTGCGGGTCACGGCGCCCTGACGGGCGTACGACATCGGACGGCCCATGACACCGGAAGGCGCATGACGGACGGTGTATGACCTGGTCCGGGGCCGGCGTGGCCCCGGACCAGACACCGGGCATATCGTTACAGGAGCATACGCAACGGGCCTCTCGGCGAGGAGGTCGTCATGGTCGAGGAGCTGCTGGGGGCTGCTGTCGGTGTCGGCGTGGCGGGGCTCGTGTATCTCGCGGCTGCCGCACGGGTCGTCAAGCAGTACGAACGCGGCGTGATCCTCCGGCTCGGACGTCTGCGAGGGCAGGTACGCCAGCCGGGATTCACCCTGATCGTGCCCGCCGTGGACCGGCTCCACAAGGTCAACATGCAGATCGTGACGATGCCCGTCCCCGCCCAGGAAGGCATCACCCGCGACAACGTGACCGTGCGGGTCGACGCGGTCGTGTACTTCAAGGTCGTGGACGCGTCGGCCGCGATCATCAACGTCGAGGACTACCGCTTCGCGGTCTCCCAGATGGCGCAGACGTCACTGCGCTCGATCATCGGCAAGAGCGATCTGGACGATCTGCTGTCCAACCGCGAGAAGCTCAACCAGGGCCTGGAGCTGATGATCGACAGCCCGGCGGTCGGCTGGGGCGTGCAGATCGACCGCGTCGAGATCAAGGACGTGTCCCTGCCGGAGTCGATGAAGCGTTCCATGGCCCGGCAGGCGGAGGCCGACCGCGAGCGGCGGGCCCGGGTCATCAACGCCGACGCCGAACTGCAGGCCTCCAAGAAGCTGGCCGAGGCCGCGCACCAGATGGCCGACGCGCCCTCCGCCCTCCAGCTGCGCCTGCTGCAGACGGTGATGGCGGTGGCGGCGGAGAAGAACTCCACGCTGGTGCTGCCGATCCCGGTGGAGCTGCTGCGGTTCCTGGAGAAGGGCGCGCAGCATCCCGACTACCGGGCCGTCGAACCGTCCCCGGAGCACACCGGACTCGCGACCGGGAGCGCCGCGGACTCCACCGAGAACACCGCGGAGAAGTGACACGTGCTACGCGCGTGGTTCCCGCGACTCGCCCCAAGTGATAGACACGGCGGGGTCACAGTTCCTGTCCGCCAGCAGGAAGGTTGCCCCATGTCCGAGAACATGACCGATGACCGCACGACACGCCGTCAGGTCCTGGCCCGTACCGGCGCGTTGGGCGTCTCGATCGCCTTCGCCGGAAACCTCACCGAACTCTTCGCGGGCACCGCCGCCGCACAGAGCCTGGGCCACACCGGATACGGCCCCCTCATTCCCGACCCGAAGGGCCTGCTCGACCTGCCGAAAGGTTTCCGCTACCAGGTCCTCTCCCGCGAGGGCGACCGGCTGCGCTCCGGGGAGGGCCTGGTCCCCTCGAACCACGACGGCATGACCGCCCTCGCCGGGAGAAAAGGCCGTGTCCACCTGGTACGCAACCACGAGAACCGCAACACCGCGAAGCTCCCCGTCCCGACCGTCGCCGGACTCACCTACGACCCGGCGGGCAAGGGCGGCTGTACGGCGCTGACGCTGGACTCACGGGGCCGTGTCCTGTCCGAGCGCGTCGCCATCGCCGGTACGGCCGTCAACTGCGCGGGCGGACCGACACCTTGGGGCACCTGGCTGACCTGCGAGGAGACCGAGGACAAGGCCGGCACCAACGGCTACACCAAGGACCACGGCTTCATCTTCGAGGTCGACCCGGAGAACCCGCAGCGCTCCGGCGCGGTGCCGCTGACCGCGATGGGCCGCTTCCAGCACGAGGCGATCGCGGTGGACCCGAGAAACGGCATCGTCTACGAGACCGAGGACGCCTTCCTGAAGCCCTTCGGCCTCTTCTACCGCTTCCTCCCCCACGCGCCGCTCGGCGGCCTCGGTTCCCTGCGCGCGGGCGGCCGCCTCCAGGCGATGCGCGTGCCGGGCGTGCCCGACCTCTCCTCGATCCAGGAGCCGGGCGCCAGTTTCGAGCACATCGAGTGGGTGGACGTACCCGATCCGCTCGCCGCCCAGACCCCCGTGCGCCTCCAGGACTTCGGCCCGAAGGGCATCACGCACGCGCAGAAGCTGGAGGGCTGCTACTGGGGTGGCCGCAGCGTCTACTTCGTCTCCTCCTTCGCCCACAGCGCGGAGGGCTCGGCGGCGGACCACTACGGCCAGATCTGGCGCTACGAGCCCGGCGCACGCCGCCTCACCCTGGTGATCGTCTTTGGCCCCGACACGGACGTCCAGCTCCCCGGCGAGTCCCCGGACAACATCTGCCTCGCCCCCAGCGGCGGCCTGATGGTGTGCGAGGACGGCAACGGCACCCAGCACGTCTACGGCGTGACCCGGCGCGGCGATGTGTACGCGATGGCCCGCAACGCCCAGAACCTGGGGACCCCGCAGGAGCCGGAGTGGGGCGAGTTCGCCGGGGTGACCTTCTCGCCCGACGGCGAGACGATGTACGTCAACTGCTACACGCCGGGTACGACGTTCGCGGTGACGGGGCCCTGGCGCAGGTAGCAACCCCTGTCCCGGGCCGGCGCGCGGAGGCCTCCGCTCCGGCACGTCCTCTAACCTGTGCCGCATGAACGCACCGGGGGACCTCGTCGACGGCCGGTTCGAGCTGGTCGAACGGCTCGGCAGCGGCGGAATGGGCACCGTGTGGCGGGCCCGGGACACGGTGCTGCAACGCGAGGTCGCGCTCAAGGCGGTGCGGTCCGACGCGGACACGGTCGGTGTGATGCGCGAGCGGGTGCTGCGGGAGGCACGGGCGCTGGCCCGGCTCAGCCATCCCCATGTGGTGACGGTCCACCAGATCGTGGACGCCGACCCTCATCCATGGATCGTCATGGAACTGGTGCCGGGCGTCTCGCTGCAACAGCGGCTGGGCGAGGGCCCGTTGACTCCGGCGGAGGCGGCCCGCACCGGCCGCCAGGTGCTCGCCGCGCTGCGGGCCGCGCACGCGGCGGGCATCCAGCACCGGGACGTCAAACCCGCCAACATCCTCCTGCGCCCCGACGGCACCGCCGTCCTCACCGACTTCGGCATCGCCGCCCTCCAGGACACGACGGGCCTCACGGCCACCGGCGAGCTCGTCGGCTCGCCCGAGTACATGGCCCCGGAGCGCATCCGGGGGTACGGCGACGACCACCCGGCCGCCGACCTCTGGTCGCTGGGCGTGGTCCTGTACGTCTGCGTCGAGGGCGTCAGCCCCCTGCGCCGCCCCACCACCCTCGCCACTCTGGCCGCCGTTCTCGACGACCCGCTCCCGCCACCCACCCGCTCGGGCCCGCTGACGCCGGTGCTCGACGCCCTGTTGGTGCGGGACCCGGCAGCACGCCCGGACGCCGCTCGGCTCGACGCCATGCTGGCGGCGGTGGAGACAGGGGCGACACCGCACTGGGCCCAGCCGACGCTGACGGCCGGCGCACCGCACCCGATGCCGGCGCCACCAACGGTCCCCGCCCAGTCGGCCACCCCGCGTCCTACGGTTCCGCAGCGGGTGCGGGACCCCCGACGCCGTACACCACTCGTGGTGGCCACGACCGCGGCCGTGGTGATCGCCGCGGCCACGTCCCTGGCCCTCATGCTGCGCGCCGGAGACACGGACGGAGACGACAAGTCCGACGCCCCGACGAACCCGCCGGCCACGAGTTCGGCGCCCGGTCCGACGGACCAGGAGTCGTCCCCTTCACCGACGCCCGGCTCGACGGCCGCCCACACACCCACCGGCGTGCCGGCCGGCCGCTGGATCGCTCAACTCCACTCCGAACCCGTCTCTTCGGGAACCACCGCCCGGGACCGTCGTCTTGCCGTCATCCGCCGGTCCGTGCCGGAGGCCGTCGTCCTGCGCAGCGACGACTACGCGTCCCTGCGCGGTGGCTACTGGGTGTTCTACGCCCCCGGCCCCTTCCCCGACGGCCGCGCCGCCCTCGACTTCTGCGCCGAGCACGGCCGCACCACGCCGAACACCTGCATCGGCCGCTATCTGAGCACGGACCCGGCCGACTTCGCCTTCCAGTGCCGCCCGCCGGCCACCGCTCCGACGGGCCGCTGCACCCGCTCCGACTGAGAGGTCCGCCCCCGCCGCCGGGCGGGTGACACGGGCCCGGCACACCCGGCGACGTGCCGGAATGCCCTGAAGACACCCATACCTTCATGCGGTGATCACTCGTGTACGGATCGTCACCGCTGTCTTTGTCCTGGTCGCGGCGCTCAGCGCGCTCGCCGCCTGTGCGGGGCCCGAGGAGCCCGGGGTGACGCGGGCTCCTCGGCCGGCGCCCTCGGCCTCCGCCGCCTCGCCCGGGTCGCCCGCCACCAGGCCCCCGACCCTCGCACCGGGACCCGCCGGTCTGACGCCCGTCTTCGAGCACGGTCCCCGGACGGGGGGCAAGGCCGTCGCGCTCACCTTCGACGCCGACATGACCGCGGACCAGGGCGTGCGGGCCGCCCGTGGCGAGCGGTTCGACAATCCGGGGCTCGTCGCGGCGCTGCGGGCGTTGGAGGTGCCGGCGACGGTGTTCATGACGGGGCGGTGGGCGGAGGAGTACCCCCGGCAGGCCCGGGCCATCGGGCGGGACCCGCTGTTCGAGGTCGCCAACCACTCCTACAGCCACTACGCCTTCACCGACGACTGCTACGGGCTGCCCACCCTCCCGGAGCAACGGATGCGGGCGGATGTGGAGCGGGCGTACGCCGCGTTCCGGAAGGTGGGGGTGCGGGATCCGATGCCGTACTTCCGGTTTCCCGGCGGCTGCTACGACCGGCGCGCCCTGAAGGCGCTGACCCCGGTCGGCGTCACGGCCGTGCAGTGGGACGTGGTGAGCGCGGACGCGTTCGCGACGGACGCCGGCGCGGTCGCCCGGGAGGTGCTGGACGGGGTGCGGGCGGGGTCCGTGGTCGTCATGCACTGCACGCGCAGTGCCGCTCCGACGACCGAGCGGGCCGTCCGGAGGATCGTGCCCGAGCTGCGCGAGAAGGGCTTCCGGTTCGTGAAGGTGTCCGAGCTGATCGGGGCCGCAGGCGGCCGGGCCTGAGCGGCCTACGCTGGGGGTATGAGCGAGGACTACTGCACGATCGCCGACGTGGTGAAGCCGCCCAAGGCGGACGGGCCGCCGTATGCGGAGTGCGTGCTGTGCCGGGAGCCCACGGAGTACCCGGAGTCGTACAAGGGGATCACGCTCTGCCCGGTGTGCGAGTGGCAGGAGGCGCAGCGTACGGCCTGTTCGGGGTGACCCGCTGTTCCGGCTGACCCGCGGTTTCTTCTGCCCCGGTGTTCAGGGTGATCTGCGGGACGTGAGCGCGCAGGCCGCGGCGATCGCCGCCGCGGTGAGCAGGGCTGCCGCCGCCAGGGGCAGTACGGGCAGGGGGACCGTGCCCGAGCGGGAGCCCGTGACCAGGCCGCTGACCGCCGCATGGGCCGGGGAGCCGGTCACCACCACCGACAGCAGCGCCGCGAGCAGCATGGCCGGGACGGCGCGACCGGTCGAGCGCAGCACCGGCCAGGTGGTGAGCGCGCCGACGGCCGTACCGAGCAGGGCGCAGGCCAGTGTGGCGAGCAGCCCGGCCGAGCCCGCCGGAAGCCGCGGTACGCGCGTCTCGTGGTCCGCGCTCGCCGGGTCGCTGATCAGCGTCACGGCCACGGTCGCGACCGTGCCCAGGGCTGTCGCGGCGGCCAGTGCCACCAGCAGCGCGGCGAGGTGCGCCCGCCCCGGGCCGACCGCCGCGGCGACGCAGCTGCGGGCGGCGGGCGGCTCGTTGGTGACGCAGATCCGCACCAGCCACGCGGCCACGGGCAGCAGGGCCGCGGCCGTGAAGCCCAGCGAGTCGAGGATGGGCTGGCCGCCCTGCACGCCGATGGCAAGGAAGGCCGCGTACAGGATGAACGGCGGCAGCCAGCGCTGCGAGCGGACCAGCAGGGCGGCCTGGTAGCGGAGGAGGGCGGTCATCGATGTCATCGGCGGCTCTCCGCTTCGGGGGCCTCGGGGGCTTCGGGGGCTTGGGTGGGTTCGGAGGAGTCGGGAGGGATGGGTGTCTCCTGGCTCACGCTCACCACGTGCCAGGGCGGGTGGGCGGTCAGCAGGGCGCGCAGCAGGACGTCGGAGTGTGAGGCGGGGACGGTGAGGCGGTGGGTGCCGGGGGTGGTCTCGTCCGCTGTCGTGGCGACGCGGGTCGCCTCGGCGGGGAGGCTCGCGCCGCTCGGGCCCTGGACGACGACGGTCGTGTGCGGGCCGGTGGGTCGTGGAGTCCCTTGGTCGGTACGGAGGTCGAGTGCGCCGTCGAGCACCGTGTACGTCGCGTCGGGTGCCCCGGCGAGGCGGCGCGGGTCGTGGTCGACGAAGACCACCGCGGTGCCGGCGACGGTCCGTTCGGCGACGGCACGCTCCAACTCGGTGCGGGCGGCGGCGTCCAGGCCGGTCCACGCCTCGTCCAGGACCAGCAGCTCCGGGTCGGCGAGCAGGGCCTGTGCGACGGCGACCTTCTGGCTGCTGCCCTTGGAGAGCTGCGCCATGGGGGTGCGGGCGTAGGCGGCGGCGCCGAAGCGGTCCAGGCACTCGCCTGCGGCGCGGATGGCCGCCGGCCGGGACAGGCCGTGGACCGTGCCGAGGTGGGTCAGGTAGCCGAGGGCGGTGAAGGGGAGGGCTGTGGGGAAGCGTTCGGGGACGTAAGCGGTTCGGAGGCGGCCGGTGATCTCGCCTTCGGTGGGGGCGTCTATGCGGGCCAGGAGGCGCAGGAGGGTGGATTTGCCGGTGCCGTTCTCTCCCTCGATGCGGGTGAGTGTGCCGGGGGGCACGGTGAGGTGGACGCCGCGTAAGACCCATGGGCCGCGTAGGCCGTAGCGGCGGCCTACGTTGTCCAGACGAAGATCGCGTTGCATGGGGGACATCTTGTCCTATTGCGGCTGCGGGCCGGTGGGGCTGGTCGCGCCCACGCGGCGGAGCCGCACATCGACGCGGTCCCGCGCCCCTGAGTTGGCAGACTGGACGGCGTGAACAGTGATCCGATTTCCGTGAACGACAGCCCTTTCCGGTCCGAGCCCCATACACGCGATCACGCGCCGCAGTTCGTCCTGCCGCTCGTCGTGCGTATCGAGCGGGACGCTCCGCCGGCCCGCACCGATGCTCTGGAGACCGCCGCCCGCGCTGTACTGATCATGCTCAGCGACGAGCGGTCCCTCGGCGACGGTGAGTGGGCGCAGGCCGTACGGGACTGGGAGGACGCCCGTATCCGCAAGGTCGTGCGGCGGGCTCGGGGGGCCGAGTGGCGGCGGGCGGAGGGGTTGCCGGGGATCACCGTCACCGGTGAGTCGGCCGAGGTGCGGGTGTTTCCGCCCGTGCCGTTGGACGGGTGGCCCAAGGAGCTGGCGAAGCTGCAGGTGTCGGGGACCCATCTGGAGGATCCGGAGCCGGCCGGGGACGCCGATCCGTCGGCTCCCGTGCTCTGGGTGAACCCCCATCTCGACATGTCGGCAGGCAAGGCGATGGCTCAGGCGGGGCACGCGGCGCAGATCGCCTGGTGGGAGTTGTCGGACGAGGAGCGGAGCGCCTGGCGTGAGGCGGGGTTTGCGTTGGCCGTGCGGACCGCGGATCCGGCGCGCTGGCGTGAACTTACCGCCGCCGGGCTGCCGTTGGTGCGTGATGCCGGGTTCACGGAGATCGCGCCCGGGACGACTCTGGTGGTCGAGGGGCATCACCGGGTGAAATCGCTGCCGTCGGAGGCACGACGCCCCCTGACCTACCGCTGAGCCAGCTGCGCGGAACTGCCCCGGGGGCCGCTCAGGCGGCGGCCGGCCGCCCCGTACACGCGGTCCACGGGAAGCCTGACGACCAGGCGCCGTTCGGCGACCATGGCGCCTCGGAAGCCCTCCCAGTCGGGGTGTTCGCCCCGGAATCCCCGGAAGACCTCGACGAGTTCGTCGGCGACGGCGTCATGCGGGTCCGTCGTGATGGGGGTGAGCTCCGCCTCGCCCTCGGCGATCATGTAGGCGTAGCCGTTGGGAGTGGTGACGAAGAAGCTGGCGCGCGGATCGCGGCGCAGGTTGCGGGTCTTGGCACGGTTGTAGGTGACCATGAGCCGGATGAGGCGCGCCGCCGGGTCGTAGGCGTAACCGACGTTCGACAACTGGGGGCGGCCGTCACGCTTGAGGGTCACGAGCGTGCCGATCCGTTGCTGACCGAGCAGGTGGAAGAGGGCTTCGTCGCCGGCCTTTTCTGAGGGCTCTGTCATGCGGCGAGCGTACGGGAGCGAGCTGCTGTCCAGGTGGGACGCGAACAGGCCTGTGCAGGTGAGGGGCGGCCGAGCGGTACGCGGGCATGGCCGGGCGGTGCCCTCGCCGCCGACGGGGGATGGAGGCGGCGGGGGCACCGCGGTACCGGGGCAGGGGTCAGGTGGTCGCCAGCGCCTCCGTGGGTGGCAGCCGGGCGGCGCGGACGGCGGGGTAGAAGCCGGCGAGGCCGCCGATGACGAGGGTCGCGCCGACGCCGCCCGCCATCGCCCAGGTCGGCACGACCGACGGCCAGCCCTGGTAGGCGGCGTATCCGGAGGTGACGGCGATGCCGAGGACGACGCCGCCGAGCCCGCCGAGCGCGGACAACAGCAGGGCCTCGCACAGGAACTGGGTGCGGATCTGCCCGCGCGTCGCGCCGAGGGAACGGCGCAGGCCGATCTCGGAGCGGCGCTCCAGCACGGAGATCACCATCGTGTTGGCCACGCCCACCCCGCCGACGAGCAGGGCGACCGCGCCGAGCCCGAGGAGCAGGCCGCTGAGCGTGTCGTCGGTGGCCTGCTTGGCCTCCAGGGCGTCCGAGGGCCGCGACACGTTGGCCTCGCTGGGGTTCTCCGGGTTGGCGGTGGGGCCGAGGACGGACTGGACGTCGGTCACGGCCGATTCCTCGGTGCGGGTGTAGACGGTCGTCGGATAGCCGTCGAAGCCCAGTTCCTGCTCCGCGACCGGCCAGCCGACCAGCGCGGCGGAGTCCAGCTCGGGCACCAGGTCGTTGGGAGCGAGCAGGCCCACGACGGTGAACCACTGGTCGCCGAGCCACACCCTGGTGTCGAAGCCGGCCCGGAAGACGCCGAGTTGCTCGGCGGCCTTGGGACCGAGGACGACGGCGGGGTACCGCGTGTTGGCGGCGTTCAGCCAGCGGCCGTCGACGACCTCGACGCCCGCGCTGCGCGGCAGGTCCGTGCGGGCCGCGGACACCGTGAGCCCGCCGGTCTCCTGCTTGGGGACGTGGTCGTTGCGGTAGACCTTGGCGTCGGTCCTGCCGATGGCGGACACCGCCGTCACTCCGTCGATGTTGCCGATCATGTCGACGGACTCGTCCGGCAGATGGGCGGTGCCGCCCGTGAACGACTGTCCCGCGGTGACCGTGAGCAGATTGGTGCCCAGCGCCGCCAGCCGCCGGTCGAGGTCCTCCGTGCTCGAGGTGGAGATGCCGACCACTCCGACCATGGCGGCGATGCCGATCGCGATGCCGAGCGCCGACAGGAACACCCGCAGCGGCCTCGACCGCAGCCCGGATCCGCCGACCCGCAGGACGTCGGCGGGGCCGAGCCGGGCGGGCTTGGGGCGGGGGCGCGCGGAGGAGTCCGGCCCGGCCTGCGGCGGGCGCTGCGTCGTCAGGCTCATCGTGTGGCCTCCTGCAGGACCGCGGTCGCGGGCGTTCCGGTGCGTTCGCCGGTGCCCGCGCGCGCGGTGTCGTACTCGATGCCGCCGTCCTTGATCCGCACCTCGCGCGGCAGTGAGGCGGCGATGTCCCGGTCGTGGGTGATCACGACGACCGTGGTGCCCGCCCGGTGCAGTTCATGGAGCAGGTCGAGCACCACGGCGCCGGAGCGCGAGTCGAGGGCGCCGGTGGGCTCGTCGGCGAGCAGCAGCGGTGGGTCGCCGAGCACCGCGCGGGCGATGGCCACCCGCTGCTTCTCGCCGCCGGAGAGCTGGTGCGGCTCGTGGTAGAGGCGATGGCCGAGCCCCACCCTGCGCAGCGCGCGTTCGGCCAGCCGGCGCCGCTCGCCGCGGGAACGGCCGCTGTAGAGCAGGCCGTCCGCGACGGAGTCCAGCGCCGGTACGCCGGGCGCGAGATGGAACTGCTGGAAGACGAACCCGATCGTCTGGGCGCGCAGTGCGGACAGCTCCCGGTCGGAGAGGCGGGCCACGTCGTACCCGTCGATCCGGACGGTGCCGGCGGAGGGTCTGTCGAGGGTGCCCATGATGTTGAGCATCGTGGACTTGCCGGAGCCGGACGGGCCCACGACGGCGAGCAGTTCGCCGCGGTGGATGACGAGGTCGGCGTCCTTCAGGGCACGGACGTCGCCGTACGTCTTGGAGACCCCGGCGAGTTCGACCACCGGGCCCGGTGTCCCGGTCACCTGGGCACCCCCACGACCGTGCCGTCGGTGAGGCCCTTGCCGGAGATCTCGACCATGCTGTCCGCGAACATGCCGACCTCGACCGGTGTGCGCCGCACCTCGCCGTCGGGCCGGACGACGTCCACGGCGTAGCCTCCGCCCTGGCGTGCCACCAGGGCGTTGATGGGCACCACGAGGACGTTCTCATGGGTCTCCGCCTTGAGGGAGACGTCGACGGAGGCGGCCTGGTAGCTGCCGAGCTTCTTCTGCTCGGCCACCTTCAGCTCGACGGGCAGCGTGGCCTTGTCGGAGCTGCCGGAGCCGCCGTTGCCCGAGCCGCCACCGGACTGCTTGGCGTCCTGCCCGGTGGTCGGGGTGCCGACCTCGGTGACCTCGGCCTGCACGGTGGTGTCGTCGGGCAGGGTGATCGTCGCCTTGGTGCCCTTGTGGACCAGGTCCTCGTACTGGGCGTCGAGGTCGACGCTCACGACGCGCTCGGTGCCGGACCAGGTCAGCACGGCACCGCTGAGCGGCGCACCGGGCACCGCCCGCACGTCGGCGACGCGCCGGGCGCCTTCGGCGATCACGGCGTCGCCGGGCCGTACCGTTCCGGTCTCCTCGCGGCCCAGTTCGTCCTGCCAGTCGCGTACGGCGTCGGCCGTGCCGGAGGTGTACTCGTCGTCGACGGTGAAGCCCGTGTGGCCGAGCGCGGCGAGGTTCTTCTCCAGCATCCGTACGTCCGCGCCCTCGCTGCCCTCCTGCAGCTGGCGGTAGAGGGGGATCGAGCCGTACAGGAGCGGCACCTCCTGCTCCGCGACCCGGTAGACGGCATCGCCCCGCTCGATGACATCACCGTCGGCGGGCACCCACGTGACGACTCCCCCGCCGCCGCCCTGCGCGCCGGGCGGAGCCTGTACGGCCGACACGTCGCCATGGCCCAGGGTGCCGTCCACGGTCTCGCTGCGGGTGAGCGTCGTGCGCTTCACCTCCGTGGTGCTCGGCGGGGCGTCGGGGGCGGCTACGTCCGTGCCGCCGCCGTCTCCGCCGAGGACCCCGGCGCTCGCGGCACCGGCTCCGGCGACCACCGCGATCGCGAGGGCGACCAGTCCCGCGGTGCGCCAGGGGCGGCGCCGGCGGGAGACCGTCGGCGCCGAGCCGTCGTCACCGCCCGTCCGTGCGGGGGCAGTTTCCGGTACGGCGGTGTCGAGCTCCGCACCGGGGCGGGCGACCACGTCCGGCGTGGCCCTCGCCTCCAGGTCCCCGGCGCGCGACGGCGACACCTCGCCCGGCTTGCGCAGTTCCAGCGCCACGGTGGAGTCCGGGGCGCCGCCGTTGCCCGCTGGGCCGGGCGGGCCGGAGGCGTCGCCGGACGGGCGCGGGGCCTCGCTGTCCGCCTCGTGTTCCCGCTCGCGGGTCTCGTCGGGTGCGGTCACTGGCCACCACCGCTGCCGGTGAGGCCACCGCCGGGCCACTTGCCCTGGCAGGCCATCCTCGCCTTCTGGAACTCCTCGCCGCCGGGGTTGATGCCGCTGCCCCCGAAGTCGATGCTCATGTTGCCGCCGTTGATCTCCGGGTCGGGGAGGTTCGGCAGGCCGTTCTCCCGCATGCACTTCGCCCAGGCGGCGACCTTCGTGGAGTCGAGCGCGCCGCCGCCTCCCCCGCCGCCGCCGACCTGGCCCTGCGGCATCTTGTCGCGGCAGGCCTGTAACGCCTGCTGGAAATCGGCCGAGTTGGGGTCGATGCCGCTGTCGGGGCTGAGCGCCAGGCCGCCGCCGGGCTCCGGGTCGGGGAAGGCGGCCACGCCGTTGTCCCGCATGCACTTCGAGAAGGCCAGTGCCTGGTCCTCGGGGCTGGTCGGTGACGCCTCGGCGCCGGCGGGCGCCTTCGCCTCGTTCGTCGACGAGCCCTCGTCGGAGCAGCCTGCCAGGAGCGCGCCGGTGAGCAGCGCGGATATCGCGAGCACGGTGGAAGCAGTTCGCTTGTGAGTAGTGGACATGGGGCCAAGTTCTACGCGGGCGCCGGTCACAGCGCGGACACAACAAACGCCTCGGATACAGGCTCCTGACGCAGACGTGCACACCGATAGGGCCGGGGGCGGGCGTCGTCGGCTTCTGCGGGCCGGTCGGGGTGGGGCGGTGGGGGTGGCGCGGGCGGGCCGGGAGTCCGGCGGCCCGGGCGATGCGGCGGCTTGCGGCGACCGCCCGGGCACGCCGTAGCCTCGCGGCGGCTACGGGCACCCCCCTGGCCGGCAGGGTCGTTGGCGCTGGGCCCGCGACTCCGCCCTGTGGGGCCCAGCAGGCGGGGGGCGAGTGTGGCGGCGCGGCGGTGCGGTCCCCGACGGCCGCCCGGGCACGCCAACGGCCCCCGCGGCGGCGCCTCGCAGCCAGGCACGGCGAGCCTGTTGCCCCGCGCCGACCAAGAGCACTCAGCTCCCCCGGCCGACAGGCTCGTCGGCGCCAACCCCGCGCCCCCAACCCCCCGCGCGGGGCCGACCGGCCGCGCGGTGGGCGCGAGTGAGGAGGCCCGGCGGCACGGACCCCGACGCCCGCCCGGGCACGCCAACGGGCCCCCGCGGCGGCGCCTCGCAGCCAGGCACGGCGAGCCTGTTGCCCCGCGCCGACCAAGAGCACTCAGCTCCCCCGGCCGACAGGCTCGTCGGCGCCAACCCCGCGTCTCAGACCTCCCCAGCAGGGCCGACCGGCGGCGCGATGGGCGCGAGTGAGGAGACGCGGCGGTGCGGTCCCCGCCGCCCGCCCCGGCACGCCAACGGCCCCCCCGGCGGCGCCTCGCAGCCAGGCACGGCGAGCCTGTTGCCCCGGGCCGGTTACCGGCTCGCAGCTCCCCCGGCCGGGAGGGGCGTCGGCGCCAAGCCCGCGATGCCGCCCTACCGGTCATGGCCGGCCGGCAAGCGTGCCGACGCAAAGCCATCCCGGCCGTGTGGACGCTCTCACCCGGCAGCCGTGAGGTAGGTGCCCGGTGCTGTCAGTGGTCCCTGCTGTCGGCCCGGTCGTCGGACAGCTCTCCCACCCCGGCGATGCCCCGCTCCAGCAGGTCCACGAGGGTGTGCCTGCTCTTGCCGAGGGTCTCCGGGCCCGGGCCGCCCGGGTCGTTGTCGCCCGGCTCGGCGAGGTCGTACAGGGCGGCCAGCACGCCGGCCAACTCCTCTTGGAGTCGGGTGAGGACGTCGGCGACCGCCGCGGCGTTGGACTCCACGATGTCGCCCCACAGCCGGGAGTCGCCGCGGGCGATCCGGGTGACGTCGCGCAGTCCCTGACCGGCGAGACGGGCCGCCGGCACCGGGCCGTCCCGCAGTCGCGCCGCCATCAGGCTGGCCAGCAGGTGCGGGGCGTGGGAGGTCAGGGCGACCGCGTCGTCGTGCGCGCGGGCCCGCATCACCCTGGGTATGCCGCCGCACAGCGCGATCAGCCCGAGGGCCCGGTCGAAGGCGGGTTTGGTGGTGAACCGCGTGGGGGTGAGCACCCAGGGGCGGTCCCGGAACAGCTCCGCGCGGGCCGCGAGGGGGCCCGACCGCTCGCGGCCGGCCATGGGGTGGCCGCCGACGTAGGAGGACGGGTCGGGGGCGGTGGCGAGGATCTCGCGTTCTGGGCGGGCCTTCACACTCGCCACGTCGGTGTAGCTGAGCGCGAGGCCGCGTGCCTGTTCCTGCGCGAGGACCGGGGCGATCTGGCTGGGCGGCACCGCGAGGACCGCCAGGTCGACGGGATGGGGAGGGAGTTCGGGCCGGCCTGCGCCGCGGGCCGCCGCGGCGCGCAGGGCGGACTCGTCCCGGTCCGCGAGGTAGACGGTCACGCGGTGTCTGCTCGCCGCGAGCGCCACGGAGGTGCCGATGAGGCCGGTGCCGACGACTGCCAGCGTGCGGATGGTCACGGCGCACCACTCGGGAGGGTCACTCCCGCACCTTCGTGCTCGGCCGTCCCTGCATGTGGAGGCTCGGCCGTCCCTGCACCTTCGTGCTCGGCCCTCCTTGCACCTTCGTGCGCGGCCGCCCCCGCACCTTCGTGCTCGGTCCTCTCGGCACCGTCGTGCTCGGCGAGCCGCTCGCCTATCAGCGCGGCCAGCCGGTCCAGCCCCTCCTCGATCCGGTCGGGCGTCAACGTACTGATGGACAGGCGCAGTTGCCGGTGGCCGGCCGTGGAGCCGTAGAAGTGGTGCATGGGCGTGAAGAGCACGCCGTGCCGGCGGGCCGCGTGGGCGAGCAGGTCGTCGTCGACGGTGAAGGGGACGGTGAGCACGACGAAGAAGCCGCCTGTCGGGGCATTCCAGGAGATGCCGGTGCGTCCGCCGAAGCGGCGGGCGAGGCCGTCGAGGACCTGCCGCAGGTTGCGGTCGTAGACCTCCGCCTCGCGGCGGTTGGCCTCGGCCATGCTGCAGCCGTGGGCCAACAGCTTGCCGCCGACGACCGCTTGGGCGATGGGCGCCGTGTTGACCGTGAGCATGCTCTTGATCTTCGACAGCTCGTCGGCGAGCAGCGAATCGCCACCGCTCGCTCCGCTGACCCGCTGCGCGGCCACGACGTAGCCCACGCGGGCGCCCGGCATGCCGGTCTTGGCGAACGAACCCAGGTAGACGACGCGTTCGTGCCGGTCGAGCGCCTTCAGAGTGGGGGGTCGTTCGGCGGCACTGTTCAGCAGCCCGTAGGCGTTGTCCTCCAGGAGTAACAGGTCCTCGGTGGCGGCGAGTTCGAGGAGCCGGTGGCGGTCGGCGAGCGACATGCTCACTCCGACCGGGTTGGCGAAGTCGGGCGTGACGTAGCAGGCGCGCACGCGGTGGCCCGCGGCACGCGCCTCGCGCAGCCGGTCGGCGAGGTCGTCGAGGTCGATGCCGTCCGGGCCGGTCCGCACGGGCAGGACGGGCAGGTCGGCGAGGAGCGCGGCCCCGGTCAGGCCGACGTAGGTCGGGCTCGGCGCGAGCACCAGGTCCCGGTCGCTCGCCCGCAGCGCGCGCAGGACCAGGAACATCGCCTCCTGGCAGCCGACGGTGACGACCACGGACGCCGGGTCGGCGTCGATGCCCTCGTCCGCGGCGAGGCTGCGCGCCACGAGGTCGGAGATGATCCCTTTGGTGTCGCCGTACTGGAAGAGCGTACGGGCGACCTCCGTTTCGCTCATCCCTCGTTCGGTGCTCAGATACCGGCAGAAGATCCGCAGGTATTCGTGGATCTGGGACACGTCGTAGAAGCCCTCGTAGGGGCGGCCCGCCGCGAAGGAGATCGCGTTCGGATAGGTGCCCGCGACCTCGTTGAGCAGGGTCATGGACTCCATCGACGCATCGCCGAGCGAGGCGTGCAGGGTGGCCGCGGACAACTCGGCCCGGACGATCTCGGATTTCAGGA
Organism: Streptomyces sp. NPDC107522; assembly: GCF_055657525.1. NCBI lineage: Bacteria > Bacillati > Actinomycetota > Actinomycetes > Kitasatosporales > Streptomycetaceae > Streptomyces > Streptomyces sp. NPDC107522. The sequence continues at coordinate 28,890 of NZ_JBVKAU010000017.1, read as the reverse complement.
CTTCCATCACCTGGGTCCTTCATCGGGAATTTTTGACAGCTGCGGTAATCGGCCGACCTCCGTACGATCGGGGCCGCATCAGAAGTATTCGACCTCGCCGTCCGACGGTAAAGACACCCACGGAAATGGAACAGCCAAGTCCGCGGGGCGTATTCGGGCGGTGGTCCGAGAAATTCGAATCCGCACCCTCTCCGCGCACGAGGACTCTCATGACGGATTTACTGACCGATCTCGCCATCGATTACGTCGAGTTGTATGTCGACGACCTCGACCGGGCGGCGTCCGCCTGGGTCGACGGCTATGCCTTCACGGTCGTCGGCACCGGCTCCTTCGCCGGCCACCGCGGCATCGCCCTGCGCCAGGGACGCACGACGCTCGTGCTCACCGCCGCGACCTCGGCACAGCACCCCGCGTCGGCGTACGTCGCCACGCACGGCGACGGCGTCGCCGACATCGCCCTGCGCACCGCCGACGTGTCCGCGGCCTTCGCCGCGGCGGTGGCGCGCGGTGCGGAGCCGGTGCGCCGGCCCACCCGGCACGAAGGCGCCGGGCCGCGCGTCACCGCCGCCGTCTCGGGCTTCGGCGACGTGGTGCACACGCTCGTCGAACGGGCCCCCGGTGAAGGTCCGGGACTACCGGCCGGGTTCGTGCCGGTCCCGGGCGCACCGGACACGTCCGGCGGCGAGGTGGGGCTCCTGGAGATCGACCACCTCGCGGTGTGCCTCGACGCGGGCGAGCTCGACACGACCGCCCGCTTCTACCAACGGGCCCTCGGCTTCCGGGAGATCTACCGGGAGCGCATCGTCGTCGGCGCCCAGGCGATGGAGTCCAAGGTCGTGCAGAGCGCCGTCTCCGAGGCGGTCACCCTGACGCTCATCGAGCCCGACCCCGAGGCACAGCCCGGGCAGATCGACGAGTTCCTGAAGAGCCATCACGGGCCGGGCGTCCAGCACCTGGCGTTCTCCAGCGACGACGCCGTCCGCTCGGTGCGGGAGCTCTCGGCGCGCGGCGTGAAGTTCCTCAGCACTCCGGGGACGTACTACGACCTGCTGGCCGAGCGGATCGGCCTCAAGGCGCACACCCTCGAGGACCTGCGGACGACGAACCTCCTGGTCGACGAGGACCACGGCGGCCAGCTGTTCCAGGTCTTCACCGCCTCGACGCACCCGCGCCGCACCCTCTTCCACGAGGTCATCGAGCGCCAGGGCGCGCAGACCTTCGGCAGCTCCAACATCAAGGCCCTGTACGAGGCCGTGGAACTGGAACGGGCGGGACGGCGTGCCGACCACTGACCGGGGCGGGCCGGGCGAGGCACCGCGGCCGGGGACGTCCCGCGCCCTCGACGCCTCGCCCGGCCCGCGGGAGTGGCACGACCTGGACGACGTCGAGCGGGCCGCGGCGGCCGTACTGCCCCGCGAGGTGTGGGACTTCGTCGCCGGCGGCAGTGGCCGCGAGCTGACCCTCGCGGCCAACCGCGCGGCCTTCGACCGGGTCTTCGTCACGCCACGGGTACTGCGGGACGTCTCCGGGTGCACGACGGACACGACTCTGCTGGGGCGGCCGGCGCGGATGCCGGTGGTGGTCGCGCCGGTCGCCTACCAGCGGCTGGTGCACCCCGACGGGGAACCGGCCACCGGCCGGGCCGCCCGGGATGCGGGTGTGCCCTTCACGGTCGCGACGCTGAGCAGCGTGCCCGTGGAGGAGGTGACGGCGGCCGGGGGGCGGGTGTGGTTCCAGCTGTACTGGCTGCGCGAGCGCGGACGCTCCCTGGACCTGGCCCGCCGTGCCGAGGACGCGGGCTGCGAGGCGCTGGTGCTCACGGTGGACGTGCCGTGGATGGGGCGCCGGCAGCGCGATGTGCGCAACCGGTTCGCCCTGCCGGGCCATGTGCGCGCCGCGCATCTGGCCTCCGGCGCGCCCTCGACGGCCCACCGGAGCGCCGGGGACGGTTCGGCGGTGGCCGCGCACACTGCGGAGGCCTTCTCCCCCGGGCTGACCTGGTCGTGCGTCGAGGACGTGCGGTCGGTGACGCGGCTTCCGATCGTCCTGAAGGGGATCCTCGCGCCGGACGACGCGCTGCGGGCGGCCCGCCTCGGTGTCGACGCCGTGGTGGTGTCCAACCACGGCGGGCGCCAGCTCGACGGCGCGCTGCCCGGTGTCGAGGCGCTGCCCTCGGTGGCCGAGGCGGTCGGGGGATCCTGCGAGGTACTGGTGGACGGCGGGGTCCGCAGCGGCACGGACGTGCTCAAGGCGCTGGCCCTGGGCGCGTCGGGGGTGCTGGTGGGCCGCCCGCCGGTGTGGGGGCTCGCCGCGGGCGGGGAGGCCGGGGTACGGCGGGTGCTCGGCCTGCTGGCCGAGGAGCTGCGCGACGCGCTGGGGCTCGCCGGGTGTGCGTCGGTGGCCGGTGCGCGGGAGCTGCGGGCGGTGCGGCTGCCGTGAGCCGGTACGTCCTCCGCGGTCAGTACATCATCCGCGGGTCGGTGTAGTGCTTGAACTCCAGGAGGTTGCCGGTCGGGTCCACCAGGACCAGCGTGCGGTGCTCCTCCACGGTTCCCTGGAACCGGGACCGCACCTCCTGGAAGACCGGCACCTTCCGCACCTCGACCAGGCGCAGCAGCGCGTCGAAGTCGGCGGACTCTCTGAACGTCACCCCGAAATGCCGTGGATACAGCTGCGGGCGGGCCGGGACCGGTTCGTCCGGTGAGTAATGGCAGACCAGTTGGTCGCCGAAGAAGTCGAAGGTGACGCGGTCGGCATAGCGGCGGGCGACCGGACAGCCGAGCAGCTGATTGTAGAACCGCGCGGCGGCGTCCAGATCGTGGGCCGGAACGGCGATGTGGAACGCGTCTGCGGAATTCCTCACGGGTTCACCTCCAATTCCCCGGTGTCCAGCAGCGTGTCGGCGCGCAGGCCGAGCCGCAGGGTTTCCACGGCGATGACGTCGGACAGGGCGATGTTTCCGAGATTCACGTCGCCGCCGACCCGTTTCACGAAATAGGTCTGCAGCGTTTTCGTGGGCGCCTCGAAGATGAGCAGCTCCGTGGGCACACCGGCGTCGAGTACGTCCTCGACGAGCCCGAACCGCAGCTCTCCGTCGGCCCGGCAGATGCCGCTCGTGCCGCTCTCGCGCGCCTCCAGGATCACCGAGCGTGCCCCCGCGTCCAGGTCGCGCCGTATCCCGGCGATCCACTGGCTCGGCGCGAACAGCTCGGAGCGGTGCGGGTCCTTGAACCCCACCTCGGAGATCACCTCGAAGTCCGCGGCGAGCCGGGTGATGAACCGGGACTTGTCCTCGGGGGCGAGATCGATGGTGCCGTCGGACACCTCCACGCGGTCGCAGCCGTGTTCCAGACACAGGCCGCGGTAGTCCTCGAACCGGCCCCGCAGCACGTACTTCTCGAAGAGGGTGCCACCGAACATGTAGGAGATGCCGTGCTCGCGCAGCACCTCCGTCTTGTGTTTGAGGCCCGCGGTGACGAGCGCCGTTCCCCAGCCGAACTTGACCAGGTCGATGAGGTCTCCGGCGCTCTCCACGACGTCCTCGAACCAGCGCAGTGGCGCCCCGGGGTCGATGACCATCGTCCGCCCGCGGGTGCGGGGCTTGGGCTCGCGCACCGGCAGCTCGAGCGGACGGTGCGCGGCCGGCGGGGTGAACGACTGCGGCGTACAGGACCGGGGTGTGAAGGACTGCGGCATGACCTGCCAACTCCCTTGTGTGGTCTCGGACTTACCTGGGTGGGGGTTCCGCCGCGAGCCAGCCCTTGTGGACCTTGCCCAGCGCGGTGCGTGGGAGGGCCTCGACCACATGGATCTCCTGCGGCAGCTTGTACGGGGCGAGGCGGCCGGCGAGGAAGGAGACGAGGCCGGCGCGGTCCGGGTCGTCCGCCACGATCCACGCGGCGACGCGCTGCCCGAGCCGGTCGTCGGGCACACCGACCACCGCCGCCTCCAGCACGGCCGGATGGGCGAGGAGGGCGTCCTCGACCTCGCCCGCGCCGACCCGGTAGCCGCCGCTCTTGATCAGGTCGGTGTCCTTGCGGCCGAGCAGCCGCAGCGATCCGTCCGGCAGCCACTCGCCGAGGTCTCCGGTGCCGAACCAGCCGTCGTCGTCGACCGCGGGGCCGCGCCCCAGATAGCCGGAGAACAGCCCGCTGCCGCGCACGTGGACCTCGCCGCCCGCGCCCGTCCCGTCCGCGTCATCCATGTCGCCCAGTCGCACCTGCATTCCCGGGACCGGGTGTCCCACCGAGCCCGCCGGCGGGTCCATGCGCAGGTCCGCCAGGCTCGGGGAGGCGATGACGAGGGTCTCCGTCATGGCGTACCGGTTGAGGATCCGGTGCCCGGACAGCCGCAGGACGCGCTCGGCCACCGCGCGGGGCAGCCGGTCCGCTCCGGACACGAGCAGCCGCGCCGGACGCAGCTCCGTCAGGTCGGCCGCGCCCATGGACCCCCACAGGGCCGGCACGCCGAAGTAGATCGTGGCGTGCGGCACGGGGACGAGGTAGCGGCCGGTGTGCACGAGCGGGGAGCCGATGCGCAGGGGGCCGAGGCCGCCGAAGACGAGGCCGTGGACGTGGGACAGCGGCAGCGCATGGGCGAGTACGTCGTCCGGGGTCCACTGCCAGAGCGCGGCGAGGGCGTCGAGGCTCGCGGCGATCGCGCGGCGCGGTACGACGACGCCCTTGGGCGGTCCGGTGGAACCGGAGGTGTACAGGATGAGCGCGGGTGTCCCGTCCGGGGGCGGTTCGGGTGGCAGCGCGGCGCGGCCGGTCAGGGCGGGCTCGTCCAGGACGAGGTCGACCCGGGCGTCGCGCAGGACGTGCGCGCGTTCGTGCGCGCCGGCCGCCGGGTGCAGCGGGACCGCGGTGGCCCCGGCCGTCAGGACTCCGGCGACGGCGGCAACGGTGGCGACGCTCGGGCGGGCCACGACCGCCACTCTGCGGGCGCCGGCCACGGACCGGGCGAGCGCGCCGACGGCGCCCGTGAGTTCGTCCCCTTCGAGGCGCTGCCCGGCCACGTCGATGCGGGCCCGGCCCTCGCGCAATGCCGGCAGCAGTCCCAAAGTGCTCTCGCCCGCCCTGTCTTCCGCCCGCACGGCCGGGGCCTACTCGGTGGGGCCGGTGACGAGCGCCGCGACCGCCGCGACGAACTCACCGAAGGTCGGGTTCTCCCAGATGTCGCGCACGCCACCCAGCTCCACCTGGTACGTCTGCTCGATCGTGGTCATCACGTGCAGGGCCGCCAGCGAGTGACCGCCGAGGGCGAAGAAGTCGTCCTCGTCGGCCACTTCGGGCACCTGCAGGGCCTCGCACCACAGTGGCGCCACGACGTCCCGTACGGCCGTCAGGGTCGCCGCCTGCGCAGCCGGGGCTCCTCGCTCCATCACTCCTCCTCCAGGTCGTGGCCCGGCCGACCGGGCCCGTGCAGGGTGATCGCTCCGGACGGGCAGCGGTCGGCGGCCGCCCGCACCGCCGGCACCAGGCCGGCCCGGGGGGCGGGGTCGACGAGCAGGACCCTGCCGTCCCGGTCCGACTGGTCGAAGACGGCGGGGACATGGGCCAGGCACATGCCGGAGCCCACACACCGGTTGCGGTCGACCTCGACGCGCGGCCCCACCGTTCGGGTCTCCGTCTCGCTCATGTCCCTCATCTCCTCTCACCAGGTGACCGGCAGCCGGTCCACGCCGTGGGCGAGCGCGTGCACCCGGAACGGCACCGTGTCCGCGGGCTCGGCGAGCCGTAGCCCCGGGAAGCGCCCGAACAGGGCCGGGTAGCCGACGCCGAGCAGCATGCGGGCGAGGGGCGCGCCCAGGCAGTGGTGGATGCCGTGCCCGAAGGTGACGTGGGCGGTGGGTTGCCGGGTGATGTCGAAGCGGTCTGGCTCGGACAGCAGGGCGGGGTCCCGGTTGGCCATCGGCAGCGAGCACAGGACGTACTCGCCTTCCTTGATGAGCTGCCCGCCGACGGTCACGTCCTCGCGGGCGATACGGGGGGTCGGTGCATGCGGCACCGTGAGATGGCGGAGCAGTTCGTCGACCGCGCGGTCCACCGCGCCGGGGTCGTCGCGGACGGCCGCCAGCTGCTCGGGGTGTTCGAGCAGCAGCAGCGTCCCGAGGCCCAGCATGCCGGAGAGGTTGTCGAGGCTGGCCAGCACCAACAGGACGCACACTCCGCGCAGTTCCTTGTCGGTGACGTCGTCGCCGTGGTCGCGCACCAGCATGCCGAGGAAGCCGTCGTCGGGATCGCGGCGCTGCCGTGCCACCATCGCGGCGATGTAGCGGGAGAGGAGTTCGCCCACCGCTGCTCGCCGGCCGCGTCCCTGGCCGGCGGCGAGGAAGCCGTGGGCGCGGCGCAGGAACTCGTCGCGGTCGTCGCGGGGCACCCCGATGAGCTCGCACAGCACGGCGCCGGGTACGGGCAGGGCGAACGCCGGCACCAGGTCGGCCGGCGGGCCGGGCGCCGCCAGGGCCTCGAGGCGTTCACCGACGATCGTGTCGATGCGCGGCCGGAGCCTGCGGATCCTGCGGAGGGTGAACTCCGGGGTCAGGATCTGCCGGAGCCGGGTGTGCTCGGGCGGGTCGTAGTCCATGAGCTGGCCGATCATCGGGTCGGGCCGGACGCCGGCGGCACGGCCGGTCGCGGTCCTCGAACCGAAGCGGCGGCGGGTGGAGAAGCGCACATGGTCGCCGAGGACCTGGCGGACCTCGGCGTAGCCGGTGACCAGCCACACGGACTTCCCGTCGGTGCCCGGCCCGACCTCGACCCGTACGACGGGGCCACGGGCGGCGACTTCTCGCAGGGCGGCCGCCGGGGCGAACCGGTCCCGGCGCGCGTAGACGAGCTGGGGCTCCGCCGCGCCGCGGCCGGCCGCCCGGGGCGCGGCCGGTGTGTCCGCGCCGGGCGTGGCTGCCTGGGACATGGCTCCTCCTACCAGGTGACGGGCAGTGTTTCCACGCCGTACGGGGCCTGTGGCCGGAACTGGATCTCCTCCGGGTCGACGGCCAGTTGCAGCGCGGGGAAGCGGCGCAGCACCGCCGGATAGGCGCTGCGCAGTTCCATGCGGACGAGGGAGGCGCCGATGCAGTAGTGGATGCCGTGGCCGAGCGCCACGTGGGAGGTGGCGTCCCGGGTGATGTCGAGGCCGTCCGCGGTGCCCTCCGGGGTGCCGCGGTTGGCCGCGATCAGGGAACAGGCCACCCGGTCACCGGCCTTGATCACCTGGCCGCCGAGGGTCACGTCCTCGCGTGCCGTGCGGGGGGTGGCGGTCGGGATCACCGAGAGGTAGCGGATCAGCTCCTCCACCGCGTGGTCGGTCAGCTCCGGCCGGGCGCGGAGCTGTTCGAGCTGGCCCGGGTGTTCCAGGAGGGCGAGGACGCCGAGCCCCAGCATCGCCGCCACGTTCTCGACCCCCGAGCCCATGACGAACGCGCCGAGCCCGACGAGCTCCTCGTCGCTGACCTCCGCGCCGTGCTCGCGCACCACCCTGCCGAGGAGGTCGTCGCCGGGGTCGCGGCGTTTGCGCGCCACGAGCCGGGCCATGTACGCCAGGTAGGCGCCTCCCGCGGTCACCTGGGTGCGCCGGCCGCGGAACGCGGGGCGGCCCACCTTGAGCAGCCGCGCCAGGTCGGCCCGGTCGTCGCGCGGCACGCCGAAGAGTTCGCACATCACCAGGCCCGGCACGGACCAGGCGACGTGGCGCATGAAGTCGGCGGGCCGCCCGGCCTTCTCCAGGGAGTCCAGACAGTCCTCGACGATCCGGTCCACGGCGGGTTCGAGGCCCCGCATCCGCCGAACGGTGAACTCGGGGGCGAGCAGTTGCCGCAGCCGGGTGTGCTCGGGCGGGTCGTACTGCACGAGGTTGCCCACCTGCGCGGGCCGCCCGCTGTCGCCGGGCAACTGGGTGCTGAACCGTTCCGTGTCGCCCAGGACCGCGCGTACCTCGTCGTGCCCGGTGACCAGCCAGCCGGTGCCGGCCGACGGGTCGTCGGTGAGGCCGGTCCGGGTCAGCGGCGCCCGCGCGCTCAGCCGGGTGAGCTCGGGCAGCGGGTCGAGACGGTCACGCCGGTTGTGCATCGAGAGGTCGGTCGGCCGCGCCATGCCCGCATCCCCTCACTCGCCCGCGCCGTCGGCGGTGCGCGCCGCCCGGCCCGTCTCCTGCCAGAACATCCCGTCAGCGGACGGCACCAGCCCCCCGCTGAACAGGGGAGCCTCCGGTTCGGCGTCGGCGCCGAGCAGGGCGCGCATCTGGACCTGGCCGCTCTCCTGCATCACCTCGCGCACGACCGACGACTTCATCAGCGGCACCATGCTGTCGTCGGCGTCGCCGGCGAGCGTGCCGACCGCGTCGGCGAACTCCGCGGAGCCCGCCGCGAGGCGCTTGGCGACGACGTCGGCGTCGGTGAGGACCTGGTCGCCCGAGGAGACCCCGCCGATGAGTTCGACGAAGGACTGCAGTTCGGGCCGGTCGGTACGGGTGACCTTCTTGGCCTGCCAGAAGTAGGAGTCCTCGTCGTGGTGCATCTCGTAGAAGGACAGCAGGAACTCGTAGAAGACGCCGTACTCACGCCGGTAGCGGGCCTCGAACTCCCGCATGGCGCGCGGTTCGTCGACCAGTCCGGCGAGCACGCTGTTGATGGAGCGGGCCGCGAGCAGCGCGCTGTACGTCGCGAGGTGGACGCCGGAGGAGAACACCGGGTCGACGAAGCAGGCGGCGTCGCCGACCAGCACCATGCCGGGGCGGTAGAACGTCGTGTGGTGGTACGAGTAGTCCTTGCGGACCCGCAGTTCGCCGTACGGTCCGCTCGTCACCCGCCGGGCGTCCGAGAGGTACTCGGCGATGAGCGGGCACTCGTCGACCAGCGCCATGAGCGCCTTGTGCCGGTCGCCCTGGATCTTCTCCGCCATCTCCCGGCGTACGACGGCGCCGACGCTGGTGAGGGTGTCGCTGAGCGGGATGTACCAGAACCAGCCGCTCGGGAACGCGACGGACAGGATGTTGCCGGAGTTGGGTTCGGGCAGCCGCTTGCCGCCCTCGAAGTAGCCGTACAGGGCGAGGCTGCGGAAGAACTCCGAGTACTCGCGGGTGCCGCCCACCCGCTGGTACACGCGGCTCTTGTTGCCGGAGGCGTCCACGACGAACGCGGCGAGCGCCCGGCGTTCGACACCGTCGGCGTCGGTGTACCGCACGCCGCGGACCCGCTCGTCGTCGGCGACGACGTCGACGACGGCGCAGCCCTCGCGGACGTCGGCGCCCACGCGGCGGGCGTTGTTGAGAAGGATCTCGTCGAAGCGGGAGCGCTCCACCTGGTACGCGTAGGACGTCGGCCCGGACATGCGCGGGGAGACGGAGAAGGAGAAGGTCCACGGCTCCGGGTTGGAGCCCCAGCGGAAGGTGCCGCCGCGCTTGCGCGGGAAGCCCGCCTTCGCCAGCTCCTCCGCGACCCCGGTCATCCGGCACACGCCGTGCACGGTGGACGGCAGCAGCGACTCGCCGATCTGGTGGCGGGGGAAGAACTCCTTCTCCAGCACCAGCACCCGGTGTCCCTGCATGGCCACCAGCGCGGCCAGGGTCGATCCGGCGGGCCCTCCGCCCACGACCACGACGTCGAATTCCTCGGATTCCGGCAAGGTCATCCCCCTTCAGCATTGTTGGCTTTTTCCCGCACCGGGGATTCACCCCTCCCGGCCGTGGAATTCCGACTGCTTCTGCGAGTCTCGTAATGGCGGTGTCCGACCGTCAAGCGTGTCCATTTCCGGTGCGGCGGCCCGACGCCGGGACCGCTCGACGAGCGAAATCAGCGGCCCGGTGAGGAACGTGGTCACCAGTGCCATCAGCACGAGAAGGGTGAAGAGTTCCCCGCCGATGATCCCGGCGTCCAGTGCGACGTTGAGAACGATCAGTTCCGTCAGGCCGCGGGTGTTCACCAGGGTGGCGACGAGCGCCGACGCGTGCCGGTCCATGCCGCTGATCCGTGCCGCGCCGTAGGCCGGCAGGACTTTGCCGAGGACGGCCACGGCGAGGACGATGGCCAGCAGGGCGCCGCCGTCGCCGTCGACGGAGCCGATGTTGAAGGACAGGCCCGTCGTGACGAAGAACAGCGGCAGCAGCAGGCCGGCGCTCTCCTCCATGGGCCTGAGCACGTCGGCGTCGGGCACGCCGTCCCTGCGGGGCATCGCGATGCCGGCGAGCAGACCGCCGAAGACGGCGTGCAGGCCGAGTTCCGCGGTGGCCCAGCCGCTGCCGAGGGCGAGGGCCAGGGCGAGTGTGCGCTGGTTGGCCTGCAGCGTGCCCGACCGTTCCAGCCACCGCGCCAGCAGCGGCCGTACGACGAGGAAGAGCGCCGCCACGAACACCGCGCTCAGCAGCAGCGTCATCGGCCAGGCGAGCCGGGTGGCGTGGCCGGTGCCGACCAGTGCGACGGCGAGCAGGAGCCAGGCCACCACGTCCATGAGTCCGGCGGCGGCGGTGGCCACGCTGCCCGCCGGGGTGCCCGCCAGGCCGCGCTCACGGACGATGGCGGCGAGCACGGGCAGCGCGGTGACGGACAGGGCGACCGCCATGAACAGCACGAACGGCCGGCCGGCCGCGTCGTCCGGCCGGACCGCGGCGAAGAGCCCCGGGAAGCCTCCCGCCAGCCCGGCCCCGAGGCCTGCCGGGACCAGGAACGCGCACAGCGCCACCGCCGCCGAGGCTCTGCCGCCCCGGCGCAGCTGCCGTGGGTCCATCTCGTACCCCACCACGAACATGAAGAGCACGATGGCGACCTGGGACAGGACGGTGAGGTACGGCAGGACCTCCGGCGGGAAGAGACGGTCGGTCAGGTCGCCGGGCAGCCGCCCGAGCAGCGTGGGCCCGAGGGCGATCCCGGCGACGATCTGCCCGATGACCACGGGCTGCCCCAAGCGGCGCGCCAGGCCGCCGAGGAGCCGCGAGGCGACGACGATGAGAGCGACGTCACCGATGGCGACGGCCGCGATGGACTCGGTGTCCATGCGCGCTCAGCGCATTTCCTCGACCAGGCTCTTGGGCCGCATGTCGGTCCAGTTCTCCTCGATGAACTCAAGGCATTCCCGGCGGCCGGCCTCGCCGTGGGCGACGGTCCATCCCTCGGGTATTTCCGCGAAATTCGGCCAGAGCGAGTACTGGCCCTCGTCGTTCACCAGGACGACGAATGTGCCGTTCTCGTTGTCGAAGGGATTGGTCATTTCATGAGTCCTTCCTGAGTTTTTCCGTGACGACGCGCACGATCTGCGCCAAGGGCGCGGGCTGAAGCATGTCGTAGTGGTTTACGGCGATCTCGTGCGACTCGATCCGTCCGCCGACGAAGGGCCGCCAGGCGGCGACCGCGTCCGTCAACGGCAGGTCCTCGGGGCGGTCCTCGGTGGCGACGAAGAGCAGCAGGTCGCCGCCGAAGGTGCGCGGGGTGTGGTCGGGCGTGAAGCCGGCCATGTTGCGCAGCACCTTCTCCAGGTTGGCGAGGGACTGCTCGCTCAGGCCGGTCGAGCGGTAGAGGTCGGCGATGCCGCCCTCGTCCTGCCGCAGCACGGCGTAGCCGTCCTCCGGTCCGCCCTCCTCGCCGCGCATCCGGGACCGGGCGGAGCTGCTGGGGTAGGCGTCGAGCAGGGCCAGCAGCGCCACCTCTTCGCCCAGCTCCTCCAGCCGGGCCGCCACGGCCTGGGCGAGGGTGCCGCCGATGGACCAGCCGAGCAACTGGTAGGGGCCGGTGGGCTGTACGGCACGGATCTCGCCCGCGTAGTCGGCGGCCATCTCCTCGATGCTGCCGGGCAGTGACTCGGGGCGGGCGAGGCCGCGGGCCTGGATGCCGTACACCGGTACGTCGCCGGGGAGGTACGGCAGGAGGGCGGCGTACCCCCAGCTGAGCCCCATGCCGGGGTGGATGCAGAACAGGGGCGGGCGGCTGCCCTCGGGGCGCAGCGGCAGCAGGACGTTCAGGTCACCGCGGGCGGTGCCGGGGCCCCGGCCCGCGCGACCGCGTCGCGTGGTGGGGTCGGTTCCGGCCCGCAGGGTGAGCCCGCCCGCCGGGTCCCGGCGCGCCCGGTGCCCGGTACGGAACATCCGCTCGCCCGGAGCGCCGAAGGGGCTGGCGACGAATCGCTCGCCGGTCAGGGTCGGGCGGCCGAGGTAGCCACGGGCGAGTGAGGGGCCCGCGAGGTAGAGGTCGCCGAGGGCGCCGGGGGGTACCGGGTGCAGGAAGTCGTCCAGGACGTAGGCGCGGGTGTTGGCTACCTGGCGTCCTGTGGAGGGCTGCTCGCCGCTCGCGTCCGTCCCGGTGCCGCCGTCGTCCTCCAGCCAGAGGCCGCCCAACTCCGCTGCGCCCTGGCCGGCGCCGGGCGGTGTCGCCTGTGCCGTGCCCAGGGTCACCTGGCCTCCTGAGCACAGCGTCGCGAGCAGCGGTGTCACGAGGTCGGCGGCCGGGGCGCTGCTGTCCAGCCGCAGCAGGTCCGCGTCCGATGCGGTCCGCGCTCGGTGCGCCAGTTGGTTGACCAGGGCGCGGTGGGAGACGACCGCCGCGGCACCGGGGTGCGTCGCGCTGTCGAACACCACGGCGGGGTGGTCGGGGCGCAGGAGCCGTTCGGCGCCGCTCGGGTCCGCCCAACTTCCTTGAGGGGACAGGAAGTCCGCTTCGTCGGAAGGCGGCCGGTCCTCGTCCGTCCCGCCCGTCACCGGGTCGTCCATCAGTACGACGGGGACGTCGGCGTCCTCCGGTACGGGTCCGGCGGCGTCGCACAGCAGGGCGGCGGGCCGGTTGCGGTCGTCGCCCTCCCAGGGGCGGGCCGGGTCGGTGAAGCGGCAGGCGGCCCCCGACTTGAGGACTCCGAGCAGCGCGATCACCAGCATCAGAGTGGGCGGTATCGCCACGACGACGACGCGCTCGGGGCCCGCGCCGGCCGCCACCAGACGCCGGGCCACCTCGTCGGAGAGGGCGTCCAGCGTCTCGTACGTCATGGACGCCTCGTACATGCCGGGGATCCGCTGGTCGAGGACGGCCAGGGCGGCCGGGGTGCGCGCGGCCTGCGCGGCGAACAGCTCCACCACGGTGGTCTCGGGGAGCGGCGCCGCGGTCGCGTTGCCGAGGTCGACCGCCCGTCGGCGCTCGTCCTCGTCCAGGAAGACGTCCAGCCCGCTCAGCCGTACCTCCGGGTCGGCGGCGGCCTGTTCCAGGACGCGGGTCAGGCGGTGCGCGAACGCCGTGACGGTGGGTTCGTCGAACAGGTCGGTGGCGTAGCGGACCTGGCCGTCGATGCCGCCGAAGTCGCCGTCGGCCAGATAGCGTTCCGCGAGATCGAGGGAGAGGTCGGTCTCGGTGGCCCGTGGGCCCGTCTCCAGGCGGACGGTGCGCAGACCGGGCAGCTCCCAGGGGTCCCAGGCGTCGGCGATGTCGTCCCGTACGTCGAGCATGACCTGGAAGACGGGGTGGCGGGACAGGGAGGGCGGCAGGCCGAGCACGTCCACCAGCCGCTCGAACGGCACGTCCCGGTGCGCGGCCGCCTCCTGGTACGTCTCCCGGGCCCGGGCGAGCAGGTCCGTGAAGGTGGGGTTCCCCGAGGCGTCGCCGCGCAGGGCGAGGGGGCCTGCGAAGGGACCGACGACGCCTTCGAGGGCCGGGTCGTCGCGGCGCGGGGTCAGCGTGCCGACGGTGATGTCGTCGCCGGCGCCGAGCCGGGCGAGCAGGGCCACGAGCGCGGCGTGCAGCACGGTGAACGGCGTCGCGCCGGCGGATTCGGCCAGGTCGGCGAGGCGGGCGTGCAGGTCGGCGTCGAGGCGCAGCGGGACGGCGCCCGTCCGGTGGGAGGCGACCTGCGGGCGCGGGCGGTCGGCGGGCAGCGGGAGTTCGACGTCGATGCCGGCGAGGGTGTTCTTCCAGTAGTCGAGCTGGTCGCCCGCCAGGCTCTCCCTGGCCTGCTCGCCCTGGAGCAGCTCCCGCTCCCAGCGGGCGTAGTCGGCGAACTGCGCGGGCAGCGGGGCCCGTTCGGGCACGCGGCCCTCACGGCGGGCGGTGTAGGCGGTGGCCAGGTCGCGCAGCAGGACTTCAACGGAGGCCTCGTCGGCAGCAATCCGGTGCACGACGAGGAGCAGCACGTGGTCGCTGTCCGACAGGGCGAACAGGTACCGCGTCCAGGGGGTTCGGCGGGAGAGGTCGAAGGGGCGGCGCGTGCGTTCGGTGAGGACGCCGGTCAACTCCTTCTCGTCGACCGCCTCTTCGGGAAGCGGGTCGGCGGCCAGCGCTTCCTCCACGGTCAGGATCCGCTGACGCAGGTCTGTGCTCCGGGTGCCCGGGAAGACCGTGCGCAGGACGGCGTGGCGGGCCGCGAGGTCGGTCAGGGCCGAGCGCAGCGCCTGCTCGTCCAGTTCGCCGGTGAGCCGCAGGGCCACCGGGATGCGGTCCACGCCCGCCTCGTCGTCGAGCGCGGACGTCAGCCAGGTCTGCAGCTGGCCCGCGGTGACGGGCGCGTCCGCCCCGTCCGCGTCGGGTCCCGCGGCGGCGAGGACGGGGCGGGCCCGGGTGGCGAGGAGGCGGGCGACCCCGGCGGGGGTGGGCGAGCCGAAGAACTGCCGGATGGGCAGTTCGGCCTCGAACTCCTCACGGATCCGGCCCGCGAGCCGCATGGCGAGGCCGGAGTCCCCGCCCAGCTCGAAGAAGTTGTCCTCGGAGCCCACGCGTTCCAGGTCGAGCACCTCGGCGAAGAGACGGCACAGCCGCTCCTCGGCGGCCGTGCGCGGCCCGCGTCCGGTGGTGCGGGCGGCGAAGTCCGGGGCGGGCAGCGCCTTGCGGTCGACCTTGCCGTTGCGGGTGACCGGGAGGGCGCCCAGGGCGAGGACGGCGGCCGGAACCATGTAGTCGGGCAGGCGCCGCGCGACGTACTCACGTAACCGGTCGGGATCGACGGCCTCCCCGGCGGCGGGGACCACGTAGCCGACGAGGCGCCGGCCGCCGGGACCGTCGTCGCGGGCGACGGCCACGGCCTGGGCGACGGCCGCGTGTGCGGTCAGGGCGGCCTCGACCTCGCCGAGTTCCACGCGGAAGCCCCGGATCTTCACCTGCGCGTCCGCGCGGCCCGCGAACTCCAGCTCGCCGTCGTCCGTCCAGCGGGCCAAGTCACCCGTGCGGTACATCCGTCCGCCGGGCAGGGACGGGCACGCCACGAACCGCTCCGCGGTCCGCCCGGGCGCATCCCAGTAGCCGTGGGCCAGTGCCGCGCCCGCCAGGTACAGCTCGCCGGTCGCCCCGGGCGGCACCGGCTGGAGGAAGGCGTCCAGCACGTACGCCCGGCGGCCGGGCAGCGGACGGCCCACCGGCAGCACGGCGAGGTCCTCGTCCCCGGGCCGCACGGTGTGCCAGGTGAAGCACAGGGTGGTCTCCGTGGGCCCGTACAGATGCCGTACCGCCACCTCGGGGCACTCGGCGCGCACCCGCGCCACCGCGTCGACGGGCACCACGTCGCCGCCGGTCAGGACTTCCCTCAGCCCGGAGAAGCACCCGGGAGTCTCGGCGGCGAGCACCCGGAAGGTGCCGGCGGTGAGGTGCAGCGTCGTGACGCCGCCGGCCACGTACCGGCGCACCTCCTGGGCATCGACCACACCGGGACCGGCGACGACCACGCGGGCGCCCACGGTGAGCGGCACCCACGCCTCGAACAGGAAGGCGTCGAAGGCGTGCGGGGCGTGCAGCAACACCGCGTCGTCCGGCGCGAGACGCCAGCCGGGCTCCCCGACCAGCGCGGCCACGCTCCCGTGCGGGACCGCGACGCCCTTGGGCTCCCCGGTCGAGCCGGAGGTGTACATCACGTACGCCACGTCGTGCGCGGTGACGGGGAGGGCGGCCGGGGCGGTCCCCGGCTCGGGCAGGTCGGCCTGCCCGGCCGGGTCGGCCCCGTCCGCAAGCACGCCATCGCGCACCACCGGATCGGCCCCGTCCGCAAGCACGCCATCGCGCACCACCGGATCGGCCCCGTCCGCGAGCACGCCTTCCCGCACCACCGGATCGGCCCCGTCCGCAAGCGCGCCTTCCCGCACCACCGGATCGGCCCCGTCCGCAAGCGCGCCTTCCCGCACCACCGGATCGGCCCCGTCCGCGAGCGCGCCTTCCCGCACCACCGGACCAGCCGCATCCGCGAGCACGCCACCCCGCACCCCCGGATCAGCCCCATCCGCAAGCCCACCACCCCGGACCACCGGACCAGCCCCGTGCGCAAGCACGTCGGCCCGCACCCCCGGGTCGTCGAGCGCCACGACGCCCGTCGCGCTCTCCGGCACCACCGCGCGTGTCGCACCCGTGCACAGCACCGCAGAGGCTCCGCAGTCCGCGAGGACCGCTGCCACCCGCTCGGTCGGGTTCCCGGGATCCACCGGTACCTGGACGGCGCCGGCCCGCCACAGGGCGAGCAGGGCCACCACCACGTCCGCGGACCGTTCCAGCACCACCGCGACGCGGTCGCCCCGGGCCACGCCCACGTCCGCCAGATACGCCGCGAGCCGTCCTGCGGACGCCCACAACTCGCCGTACGTCAGAGTCTGTTCCTCTGCCACGAGCGCCACGGCGTCCGGGGCGGCGGCGACGCGCTCGGCGATCAGCTCGGGCACCGTACGGACCGGCGTCACGACGGGCTCGGCACTCGCGTCGGGCAGGGCCGGTGCGGTGACCCGGATGCGGCCCACCGGCGCGGCCGGGTCGGCCACCAGCTGCTCCAGGATCCCCACGAGGGAAGTGAGGAGGGACTCGGCGGCGGCCCGGTCGAAGAGGTCGGGCCGGTACTCGAGCCTGAACCGGGTGCGTTCGCCGGGCGCGACGACGAGGGTCAGCGGGTAGTGCGCCGCCTCACGGGCGAAGCCCTCGGGCCGGATCACCGGGGTGTCGGGCGCGACGGCGGCCCGGCCCGCGCGTCCGGCGGACTGCCGGGGGAAGTTCTCGTAGATCACGAGCGTGTCGAACATCGCGCCCGGACCGGCGAGTTGCTGCACCTCCAGCAGGCCGAGGTGCTGGTGGCTCATCAGCGCGGACTGTCGCTCCTGCAGGTCCCGCAGCAGGTCGACCGCCGGTTGGCCGCCGTCGAGCCGCACCCGCACCGGCAGGGTGTTGATGAGCAGCCCCACCATCGTCTCCACGCCGGGCAGCTCCGCGGGACGCCCGGCCGCCGTGGCGCCGAACACGACGTCCGTGCGCCCGGCCAGGCGGGCGAGGATCAGGGCCCACGCGCCCTGCACCAGGGTGTTGACGGTCAGTTCACGGGTACGGGCCAGCTCGGTCAGCGCGCCGGCGAGCACGTCCGGCAGGTCGCGGTCGAGGTGGTCGGGGAAGACGGGCCGGCGGTCGGGGGCGACCGGCGCGACCAGAGTCGGCTCGTCGGCCCCGGCCAGCTCCTCCCGCCATGCGGTCCGGGCCGCTTCCTTGTCCTGCTTGCCCAGCCACAGCAGGTAGTCCCGGTACGACGTCGTACGGGGCAGCAGCGAGGCGTCGCCCCCGTTCGCGTACAGGGCGGCGAGTTCGCCGATCAGCACGGGTGCGGACCAGCCGTCCATGAGGATGTGGTGGCTGGTGATCACCAGGCGGTGGCGGTGCTCGGCTAGCCGGACGAGCAGGACCCGCAGCAGGGGCGCGGTCGCCAGGTCGAAGCGCTCGGCCCGCTCGCGCTCGGCGAGGCGCTCCGCGGCGGCGCGGGCCTGCGGCTCGGGCAGGTGTGACACGTCCTCGGTGCGCCAGGGCAGGGTCACGGTCCGCGCGATGACCTGCACCGTCTGCGCTCCGCTGACCTGCCGGAAGCAGGCGCGCAGCGCGGCGTGCCGGTCGAGCAGCGCCGTCCAGGACGCGCGAAGGCGTGCTTCGTCCAGGGGTCCGTCGACGGCGAGAGCCGACTGCACGGTGTAGACGTCGGGCCCCTGGTCGTCGAAGGCGGCGTGGAAGAGCAGGCCTTCCTGCAGCGGCGACAGCGGCCACACGTCCTCGACTGCGGATCGGGTCATCGCTTCTCTCCTCGGCAGGGCGGGGTTCTGGTCCAGGGCCGTCGGCCGGCTACGTCTGGTCGTCGGCGAACCCGGCTTCGAGTTCCTCGATCTGGCTCTGTGCCAGGTCCAGGAGGGGGAAGTCGGACGGGGTGTGCCCGCCGGCGGCGGGGCCGGCGGTGTGGGCGGCAAGGCCGCGGAGCATGTCCAGCCAGGCCTGCCCGAGCCGTCGGGCGGCGGCGTCGTCGAGCACGCCGGAGGGCCAGCCGAGGGACAGGGTGAGCTCGGGTCCGTCAGCAGTGTCCACCACGACGGCGCCGGCCTCCAGCGTGTGCGTGGACGGCATGTCCGGATCGGCACCGCCGCCGATCGCACCGGTCAACTGCCAGTCTGTGGGCGCTCCTTGACGGTTTCCCGCGGTGAAGCGGCCGAGGTAGTTGAAGCCGATCTGCGGCGCCGGCAGGGCGGCCAGGGCCGGTCCGGTGTGCGGGTTGAGGTGCCGCAGCAGTCCGTGGCCGAGCCCGTCGCCGGGCACGGCCCGTGCCTGCTCCTTCACCGCCTTCAGCAGGGCTCCGCTCGACGGGCCTCCGGTCCGGGCGTCGTTCAGGTCGATGCCGCTGATGTCGAGGCGCACGGGGTGGGTACGGGTGAACCAGCCCACCGTGCGGGACAGGTCCACGCCGTCGACCGGTTCCCGGCCGTGGCCCTCGACGTCGACCAGCAGGAGGCGCTCGCCGCCCGCCCGGCCGGACGCCACGGCCGCCGCGAGGCCGGCGAGCAGCACCTCGTGCACACCGCAGTGGAACAGGACGGGTGTGGTGGCGGTCAGGGTGGCCGCCTGCGGCGCGGGCACAGTCCACGAGGCGTGGTGCACGGTCGCCGCCGTGTCGACCGCCGGGTCCAGGGCGCGCGACCCGATGAGGGGTTCGGCGACGTCGAGGAGCCGCGTCCACTGCGGCAGTTCCGCGGTCCTTTCGGGTGCGAGGGCCTGCTCGGCCAGCAGGGTCGCCCAGCGCCGGAACGAGGTGACCGGCGGGTCGAGTTCGGGTTCCCGTCCGGCCGCGGCGGCCCGGCACGCTTGAGCGAGGTCGGGCACGAGCACCCGCCAGGACACGCCGTCGACCGCCAGGTGATGGACGGCGAGTACGACGCGTCCGCTCCGCTCGGGCCCTGCGTCCACCCACACCGCCTGCAGCATCACTCCGGCGGCGGGATCGAGCCGCCCCACGGCCTCGCGTGCCGCACGGACCGCGATCGCGTCGAGGTCGTCGGCGGCCGGGGAGAGGTCGCCCGCGGCCAGGGAGAGGTCGTCGGCGGCCGCGTCCCGTGCGTCGACACGGACGACGAGTGCCTCCGCGTCCACGGACCCGGCCTCGCCGACCATGAGCCGGCCGCCCTCGGCGACCCGGGCCCGCAGCATGGCGTGTGTGGTCAGCAGGGCGCCGGTACCGGCCACAAGGACCTCGCGTGTGAGGTCCGGCGGGGCCCCGAGGACCACCCATTGGACGAATCCGGGGCTGACGACCCGCTCGCCGAGTTCCCGCATCACCGGGGTCCAGGGCACCTCGCCGACGGCGACGTCCTCGGCGTCGGGTCCGGCCGGGCCGGTCGCGGCGGCGACAACGGCGAGGCGTTCGGGGGTCTTCTCCTCGAAGACCTGCCGTGGCGTCACCACCAGTCCGGCCTGCCGGGCGCGGGAGGACACCTGCATCGACGAGATGGAGTCGCCCCCCAGCTCGAAGAAGCTGTCGTCGGCCCCGACCCGGTCCAGGCCGAGGACGTCGGCGAACAATTCACACAGGATCGTCTCGGCGGGCGTACGCGGCTCGCGTCCCCGTGCCCTCCCGGCGAAGTCGGGGGCGGGCAGCGCGGCACGGTCGAGCTTCCCGTTCGCGGTGCGGGGCAGGTCGCCGAGCGGCACGAAGGCGGTCGGCAGCATGTACTCCGGCAGCATCGCGGCGGCGAAGTCCCGTACGGCGGCTGCCAGTTCATCGGTCCACGACACGCCCGGCCCGCTACCGCGCGGCTCGGAACTCTGCGCGCTCCTGCCCGGCTCGGAACCGTGCCCGGCACCACCCGCCTCGGCGTCGAAGGCCTCGCCTTCCGCCCCGGGCGCCCGCGTGACGACGTACGCGACGAGACGCTGTTCGCCCGGGCGGTCCTCGCGGGCCACCACCGCGGCCTGCGCGACGGCGGGGTGCGCGGTCAGGGCGCTCTCCACCTCCGCGGGTTCGATGCGGTGGCCGCGCACCTTCACCTGGCCGTCCGCGCGGCCCACGAAGACCAGTTCGCCGCTGTCGGTCCAGCGGGCGAGGTCCCCGGTGCGGTACATGCGTGTGCCGGGCGCGAAGGGGCAGGCGACGAAGCGCTCGGCGGTCGGTCCGGGCCGTCCGCCGTACCCGCGGGCCAGCCCCGGACCGGCGACGTACAGTTCACCGACCGCTCCGGGGGGCAGCGGCTGGAGAAAGGCGTCCAGGACGTAGACGCGTACGTTCGCCGGGGGGCTGCCGATGGGGACGGTGCCGGCGCCGGGGGCGAGGGGTCGGCTCATCGCCGCGCAGACGGTCACCTCCGTGGGGCCGTACGCGTTCACCATCCGCCGGTCGGCGGCCCACCGGTCCACGAGCGCCGGCGGGCAGGCCTCGCCTGCCACCACCAGCGTCCTGAGGGAGGCGGGCAGGCGCTCCTCGGTGGCGAGCACGCTGGGGGGCACCGTGACATGGGTGGCGCCCCACTCCCGCACGGCCTCGGCGAGCGTCACCCGCGGCGGCAGCCCGTCCTGGTCCGGCACCACGAGCGAGGCGCCGGACAGCAGGGCCATGCACAGTTCGGAGAGGGCCGCGTCGAAGCTCAGGGAAGCGAACTGCAGGACCCGTGCGTCCGGTCGCACCGCGAACCGCTCGATCTGCGCCCGGGCGAGGTGGGCGAGTCCCGTGTGGGTGACGACCACGCCCTTGGGGGTGCCGGTCGACCCGGAGGTGTAGATCACGTACGCGGCGTTCTCCGGGCGCAGGGCCGCGCGCCGCTCCCCGTCGTCGAGGGGGCCGCCCGCACGGCGGGCCACGTCCGCGGTGACGAGCGGGTCGTCGAGGACGACGATCCGTCCCCGGAACCCGTCGGGCACCGCGCCCCGGGTCTGCCGCGTGCACACCACGACCGCCGGGTCGGCGTCCCGCAGCAGGAACGCCACCCGGTCCGCCGGATACCCGGCATCGACCGGGACGAAGGTCCCGCCCGCCATGGACACGGCGAGCACGGACACGACCATCGCCTCCGAGCGCGGCACCAGCACGGCGACGCGGACCTCCGGCCCCACGCCCGCGTCGACGAGGTGGCGGGCCAGGCGACCGGCGGCCGTCTCGAGCTCCGTGTACGTCAGGGTCCGGTGGCCGGCATCGAGGTCACCCGCAGCACCTGGGACGGCCGTCGCGGAACCGGCAGCCGTCGCGTCGCCGCGCGACACCAACGCCACCGCGTCCGGGGAGCGCCGTACCTGACGCCGGAACA
Organism: Streptomyces sp. NPDC107522; assembly: GCF_055657525.1. Lineage (NCBI taxonomy): Bacteria > Bacillati > Actinomycetota > Actinomycetes > Kitasatosporales > Streptomycetaceae > Streptomyces > Streptomyces sp. NPDC107522. The sequence continues at coordinate 7,425 of NZ_JBVKAU010000017.1, read as the reverse complement.
GTTCCGGCAGCGGGGCGGCCTCGACCGGCTCACGCGTGCCGCTCCACGTGTCCACCACCAGCTCGCGCCGGGCCGGGTCCAACACGCCGACATGCGCGACGGGCGCCTGCGGATTCGCCGTCAGCTGTTCGAGGACGTGCCCGAGCGAGGCGGTCACCTGCTCCGCCCAGTCGTGCCCGAACGCCTCGGGCCGGTAGATGAGTTCGCCGTGCAGCCGGTCCCCCGGCACCGCGATCAGCGTGAGCGGATAGTGGCCGGTGTCCTCCGGCCTGCCTCCGGGGCGGATGACCAGAGTGTCGGGCGAGGGCTCGGCCAGGCGGGGGCGGGGATAGTTCTCGTACACGAAGAGCGCGTCGAAGACCGCGCCCGGACCGGCGAGCTGCCTGATCTCGGGCATCCCGATGTGCTGGTGCGCCATCAGCGCGACCTGCCGCCGCTGGAGGTCCTCGAGGAGTTCGACGACCGACTGGTCACCGCCCAGCCGTACCCGTACCGGCAGCGTGTTGATGAAGAGCCCGATCATGGACTCCACGCGCGGCAGCTCGGCCGGCCGCCCCGCGACCGTCGCGCCGAACACCACGTCGGTCCGTCCGGCGAGCCGGGCGAGGAGCAGGGCCCAGGCGCCCTGCACCACGGTGTTCACGGTCAGCCCGCGATCGCGCGCCAACTCGGCCACCGCGGCGGTGAGTTCCTCGGTGAACTCGAAAGCCACCCGAGCCGGAACCGTGGGCACCCTGCCCTGTTCCTCCGGTGCCACGAGCGTCGGCCCGTCCGCGCCGGCGAACTCGGTCCGCCAGGCCTCCCGCGCCGCCTCCTTGTCCTGCGTGCCGAGCCAGGCCAGGTACTCCCGGTACGACGTCGCCGGAGGCAGTGCCCGGGCGTCACCTCCCGCCGCGTAGATCGCGGACACCTCGCCGATGAGGACCGGCAGGGACCAGCCGTCGGTGACGATGTGGTGGTTGGTGACGATCTGGACGTGCCGACGTTCGCCGAGCCGGACGAGGGTCAGGCGCAGCAGCGGGGCCTGCGTCACGTCGAGGCGGCGTGACCGCTCGTCCCGCACCAGCCGGTCGAGCCCGCCCTGCGCCTCGGCTTCGGACAGTCCGGTCAAGTCGACCTCGTGCCAAGGGAGTTCCACGTCCCGGGCGACGACCTGGACCGCCCCGCCGGAGTCCTGTTGGTGGAAGCTCGCCCGCAGGATCGGATGGCGGTGCAGCAGGGCCTGCCAGGAGGCGCGCAGCCGCTCCACGTCCAGGGGCCCGTCCAGGGCCAGGATCCGCTGCCCTTCGTAGAGGTCGGGGCCCTGGTCGTCGTAGGCCGCGTGGAACAGCAGCCCCTGCTGGAGCGGCGACAGCGGCCAGACGTCCACCAGGCCGGGCACCCGGGCCTCCAGTGCCTCCACGCTCCGCTGGGTCAGGCTGAGGAGCGGGAAGTCGGAGGGGGTGTGCCCGCCGACCGCCGGGGCGCCGACCGCCGGGTCACCCAGCTGTGCGCTCGCCGATGGCGATACGTGGGTCGCGAGGCCCAAGAGGGTCTCCCGCCAGATCCGGCCCAGACCCTCCGCCGCCGTCTCGTCCAGGAGCGTCGTCGGCCAGCTGAGCATGACGGTCAGGGCCGGGCCGTCCGGGGTGTCCTGGACGGTCGCGGCCGCTTCCAGCGTGTGCAGCGCAGGCATGTCCGGGCCGGCGGAGCCGCCGATCGCGGTCTGCCCGGTCAGCTGCCAGGGGGTCACCTCCTCGGTGGAGGCGACCGTGCTGAAGCGGCCCAGGTAGTTGAAGCCGATCTGCGCGGCGGGGAGTTCGGACAGGACCGCGCCCGTCTGCGGGTTGAGGTACCGCAGCAGCCCATACCCCAAGCCGTCGCCCCCGGGCACCGACCGCACCTGCTCCTTGACCGCCTTCAGCAGAGCACCGGCCGCCGCACCACCGTCCAGTACCTCATCCAGGTCCACGCCCGTGACATCCAGCCGCACCGGATGGCTGCTGGTGAACCAGCCGACCGTGCGCGACAGATCCGTACCCGCAACAGGCTCACGACCGTGCCCCTCCACGTCGACGAGCACCCCGCCCGCCGTCTCCGGACGCCACCGCACGACCGCACCCGCCAGCGCGGCGAGCAACACCTCGTGCACACCGCAGTGGAAGAGCGCCGGCGCGGTGTTCACCAGCTGGGCGGCTGCCCGTGCAGGAAGGGTCCAGGACCGTTGCGTCATGGTGGCAGCGGTGTCGCGCGCAGCGTCCAACTCCCGCTCGCCGAGAGCCACTTCGGGGACATCCATCAGCTCGGCCCACGCGTCCGGTTGACCGGTCAGTGCCGGATCAGCCGCCCGTTCCGTCAACAGCTCGGCCCAGCCCCGGAACGACGTTGCTACGGGGTCGAGTTCGGGCTTCCGGCCCGCGGCTGCGGCTTCGCAGGCGACCTGCAGGTCCGGCAGCAGGATCCGCCACGACACCCCGTCCACGACCAGGTGATGTACGACCAGCACCAACCGGCCCACACCCGCGGGCCCGGCGTCCACCCACACCGCCTGCACCATCACCCCGGCCGACGGATCCAGCCGCCGCACCGCCTCGCGTGCCGCCCGGCCCGCAACCTCGTCCAGATCACCGGCCGACGCATCCCGTGCATCCACCTGCACGACCAGCGCCCGCGCATCTGTTGAGCCGGGCTCGCCCACCACCAGGGTGGCCCCCTCGCCCACCCGCGCCCGCAACACCGCATGCACCTCGAGTACGGCGCCCAGGCCGGCGGCGAGCACCTCCACCCCCAGCCCGGCCGGCGCACCCACCACTGCCCACTGCGCGAACTCGGGGGACGCGGCATGCTCCCCCAACGCCCGCATCACCGGCGTCCACGGCACAACACCCACACCCGCGTCGGACTCGACCGCGACGGCGTCGTCGCTCGCCGTGCCCGCCAGTGCCGCGAGCCCTGCCGGGGTCGCCTGGGCGAAGACGTCCTGCACTTTCAGCACCAGACCCGCGCGCCGGGCCCGGGCCACCAGCTGCATCGACATGATCGAGTCGCCGCCCAGCTCGAAGAAGCTGTCATCGATCCCGACCCGCTCCAACCCCAGCAACTCCGCGAACACCCGGCACAGAACCGCCTCCGCCTCCGTCCGCGGTTCGCGTCCGGTGCCCTTCTCGGCGGCTTCGGGGGCGGGCAGGGCCGCGCGGTCGAGCTTCCCGTTCCTTGTCACGGGGAAGGCGTCGAGCGCGAGGACGGCGGTGGGGACCATGTAGTCGGGCAGCCGGGTGGCGGCGTGCGCGCGCACCTGGTCGGGGTCCACGGCGTTCGGGCCGTCCGGGATGACGTATCCGGTCAGGCGGAGCTCTCCCGTGTGGTCGGTCCGCGCCGTCACCACGGCCTGGGCCACCGAGGGATGCGCGGCCAGGGCCGCCTCCACCTCGCCCAGCTCCACCCGGAACCCACGGATCTTCACCTGCGCGTCCGCACGGCCGACGAACTCCAGCGTGCCGCCATCGGTCCACCGGACCAGATCACCCGTCCGGTACATCCGCTCACCCGGCACGAACGGGCACGCCACGAACCGCTCCGCCGTCAGACCCGGCTGCGCCCAGTACCCCAGGGCCAGCCCCTCACCGCCTGCGTAGAGCTCGCCGGTCACACCCGGCGGCACCGGTTGGAGGAAGGGATCCAGCACATACGTACGGCGGCCCGGCATGGGTCCGCCGATGGGCAGCACGGAGCCCAGCGGCTCGTCGGGGCGCACCTGGTGCCAGGTCACGCACATGGTCACCTCGGTCGGCCCGTAGCAGTTGCGGACCGCCACGTCCGGGCAGGCCTGCCGCACGCGGGCGACCGCCGCGGCGGGCACCACGTCGCCGCCGCTCAGCACCTCGCGCAGGCCCGCGAAGCACTCCGGCGCCTCCTCGGCCAGGGCCCGGAACAGGCCCGCCGTGACGAAGGCGGCCGTCACGCCGTCGGCGACGTACGCCTGCATCTGCCGGCCGTCCAGGATGCCGGGCTCGGCGATCATCACCCGGCCGCCCGCGGCCAACGGCACCCACAACTCGTACATGGAGGCGTCGAAGGCGTGCGGCGCGTACATGAGCACCGTGTCGTCGGTGCCCACGTGCCACTCAGACTCGCCGACCAGCGCGGCGGCACTCCCGTGCGGCACCGCCACGCCCTTCGGGATCCCCGTCGACCCCGACGTGTACATCACGTACGCCACATCGGCCGGCCCGACGCGCACCACCGGCGCATCCCCGCAGGCGGCCAACTCGCCCACGACGCCGGGCTCGTCCACGACCACGACCCGCACGCCGGTGCCGTCGGTCACCACCGCACGCGTCGCCTCCGAGCACACGACCACCGCCGGAGCGCAATCCGCCATCACCAGCGAGATCCGCTCGGCCGGAGAGCCGGCGTCCACGGGAACGTAGGCGGCCCCCGCACGCCACACCCCGAGCAGCACCACCGCCACCTCGACGGACCGCTCCATCACCACCGCGACACGGTCACCGCGGCGCACGCCCGCGCCCGCCAGGTACGAGGCCACACGCCCCGACGCCGCCCACAACTCCCCGTACGACAGCGCCCGGTTGCCCTCCTTCAGCGCCACCGCGCCCGGCGCCACCCGCACCCGCTCGGCGATCATCTCCGGCACGGAAGGCAGGGAAGACGCGGAAGGCACGGAACCGTTCAAGGCCCCGCTCGCCGCCGCACTCGATCCGCCCAGTACGGCGGCACGCTCCGCCGCCCCCAGCACACCCACCCGGCCCAGCGGCGCGAGCGGGTTGCGCAGCATCTCCTCCAGGACCCACACCACGCGCCGGGCGATCAGGCCGGCCTGCTCCCGGTCGAACAGGTCCGGTCGGTAGGTCACCACCACGCGGAGCCGGTCGGTGGGGACGACACCCACCGCCAGGGGGTAGTGGGTGCCCGCCACGGTGTGCAGCCGGGTGATCGTCACCTCGTCGGCCGCCCCCGGGCCGGGCGTTCGGCCGGGACCGGAGAGCGCGACGGAACCGCGCGGGTAGTTCTCGAACATGAGCATGGTGTCGAACGTCGCGCCGGGCCCGGCGAGTTGCTGGATCCCCGGCAGGCCGAGGTGCTGGTGGGCGATCAGTGCCGCCTGCCGTTCCTGGAGGTCGGTGAGCATCCGCACCACGGGCTGGTCGGCGTCGAGTCGTACGCGCACGGGAAGGGTGTTGATGAACAGGCCGACCATCGACTCGACGCCCGGCAGCTCCGCCGGTCGGCCCGCCACCGTGCCGCCGAAGACGACATCGGTACGGCCGGCCAGCCGGGCCAGCACCAGCGACCAGGCGCCCTGCACCACGGTGTTCACGGTCAGGCCCCGCGAGCGCGCCCACTCGGTGAGCTCCGCGGTCCGCTCCCGGGACCACTCCTCCCAGATGACGTCCGACGTCACCGGCGAGCTGCCCGCGGCGGCGGGGGCGACCAGCGTCGGCTCGTCCGCGCCGGCCAGTTCCCGCTGCCACGCGGCGCGCGCGGCCTCCTTGTCCTGGCGGCCGAGCCACACCAGGTAGTCCCGGTAGGAAGCCGCCCGCTTCAGGGTCGGGGTGTCACGGCCGTCCGCGTAGACGGCGGACACCTCGTTGAGGACGACCGGCATCGACCAGCCGTCCAGCAGGATGTGGTGACAGGTGATGGCGAGCCGATGCCGCCTGTCGCCCAGACGGACCAGCAGCAGACGCAGAAGCGGGGGCCGCGTCAGGTCGAAGCGCCGCGTCAGGTCGCTGCGGGCCAACCGCTCGGCCTCGGCCAGGGCCTCGGGCTCCGGAAGGCCGGAGAGGTCGGCCTCATGCCACGGGACTTCCACGTTCCGCGCGACGACCTGGACCGCCCCGCCGGAGGCCGACTCGTGGAAACCGGCCCGCAGGGCGGGATGCCGGGCAAGGACCGCCTCCCACGACGCGCGCAGGCGTGCCGCGTCGAGCGGACCGTCGAGGGCCAGCAGGCGCTGTGTCTGGTAGACGTCCGGTCCCTCGTCGTCGAAGGCGGCGTGGAAGAGCATGCCTTCGTGCAGCGGTGACAGCGGCCAGATGTCGGCCAGGTCGGGCACCCGGGCTTCCAGTTCCGCCACGCTGTGCCGGGTGAGGGGGACGAGGGGGAAGTCGGAGGGGGTGTGGCCGCCTGCCGCAGGGCTGGTCGTGTGCGCGGCCAGGGCGCTCAGCACGCGCGCCCAGGTCTCGCCCAGCTCCTGCGCCGCCGCCTCGTCGAGCAGGCCGACCGGCCAGCTGAGCGTGACGGTCAACTCCGGTCCGTCGGCGCGGTCCTGGACGGTCGCGTTGGCTTCCAGGGTGTGCTGGGCGGGCGTCCGCGTTGCGATCGAGCCGCCGATCGCGGTCTGCCCGCTCAGCTGCCAGGGGGTCACCTCCTCGGTGGAGGCGCCCGTGGTGAAGCGGCCCAGGTAGTTGAAGCCGATCTGCGCGGCGGGGAGTTCGGACAGGACCGTACTCGTCTGCGGGTTGAGGTACCGCAGCAGCCCATACCCCAAGCCGTCGCCCCCGGGCACCGACCGCACCTGCTCCTTGACCGCCTTCAGCAGCAGGCCGGCTGCCGCGCCACCCTCCAGAACCTCGTCCAGATCCACGCCGGTGACGTCCAACCGCACCGGACGGCTGCTGGTGAACCAGCCGACCGTGCGCGACAGATCCGTACCGGCGACAGGCTCACGGCCGTGCCCCTCCACGTCGACCAGGACGCCGCCCGCCGTCTCCGGCCGCCGGCACGCCAGTGCTCCGGCCAGTCCCGCCAGCAGCACCTCGTGCACACCGCAGTGGAAGAGCGCCGGCGCCGCATTCACCAACCGGGCCGCGTCCTGCGCGGGGACGGTCCACGACCGGTGCGTCATGGTCCCGGCCGTGTCCACCGCCGGGTCCAACTCCCGCTCACCCAGCAGGACATCGGGGACCCGCGACAGTTCTGCCCAGGCGTCCGACTCCGCGACTCGGCTGTCCTGGGCGGCCTGCTCGGTCAGGAGGTCGGCCCACTGCTTGAACGACGTTGCTACGGGGTCGAGTTCGGGCTTCCGGCCCGCGGCTACGGCCTCGCAGGCGGCCTGCAGGTCCGGCAGCAGGATCCGCCAAGACACTCCGTCGACGACCAGGTGGTGTCCGACCAGCACCAACCGGCCCACGCGGGAAGGCCCGGCGTCCACCCACACCGCCTGCACCATCACCCCGGCCGAAGGATCCAGCCGCCGCACCGCCTCGCGTGCGGCCTGACCTGCAATCTCGTCCAGATCACCGGTCGACGCATCCCTTGCGTCCGCGCGCACGACCAGTGCCCGCGGATCCACTGAGCCGGGCTCGCCCACCACCAGGGTGGCCCCCGGGCCCACCCGCGCCCGCAACACCGCGTGCGTGTCCAGTACGGCGCCCACACCGGCCGCCAGTACCTCCACCCCCAGGTCGGGCGGCGCACCCACCA